>JASJCT010000028.1 GCA_030065855.1 Myxococcota bacterium
GGACGTGTCAAAATCCCCCTAACCCCCTTTTTCAAGGGGGAGATCCTTTACCCGGCATAAAAATAGCAAAAATCGCGACATTTGCCCTTAACCGAATGCCATTGGGCAAAGGGGGCCGGGGGGATTTCATCTTTTCCCCTGGCATTGCGAGGTGACAAAATCCCCCTTCTAACCCCCTTTTTCAAGGGGGAATTTGCTAACTTTACCCGACAAATTTCGTTTGACATGACATTAGGATAAGTCATACAAATTCCGGATAATCAACAATAGTAATGTGGTTAAAAGGAATCGAGAAACGTGAATACCCTCCGCCTGTAGCGAATCATGACAGACCAATACAGGCCGGTAAATAGAGCACATACAAAGTTAAACGGTTGGTATGCATCAAAGTAGGCAGCCATTAATCCGTACAGATTTATAAAGAGATCAGACCACTGCCACCCCTCCCCGCTGTACGTGTAGTCGATCGGAATGGCGGCAATGCCGTTCAGAATCATGGTGGTGCCGAACAACGCGACAATGGAAATTAGGAGCAGATTGGGGACAGTGAAAGGAACCTCACCTTCGATCATGAGCAAAATACCCAGAAACGCAAAGAACGATCCAATCGCAAGGGGAAATGTCAGCAGGAACATGCGCCAGTAGGTTTGGCCCCGCTTATCGTACAAGTCCATCATTTCGGCGAGGCTCATGCCGCCCCAATTGGCGAGTATGGTAATGCCGACAAAGATCACCAAGAAGATGGTGAGGGCTTTTTTCCAATTAGCAACCTCGTCTTCCAACCATTTCATCCCGTCCTCTTTCGTCGGTTTGATATCGGTAACCCGGGGTGTATGATAACATGCGAAGCCGCAAATCGGGGCATGCGGTACCGCGCTGACGTAAAGCGCAATGTCGCCTATGGAGGAACCCTCTTCACATGACATCACCCAAACACGGTCGCTTTTCTAGGGGTTTACAAAACGCATTGACCCACCGCTGGACTCTACCAGGGCTGTTCATTCTTTTAGGCGGGGCGTTGCTCATCGTCTATGCCGATCTCCCCATTGTCCGAAACGCGGTATTGTACGGGCGCATCACCTACGCGATGATCGATTTTGGTTCTGAGTTCTCGGTGGCTGACCATGCGTTCAACAAGGCAATCGGCTATCCTACCCTGTCGGTTCCGTTCGTTGCGCTCCTGGGGGCAAATATCGGGCTGAAGGTCTCGTCGTTTGTCTGGACCTCCCTTTGGGTCGTCTTTGCCGCGTACTTCCTGGGCCGCTTCCGGTCAGAACCCGCGACCGACGCCTCTGAGAAGCAGCTCAACCCCAGTCTTGTCGCGCTCATCTTTCTCCTCAACCCACTGGTTCTCTACCAGTTCGTATCGGCCTATCCAGACACGCTCAACGCTCTTACATTCTTGATAGCGCTCTATTGCATCGACCGCATGACCTCCCCGAGCGGCAAGTGGTACGCCGGTATTCTGTTTGCCGTGGTCACCCTATTCGCCATCTGGATCAAGCACCACGGGTTCGTCATCCTCGCCATGCTGCCGGTGTTCATGGTCAGTCGGTGGCGGGCCATCGCGCGGGAATGGTCGAGCCAACGAATCAAATTGATCGTCAGCGCCCTGTCCATCGCGGTCATGGGCATCGTGATCCTCACCGCCCAGAGCGGGCTCATCCCGCTATTCAACCTCTCCCAGAACACCGACAACTACAGCGGGGGCTTCGACAGTTTCGACGCCATGCTTGCGCGCAACGTGAAGAATTTGTTCGACTACGGCTGGCTCTCGTTCTCGGTCCTGCTGCCCCTCTTGCTCAGATGGCCGATGTTTATGAAATACAAGGAGTGGTACATCTCAATCCTCGTCTTCATCGGAACGATTTTGGTGTTCCACGGCGCCGATTATAATATCCGCTACTACCTCCCCATCGCGCCGCTGCTGGCCTGGATAGCCTGCAAAAACCTCATGGCCTTGAAACGACAGTATCGACTGGTGTGGATCGGCCTCTTTATCGCCTGCAATCTCTTCTTGACCGCCTATTTCAACATCATACCGTTTAACCGCGCGGTGAGGGAGGTCTACAAGCTGGAAAACCACGACAACCTCCGCCTCGTGGGCTCCCAATACTACGCTAGGGAGAGAATCGAGGCGGTCAATCGCAACGTCAGAGAGGATCGAAGGACCCTATTTTTCGTCTACTCCTATTATAAAAAAGGAATGTGGTATGTGTGGGAGCGGGATGGGTTGTTCCATGAAGACCTAGAGATGATCTACATGTTGAAGCCTGACTGGAAGAAGATAGTGCGGCAAGCCGAGCAACGCGGCATCGGGAAAGCGCTGCTCTTTTCAAAAAAGAGGCTGTCAAGCAAAGTCCAGCCGGCTGGCCTGAAGCTGCGGAAGATCCGCTCCAGAGTCTACAAGCTTGATTTTGATATGTGACACCCCACTAGAGCGGCGACCGGTTTGAACAATCAATGATCCCGATAAGTTGCATTTCATCACCATCCCCTCAGCTTTTGAAAACGCTTTTTTTGTTTACCCTGCCTTGATTGACGCTTGTCCTGCTTCGCCAAGGCTACGCAGGATAGCACGTCTTCAAATTCCTTTATCAAAATGGTGCCACCTTCGTAGCTCCATAAGGAGCGAAGCAGGGCAGACAACTAGTTGAAATCACGTCCATTTCAAACCGGTTGGCGCTCTAGGCTTTATGGATCGACGTGAATAGAATAGCCCCGCCGGCAACCGCTGCAGGCCAAACAATCACGAAGGCCAGGGGGATCATCAACGACAGCAGGACAGCCGAGCCAAAACCAGCCAGCGCAAACCGATGGCGCTTGGCAAAGGCGAACCGCTCCTTCCAGGTCCATCCGCGTCGAGCTGCGCACCAATCGATGTAATCCATGCCGGTGAACTTGCTGAGCAGGTATCCACCGAGCCCGATATAGAGGGCTTGGCCGACCACGGGCACCAGGAGGCTCAAAAGAAAAAGAGGGGCTAGCCAGGCGAGCTTGATCCCGGCGCGGGTAAGCTCGAACCGAAGGGTTTGACCCAAGTCGGCAATGAGGAACTTGACCGAAAACGGCCTCGGCTCCCAGGTTCCCAAGATGCCCTCTACCCGCTCTGAAATGAGGTCTGAAAATGGTGCGGCAAACACTGTGAAGAGAATAGCGGTTAAAACAGCAGCGCCGATCGCCAGAATGATCCACAGGAGCACCGAAACCGCCTGCCAAAGAAAGCTGAGGATGCCCCACCACGCCTCTGGATCTGGTTCAGACCAAATATAGGCCACCATCCTGCCCGCATAGGTGGCAAAGAGAATCCATCCGGCGATGAGAAAAAGGAACGAAAAAATCATCGGCGGCACGTAAAACCGGGCGAGTTCGCGGTGCTCGATGTAGACACATCGAAGTCCCTTAAACAGGCAAGCAAACCCCTGCGCAAAACCGATGGCCGTTGTTTTTGCCTCGTTTAAACGGCCCTTGAATCCCGGGGACCCGTGTTTGACGAGCGCGTTGCTCATGGGGATGGTGCAAAGGGCAGCATGGTCTTTAAGTCTTCGTCATTGAATCTCAACATCATGCCGATGAAGTAGTCCCGATTGTCGTTCAGGACGTCGTTAACGCCGCCAATCACGTACAAATGCTTGAGAAATTCAATGGCCACAAGCTCTTTGAGGCGGGGGTAGACGTCCTCGCCAAAGCGATAGAGATCGGTGGTGAACTCGATGCGATCCCGGAGGAGGTGAAAATCCAGTCCGAGCCCGCCAGAGCTCTCCTTGATACCAAATCGAAACGTGGCAAATCTGAGGCGCCTCGCAAACATAAACGAAAACAGCAGGGCGTCCTTTCGCATGCGGATGACCTCGCGGTACTGGGCCGGCTCATTGGGGTTGGTCGATTCAATGGTCTTCTCCATGTACGAGGTTGCCCCCCTGGGATCGTATATGGCCTCGATGAGGTAGTATTTGTCTTCCCTCGGCTGGAGGCGAAGCTGCAACGCGGTTTTCATGGAGTTGTCGTAGAAATTGAACTCGCCAGACAGGCCCACTATCGTCTTTAGGTCCGTGAGTCCTTTGACGAATTCTCCGGCCCCGTCGACCACTTCTTCGACATCATCGATGAGCTTTTCATCCTTGAGCAATCGACCGGCCGTACCCTCGCCCCTCTTGAGCCCGTCGGTCACCTCCGCCAAATTATCCAGGGTGCGGTCGAGCTTTGTTACGGCCTCTCGTATGTCCTTGACCGTTTCGTCAGCCGTGCTGACCATGGTGCCTGCCTTGCCGCTGCTGGTCTCGATAAAAACGCGCACTTCTGCCGTGATTTTCCTGATGTCCTCCAAAATCTCTCGAATGTTGGGCCGCGCATCTGCAGTAATGCCATCGATGTTCTTCATCGCCCGATGGACACTCTCGGCGTTTTTCTTGAGCAGCTCTTTCATCGAGGCCGAGATGTCTCGCAAGTTGGCCAGCACCTCGCCCATACTGCGTTCGCCTTCGCTGGTCCCAAAAACATTGCGCATATTTCGGGTGACCTCGCTGATGTCCGCGGTAATCTCGTCCAAGTTGCCCAGCAGTCCGGCATCGCCCACGTTTTTTATCTCCTCGCCGTCCGTTAGGCGATCAAACCGCATGTCTCCAGGTGCGATCACTACGAATTGATTGCCGAGCAACCCACTGGCACTGCGGAGGGCCCGGCCGTTTTCGTAGATGGCGACATCGCCGTTGATGATAAAGTCGACGCGCGCGCCCACGCGGATCTCCTGGGCACCCATGCCGGCGTCAGCGGTAGGGTCGACTTCAACTTTGTATTCGTGTAACCGAATCGAATCGATGCGGCCGACCGGAATACCAGCGATTTCGATCCGGGATTTTTCCACGAGACCACTGGCGTCTGGAAAGATGGCAAAGAGCCGGTATTCCCCTTCTGTCGAAGCCGCGTCTGCCACAAACCGAATGGCGTAGTAGAGTCCGAAGGCCATGACCACGGTCACAAATCCAACGGCAATGGCATTTCGCGTGGCTCTCATTTTCTTTTTGGGGAAGCTTGGTTAATCAACGTTTCTATCTTCTCGCACCTCATCATAATCTTAAGCTATCGTACGGGCTGGCCCCTTCAAGCGCAAGTTTGTGTTGATTTTTTGGCGCCGTACAATTGCCTCGGGCGCGCCTTATCTATAGAATTAGCATTTAGGAAGAGCGTTCGGCTGCGCCAGGGTGTTTCTGCTCCATCCGCCTCAAGCAGTCGGAAACTGTCCCTCACGTGGGGGGGTAAAGGCGCTTTGATGGTTCGAATTGATGACGTAATCGACGCATACTTGATGAAGCGCCCTGGAAGCGATATTTCCCGCATCCAACGCGCCTACATCTACAGTGCGAAACAGCACGAGGGTCAGCTTCGAAAATCCGGCGAACCGTACATGATCCACCCCCTGGCCGTGGCACAGATCATCGCAGAGATGGGACTCGATGAAACGTCCATTTGCGCGGCCCTGTTGCACGATACCATTGAGGATACCGACACGACCAAGGAGGTTGTGGCGCGTTTGTTCGGGTCAGATGTGGCCCTGGTGGTCGACGGGGTGACCAAACTCTCGAAGATTAACTTTACCAGAAGAGAAGAGCGGCAGGCCGAAAGCTTTCGGAAACTCCTGGTGGCCATGTCAAACGATATTCGGGTGCTCATCGTCAAATTGGCTGACCGACTGCACAACATGCGCACCCTACACCATATGAAACCCGAGGCCCGAGAATCCATTGCACAGGAAACGCGGGATATCTACGCACCCCTTTCGGATCGACTGGGCATATCCTGGCTACGCTCAGAGCTGGACAATCTCTCGCTAAAGTATCTCGAACCTGCCAAATATGAAGAACTTGCCAAGAAGGTGGACAAAAATAGAAAGACACGCCAGGCCTTCATCCAAAAAACAATCAAGGAACTTCAGGCAACCCTTAACGCGGCAGGGTACAGCGCACGGGTGACCGGCCGGCTTAAAAACCTGTTTTCCATATACGAAAAAATGCAGGCCAAGGGCTTGGATTACGCCGACGTTCAGGATGCACTTGCATTTCGGGTCATTTGCAAGACAATGTCGGATTGCTATGCCATCTTGGGCCTGATTCACTCCCACTGGGTACCTGTGCCAGGGCGGTTCAAGGATTACATCGCCATGCCCAAGCCCAACCATTACCAATCGCTGCACACCACAGTGGTGGGCAAGGGCGGCGAGCGGGTTGAAATCCAGATCCGCACTGAGGATATGCACCAGATTGCCGAATACGGGGTTGCAGCCCATTGGACCTACAAGGAAGGTCGCCCCTCAGGACCGTCGACCGACGCGTTTAATTGGCTTCGGGAACTGATTGAAAACCAGAGCGAGGTCGGGGACTCTGACGAGTTCCTCGACTCGGTGCGGGTCGATTTATTTCGGGACGAGGTGTTTGTTTTCACGCCCAAAGGAGATGTCAAATCCCTGAGAAAGGGCGCCACCCCTATCGACTTTGCCTATGCTATCCACTCTGAAGTCGGAGACCAATGTGCAGGTGCCCGGGTTAACGGGGTGCAGGTTCCCTTGCGCACGACACTCAAGAACGGCGATATGGTGGATATTGTCACGTCCAAGAATCAACGACCGTCGCCCCATTGGCTCGATTTGGTCAAAACGAGCCGCGCCCGGACGAAAATCCGCGCGTACTTGAGAGCTGAGCAACGCACCCAATCGCGGCAGGTAGGCCAGGAGCTGATCGAAAAAGGACTGCGACGATACGGATGCTCGTTCAACAAAATGATGAAGACCGGCAAACTCGCATCTGCGGCGTCTGCTTTAAAATTCGGCAACGTGGAAGATCTCCTCGCTTCTGTAGGATACGGCAAGGTCGAAGCCAACGAAGTGATTGACAACATACTGCCGGACGATAAGCGAGATAACCCTCCGGATGCGGTAAAAGAAGGGCCGATCGAAAAGGTCATTCGCAAGGTTAAGCGCCCCGAGGGGGGCATTGTTCTCGACGGCCTCGATAACTTGCTGGTGCAGTTCGCCAGGTGCTGCAGCCCGCTGCCAGGTGAAGATATCATTGGATACGTGAGCCACGGGCGAGGCATTGTGATCCACCGCCGATCTTGCTCCAAGGCCGCGATGCTCGATCCAGAGCGCCGGGCGCAGGTACAGTGGTCTTCCAAAGCCGTCTCCCTCAGACCTGTCAATCTAAAGCTCACCACGTCCCATCAAACCGGGGTCCTGGCCAACGTCAGCAACATTTTTAAGGCACTTAACATCAATATCAACGCTGCCCAATGTGAGCCCAACGGACACTCTCAAGGCGTCTGCCACTTCAGCTTCATGGTAAAGGACCTGACCCAGCTCAATCAGCTTGTCCGAGCGCTGAAGCAATCAAAGGACGTCCTCTCCATCGAGCGCCTCCCAGGGTAATATGGGATAAGCGGTCGGTTCGCGAACCGTCCCTACGACGCCGACGTTTCACATCTCATTTTTCATTATTTTCGTTCTTGTCGTAGGGGCGCATCGGGATGCGCCCGTTCGGAATGTAAGGAACCAAGGGATAAGCGGTCGGTTCGCGAACCGCCCCAGCGGCTAGCTGTGCCGTTTTCTGGACAAGCCAGGCGCAACCTCCCATTCTAAGGAGAACCAGGACCAGGGAAGAGAGATGCCACGGCGCAAGAACAAAAAAAGAAAGCCAAAGCGCAAGAAAAAAGGTGCGCTCCTCGTTAAATTGAAGACCTTTTTCATATCGAGCGTGCTGGGGATGGTCGCAGCCCTGGGTCTATGGCGATGTTGGGATGACGAAGCCGACCCCGAGAAAAAAGTGGATGTGGGCAAAGACAGGACACCGGATCCCACGCTGGTGAATGAGCACCGCCTTTTAAAAGAGGAGATGCCAAGGGAGGCTCCCCTGCCAGAAGTTACTATAAAACCAGAGGATGTGCAGGCCGGCAAAAAAGAAGCGTCGCCCTTAGTAACAGAGGAAGCTCAAGAAAAAGAAGCGTTGGCGCCTCGGTTTCCCATGTACGCTGTGGCCTTTCACTTCCACACCCAGATTCGAAATGCACCGAGCTCAGATGCGCGGGTCATCGGCTATGCGCGCCGGGGCGCCACCTTTCGGGTCAGCCAGCGCGTGTCAAAGCGAAACTGTAAAAAAGGATGGCACGAGATCGACCCTGGAGGGCTCTTTATCTGCAATGGGCAAGGGGTTATCATATCGGATCAACCCGTAACGTTCGCGCCGTCTCCACCGCCGCCGAACCCGGATGAACCGCTCCCCTATGATTATGCCTATATCACCCAAGACAATATTCCCCAATATTGGCGTGTACCCACTGCTGATGAGACCGCTGCCGTTGCCGAGCTTCTCGAAGAGATAGCAGCGCGCGATGCCGGTGCTGATCCACCTGAGGCAACCGCCACAGACACTGATGATGGTGGCGTGTCAGATCCGTATGCCCTGCCCCCGTTTGTTCACCAGCGAATGAAGCGCGGATACTATGTCAGCGTCGATAACCGCGTTTACGACGAGCAACATGCTTACGCGCAAACAGTGCGCGGTCGATACATCCCAGCAGACAAGCTCGGCCCGGCCAAGCCGTCGACCTACGAAGGCTTGCTTGTGAATGGGACCATGACCCTGCCGCGGGTATTTGTGGTGGGCGGTGGTGTGAGGATGCTTCGCCGAGACACACCAGATGGACCGCTAACATCGGACAAAAAAATTGAGCGGTTTCTCAATCTGCCGTTTTACGAGGAAATCATCCGCCGCAATCGCCGGTATATCCGGGTTGGGGAAAACCTGTTTGTCTCCTCACGGGTCGCCGCAGCGCTCCAGGTGTCGGCCCCGCCTTTTGACGTGCAGCCGGACGAGCGATGGATAGATATCGATCTGTCCGAGCAGACCCTGGTTGCGTACGAAGGGGTCCGGCCCGTATTCGCAACATTGATTTCCAGTGGAAAACCGGGATTTGAAACGCCCGAGGGTACGTTCAGAATCTACGCCAAGCACATCTCGATTACGATGGACGATCCAGACGCCGGTGAAGAGGCCTATTCCATCGAAGATGTGCCGTGGACCCAGTACTTTAAAGACAGCTTTGCCCTACACGCCGCCTTTTGGCACAATCGATTTGGGCGGGTGCGGTCCCACGGCTGCGTCAATCTTTCGCCCCGTGATGCGCGCCGCCTCTTCTCCTGGACCGGGCCGGCAATACCGAGTGGGTTGCACGGCATTATCGCGACACCTGAAAACCCAGGCACACGGGTTGTCGTTCACAATTAACAATTTGGATGGTATAAGGGCTTAACAACTTGTAAAGAGGAGGTCGCGATGTACGGTCGATCGCTAAAAATGATTCTGTTCATCGTCCTTTGCACAGCCGCACTGGCTATTGGATGCGGCGGCGCGCAAAAAGGATCGAAATCCAAAAAGTCGACATCCAGCAGTGGCCCGCCAACGGATACAAATGACTACAAGACGGTCGAGGAGGCTGACCACTACATGGGCCTTGCCGGCATGGCATTATCTGAAGATGATATCGAGAGCGCGCTGGAATACTATCTCGAAGCTGCCCATGTCTACGACAATGCGGGTAAAATTACAGTCGAGCGTGCTGAGGCCCATTTTTTAGCCGCGGATCTCGCCTACAAAATTGGAAATCCCACTCAAGCCCTGGACGAGTACGACCAGGCGGTGCAGATTTACTTGAGGTTTTCCGGCAATTCCAAAATCAAAGGGGCTGTTGCCCTGAACAATATGGGCTCAATTTACAAAGAGATGGAAAAGTACGACAAGGCTCGGAATTGCTGGGAAAATGCTCTCCAAATCTATCGGGATGCGCCCAAGGAACTACAGAGTCAAAGCCACATGGAGACCATCGAGCAGAATCTGAGTGACCTGGCCGAGGGGTTTTAATCAATCCCTCGGCTCCAGCAAGGTGACGACCTGGCCGTCCCCATCTGCAAAGGCCCGGCCGACTGCAAAGGCCCGGCCGTTTATCACTTCGTACCACTCACACATGGCGCCCCGGAGGAGCTCTGTGCCCGCCTCTCCTGCGAACGGGACAAGGTCGAGCGCAAGTCTCGCGATAAACGGAATAGGGAGGGTTATTTCTCGCACTGTCTCGTCCACATCGGTGACAAAAAGCGACCGCCACGCAAAGCCACTCTTTGCCGGAGACTCGACAGTGAGGCGATAATCACCTTTGTCAATGCCGAGGGTAAAGCCTCCGTCTTCCTGGACGCGGGTGCGACTCGATCGCGCGTGGGGTGGTGCTGAGGTGAGCGGTTCTGCTGTGACCAATCCAGCAGGTACCTCTGTTTCTAGTCCCTCCGCAGTTACAATACCTCTCAATATCGGTCTTTCCTTTAAGATGAAACTCTGTCCGCTACTGGCGCTTAAAATCTGGTAGTCATGCCAGGTGAGAATATCGTAATCGACCGGACTTGTTTCCTCTGGGTGCGGCGGTATCACAGAGATACGATATACTGCCGGAAATAGAAAGATACCGTTGGCGCCGATCTCATTTTCGATTTCACCACTGGCATTGGTGCGGGCCGTGCGCAGGGATATGCCGCCGGCTACGTCGTTGGATTCGAAAATGACGAGACAATTTTCCAATCCATAGCGCTCTTCTATGCCATCTTGCCATTCAATGGTCGCTTTTACATCAGCAGCGTAGTGAACCGGCGATGGCAGGGGATCCAGGGCAGGGACATCCAAGCGTACACTGCCAGCGTCAGACTCTTTTTCAATACTGATATTCGGGATGACGGCGTTGGGGTACCAGGTGCTGTCTGGATTGGATACCAAAAGGGATACTTCCTCGGCATTGGGTGCTAGCCAAATCTCAAACTCCCCACAGACTTCATTTTCTGCCGAGCCCTCAGGACAGCCCGTAATGGCCCGCGTGGAGATGCGCACCCCTGTTTGAGGGTCTAAAGCGACTACTTCGAGGTCATCGACCGGTTGATTGCCGCGCCTGATCCTGCCGCTCACGGCCTGTTCGGCCTGGGGAACGACCAAGGCATTTAAGGCGTTTCCATTGCTGTCCCTGAGCTCCCCAGCAGCCGTAACTGTTACACCTGTGTAGGTCACGGGAGCAAAGGAACGGGCTGTGTCGCCCCGGGGCGCAATTTTTATCGTATAAGTCCTATTTGGCCCGGATAAAAGATTCACTTGAAAGTTGCCGGCAATCTCTTCTGGCACCATGTAGGTGGCGCGGTGCCTTGGCGTACCAGGGAGATGGGTGCCCATATCGGTGATGTCGACTTGAAAATCGGTCTTTACCGCGGCTCCAGTTGCACTTTGTGCGCTGATGTTTAGGCTGACGACCTGGAACTTGCGTACTTCGATCCGCTGCGGTGGTGTGACAGGGGACATGTCAGACATGGTCACTTCGAATGTCTGCTCTGGAATGCCTGTCTCAGGTCTTGGCACGACTCTGACAAAATAGCTCCTTTCACTGGGGCCGCCACTTTTGACGCAGTGTTTAAAGACCGCTTCACACACGGATGCCGGTGGGCAGTCGCTGTCTTGCGCGCAATCGTTGATAGGCCCACGATACTCCCCGAAATTGCTCGATTCGTCCGGACCTGCTCTATCGAGACAGCTCCCGGTCGCTAATAGGAGTGCGGAAAAAGCACTTTGCCAGAGGCATTGGTAAAGCCATTTCATTCCATAACTCGAAAGAACCACGTCACCGAGGTCGTGAACGCGTCCTCTTTGGGTTCGAAGCCCACATATCCCAAGTCAGAAATTTCTAGTCTTAGCGCAATGTAGGCATCTACCGGCGTTGTTCCGACAATATTGAAATAGGTTTCATCACAGGTCACCAAGGCCAATGTGCCGGAGGCGAGGTATTTCGGGTCAATACCCTCCACTGACAGGGGTTCGGACGCAACTGGCGCCGTACACCGTTCAGGCTCTATCGTGGCGTTCGCTGGGTCGGATTCTCGCCGCACAATGATTTGCGCGTTGATCTGGGATAGATCAGTCTCGTCCGGATCCCAAATGAGGACGGTAAAGTAGGCTTTTCCAGCTTCATTTTTCACCGTTTGAATGGGATCGGCTGGATCAAAGCGAAGCATCGTCGGGGGGTGATTGCGCGCTTCGACAAATTCGATCTCATCCGTCACAATGCAAGAGGAAACAAGGCACACTAACAGGACGCATAGAACTTGCACCGACCAAACACGCTGGTCAAGAATGGGTCTATGCTTTTTCGAGGTATCGAAAAATCGTCCGCGGATCGACATTTAAATCTCTGGCAGTTTTGGATCGGTTGCCGTTGTTATGGGCCAGTACTTGCCTTACGTATTCCTGCTGGAACTTTTCTTTTGCCTCGGCCAGGGGCAGGATTTCGGGGAGCGTTTCTTCCCCCAAATCGAGATCCCCTGGTCCGATCATCGTTCCGTCGCACAAAATGACGGCTTTTTTAAGTCGATTCTCCAGTTCTCGAACATTGCCAGGCCAGTGGTACCGGCGGATGGCGCGAATAGCCCCGGGGGTAAATCCCTTGGCGCTGCTATCGAATTCTTCTACATATCGCTTGAGAAGAAAACGGGCGATCAGGACGATGTCATCGTCCCGATCTCGCACAGCCGGTAGGTCGATATGCACCACATTGAGCCTGTAAAACAGGTCCTCGCGAAATCGTTTGGCAGCCACCTCATCGGATAGATTGCGATTAGAAGCGGCGATAATACGAATGTCGAGGGGTTCTGGTTTTGTAGCGCCCACTTTTACAACTTGCCGCTCTTGAATGACCCTGAGCAGTTTTACCTGTAGCGACAGGGGCATCTCTCCGATTTCGTCCAGGAAAATGGTGCCCTTATCCGCTGCCTGGAACTTGCCCGCCCGGGTACTAACAGCGCCGGTAAAGGCCCCCCGCACATGGCCGAAAAATTCGCTCTCCATGAGACTTTCAGGGATGGCGCCACAGTTGACTGTGACAATCGGCCCGCCAAATCGCTGGCTGCGCCGATGGATTTCCCGGGCGATGAGCTCCTTGCCAGTACCGGTCTCTCCTGTGATGAGTACAGATACATCAGCAGTAGCCACCTTTTCGACCTTGCGAAATACCTCCAACATTGGCTTTGAGTTGCCAATAATCTCGCCAAACCGCTGCTTTTTAAGCTCCTCGCTGAGGGACTTGTTCTTGAGCCTCAAGTCGTCGAGCAACAGGGCGTTTTGAACCACCATGGAAGCCTGGGCTGCAAAAACGCTCAGCAAGTCAAGGGAACGGGCTTCGAACAGGCCCTTGATGGAGTCGTTGCCGACGTAGATGACCCCGAGCAGCCGGCCGCGTTCGAGGAGTGGGACACACATAACCGAATTCAGCTTGAGATTTATGACCGATTCAGCAGTTCTGAATTGGGTGTCGTTCATCGCGTCAGAGACGATGATCGGTGTCTTGGTTTCCAAGACCTGCGAGACAATACTATCGGACATCTGGGAGATGGCGTCCTCCACGTTTTCCCGATGCAAGTTGCGTGCGACCTTAATCTCTGGTCGCCCGTCCTCGCACAGGACCAGAAAGCCCTTGGAGGCGCCCATGAGCGAGATAACCGAATCCATTAGTTCGTCTAGAATGTCCGAGAGCTTCTCGTGGGCCATCAATTTTGCAGAAAAGGTCTGCAGTTGCCGCAGCCCTTCGATCGCGCTTTGGGTAATCGGATCGCTGGTCTGCCGGCCCAATGTGGACAAGATGCGAAAAAGCATCTCCACATCCCCGATATTAATTCTATCATCGTGGGAAAGCTTGCTTTTTCGGCGTTGTTTGCCATTGACGGCTATAGGGCATTTGTTATCAACCTCGGAAATGGAAAACATGCGGCCGTCAAAGACGATTTGGGCGTGGCGGCGACCGACAACACCTTTGTTCGAGAGCACGACGTCATTCGAGGCATCGCTGCCGATAGTCGTGATGCTTTTGGAGATCGCATGGCTCTCGCGATCCTCTCCGTTTGGTCTCCAGGTCAGCGTCGGCATTTTTTTTCAAGAATCCTTCTTTGATACACAAAAAGATCTTAGCTCGTTTTCCTTGTCTGGTAAACCTGACACTGCCATGACCCCATACCCACAGGAACATGTCAAATCTTTTGAAGTAAATTGAGGCGGCAGGTGGATTTGAAGATCAGTTGTTCAGTAGATGTGTTGCACACCCGTGCGAGTTGGGCAGCCCGGCAATGGGCTTTTTCTCGCGCTTGCCTTCGTTTATCCCGATCTTCCACAAAGACACTGAGTATCCTATCAAAGTCGGCGATGGTTCGCTCCAGGTAGTAAAACGCTTCCTTGACGTCTATTAAACCGTATGGCGCACAGTTTTTGATACACTGGTAGGCCCGGTGTTGTATATCGGTCTCATCTTCCACATACTGCACCAACTCAAAGTAGGATTTTTCTTCGGCAACCGGTTCGACAATAAAAACCCATCCACCCGGACGCAGGCTATTTGCTGCTTGGCCCAGTGCATCTCCCATGTCTTCTTTTGGAATATGGTGAAAGCTGGCGATATAGAGAAATATATCTACACTGGTCTCTGCAAAAGGCATGCATTGTGCGGTTCCAACTAGATATTTGGCTTTGCCGTGCTTCTGTTTTTCGATGGTTTTTGCCTTATCAAGCATGGCTTTCGAATCGATTCCAATAGCCAATGCAGCGTCTTGGGACAAGGTATCGACCAAGTCACCAGTGCCACAGCCGATGTCGACGATAATCTTTTGAGTGACCGACACGGTTTGGAAGACCAAGGCGTCGTCACTGGTTATCTTTTTGTATTTATCCAACGGCACAACCCATTATTAAAAGGCACCCCATTGTTGTCAAAGAATGGGGGCTTTTATTGGGTGCATTTTAGTTTGCGGGGATAATTAGGCAGCCGAACACGTTACGTTTGGAGGGTACTATAAGAACTTCAGGGATGCCCCGGCTTGGACAAACCAGCCCGACAGGTTGATGTGGCCCCAAGACGGTCCGGCGACCAGCGGCAAGGCCAGCTCTCCCTGGTCTTGCAGCTCGGGCGAAAATTCAAGATTACCGCGGCGCAGATAACCGCCCGACAGTTCAGCGCCAAACCCTAGCCGCTTGAAGCCAGGAATGTTGAGACAGGCTTGAAAAATCCGCACTTCTAATCCGGCCGAGCCTTCGGCTTCCCAGGTCAATCCGCGATCCGTGTACTTGCTTCTGTCGCTCGATTGGTCCAGCAGATATGCGTCGTTATTCTGAACGCGACCGGCTAAGTTGGCCATGAGCAGCCCCCCGCTCGCTTGAACAAAGACCGCAAGCCAGGAGACCAGATCCCGACGAATGCGGAGGCCGGCTTGAAAATCGTGGGTCAATAGCTCAGTTTCGAGGATGCCGTAAGGCTCACCCTCGTCAATGGCAAACCGGTATCCGATGAGCGGAAGGATGTCAAACCCACCCCGGGTAGCGAGCTTGAGCCGCAGATCTGCGCCAAACCGCAGTGCAACGGTATTGTCCACCGAGAATGCCTCGTAAGTGTCGTCCTGCAATACAGTCGGCGTTACTGCCAGTAGGGCTTCCAGGCGCTGGGCCTCAGCATTGCGTTGGATAAAGACGAGCGCACCAAGGGCGATCAAAACAATGAGACGGCGGTTCATTGGGACACCTCCTCTTCGTCGAGCATGCTGCCGAGCCAAAGTCCGTCGACCACCTTTGCCGCTTCCCGCGTGGGATTGTCGAGGGGGAAAACCGTCATGCGCCCAGTGGGTGAGGTGCTGAGCACAACACCGAGATTGGACCCGGCGAGCAAATGAAGGGACGACACTGCATCGTCGAGCAGCAGTGCATCAGGGTGACCTGTAACGAGATCGAGGGTGAGGATACGGTCATTGTTGGCCGAGACAAAAAAGAGTTTCTCTCCTTGCAGCTTTGCGTCGGTCCATATGGATGGCGTATGTGAAGATAAGCGAATGGTCTGCCGGTTCCGAAGGTCGAAAAGGATCAGGCCTGAATGATCCTGCGGCACGATGAGCAAGCGATCCTGGTCAAGCGCTACAACTTCGGCAATTGCTCCAGGAATGGGTACTTCGCTAAGGTTACTGTCCTCCTCTGCCACCAGTCCTGGGACCATTAAAAAATGAATGGCCCTGGTGTTCGGACCAAAAAATACGACCTCCTGTTGCCCAGGTAAGCCGCGGAGCATGGCTGAGGTCGGCCGATCCTCGAGGTCGACAGAAAAGAGCACATCAGTGGTATCCACATTCACCGTGCGCAACACCGAAGTGCCAGGTGCGCTGCTCACCGCTGAGATCAACAGCTGACCACTGTCGTCGATGATCGCCATATCGAGGGGCTGACCGCCAGTCTCGATCAGGTTCATGGCCGCGCCAAATCCCGACGCCCCGACCCCATTTGGAATCAGGGAAACCGCGTAGATATCTTGGGAGCCAGTTGCGCGCACAAACACCACGGGATCTCGCAGCCCATCCCCGTCTCGGGCCAGGATCTGTACGGGGTGGATCTGTCGCGGGTCAGCGGGTGTTTTTAGATTGACCTTTACGCCGGCGAGGGTTGGATCTGCCACGTCGACCAATCGGATTTTACCTTCACTCAAAAACACGGCGATTTGCTTTGGCGCGCCGTTCAGGGTTAACGTCGAAATGAACGCAGCGCCTTGGATGCGGGCGCCATCCATATCGATGGAGTGGACCCTGGGATTGGTCGCACTCGGCGGCAGGGTGAGGTCGAGCACGGCAATTTCGTTGGGGTTCGACAGGTCAGCGCCTTGATCCCCGTTCTCAGAATCGTGGTACAAAATTGCGAATCGCCCGGCATCGTCAAAGACCAGCGTGTCAAAAGGTGCGCCAATGACATAGGTCGTCGCTGGACTGCCATCTATGGGCAGGCGCAGTAAGCGCTCTACTTGGCTCGGATCCCGCTGATTGGTGGGGAGGCTCGTTACAAACAAGGAGCTGGCAGCCGTGCCACCTGGGCCTGTGACAAGCCCCCTGAGGCGTTCACTGCTTCTGGCCCGATACAACTCCTGGGGCGTCACACCCTGTAGCTGCACAGCGAAATAGACGACCCGGTCATATCCGGTTTCGTGGACTGCCACGCCATTGTCGAGGGTGAGCACCGCGCCTGCGGAGACCAGCGTCTCATAGCGACCCTCAGCCTCGCACCCGGTTAAGGCGGCCAGGGTCATGACCAAAAGGATGTTATTGAAGAGGTATCTCATGGTGCCCTTCTTTCAGTTCATTTGACGATCGTTGAGGTTATATCCGGTCACTGTCTTGACTGAGCCGTCGTGAGCACCCACAAACGTCATGCGTCCGGCTGG
Source organism: Myxococcota bacterium (assembly GCA_030065855.1). Taxonomy (GTDB): domain Bacteria; phylum Myxococcota_A; class Polyangia; order JAAYKL01; family JAAYKL01; genus JASJCT01. The sequence goes on from JASJCT010000028.1 coordinate 17,296, forward strand.
GTGATCCTGGGCGATGAACACGCGGTCCGTGGTTGCGGCATATCCGGCAGCCACCGGTGGAGAGCCGAGCATCAACGCGTCCGCGATAAAGGAGCGTAAGTTAAAGACATCGATCCGCTGGGCCTGGGTTAACAGCAAAAAGCCCATATCTCCCTCTGGGGTCAACAGCAACTGCCCCGGTTTCACAGGGATTTGCTGGAATTTGACCTTGAGATCAGGCAGTGTCACCAGGGAGTAGGAAAACGGCTGCTGACCCACATCTGGCTCTATTTGTTGGTGTAGGATGACTGCGGTCGTGGCGTCAGCTCCAGGGGCGACAGCGCGGATCTTGCGCTCCAGGAACGTAGATTGTGACTGCCACCCTTGCTCAGGCGCCGTTGATCGTCCACTCCACCGCCAGTAGTGGTGTGGAGCAACACGTGTTGTCCGTTTGGGGTCAGGCTCGCCACGCCCACGATGGCGTCTGCCAAGCTGACGTAGGTAAAGGGATCGGCTGTTTCATCCTCGGGCAGGGGCAAATTGAAAAATGCCACTTGGCTTGACGCGCGCAGCACAAAAAGACCAAACGTCCCGTCGGCTGAGATGTCCAGATCCGTCGGCATATCGGGCAAACTGTATTGCCGCGAACTGGCGCCTAACAAATCGAGGCGAACCGCGACCATACTTGCCGCGTCGTTCCTTCGCCCAATGGCCCAGGTCCCGTTCGGCACCACTAGAATATCCACGTCTTCGGGCTTAAACGTGCCGCTTTGGAACAGCTCAACGGTTTCGGGAATGCCGCTGGATTCGAGCGCATCCAATTTGATCACTGCAATGCCCCCTTCGGTGATCACGAACGCTCGGGTGGCCGTTTCGTTAAAAACCACTTGCCACGGGTGCATCCCAACGGTCATATGAACGACCAATGACGCGCCCATATCGGTTTGAATGACCGAAATCTCTTGATCCGTGTTGGGCGGTCCGGATTCGTCCACGAACTTGGGATCCCAATATGCGATCACGTACCTGCCATCTGGGGAAGCGGCAAGGGCGTTGGTGTCGGGTCGGACCGGGATGTCCTGGGTCGTGGCCATGCCCCCATCGTCCACGCGAATCAACGTCACTTCGTCCGAGTCCAGGCTGAGCACTGCGGCCGCGTTGTCGTCTGCCAGGGGCACCAGATGGGTCGGCCGCCGGCCAACGTCGACAACCGAAATGGCCAGGGTCAGGGAATCCACGACAACGACGGCGTTGTTTGCTTCATCGGCGATAAACACGTACCGACCCGACCCCTGGGGGATCCGATAACTCGCCTCTTCTTCATCCTCATCTGGATCAACATCAGAGTCCGTGTCTGCATCCGCATCGCTATCGGCATCGCTATCACTATCGCCATCAACATCAGCATCTGCTGCCCCATCGTCTTCATCCCAATCCACGTTGCTCGAGTCGTTTGAATCCATAGTCGCTTCGCAATGCAATAAAAGCAGGCTGCAGAGCACCATTCCAATGTGTTGCACCTGCGGTGCACATGGCGTTTTTCTCGTCATGTCAAAACTTCCCTTCTTTGTTTGCCTTAAAAAATCGTTAACAAACCGAGTCCCAGCTCACAATTCTGATAGGTATCTCAAAAGCAAGATTTATACCACCGGGTCAAGCTCTGCGATGAATGTATGTTTACCTAATGAATCTAGATAGATAGCTGCTGTTAAGGGGCAACCCGCAGTCGTGACACACTGTCGTCCCATCTTGACACACCGGCTGCGTACATCGGACGTTATTTGAGCCGATCCCGGCAGAGCCGGAACAGAAATTCTCAACGGGGCTTCTGGGAGCGCTCCATTTTCGCCGTGCAGGTCGCGCAGATCGGTCCACCTGGCTCACCGCAGATTGAGCAGCTGGGTTGCGGCGGTGCTTCGGGGATGTCGTCGAGTCCGCTGCCAGTGCGGATATGGCGACCGCGATGAAACAGCACCGCCACCCGGTCGGCGATGATATCCGCAATGGGTCGGGCCAAGGGAAAGTAAAGCAATGGGAAAATACACAGGAGGACGACGCTGCCGCCGATCAGGGGGATCCATCCCTGAAAAATTTCGGTCAGGTTGGTGAACACCATCCACGACGCAGCGCCAGCCACGCCCAGACAGATGAGCTTTGCCAAGAGGCGAAACATGGTCTTTTCAACAAGCTAATTATATCACTCAGGATCATCGCTGTGCAATGTAACTGTGGCGCGACTGACGTCGACAACCATGGGTGTTTGGTTACCTTCCACTGTTAACAGGAGGAACACCCATGAACAATCAGCTGACTGTTAGAAAGGCCTTGGAAGTTGCCGTTCGCACCGAACGGCTGGGCGCTGTCTTTTACAACAAATTAGCAGAAAAGTTTAAGGACGACGGCGAGATTAGGGATATCTTTGCCACCCTGGCACAGGATGAGATCGGCCATTTTAAACAATTCAATCAGCTCCTGGCATCTATCCCAGAAGACGAGGATGCTGCGAGAAATGAAGCACTTGCCTTTGCAACGCTGCTCGCCCAGTCTGCTTTTTTCATTGGAGAAGATGGATTGGACAGGAACCTGGGCGAGATAAAAACCCGGGAGGACGCGTTGGAAAAGGCGCTTCAATTCGAAAAGGACACCTGGGGATTTTACGTTGCTGCTAAAGATGCCATCGGCAGGAGCACGGCCCTGGAGGCCATCATCGAGGCGGAACAGCGCCACATGGCCAAACTAATATCCTACCTCATAACGGGCGCCAAAATGAGAGGCCTAGATGACGAAGTACCACCTTCCAACGCCAGCGGCTCCTAGTAAAATGAAGCTAAAAGGTCGTGAAACGCTGGCCTGAAGTGCCGTATTTTTAGATTATTTCGACCGAAATGAACCCGATTGGTGCTCAGGGCAATTGAGAGGCGGCGTTCTGGATCCACCCAAAGGGAGCAGCCTGTAAATCCCAGATGTCCAAAGGCCTGGCCACTCAAGTTGCTCCCAGCCGACGATCCGACCGGGCTTTTTGTATCCCATCCCAACCCTCGACCAGAAGCACGGGAGCGGACCGCCTTCTGGGCCAAGTGCTGAGATAACCACTGACTGCCAGAAAGTGCCTGTAGCCACGCTGCACCAAAGTGCGCCACATCTGAAGCCGTTGCAAACAGACCGGCATGACCGGATACGCCCCCCATGGACCATGCGTTGTCGTCGTGTACCTCCCCTTGAAGGGTCTTCTTACGCCAAGGACAGTATTCAGTTGCGGCGATATCTAAGGGGATGGGGCTGTCGATCTTCGATCCGCCATCATGGGGTCGAAACTGCACGGATGAAAGCCCAAGGGGGCCGGTCACGTCTTCTCGCACCAGCTGATCGAGCGGACACTGGGATACCGCCTCCAAAAGTCTGGTCAGGGCAATGTAGCCGAGATCCGAGTAAACAGCTGTGTTTGTGGGAGCGGCATTGGCTTCGGCCGATAGTGCCCTCGCGATTATTTTATCTCTCGCCGAAGCAGTCCCGCGCTCAGATACAGCAATCTGTTCGAACAGCGGTAACCAGGCCTGAAACCTCGCTTCATGGGCCAACAGCTCAGCCAGTGTTGCACCTCCTTGGGCGCTGCCCAGTGGCAGCAGGGTGTGAAGACGCGCTGAGAGGTCAAAGGCTCCCTTATCCACCAGTCTCAGAAGAGCAGATGCAACAAATAGCTTTGTCAAAGAAGAAATATCAAATAGTGTTTTTGATGAGATTGTAAATTTTTTTATTTTCGAAGTATATCCAACGTTCACCATTTTTGTTGTGATATCCGCCTCACCACACCAAGCCGCTTGAGCCCCGGAAAAAACCCCATCTCGCACACCGCGCAAGAGAAATGCTTGGATTTTTACAGTGGGATCGGTCATATTCACTTCACATCAAATGAAACAGTAGCATGTCAACGGGTGCGTCGTCCGACCAAAAAGAACTTGGCACGTTGGCATATCTACTCTAAAAATGTGCGAGCATGCATCAATTTCCCAGGTTCGATAGGGCGGTGCGCTGCTTGCGCTGGATGTTGACCACCGCTTTTGTCTGGTGCGCATCGATTGATGCCCATGCAGATGACGCGCCTGCGAATAACACTGTCGGCAAGTCAGTCCTGATCACTGTAAAGACATCTTCTTCAATTTGGGCCAAATCCCTGGACAACCGATTTATCCAAGAGCTGGAATTGACCCTCGATCAATTTTCAATTCGGTCGATTGCAGCGCAGGCTGATTTTCGGGCATTGCCCTTTTCAAAACAGCTCAACCTGTTGAAGCGCCGTGCTGAGCGCATGGGGGCTGTGGCAGCCGTTTGGATCGACCACGATGGTCCGGATCATATCGAAGCCCGGTTATTGACATTTGGCAATAACGCCGTTGTGCTTCGAACGATTCGGGTTAACAAAAGCGCCACCGCATTAAGGGAGCTGGCACTTACCACGTTGGAGCTCCTCGATCCAACCCAGCTGTCTGGTCTGAGCAATGGCAAGATCCACACGACAGAGATAAAGATTGCCGAATCCCTACCCCTACACGTGCCGTCAGATACACTGGGACGGTCGAGGAAATCCTTTGACGCGGCCCTGCTCGTATCCACATCTGGGGGTAGTGCGCTTTACGGACACGTCGGACCTTCCATGAAGTTTGGCTTCGGCGTGGGTGGGGAGATACAGTTGCCAAGCGGCCTGTTTTTCAGCGGGTTGATTTGGGCCGGCTCAGGGCCGTATGAGGTAAGTCGCGATACGCGACTGTTCCTTTGGGGGTTCCTCCCGGAATTGGCAGCGGGATATCGCCTTCAGCTCAATGCCTTCTCCATCGGTGCAATGGTTGGTGCCGGTGCTTCCTGGACCCTTGCTCGCATCACCTTCAACGACTTCGGTCCAGAGCGCGTCTCGTTTTTCCGGTTTGCGGCTTCAGCCGGGCTGGATCTGCGGTATGCCGTCACTAACTGCGTGAGGCTGAGCCTGGGGTTTCGGACCGGGGTGTACGCGCATCGAGAACAATTCAAGCGCACGTCATCTGATGAAATTTTTTTGCGCACACCGTTTGTGGATTGGTGTATAATCGCTGGTTGTGTCTTCTTATTATGAAGACACTACATTAAACAAAACAGGGTTGTGTTTTGATATTAAAGGATGGTGGGCAACAAATGAAGGGGTATCTGATAATTTGGGCATGGTGTATCAGTGGCCTCATTGCCGCGGCATGCACAAATACGACCTATGTGCGGGATGGGGATGAGTGGGAAATCGATGATGATGTAGATGATACCGACGATCCTGACGATCCTGACGATCCTGAAGACACTGACGATCCTGACGATACCGACGATCCTGACGATACTGAAGAAGGGCGTATTACTGTCAGCGGCTGGGCATCTCGGGCGCTTGGTTTACTAACTGAAACCAGCGACGGCATCGGCGATTTTTGCGTTATGGTCATGACCGACTGCCCCCCGTTCGAGCAGTGGGAACCAGAGATGATCGTCGCTGTTGGAAATGCAGGACCGATTGATCTCAGGGCTTTGCTGGATCCGAAGTCTTTTTCAGTCGAAATGGATTTATCCGGATTGCTGGAAAGAGATCAAACCTATTATATCGCCGCATTTTTGTCTGAAAACGAACGGGCTTGTCATAATACAGGGCCTGTAGAGGGGGATCTGGTAAATGTTGATGAAGATGGATTCGAAATAATCGACGAAGATATATGCTGTCGCCGCTTTAAATATCCAACAGTAGACCACCATATCACTGATGTAAATCTGGTCATGATATCCATCTATGATGATTGACGCCTCGTAAAAATGCGAGAATTTATCATCTAAATTAGAATCCCCACATATTCTGGGAACATTTCGATAAGAAAGGGCGATATCTTTTTGCGTAGAGATATCGCGTCTGAGCGAGGAAACGTTGGCGCCGACTACGGATGATGAGTTGATGTCTTGTTTGGCAGCAGGAGACGCGGGGGCATTAGGAGAACTGTATCGTCGGTATGATCGCATGGTTAAAGCAGCGCTATGCCAATTTTCACCTGAAATGTCTGTTGCTGACGTAGAAGAGATCGCACAAGACGTGTTTATCGCGGTATTTGAGATGGCCCACCGCTATCGAAAGCAGGCCAAGTTTCGAGGTTGGCTGTACGGCATCGCCGCCAGGAAAGCGCGGGACTGGCGCCGCAAAACATGGGTGAGACGCAGGCTATTGAGCGAGAATACCGCAAATACCAGCCCGGCAATGGCGTGGCAAAAGTCGACCTCACCTTCCAAAAAGACGCAACTCAGACAGGTGCTGCGGCAGATGCTTTCCTCACTATCCCAGCGGCAGCGGGAAGTACTTGTCTTGCACGTGGTTGAAGGGCTAAAAGGCCATGAAATAGCAGCCTTGCTCGGCATTCGACCCCAAACCGTGCGCACCAGCTTGCACAGAGCGAAAAAGCGTTTGCTCGAAAGCGAACAGGCCAAAGCATGGAGAGCCTTAATAAGCGAGAAACTACCATGACACCCTGTGGATGGCTTCAAAAATACCGAGATCAAGCGCTCAATCCAGTTGAGCAGCGGGATTTCGAAACCCACCTCGCCACGTGTCGTTCGTGCCGCGTCGAAGTCGCCCTGTGGGAGGACATGACCCGGGAAATAAGCGCGTATGCCATGGAGGTAACGCAAGATCAGACAGAATGGCATGAGGCGACGCGTCTTGCACTAGTGGCCCGGGCGCAACACCATCGCCCCGGCCGCGTCCATTGGTTCGGTGGTTCCGTTCGATGGGCCGCTGCTGCTGCGCTTGGCCTCAGCATTTTGGCGATGGGCTATCTTACATTTCGCACCGCTGACCCAGACCAGGACACGCCCCCCCGGTCTGCTGAAACCGGACAGGTCCAGTACACCGTGTTTTCAAAAGAGGGGAGCACCAGGTCATATGTGCCCGCAACCAAAGATAGCGCCATCAGTGCGGCAGAAAACCAGCGGGTTTTCGCCCGTATCCACCGGGATAGCATGGGGTTGCTGGGCGGATCAACGGTCAATATTGTTCATATTTCACCTGATATCTGCCGATTTCGACTGGTGCGTGGCACTGCGGCATGGTCAGTCGATCCAAGCCGAAAAAATCGGGAATTTATCGTGGAAACCCAGGGCGGCACCGTTCGCGTCAAGGGAACCCGATTTTTAACCACTGCGCCAAGTGAACATCGCCTGGAAGTGGCAGTTACAGAGGGCGTTGTCGAAGTGTCGACCCCGTTGGGAGACACCCGACAGGGGACCGCAGGAAAGCGATTAATAATCCAAGGAGACCAGATCACCATCGAGGCGGTGAGTCCCAAAAATCGCAGGATGCTGGATCGTCTCTTGACGGAGAGACAGGAGAAAGAACAGCCTGGCTTAGCTGATCAGGCAGAAAAGACAGATACCCCTGAAGTCCGCCCGGCTGAAGATGCGGGACCACCAGATCAACGCCAACAGCCCGATGATCAGGTGCCAGAAAAAGAGATCCGCCAAATCCAGTCCACGCCTACTGGATCCATTCGATTGTGGCGAAAGTGGATCATCGACGGCCACTTTACAAAAGCAGCATCTGACCTCAAAAGACACTTGAAAAAACACCCCCGCGATGCTGAGGCATGGTCCCTGCTCGCAGATTGCCAAAGAAAAGCAGGAAATTGGAAAGAAGCGGTGACAGCCCTTAATCGAGTGATTGGGCTGGTACCGCCCAAGGCGGCAAATCCAGCGCGCTATCGCGCCGGGGTCATTCTGCAGGACAACGTCGGAGATCACCGCCGTGCGATCGAGATGTTTGAGAAATATCTCAGATCGGAGAACACAAGTCTTACCCTTCGGGGCAAAGCAATGATGCGGCTGGCCCTATCCCAACGGGCGCTGGGCGAGTTGAACGCTGCCAGAAAGACCTTGCGGACCATTGCGCAGGAATACAAGGGCACTGACTTATCCAATAAGGCGACCCAACTCCTATCTGAGATGAATTAAGCGGTTCTTTAACTTTTGATACTTGGGGGGTATCTGTCATAGGTATTGCCAAGGAATGACGAATGATTCTCCCCCTTTGAAAAAGGGGGGCGGGGGGATTTCGTCAATATTCCCGCAGTCTTTGAAAATCCCCCTAAACCCCTTTTTTCAAAGGGGGAATTTAATATTCCAGGTTGTCAACGATTTGGATAACGCCTGTTGGGTTTCACTGGTACTTGCGCCAGGAACGGACCTTGAGGTCTTGCATGGGGATGCGGCACAGCGCCTCAGACAGCCGCTGGGCCAGCTGGAGATTGGTCAACAGGGGTACGTCAAAGTCCACGGCTGCCCGGCGGATCAGATAGTCGTTGGTCAACTCTTCCTTTTGATAGTGTTTTGGAATGTTGATCACCAGGTCCACCTGGTGGTTTTTGATCACGTCGATGGCGCTGTTGGGCTTTTCGTCCAGGGGCCAGGACAGCACCTCGGATGCAATGCCGTTGCGCTCCAGGAATTCGGCTGTGCCGCCGGTAGCGTAAAAGTCAATGCCCAAGGACTTGAGGCGCTTTGCCCCGTCCAGAAACGCGGCCTTTGATTCGATGGGCCCGGTGGATAGGAGGACGCGCTTCAAGGGAAAGCGAAATCCCACTGAGATCAGGGCCTTTAGAAATGCCTCGTCAAAGTCAAACCCCAGGCACGCCACCTCGCCCGTGGAGGCCATCTCCACGCCCAGGGTCGGATCTGCCCCCTCCAGTCGGGTAAACGAAAACTGGGGCGCCTTTACACCCACGTAATCCAAATCCAAAAACGACCGGTCCAGCCCGTTAAACGGCCGCCCCATAATGACCCGGGTCGCAGTCTCGATGAAGTTCCGCTTGAGCACCTTGGAGACGAACGGAAAGCTGCGGGATGCCCGCAGGTTGCACTCGATCACCATCACATGATTGTTCTTGGCCAGGAACTGGATATTGAACGGGCCGTTGATGGAGAGGGACGCTGCCACCTGATCGGTGATCTTGCGAATGCGGCGCATGGTCTCGAGGTACGTGCGCTGGGGTGGCAATACCAGGGTCGCGTCCCCAGAGTGCACCCCGGCGTTTTCCACATGCTCGGACACGGCCCAGCAGACCAGGTTGCCATCCTGGGCCACCGCGTCCACGTCGATCTCCTTGGCGTTCTCGACGAACTTGCTGATCACCACGGGATGATCCGGCGATATCTCCACGGCCTTGTTCATAAACTCGGCCAGCTGGGTCTCGTCCACGGCCACGGCCATGGCCGCGCCAGACAGCACGTACGACGGCCGGATCAACACGGGATAGCCCACCTGATTGGCAAATGCGCGGGTCTCTGCGTGGGAGGTCAGCTCCCGCCACGGGGGTTGGGGAACCCCGAGGGACTCGAGCAAGCTGGAGAAGGTGTTTCTATTTTCAGCCCGGTCCACGTCCCTGGGGGAGGTGCCTAACACGCGCAACCCTTCGTTGTGGCAGCGCATGGCCAGGTTGTTGGGGATTTGACCACCTACTGACAGGATCAGGCCGAGCGGCTTTTCCAGGGCGTAGATCTCGCGGATCGCCTCAAAGGACAGCTCTTCAAAGTACAGCCGATCGCACTCGTCGTAGTCCGTGCTCACGGTCTCTGGATTGTGATTCACCATCAACGTGCGGTAGTTGAGCTTGCGCAGGGTCTTGGCCGTGCTGACGCAGCACCAGTCGAACTCGACCGAGCTGCCGATGCGGTACGCCCCTGGTCCGAGGATACCCACGCCCCCCTGCTCGAAGTCAATATCGTGCTCTGAACCGTTGTAAGTGAGGTAGAGGTAGTTGGTGGCTGCCGGGTATTCTGCCGCCAGGGTGTCGATCTGCTTGACCCACGGCCTTAGGCCCAAGTCCCAGCGCAGCTGTTGCACGTCATCCTCGTCCTGATCGGTGGCCAGGGCGATTTGGGCATCGGAAAAGCCGTGCATCTTCGCCTCGAGCAGCAGGGCCTTGGGGATTTCCTGGTCCTTGAACCGGGCGAGCTGCTTTTCCGTATCCACGAGATAGGCGATCTTGTCGACAAACCACTTGTCGATCCGCGTGATCTCGCAGACTTGCGCCACAGACGTGCCTTGCCGCAGCGCCTCGGCCACGGCAAAGATGTGCTGATCCGTGGGTTTTGCCAGGGCCGTGTCCAGGTCCTTGAAGGCGATGCCCTGGTTGCACACCGCACCTTTGGCCCCGATTTCCAGCATCCTAAGGGCCTTTTGCAATGCCTCTTCGAAGGTGCGGCCAATGGCCATGACCTCGCCCACGGATTTCATGGCCGAGCCGATCTGCTCGGACACGCCCTGAAATTTTTTGAGATCCCACCGGGGTGCCTTGACCACCACGTAGTCCAGGGCTGGCTCGAAACAGGCACACGTGGCCTTGGTCACCGAGTTTTTGATCTCGGTGAGGGATTTTCCCAGGGCCAACTTGGCAGCTACAAAAGCCAGGGGATAGCCGGTGGCCTTTGATGCGAGGGCTGACGATCGAGACAGCCGGGCATTGACCTCAATGACCCGGTACCCACTCCCTTTTGGATCCAGGGCGTATTGGATATTGCACTCACCCACCACCCCCAGGTGGCGCACTACCCGGATGGCCAGTTCCCTGAGCTGGTGATACTCGAAATCGCTAAGGGTCTGGCTGGGCGCCACAACAATGCTCTCGCCCGTGTGAATTCCCATGGGGTTGATGTTCTCCATGTTACACACGGTGATGCAGTTGTCGTAGGCATCGCGGACGATTTCGTATTCGAGCTCTTTCCACCCCTCCAGATACTCCTCGACGAGCAATTGGTCCGTGTGGGCAAACGCCCGGGTGGCCAGCTCCTCCAGGGCTGCCCTGTCCCGGCAGATGCCCGATCCCAGACCGCCCAAGGCATAGGCCACGCGGGCCATGCACGGGTATCCGATCCGATCGGCCGCGTCGAGTGCCTGGGCCACTGTGGCTGTAGGCTCGCTACGTGGGGTCATCACATCGATTTCGTCCAGCCGGGCCACGAACCGCTCCCGGTCCTCGGTGTCGATGATCGTCTCGATGGGCGCGCCGAGCACCTGCACCCCGTGGCGATCCAGCACCCCTTGTCGGGCCAGGGCCACGCCGCAGTTGAGGGCGGTCTGTCCACCAAACCCGAGCAGAATCGCGTCGGGCGCCTCCTTTTCGATAACTTGCTCGACAAACTCGGGTTTGACCGGAATGAAGTAGATCTCGTCGGCCAAGTCTTCGGAGGTTTGGATCGTGGCCACGTTGGGGTTGATCAAGACCGTGCGGATGCCCTCTTCCTTGAGCGCCTTGATGGCCTGGCTACCAGAGTAATCAAACTCCCCTGCTTCGCCGATTTTGAGGGCTGAGCTGCCCAGCACCAAAGCGGTTTCGATCGCCTTCATCAGCCCCGTCCTTTCACTGCGTCGGCAAATGCATCGAATATCCAAGCCGTATCTGTTGGTCCAGGGGTGGCTTCTGGGTGAAATTGCACGCCCATGAACGGCTTGGTCCGATGCCGAATCCCTTCGACCGTGTTGTCGTTGGCGTTCTTGAACCAAATCTGCCAGCTGTCCGACAACCGGTCTGGCCGCACGGCATAGCCGTGGTTTTGGGATGTGATGACACAGCGCTTTGAGGTGGAGTCGGTCTGGTCTATATCGTCTGCAAATTCAATACAGGGCTGGTTCTGTCCGCGGTGGCCGAACTTTAGCTTGTAGGTTTCAGCGCCAGCAGCAAGGGCCAGGATCTGATTGCCCAGGCAGATGCCCAGAATCGGCTTGCCCACAGCCAGGGCGTGCTCCACGTGTCTAATGGTGGCGGTATAAATCCCCGGATCCCCTGGTCCGTTAGAGATGAGCAGGCCGTCGTAGTCCAGGTCGAGAAAATAGTGGTCATAGGGCACCTGCACTACCCTGAGCCCTCGGGTTATCAGAGATCGAACGATGCTCGCCTTGCACCCGCAGTCGAGCAGCACGATGGTGCGGCCGCTGCTTTTGACATCGTTCAATACGGCAGTCTCCTTGAGGCTGACCTTTGAGACCAGGTCGCAGGCCATGGGATCGTAGAACTGCATCTCCTCATCGGTAAATGCGATTTTGCCGAGCATGCTCCCCTTTTCCCGCAGGCGGCGGGTGAGCGCGCGGGTGTCCACCCCTGAAATGCCTGGAACTGCGGCACGTTTCATCCAGTTCCCGAGGCTCTGGGCCGCGTCAAAGTGGCTGTGGGTGGGGGAGTATTCAGATACCACGAGTCCGGCGATCTGTATCTTGTGGGATTCGAACCCCAGGGGCAGGCCGTGCTCATCCACGCTAACCGCGGGCACGCCGTAGTTGCCGATGAGGGGGTAGGTCAGCACGAGGATCTGACCGCAGTATGAGGGATCGGTCAGGGTCTCTGGATACCCCACCATCCCCGTGTTGAAAACCACCTCTCCGGCCACGGCACTGTGGGCGCCAAAGCTCACACCGTCGTAGACGGTCCCGTCTTCCAGCACTAGTTTTGCTTGTTTCTCAATCATGTTAATGCGTTTTTGCATATTTGTTTACTGGCATGCAAGTATATACAGACTGCTGTGGGAATTTGAGCTACGGTTGGGATCGGGTGGGCTTTAGTGGACGGTGGACTTGGTGGACGGTGTGGACAGAGTGGACTTTAGTGGACGGGGTGGACTCTAGTGGACGGGGTGGACCTTAAGTGGACAGAGAACTGTCCACCTCGTCCACAGGTCTACCTCGTCCACACAGTCCACTAGAGTCCACCGTCCACATCAATCAGGCCGAAGTCTTAGACAGGCGTTGCTGTTGGCTCTTTTTTTGGTTGCTCGATTGGAGCTTCTTCTCCAGGTCTTTGATGCGCGTTTCCAACTCTCTGATGCGCTTCTCCAGCACCTTTTCCTTTTCGCGAAATTTCTCGAGCTTTTTAAGATGTTTTTGTACGTTTGGCGCGCTTAAGGCTTTTTCAACATGTGCTTCGAGACCTTCCAGTGACTTTCCCAACGAATGGAGATTAATGTCAATATCTGCATCGTAGTCACAGTCTTCTTCACAGCCTGGGAAATCGTCGCAAAAATAATGACCCAAGTCAGCGTGTCGCCTTTCTCGTTGCTGGATTTTTGCCTTGATGGTTTTGGTCGATTTATTGCGCAAGATCTTTAAGGTAACGATTTCTTTGTCTTCTTTTTCAGCAACGATGTTTTGCAGGTTCCGCACGTGGTGGATTTCTGCTCCATCGGCTGCCACGATAATATCGGCAATTGCCAACCCTGCCTTTGCCGCCGGACTCTTTGGCACCACCTTGGACACCATTACCCCGGCCTTTTTCGGCGCGCCAAAATGGGCGCGAAGCTCGGGCGTCAATTCGGTAAGATGCACGCCGAGGTATCCCCGCTTTAGGGTGATGGCCTGGGCCGTGAGAAATGGTGTGTCGCTCTTGTTGTACGTGGCAGCATCGACTGGTTTGACCGTGGGCGGTGCCTTGGGGGGTGGCGGCGCAGGTGCCTGGCCAAAAGCGGCGCAGTTTGCTCCGCTCATTAACACCAACGCATAAATACCCGATAAATGCGCCTTGAAACTTACTTTCGTCCTCATATAGGACCTCCTTGATACACCACCGGTCGAAACCGCTGTGACCACTCGGGATGGCCTTGTGTCTGTTGGAATTTTTCTTTTGAACCAGGGTTAGCTCGCACTGCACGGGCTTTTTCGGACTGGAGTTTTAAAAGATCGACGACGTAATCTGTGCGTGCGTCACTTCCCACATAGTAAACCGGTGGGCGAGGTGCAGTGCTGCCCAGGGCGGTCACCTGGCGCGCAATGGCCTGATGTTCCCGCTGGATGGACGCGAGCTCCTGTTGCAGTGCGTCGCGTCGGGATTCAGTCTGCACATTGTAGGCCAATGGAACCACAATCGCAATGACTGCCACAATTGTCCCGCCTGCCCACACCAATTTGGAAAATGAAACCGATCTGCGCTGCGGGGCGTTTACAAGGCCCAACACTCGGGTCGTAAAATATGCATCTGCGTGCGCCCTGGGCAGGGATCTGAGTAATTTGTCGAGTTGTTGATCCCGGTCTGTCATGCCGTGCCTCCGTTAAAATAGGGCGTTAGTTTTTGTTTCAGCCGCTGGCGTCCGCGGCTGATGCGGGACTTGACCGTCCCTTCGTTGCAGTTGAGAATCTGCGCGACCTCTGCATAGGGCAGCTCCTCTATCTCGTGCAACACGAGCGGTGCTCGAAACGCCAATGGCAAGTCTGCAATAGCCGCTGTCAACTTCTTCTGCGCTTCTGAGAGCAGGACTTGAGATTGGGGGGACGGCCCTGGCGAATCCCCATTTCTGCTCGAGCGCGAAATCAGTTCAAAGATCCGCCAGCGGCGATCTTTGCGGTGTGCGTTGATAGCCAAGTTGGTCGCGATTCTATACAAATAACTGCGTAGCTTGCCGTCCTCGATATATGTGTTTTTGTGTAGGTAGAGTTTCAAAAACGTCTCTTGAGCCAGATCTTCAGCGCGCGAGCGAGAACCGCAAAAGCGGGTGAGGTAGTTGAGCAGGGCGTCCTTATGCTGGTCGACAATCTCCCCAAAGGCGGTGTTATCCCCGCTTCGTACCCGCTCCATCATATCGACATCACGCGTCACAACCATTGGTCTCCACAGGACATAACAATCAAGGCGATATAAAGTTCCCGATCATTATAATATAAAGACCTAAACAGAGACGCCTTGGTCGGGATGAATGTGGCGAGATCCTATGTATCCAACATCTCTGGAAGTCTTTCATAATTCTCAGGAGTGACAATGAGAGCCGTTGCTTCTCTGAATTTTTCCTTGAACTTCAAAAGCCCCCTCGAGCGTTTGGACCGTCCTGATTTAACTTCTACAGCAAAGAGCTTCTTTCCAAGCCGGTACACAAAATCCACCTCAAAATTCCGCTCTCGCCAGTAATAGAGCTGCCCTGGCAGACGGGATAGGGCGGCTCCGACGGTTAGCTCAAATGATCGACCCCGCTCTTCCTCATTCAAGTCAGCGTCCAGGCCGGCCGAGTACAAGGCAGGACATAACGGCAGGAGCTTGGGTGAAGAGCTCCGCCTGATCACTTTGTTCTCAGCGTATTTGAAGAGCTGCTTTACGAGAAATGCCCCCTCAAACAGCTCGAGATAGTATTTAACCAGATCGGTATTTCCCCTGTCCTGTAGCTGACCGAGTAGTTTTGTGTAACTGATCTCTTGGGCCGGGTAGGAACAGATAATGTCGAAACACTGTTTGAATAATGCGGGTGACTTTACACGTGTGTTGCTAAGAATGTCTTTACCGATCACCGGCTCGATAATGGATTGCTTTATGTAATCAAGCCAGCCATGTGTATTTCCAATAAGGGGATAACTGCCAGGATAGCCGCCATAAACCAAGTAATCCTCCAGGGAAAGCCCATATGCTGAATTGCTCTCTGCCACGTTCCAGTGAGATACCCGATGCAACTGATAGCGCCCGGCCAAGCTTTCAGTGAGCCCTCGCTGTATCGTTAGGGAGCCCGACCCCAAGAGTACCAGTTGTAGATCAGTTCTCGCTGCTTCCTCGGCATCCCACAACTGCTTCACCACCTCTGACCAGTTTTCCACCTTTTGTACTTCGTCAATGACGAGCAAATGCTTTGCAGAGGATTTGGCGAGCGTCCACTGATCGTAAAGCCAATCCGGAGCATGAGATAATATGCCATCCGCAGAGCAATAAGCGTGCGAAATATCCGGACGCTTTGCGAGCAGTTGTCGGATTCCCGTTGTTTTGCCCACCTGTCTCGGGCCAATCACCACCTGGATATATTTTTTGGATGATGAGGCGAGCGCCTGCTCCACGTTGCAAACAAAGTCTAATTCAATATTTTTCATATTGATAGGTTAATCTATTATTTTCACTAGGTCAATCTAGTATTTTTACTAGATATGCCTAGTAATTTGTGTTTCACTGGCTTCGACAGAGTGCGCGCCTACGTGTATTTGCCAATAATTTGCCCTTAACCGACAGAGCCGGATAATGAAGTGGATGGGGCTTCCATTTGGCAAAGAGCGGCGCGATCCCGCGTCGGGCATATTAAAGCTTGGACAGATCCTTAGTTGTGCCCGAAGAGGTGGCCACACAGGTAGCGTTGAGGTCAGGGACCAGGGCCGCACCCATACCATCCATCTCAACTGTGGCCTCATTGCAGATATCGACCTCACCCATACCCAAAGAACACGCGATACAATAACAGCACAGCACATTGAGCAGCGCGCGATTGACCTCTTTTCCCTTAAAAGACCGCATGTACTATGGCAGGAAGCACAGCAAGAAGACAACCATTCAGCCTGGATCGATCCGGAGATGGTGGTCATAAGCGGTGTCCTCAGGCGGCAAGACCTTTTTGATCCAGTTCTGCTCATCGATCGTATCCCCTCTGCGGTTTTGCGCATTAACCCTTTGAAATTAAAAGATATTCAAACCATGCCACTCAGTCGCGAAGAGCGCTGTTTTGCGAACCACCTACGGGTTTCCACGCCTGTCCCCATGATCCTCTGGAAGCGCGGACTAGCGCCCGGACATGCGGCTGCTGTGCTCGTGGCCTTGAATTTGACCGGTTGTTTTGAAGAAACGTGGGAGCCTGGAGATCTACCCAGGCATACGGAGATCGCTCGGGTGCGGCGTCAGCTAAGGGCCGGGGTCGATGACGCCCGTATTCTCGGCTTGCATGGGGATGCATCCCCCAAAGCAGTGGACCGGGCATTTCGGCGCCTGTCATTTGAGTTGCATCCAGATCGTTTGCCCTATCTTTCAGATGGGGAACGGGCCGCGGCCTTGGAGGCGTTTATCGGGGCCAGCCAGGCCTATGACCGGCTCAAGAGATCCCGCAGGTCTCGGCCGGTCACTACCTCTTTTCCCAGGACTGCTAGAGATGCCTGCCGTGGGGATGCACTGCGCACAGTGCTCGGTGAGGCACGCACTTCTAAGGCGTCCGGCAGGCATCAACGCGCTCGCGCCTTTGCCCTAAAAGCCCTGGCCATGAACCCTACTGAAGCCATCAAATCCGAATTGTTGGACATACTGAAAACGAGAGAGTCTTCTCCAGCTGTTGCCTGACGTTGACATGCATGCATACAATGAATACAATGTAGGCATGAAATCAATGCAATATACCATACGAGGGGTACCGGAAAGATTGGACAACGCGGCTCGGGAGCAGGCCCACAAGTATCGAAAGAGTCTAAATACCATTCTTTTAGAGACATTAGCAAAGGGGCTTGGCACTGCAGGTGATGAGGTGGTTTTTGACGATATGGATGATCTCGCCGGCACTTGGGTAGAAGACGACGCGTTCGATGCGGCCATAGCGATGTTCGATGTTGTGGATGAGAAGCTTTGGAAATGAGAATCGCCCTGGATACCAATCGATACGTTGATTTTTGTCGGGGCGAAGAGACGATTTTTGAGGCGTTGAAGCGCGCCCACGAAGTTGTTTTGCCGTTCGTGGTTATCGCTGAACTGCGAGCTGGCTTTGCCTGTGGCACCAAAGCAAAAAAGAACGCGAGCACCCTCACTAGGTTTCTAGGTAAACCCCGGGTGCGCACTTTGTTTCCGGATGATAGTACCACCCACCACTACGCCTATTTGTTTAAACAACTCAGAAAACAGGGAACGCCTATTCCCACCAATGATCTCTGGATCGCCGCACTATGCGTGCAGCACGAACTGTTGCTCGCGTCTAGCGATGCACATTTTCACCACCTCCCCCAGATTCCAACGATCTAGAGGCGTAAAAATGCAAATGGAGCGATCAAAAAGATGCATTGGCTTGCAAGAAGATCAATGAGGCGCCAGCTGCGTCTTGGGCGAATTTTGATTCGGGATGACCGAAGAGAAAGTAACCGCCCAAAGTAAGGGCCAGCCCATCCATAGGCTTTAGCGTCGCCTGGGGAAAAACCACATACGAGGCAATGGTACCGTCGTTCGTAGCACCTAGGGCTGGAGAATCCACCTTTCCGTCCCCGTCGTCGTCCAAGGTCAGATCATCGTCCTCGTGGGGCAACTCGCCCAATACAAATAGCCGCAGCAACAACCGCTCCTTGAGCAATTTCACATCCAGCCCGCCGACCCAGTAGTTATTGATGTTGTGCGCGCCGAGCTCGTCGATGAATCCGTGTATAAACTGGCCAGTGATAAAAAGGTGTTCGTTTATCGTATAGTCCATGCCGGCGGTGTACTTAAAGAACGGTTCCTGCGTGACTGTCTCTCCCCGAATAACGCGAGATCCAGGGGCGACTTCAGTGACGTCAAAGGTCATCTCCACGCGCTCGGGAAAGACAAAGGCGCCCTCAAACCAGAACCCAGCATCGTCGAGAAAGGGTAGTTGCCCTGCAAAATCAAATCCAACGACCTGTTTTTTGGGAAAGGTAAGGGTCGCGTCTGTCTGGACCCCAATTTTGGGCACTCCGCTCGGCGAAGTCTCATCGCTGGGATAGGTGGCAGACATGCTCTTGATCGCCACGGGCACGGAGTTGATGCCCTGATAATAAGACAGGGACATATCAAATAGACCCGCGGTCCAGAGCACCCTGAAAGCAAATTGGGAGTTGGCCAGGCTAAATGCCGGCATGATCGCGTGGACGCTGGGTAGATCGATACTGTAGCTATCTGGATTTCTCAGCCAGACATTGCGCAATCGCTCTGCCTCGATCCGGGTGTCGGGGCTAACAAAAGGGAACTCAGCCATTCGATCCCCCAGTGCACGTCTCGCCGACGGCGGGAGCAGCGTTGGCTGAAAAACAGGGACCCAGACCCCAGTAAAGACGAAGTTTTCGTCGGCCATCCAATCGAAACGAACCATCTCGTTGGCAATCGTCTTGCCAAAATTCAGGGGATCTTCCAAATCCAATGGGTTGAGATTGTTCGTGGGATTGAACATGTCCGCAGTACCGAAGTGCACGATCTGGCGCCCAATGCGCACATCGAGACCTGGCACAAGGGAGCGCACTTCCACGTAGGCTGCTTGGCTTTCGATATAAAACGGCGATACCCGTGCCAAGTCGGTGAGCCCTTCAAATTCCGTATCCCGGGTGAATCCTGTCCACACAAAGCGCAGATCAGCCACCAGTCGCAGCTTGGACGGTACGAGGTCGACCGTCAGGTCAGTGCCTAAGGTAGTGCGATTGCGGTCAATCCCCACTTTCTCCACCCGATCCACTGCTATCCTGATGTCATTATCGATAAAGCCGCCGTACTCGATTTCGACATCACCGCGAGTGGGTGTGGCAACGTACAAAACAAGGGTGGCAATAACCGCGACCGTCTTAAAATGCTTCATCTGATATCACATCGCCTGCTCTTGAGGGTTGCGGCTCAGAATATGTCATCGCCCGGTAAGAACGTCAATTGACGTTGAAGTTCGTAAAAAAATTGTCAGGGGGTGAATATTGTACGAAAATTAAAATAAAGAATGATAAGCGAGCCCGTAGCGCGCCCAATGGGCATCTTTTTGGTCAAGCAGGTGCTCGTCATCATTTATGAGATATAGTGTATAGTTGAGTTGATAAATCAGCGCGCCATGTACTGACAGTGCTGATGCTGACAATCTCCGAAGGATACACCGAGACGGACTAATGGAAAGCGTTCCCACACAAATTGCCGATACTCTGCTCGCCGCTGGCACCATCACAAAGGAAAAGTATCAAGCCGCCCTAAACCACTTTAAAAAATACGGGGAGGCCATTGAAGAATCCCTGATCGAAACCCGAGCCATCGACGAGGAAACACTCCTCAAGCAGCTCGCAAAATTGTATCGGACACGATATGTATCCACTGAAAAACTGAAACGCGCCGAAATCCCGTCGGATGTGCTTAAGATGATCCCGCTTAAGCTCGCCTCCCAACACAACATATTCCCCATTCTGTTCGATAAAAAGATGGGTGAACTGTTCATCGTAAGTGCGAATCCAACCAACGTGGTGATCCGCGAAGATGTTCTAAAGCACGCCAGTGTTCCCCGCGTGCGATCTTTTATGGCCAGGCCCGCGGCGATCAAGGCAGCCATTGCCAAGTTTTACAGGGGAGACATCCACGCGTTTTCAAATCTCGATAAAGACGGCTACGCAGCCTACACCAACATGATGGATGTCTATGAACGGCAACTGCTCGATGAAGAAAGCATGGTGCTCTCCCTCGCCACAGTTGGCAATCGATCCGAACGGATGATCTCTGAAGCGGATATTGAGCGGGGATCAGCCCGGAGCGACGCTGAGTCTGGCATTCGATCCGGGACAGGCCTGAGTACCACCATCGAGATGCTGCGGGTAATGGTTTCCCTCTTGGAGAGCAGCCGTGGGGAGCTCGCTGGTCACTCGGTACAGACCTCACACCACGCAGAGCTGATGTGCCGGCGCATTGGGCTTTCTGATCGAGAGATAGGCGCCATCACCATAGCAGCCCTGCTCCACGACTTGGGAAAGGGGAGCCCGTATCACCTCACCCCGCTCAACGTGGCAGAATGGGATGGCCACAGGACCGCTGCCCTCAAGCGATTTGAAAACCCGATTCGCCTGTTTCAGTCCATCGATCTTCCCGATGAGACCATGCAGACCCTAAAACACATGTACGAGCGTGCAGACGGCAATGGGTTGCCAGACGGACTCAAGGGAAAGGATATCCCGCTTGGGGCACGGATCCTCGCGGTAGCAGACACGTTTACAGATCTCATGTCCAATCCGCGCAATCCCTATCGCCGCACCTTGAGCAATGAAGAGGCCCTGCAAGTGATTGGCAAGGTGAAAAACCAGGTCTTTGACGCCAACCTCGTCGACCTATTCTGCATCGTGGTTGCAGGGGATGACATTAAACGCCAACTGCTCACCGGCGCCCAGACGGTCTTATTGGTGGACGCGGACGCAGAGCAATCTACCATCATGGATCTGCAGCTGACGAGTCGCGGGTTTCAGGTCCGTACGGCCCGGACCGCCGATAAGGCGTTAAAGATGCTGATCGGATCGCCGACGAGTATCGTGATATCCGAAGTGGAGTTGGAGCCGTTCGACGGTTTCAAGCTGAAAGAGCAACTGAATGCAGACAAGCACACCCGAGGGGTTCCCTTTTTCTTTTTCACATCGCGGGCCGCGTCAAAAGATGTGGAAAAGGGGTTTGGATTGGGCGCCCAGGACTATCTCGTCAAGCCTTCGACCATCGATGTGATTGTTGCGAAAATCAATAAGCACCTGGGTGAGAAATCCGGTGATACATCGGTCGGCGTCTCTGGATCTCTCAAGGAAATGTCTCTTCCCGATTTGGTTCAGATTCTCTCCCACGGTCGAAAGAGCGGCTGCCTCAAGCTCGCTAAGGGTGAACATCGCGGGGAAATTCATTTCTTGAACGGAGATATCATCAATGCCCTGCTCGGTCAGTTGCGGGGCGAAGAGGCCTTCTTTGAGATGCTGCGCTTCCAGGAGGGGACCTTCACCCTCAATCCCAACTTCAAAGCAGAATCCCGGGTTATCACCATGACCGCTGAGATGCTCCTCCTAGAGGGCATGCGTCGCTTTGACGAAGATATGCGGTAGCGACCGAGGGCCATTGGGATCTATTTTTCCTGTCATTTCTTGACCTAAAACCCCACACTGTCGCAGACTTTCAGTAGAGCTATGTCAAACGAAATTTGTCAGTTTAAGTTAGCAAATTCCCCCTTGAAAAGGGGGGTAGGGGGATTTTCAAATGCAGCAGGGATATTGACGAAATCCCCCCAACCCCCTTTTCAAGGGGGAGTTTATTACCCGACAATGATCACTTGGCGAGACTCTAAAAGGAGGCTTCTGATGAAGTGTATGTGGGGGTTGCTGTTGTTGATCTGTATCTTTGGGTGTAGCGCTGCGACAGCGCGTGCGCCTGTCACCGAGCAGGACGGGGCATCTAAACGAGCCCTGCCAGCAGGTGCTAACGGCGCGCCTACCACCCTGGAGGCGACCGAATCATCGACCAGCTCCGCACCAAGCCCTATCGGGGTTTGGGAAAACGCCTCTTGCGGAGACAGAAAGTTCAACCGCCAGATTACATTTTTGACCAACGGCAGGTTTGCAGCAATCGACCAAGTAGCGCCGTGTCCACCCGATGAAACATGCGTTTGGTCGGGCATCATTGAGTGGCACGGCACCTGGAAAATAAACGGCCGATTGATTTTAATTGACGTGGCCACAACCAAAGCGGGCAAGATGCCGGAGCAACTGCCAGATGGGTTTGTCGTGCTCACCGAGAGCCCCCTATCCATTGGTGAAAGGAATGGACCACTCGTCTGTCCTTATCAGCAGAGATGAGACCCATCTTACACGCCATCTGGGTCGTCTCAATGCTGGCCTGTACGGAATTGAGAGAGCACGCAGGCGTTGAACATACCA
Organism: Myxococcota bacterium; assembly: GCA_030065855.1. Taxonomy (GTDB): domain Bacteria; phylum Myxococcota_A; class Polyangia; order JAAYKL01; family JAAYKL01; genus JASJCT01. The sequence goes on from JASJCT010000028.1 coordinate 39,656, forward strand.
CCGTTGTGGCTAAGAATGTCCGGGTTGATATCGGACTGCCCCATCAACCGCTGGTGTTAAAAGGAGATAGGCTTTACCTGGATACAAAACACGGGATCCTGCGTCTCGATGGCAATGCTTCCCTTGCCATGACCAAGGATGAGATGATAACCGCCACCGCTGCTCAGATCACAGTGCACCCCCAGGCACAGCAGATCTCCCTGACCGGAGGAGTGAGCGCGCGATTTGGGGTTGGGAAAAGGTAGCATATCCATGAGCATCTGTAGGACAATCATTGCGTCGACACTGGCGCTGTTGATGTCGAGCCACCTCAAAGCTCAGGATACAGTGCCGGAAACGGCAGAGGTGCAGTCAGATAGACTCGCGGTCCTACACGCTGAACGACGCGCCCGTTTCGAGGGCCATGTTCGCGCCAAGTATGGCCATTTGACCCTTCACTGCGACGAGATGGTTGTGCTTTACGACACATCCGGCAATATTACATCACTTCATGCCCAGGGGAATGTCACCGTGCTTAGCAAGGAGAACCGGGCCCTTGCCACATCAGCCAAGCTCAATGTACAGCGGCAGGTACTCGTCTTAGAGGGCAATTGCTCCCTTGAGCGAGGGCCCCATCGACTCGAGGGATCCCGTATCGACATCTTCCTGCTGACCGGTAAGCTCGATATCGCAGATGCCCGGGGCAGCTTTAAAATCGATCTAAAGAACGGGCCACAATGAAATCATTAGAGGCCATCGGACTGACAAAGGCATTCCGGGGTCGCACTGTTGTCTCTGACGTGCATCTCAGTATTGCTCCGGGCGAGGTTGTGGGATTGCTCGGGCCCAATGGCGCTGGAAAGACAACCACCTTTCAGATGTTGCTCGGCCTGACCCGTCAGGATAGGGGGCGGGTTTGTTTTGGCGACCCCATCGACCATCTGCCGCTGCACCAGCGGGCACGCCTCGGCATTGGCTACCTTCCCCAGGGACCTTCTGTGCTTCGCGGGCTCAGCGTGCGCAACAACCTGCTCGCCCTGCTCGAAGCGCAGCACAAGCAAGACCCGGAGGCCAGAGCCGACGCCCTGCTTACCCGTCTGGGATTGCTAAGGCTAAGCAGTAATAAAGCGCGTACCCTGTCCGGTGGAGAGCGCAGGCGATTGGAGTTCTGCCGCGCCCTCTGTTCAGACCCCAGCATCATTCTCTGCGATGAGCCGTTTGCCGGGATCGATCCCCTGGCATCCCAAGAAATATCAAATATCATTCTAGACCTGAAACAAGAGGACGTGGGTGTGCTGCTGACGGATCACAACGCCCATGCGGCGTTCTCGGTGTGCGACCGGGTCTATCTCATTGTCGAGGGGAGTATCTTAGCATCTGGAACGCCAGAGGAAATCAGCGCTAGTGACAGCGCCCGCCGTCTCTACTTGGGAGATGGGTTTATGGTCACTGAGCACTCCGCCCCTTAATTTGTCTCGCAATCCAAAGTCCAGCCAGGCCGAGGAGCAGCAACCATGGCACGCCGTGCAACAGGGTATCGAACCAATCCAGCGGCTGCATCCCCTTGGCGCCGCCGGCGATCCACCTAACTTTGCCGACGATGTGGGGTTCTGGAAAGAACGGCGCCAGACCGAGGGTCAAGCACAGCAGCGCAGCCAAGCCAAAGTGCTTCGGAGTTGGTGTAAGCATGGCCTAATTCAGTTAAATACAACCACTGCCATTTTCGCCGATGATTATTTCGCCCTCGCCCTGGGTGAGATCCAGCATCCCTTGCCATAATTGATGGGGATAGGTGGGCGAGCTGTCAGGTGATGCGTCTGTAATGTCTAATACCAGCTCCACAGTGATCTTGGTCGCGGTTACACCGGGAAGCTCGACTGAATAATCATAAAGGCAATCGCACAAACACCTATCGTACTGGCCGTCCGAGGTTAACAGCGGTGCATCGCTCTCCTGAATGGAATACAGGTCGCTTTGTTCGTTATAAAAGATCTTTACACCGTGCTCGCCACAGCAATTCAGACAAAGGTTTTGATGCAGGAAGGCAACCGTATACCCTTGATTGTCCGGCAGTTCGGTGGCCATCCAACTCAGCTTCTGTGTTAGATCTGACGGGTCGTCCTTGCGGGATTGGGCGTCAAACCCGCCGCATTCACTGACGCCTTCATGTTGACCGATTCCAGGATCTTCAGCCTTACCCTGGCAGGCACCATCCAAAATACAGATCAGCATCAGGGTCGCTATGGTAAAGTTGGGTTTCATTCTTTCCTCCTCAGAGCACTGTTATCTGCTGCCCTAAATATAGCAAGCAAAATCCGTGCCTGGTCAAAGGATTTGCTGATCAAGTAGGTTCCGAGCATACGAAGGTTCCGAGCATACGAGCGAAAATCTGCAATTCTGTCGTATTTTTCTGTGGTTATTGTGGTCAAAGTGTTCTATTGTCCATGGATTCGCTTGGATAATTCAGGCGATACGCTGGACGGATGAGGCGCAATCCGAGCATTCGTGACGGCTTAACTCTTTTGCTCGGACTAGGGAAACAAAAATCATGAAAATCTATGTTGGAAACATGCCGTTCAGTATGGACGAAAATAAGACGCGCGAACTCTTCACCGACTTTGGCGACGTTGACTCAGTGAACGTGATCACCGATCGGCAGACCGGTCGACCGCGCGGTTTCGCCTTTGTTGAGATGGATGACGAAGACGCGCGCAAGGCCATCAGTTCACTCAACGACCGCGAGGTGGAAGGTCGCAGACTCAATGTCAACGAAGCGCGTCCTCGCGAAAACCGTGGTGGCTACGGGGGCCGTAAGTACTAACCCCACCCCAAGATCCTCCTAGACCTCCGGAGTGCCGAAAAGATTTTCCGTAGATGGTTGCCCTACTTGCTGGACATGCTTTTTAGGGTTAATCCGCCCGTCGTGGGGCCCTCAGGTTGGGCTTCATGATAACGCCGATGCCGCTTCGGCTGTCCACTGCGATATCTAGGGGGTGCTCAAATCTGAGGTGCCGGACGTGGTCAGTTTCGGTTTTAGCGTCTTGGCTGTCGAGCCATTGCATGTCCAGGACACCGGCGGACTCGCCGAAATTGACGGTAAAATAACCCACACCAAAAGAGGTGATGTTCTGAAAGAAATGAGACCCCTGGGATGGGCTCACCCTCAGGTCCTTGAGGTCGGTCTCGACGATACAAGAAACATGGGATATCTGACTCCACAGCACTGGAATGCCCAGGCTGCGGTCTGCGCTACCCCACCGACCCGGTCCGATGAGCACGTAGGGGCGCTCGGCTTGGCGGAGCACCTCGTTGACAGTGCCTATTTCATCGGCGATCTCCTGTGTCAATGCGCGATTAAAGGTGTCCTGCCGAACATAGACCAGATCTTGTACCCGCTGAAATTCCCCATGTCCCAGTGCCTGGCGCGAAATGCAGATCGCATTTTCAGGTGCCAAGTTCGAGATATCAATGTCTTCCCCACCAGAATCGATAACCATCGGGCGTATCTGGAGGAATGCCAGTTCTAATAGCGGATCTCGATCCTTTCGAATATTGGCGGCAAATTCAATCTCGACCGGACATGAGAGACTGGCACTGCCTATTTTGAGCAAGAAGTCTATGCCAGCTGCAAGATTGAATTGATCGTCCTTTAACAAGCCCGCCATGGTGATGAGCTTGACCCCCGGTCCAGTAGATCCGTGGTGTAGCTGGCTCTCCTTAGGTGAAAACACAGATCCGACAATGTCGAAAATACCGTGCTTGGCAGCCATGTCGAGTCCTAGGGACACCAAATTCGGGCTCGTTTCAGCACAATCCCGCCAGTTGGGGCCAGGATCGTACAAATTGAGGGCAAAGAATTCCCGTTGCGCGTTGTTTAAATAATCTCTGGGCGTCCATAGATCACTCATGGCCATTGGTCTTCTGGGCGAGAATCGCAGGGCCCGTCCCCCATCCACGACTGTCTTGCCAAGGCCGAGCGCAATCGAGACAATACCGTCCTCGGGTTTGAGGCCTGCCACGGAATAGGCGTTGTGAGATCGGGCCACACCAGCCACATCTGGATAGACATATTCCTCGCGACGGCGACCCACGATCTGTTGAATCACCACAGCCATTTTTTCTTCTTCGAGCCGATTGGGTGTGTGCTCCAAGTAACTCTTTGCCTGGGCCATAAACGTCGATGCGTACACCAGCTTGACCGCACTTAAGAGTTCCTGCAGCCTCCTTTCCGGACTCTCGTGGTTATTGGGTATCATGTAGGTACGGTAGATGCCCGCAAAGGGCTGGTAGGACGCATCCTCGAGAAGGGATGAGGACCGCACGGCCAGTGGATAGCGAACCCGGCTTAGGAAAACACGCAACTGCTCTATCACTTCTGCCGGGAGGCGCGCGTCTAGCACAGCGCCGACCATCTCCTTGTCGCTGGACTCTCCGAGCACCACTGATGCCAGTCCAGAGGCCTTTACAAATTGATCAAAGACGCCAGTGGCGAGCACGGCCGTTGGGGGCACGAAGATCCGGGTTTTGGGGATATGCGTATCGATGCGATAGGTCTCCAGCATGGTGTTGATAAAGGCGAGCCCGCGCCCCTTCCCCCCAAGGGAGCCAGATCCGATCCTGACAAACCCGCTTTCTCCCTCAAAGGTGCCGCTGGAAAACTCTGACACAATGCCCGCCCGGGTTCGATTTCGATGCACGTTGAGCGCAGAGATCAGATGCTTGCGAAAGTCACCAGGGCTGTCGAATTCGGTCATCCTCTTGGACCGGATTGCCTTGGCCAGGTTGAACTCAGTCCGTGCCAGCAGCCAAGTGGAAAAATCCTTGCGCCTGCCGTGGTACAGGAGCGATTCGTCCGGGATGATTTTGAGCCCTTCGACAAAGCTGCGCAAATCATTGGCCGTTGTCACGATGCTGCTGTCAGGGCGCCGAAAGATAAAGTCTCCAAAACCGAGCTCTGCTTTCATGAACGCGCGCACATCCTGGAGCAGGCTCGGGGATCTCTTGTTGATGAAGGCCGCGCCGATTCCATGGGCCAGCAATTCATTGTCCTGGTCAGAAGATTGCACCAGAACAGCGAGATCAGGTTGTTCTTTCTTTACTTGTGTCGCAAAGTCAATGCCGGCCTGCGCATCGACCTTGCCATCCCTTGGAAATGCCGCGTCTATGATGACGCCCATGAGAAATTCCCGGTATCGCGAGTAGTATTCGAGTCCTTCTTTGTAGTTTGTGGCGAGCAGGATCTTTGGCCGGGCGTGCTGGCGTACGAGCTTTTGCATTTGGTTGAGACCATCGCTCATCAGGGAGTGGGTCTGCTCCATGATTTCGGTGTACAGCATGGGCAGGTAGGCGGAATAGAAGCGAATGGAATCCTCGATCAGGATCACCGTTTGAACCCCGGCTGCCTGAGCATCGTGCAAGACATTGAGCCGGTCCTCGATGTATTTGACGATCGCCAAGAACAGGCGTGCATCTCCGCTCCAAACGAATATTTGGTCGATGCCTGGCAGGTGTCCCATTTCTTCGAGCAGGCTGAGCTCCCGGTTGTTAAACGCCAGGAGGATGACTGGCAGGCCCGGGTGAATCCGCCGCACGCGCAGACCAAATTCTCGGACGTTCATATCGCCGACCCGAAGCATCGAGATAACCAAGTCGTAGTTATCGGATTCAAGCTTGCGCAGGGCCTTTTGCGCAGTGGAAACCCGGTCGACATGGGGGGCATACCTGAGATTGAGATCCAGGTATTCGGAAAACAACAGATCGGTCAGTCGTCCATCCTGAACAAATGTATAGGAATCGTACAAGCTCGATACCAAGAGAATGTTCTGTATTCTCTTGGGCATGAGGGTGTCGAATTGGATGGGTTTGTGTTCCCGGTTTCCCAAAACAAGGTCGAGATCGTTGTGTTTCATTGGCAATCACCGCCTCATAAGATGTCTTATAGATCTATCTTACCAGGTAAGACTAACAATATTGGCGGCTTAGAACGAGTGAAATTAACGAAATCCCTAATCCCCTTTTCAAGCCCCCAGCCCGGCGCTCAAGCCCCCAGGCTGGGTCTAGCCCCCACCCCGGCGCTCAAGCCCCCAGGCTGGGTCTAGCCCCCACCCCGGCCCTCCCCCGGTGGACATTTGGACGTTGGGGGAGGGGGAAGCGGAATACAACTTTAAGGAGACCGTAAACGAACATGGCTTGGCTATGCATTTCACCCTCCCCCAGTGTCCAGGCGTCCACCGGGGGAGGGCCGGGGTGGGGGCTTGAGGGCCGGGGTGGGGGCTCCGGTAGTCCGCTTAGTCTATGGGCCCCCTTGGGAATGTCCCCCCCTACTTCGATAATAGGGAAACAGGCCACCTGCCATGATGATCTCCTTTGCCGCGCCCATTTCCTTGAGGTCGTAGCGCCTGCCACTTTCCAAATGAACGCATGTACATGCGTCCCAATCCAGGTGGATACTGTCGCCTGTGGCAATGGTCGATGTGAGATCTGCCTCTATTTCAAGGGGAGGGAAATACCCCCCATCTATTGCATTTCGATAAAATATGCGCGCATAGGAGCGAGCGATGATAGCGCGGACCCCAGCTTCGTAAAGGGCGACCGGCGCGTGTTCTCGCGAGGATCCGCAGCCAAAATTTTTTCCAGCGATAATAATCTTGTATTGAGAGCGATTCGATGTCGTGTTTGAAAATGGCATGTTCCCAGTGGGAAGGCCTGCTTGGGGCGCTGGCACGCCGCTCAGTGCCAATCCCCCGTAACGCGCCCGTTGGGAGGGGTCGCTCAGTGAAATAGCCAAATGGGCCGCAGGGATGATTTGATCGGTATCGATGTTGTCGCCCAGTACGTAAACAGTGGATTTTATGTCGGTGTTCATGGTGTGGCTACTCCTGCAAATAGGCGCTTGGATCTTGGATACTACCGGCAAGTGCAGAGGCTGCAACTGTGTAAGGGGAAGCCAAATACACGCTCGACGCCGGCGACCCCATGCGACCCGGGAAGTTGCGATTCGTCGTGGACAAACAGACTTCACCGCCATTGAGGCGGCCAAAGGTATCGCTTGGACCGCCCAAGCACGCGGCACAGGAAGGCGGACCCACGTGACTCCCCGCGGATACGAGAATGTCGCGAAGCGTCTGCCCCTCAATTTTAAATGTGTCGAGGTCTTTGTCGACGCTGGTGGTCGCTGGCACGCAATAGGTTTGCACGCGTACCTCTCGCCCTTTTAAAATCTGTGCGGCCCGCACAAAATCCTCTGTTTTACCCCCGGTACAGGAGCCGATATAGCAGCGGTCAATGGCAATGCCTGCCAGGTCCTTTGCAGGTACCACGTTGTCCGGACTGTGGGGTTTTGCCACTTGAGGTGCAATCTTTGAGACCTCAAAGCGATGTTCAGCCAAGAGATGGGCATCGGGATCCGTATGGGCCTCGACAAAGGCCTTGTCCGTTCTCGATCGGACAAATGTTCTCGTCTTTTCATCCGGCGCCACCATGCCGGTTTTGGCGCCCATTTCTATTGCCATATTGCAAAGGGTCATGCGCTCTGGCATTTCCATTTGGTCAACAGCAGATCCAGTGAATTCCAGAGCCGCGTAGGATGCCCCGTCGACCCCAATGGCGCCGGCGAGTGCCAGCACGAGGTCTTTGGCCGTGACAGCCGCTGGCAAAATGCCGTCAAAGGCGACCCTGATGGTCGGGGGAACCTTGAGCCACAACTTCCCCGTACCCATGACAAAAGCAGCATCTGTATTGCCGATACCGGTTGCAAACAGACCAAACGCGCCTGCTGTGCACGTATGGGAGTCGGTGCCGAGCAGGATTTCTCCAGGGCGTGTGTGGCCCTCTTCGGCAAGGGTGATATGGCACACCCCTCGATAGGTATCCGTGTCCGGGTTGTAGAAGTTGGGCAGCTGTTGCGCGGTTACAAATTCCCTGAGAATATTCACATTGTCTCTGCTGCTGGCATCTTTGGTGAAAATGTAGTGATCGGGAATGATCACCACCCGCTCCCTATCCCAAACCGGTGCAGTGTCGCCAAACTCCCTTTTAAAAATATCGATGGTGCCTGGGCCGCAGATATCGTGGGTCATCAAGATATCCACATCGACCCATAGGGTGTCGCCGGCAGTGGCGCGCGCCATTTCAGCGTGGCGGCTTAAAATTTTTTCAGCAATGGTCAACCCAGCCATGGCAGATCCTTTCGATGCGCTTGTTGTAACACAACCCCTGTTCGATACCGCTCGAGCACCGGCGTCAGTGTGCGACGAGGTGGTGACATTCGGCCCATGCGTTCCTCGATCTCGGATTGAGAGAGGCGCACATTGAGCGCCCGGTTTGGAATGTCTATTTCAATGATATCTCCGTCTTGAACCCCGAGTATGGGCCCTCCCAAATAGGCCTCGGGTGAGACATGACCGATGCACGGCCCGCGCGTGCCCCCGGAAAACCGTCCGTCGGTGATCAGGGCCACCCGGCGAAACCCGGCGCCCATTATCGCAGATGTGGGGGTGAGCATCTCTGGCATGCCCGGCCCGCCAGCGGCCCCTTGGAATGGCAGGACAATCACATCTCCTTCGGATATATTGCCCTGTTCGATGGCGGTGAGCACATCCTGTTCAGCATAGAAAACCCGGGCCGGGCCCCAGTGGGTCAACATCGCTGGATCGACAGCTGATTGCTTCACCACTGCCTGGTCAGCGAGATTGCCGCTGAGTACGGCCAGGCCCCCTTCCCGGCCATAGGGGTTGCTCAGGGGGCGTATCACATCATCATCTCCAGAGCGGGTCTGGGCTGCGATGTGATCGATACCCTGACCGCTTACCGTGGTGGCTGCCTCCAACAGATGGGTCAGTCGATGGAGCAGGGCCGGAACCCCACCTGCCCTATCCAGATCTTCTAAAAAGTAGGGGCCACTTGGGCGCAAGTGGCAAAGGGTCGGCACGTCCCTGGAACGGGTGTTTAAGTAATGGAGATCCAAGTCAATGCCGCGTTCTTCAGCAATGGCAGGCAGGTGAAGGGTGGTGTTGGTGCTGCCGCCAATGGCCAAATCAACGGTCCAGGCATTGTTAAAGGCCTGATGGGTCATGATCTGGCTGGGACATAGGTTGCTTTCGACAATCTCCACGGCGCGGCGACCCGTGGCATATGCGATTTCTTTTCGCCGCTCGGAGATAGCCGGTGGTGTGGCACTGCCGCTGAGGCTCATGCCCATGGCCTCGGTAAGTATGGCCATGGTATTGGCTGTGAAAAGGCCGGCACACGCCCCAGGTCCTGGACAGGCGCAGTGGGCCAGGCGTTCGGCCTGATCGCTTCCTTCATTGCCGCGCTTCACCTCTCCGACAGCTTCAAAACACGAGATAAGGTCGTATTTTTTACCGTCCATTTTGCCGGCCATCATGGGGCCACCGGTGAGCAGGATGGCTGGGAGATCCAGTCGAAGCGCGGCCATCAGCATGCCCGGTGTGATCTTATCGCAGTTGGTAACGCCGACCCACCCGTCAAGGGAGTGACTGAGGGCCATGATCTCGATGTTGTCGGCAATGTGGTCGCGGCTCGGCAAACTGAGGCGCATCTCCACGTGCATGGCCAATCCATCGCACACGCCAGGAACCCCCCAAGAAATCGGCATCCCGCCCCCATCCCGAATGCCCTGCTTGACCAGTTCGGTGAGGGCGTTCAAGTGGACATGTCCCGGTACAATATCGCTGTAGGCGTTGGCCACGCCGATGAGGGGTTTGTCGTAATCCTTAGCCGTGATACCCACCGCTGAGAGCAAGGCCCGATGGGGCAGGGTGTCGACGCCCATTTTCATCACATCTGACTTCATGGCCGGCCTCATTTTTTCTGAAATAACTTTCGAACCTTGCGGCCCACAACCTCGATGGGATGCTCGGCCTCCTCTCTTCTGAGGCGGCTCAACGCCGGCAGGCCGGCATCGTACTCAGCCATCCAGTTCTCTGCAAACGACCCGTCGTGGATCCCCTGCAGCAGATCTGCCATCCCCTGCCTGGCCGAGGGACCGATGACTGTTGCGCCCAATGTTCTCCCCCCGTATTCAGCGGTGTTGGAGACCACATCCCACATGTGGGTGAGGCCGCCTTCGTAAATGAGATCGACGATCAGCTTGAGCTCGTGCAGGCATTCGAAATAGGCCATCTCTGGGGGATAGCCAGCGTTGACCAGGGTTTCGAAGCCCGCTTTGATCAGCTCGGCTGTGCCGCCGCACAGGACAGCCTGCTCACCAAACAGATCTTCGAACACCTCCTGTTCAAAGGTGCACTCGAGAACCCCGGCACGGTTCAGACCGAGCGCGTGGGCCAAGGCCAGGGCGCGGTCTCGTCCAAGGCCGGAGGGGTCCTGCGCCACCGCAACCAGCCCTGGCACACCAAACCCCTCTAAAAAGGCCTTTCGCTCCTCTGTGCCCGGGGACTTTGGCGCGACCAGGATGACATCCACGTCTTCAGGGGGCACAATGCGCTTGTAGACAATGCTGAACCCGTGGGAAAAAGAAAGGACTTGCCCGGGTTTAAGCCGAGGTCCTATTTCCTCGTCGTACACTTCTTTGTGGCATTCATCTGGAATCAGCATGTGGACCACTGTTGCGGTTGCCACGGCTTCGGCAATGGTTGTGGCGGTGAGGCCGTCCTCAGCCACCTGCTTTGCAGTGGGGCTTTCCCGACGCAGCCCCACAGTGACATCCAACCCTGAATCCCGGAGACAAAGGGCCTGGGCACGCCCCTGGGCGCCATAGCCGATCACGGCGATGGACAACCCCTCAAGGGGCGCTAAAGAGGTATCGGCAGTGGTTATCACCTTCATTGCTGGCTCCTTTTTCAAAGGGATGCATCCTGTTCCGCGAGCGGTAGCACAGGCCCGAGGGCGGTCATTCCGGAACGTGAGACATCGAGGATCTGATATTTTTTCATATCGTCGACAAACATATCGATGAGGTCGGGCTGTTTTGTCACTTCGATTGTTATTGAGCGAGCGCTCATTTGCCGAATCAGGGGTTGAAAGGATTTTGCCGTGTCCATGATCTCCCGGCGCTCTCTGGTATTGTCGTAGGCCAGGCAGATCAAGCATATTTCCATCATGATGGATTGATCTTGGTCGAGCAGCTTGGCTCCTTGAATATCCACCAGGTTCTCAATTTGTCTTAGCAAGAGTTCGATATTGCGCTCGTCCACAGGAAGGGAGATGACAATCTTGGATATCCCTGGGAATTGGGTTTTTCCAACTGTTATCGATTCAATGTTGTAATCCTGGCGATAGAAGATGCCCGCGATTTTTGTGAGCACGCCGGGTTGATTGCGCACCATTATCGACAGCGTGTGTTCCCGTTTCATTTTTGGTCTCCAGGAGGTGTATCCGCGAGCCCTTCATTGGCAGAGAAAAACTGGCCAGGTACATCGATGCAATGGCCGTAGAACTCGGTTAGTTTTCCACCAGGGGGGATCATGGGCATGATGTTGCTCTCTTTTTCCACAGCAACATGTACCAATACACTTTCGTCCGTATCCTTGGCCATGGCCAGCGCTGCCTTCAAGCCCGCCGGATCGGTCGCGCGCACTGCTTTGATGCCATAGGCCTGGGCGAGTTTGACAAAATCCGGATTGCCAGTGAGCTCAACGGCGCTGTACCGGCGTTCAACGTACAGCTCCTGCCATTGTCGCACCATGCCCAAGTAGCCGTTATCGATGGCGATCACGTTGACCTTTGCACCGCACGCTGCCAAGGTTCCCAATTCTTGAACCGTCATTTGCAGACTGCCGTCCCCGTCCAGTGCCCAGACAGTGGCATCTGGGCGGCCAAGGGCCGCACCAATGGCCGCGGGCAGTCCAAACCCCATGGTGCCGGCACCGCCGCTCGTGATGAATGTCCGCGGGCGACTGCGATAGAGGTAGTGCGCGGCAAACATCTGATGTTGCCCCACTCCTGTGGTGACGATATCCTCCTCGGCGATCACGTGGCCGAGCGCGTCCATAACTTGCCGGGGCAGCAGGGCCGTTGTTTTTTTCTCTTCAACGCAGCGATTACAGACGCGCCGATAGTGTGTGACGCGCCGGGTCCAGTCCTCCCAATCCCCCAGGGTGCCGTTGAGCTCTTGGCTAAGGGCCCTTGCCGCGTCGAGCGCATCGCAATTGAGGGCCACATGAGCGGGAACATTTTTCCCAAGTTCGCATGGGTCAATGTCCACGTGGATTATTTTCTTTCCATGGGCAAAGGATTTTGTTTCACCTGTGATGCGATCGCTGAACCGACACCCAACGGCGATCATCACATCGCAATTGGCCACGGCATAGTTGGCCACCCTGCGGCCGTGCATGCCCACACAGCCAACGCTTAAGGGATCCCTTTCATCAAAGGCACCCTTGGCCAAAATAGTGGTCGCCACGGGGATTTTCAGGGCCCTGGCCAGGGCGCCCAGGGGTTCCCATGCCTGCGCGTGAACAGCACCTTGGCCGATGATCATCAACGGCCGCGCGGCGTTTCGAATGAGCACTGCTGCCCGCTGCACCGCATGGGACACAACCGGCCTCGCGTGTTCGTAAAAAGGAAGCACCATATCCCCGCTCAAACTGGGGTCTGCTGGCTGCAATTGAACGTCTTTGGGCAGATCGATATAGACCGGGCCTGGACGCCCTGTGCAGGCGATGTAAAAGGCTTCGTTCATTACAGACGCGAGTCGATTCACATCGCGCACTTGAAAATTGTGCTTGGTCACGGGGTTGGTCATGCTCATCATGTCGCATTCTTGAAAGGCGTCATAGCCGATCAGGTCTGTGTTGACCTGTCCTGCAATGACCACCATGGGCGTCGAATCCATGTAGGCGTCCATCATGCCCGTGATCAGGTTGCTCGCGCCAGGACCGCTCGTTGCTATGGCCACGCCAGGGCGGCCAGTAACGCGGGCATAAGCACAGGCCGCGTGCACGGCGCCTTGCTCGTGTCTGACAAGCACGTGGCGCAGCTGGTCTCGATGGGCGCGGAGTTGATCATAAAGTGGGATCACAGTGCCACCGGGAAAACCAAAGGTCGTGTCCACGCCGTGACTGAGGAGTGATGCAACGACAATTTGGGCGCCGTTTTGTTCGTAAATGGTGTTAATGTCGCAGCGCTTTTCTATTTCACATGCTTCGTTGTAATCGGGCATCATCGCTTCGCCCCTTTCTCCCCCTCATATGCGACTGGCCACTGCATCTCCCATCTGCCAGGTGGTGAGCCCTTGGGTGTCGGTTGCAATATCGGCGGTGCGGCAGCCATCGGCAAGTGCAAGTGCCACAGCGCTCTCCACTGTCTCGGCTTCCCTGCTCAATCCCAAAGAGTGGCGCAGCATCATCGCTGTGCTCAAGATCATGCCCACTGGATTGGCACGGCCCTGTCCTGCGATGTCCGGTGCTGAACCGTGGATCGGTTCGTATAACCCGAACCCGGTACCGTCTTCGCGAAGGTCACCCAGGCAGGCAGATGGCATCATCCCCAGGGAGCCCGCTATCACTGCTGCCTCGTCCGTAAGGATATCGCCGAACATATTGGTGGTGACGATGACGTCGAAGCGCGTGGGTTGATTGACAATGTGCATGGCACACGCGTCGACCAGAACGTGTTCCAATGTGATGTCTGGATACTGGGCAGCGGTTTCCTCTGCGATCTCGCGCCAGAGTCGACTGGTGTCGAGAACGTTCGCTTTGTCCACGCTGGTCACGCGCTTGCGCCGCTGGCTGGCGAACCGAAACGCCACGTGCATGATCCGCTGCACTTCAGGCTCGGTGTAGTGCATGGTATCGACAGCGGCGCGGCCGTCTTCGGAAAGCCAGCGGCGTTGGGGGCGGCCGAAATAAATACCGCCGGTCAGTTCTCGGATGACGATAAAGTCTGTGCCGGCCACCTTCTCGGGTTTGAGCGGGCTCGCATCAATGGTCGATTCCGATATTCTGACCGGTCGCAGATTGGCAAACAGGCCCAGGCCGCCGCGCAGCTTGAGCAGTGCCTGTTCCGGGCGCACCGTACCGGTCGGGTCGTCGTACCGCGGATCGCCCACGGCGCCGAACAGAATCGCATCGCTCCCTTTGGCGCGGCGCAGTGCTTCTTCGCGAAGCGCTGTGCCGTAGCGCTCGATGGCCACACCGCCCACTGGCTCCTCGGTGAACTGAAACCGATGGCCAAACCTGTCAGATACCTTGTGCAGTACTTTCACTGCCTGGGCAGTGACCTCTGGACCGATACCGTCCCCTGGGGCGAGCATGATATTAAATGCTGTCATCATTCACTCCATTTTTGTTCGTTCCCTAGTGATCCTCTGACGCTGCTACATTTTTTGTGCATCTCAAACGCGTTGCAACGAGCCGGTTCAACGCGTTGGTATACGCCGAAGCCCCTGCGACCACGATATCCGTATTCGAAGCGCGGCCCGTGAACGTCTGGTTGTTTTCTTGGATGCGGATGGTCACCTCTCCTTGGGCATCGATGCCTTCGGTGATACTCTTGATGCTGAACTCCGTGAGCATCGGAACGACACCTGTGATCCGATTCATCGTGCGATAGACAGCATCCATTGGTCCGGTACCCGTGGCAGCGTCTTCGACGATGTTGCCTTTGTCGTCCCGTAGTCGAATGGTTGCCGTGGCCGTGGTGTTGTTGCCGGCTGAAACTTGAATGTGATCCAGCGACCACGGGGGATTGTCCATTTCACCCTGTTGGTCCAGGATGATAGCTTCCAAATCCCGGTCGTCCACGGCTTCTTTTTTATCGGCCAGTTCTTTGAACGTATTAAAGGCACGTAAGAGCTCAGCCTCTGAAAGGCGATATCCCATGTCGTCGACTTTTTTGCGAAATGCGTGTTTGCCCGAGAGCTTGCCCATGACCAGCTGGGTTCCCTTGGGAATCCCTATCTCTTCTGGATCGAGAATTTCCCAGGTCTCGCGTCGTTTGAGGATGCCGTCCTGGTGGATCCCCGAGCCGTGGCGAAAGGAATTTCGTCCCACAATTGCCTTGTGCCATTGCAGCGGCATACCAGAGCGGCTCTCGACGAGCTTGCACGTGGGATATATCTCGCGAGTGTTGATGTCAGTGTGAAAATTAAGAAAATCCTTTCGGGTTCTAATCGCCATGACCACCTCTTCCAGGGCGGTGTTGCCGGATCGCTCTCCAATGCCGTTGACGGTGACTTCCACTTGACGCGCCCCGTTTTGGATAGCGGTTAGTGTGTTTGCCGTACACAATCCCAGGTCATTGTGGGCGTGGACGCTGACCCGAGCTTTGTGGATATTACTTACGTTTTCGAAGATGCCCTTAAAAAAAGGGCCGAACTCCTCTGGAACAGCATACCCCAAGGAGTCGGGCACGTTGATCGTCGTCGCCCCGGCAGCGATACAACGCTCGATAACGGTGTACAGGTATTGGGGATCGGAGCGGGTGGCATCCATGGGGCTGAATTCCACGTTGCTGGTAAATCTGGCTGCGTACTCGACCATGGCTGCAGCCTGTTCCAGGACCTCCTCGGGATGCTTTTGCAACTGGTGTACGATCTGAACCTCGCTGGTGTTGATAAATACATGGAGCGCAGGCGCTGCTGCCTCGCACACCCCCGCCCAGGCAGCGTCAATATCCTCTTTGACAGCGCGGGCCAGTGCGCAAATACGGGCCGATCGAACTTCCCGTGCAATGGCCTTAACAGCGGCCAGATCTCCAGGTGACGAGCGGGGAAATCCAGCCTCGATGATGTCAACGCCAAGTTTTTCGAGTTGTCTGGCGATTTCGAGCTTTTCTTCTAGGGTGAAGGCAATGCCAGCGGATTGCTCGCCGTCGCGCAACGTCGTATCGAAAACAACGATTTTTTCACTCATTTTTCCCTGCCTCAAAAAAAAAGCCCGCTCACGTTGTGAGCGGGCCTGCTTTCGGACCTTTTTTAGCTTGAGCTACGGTCCGCCGGGCAGGCCACAAGACAGGATAATAATCACGAGAAGACCAAGGCTCGCGATGATCCGGTGGGCACTGCTGGCGTTTGAATCCGTAGCAAACATGATGGCGAATATTTATACTTTGTAAAAAGGGATGTCAAATAAAAAAATCAAAAAACACAATCCGAATTGCTTTTTCTTATTTATTGTTGAATGATTGATTTTATTCAATAAAATCAATATTTTATAGTTAAAGTGGAGCAAAACCAAAAGGCCTTATATAGGAGACAGTTTAAATCGGTGGCAATTTGTGGTGATATTTTGTGTTAATGGTAGTTATATTTATACATCCTTATACTAGATCTAAGAATATACTACACCCCAAGCCCCATCCGGCTGCTGCCAAATAGTGCAGATTCCTTTTCGCGACGTGGGATTTTGATGTACCGTGTCTCACTATGAAACCCAAACCATCTACAGATATACAATCTCAAAAAACCAAGCCAATCCCACCCCTGTGGATGGCCCTATTGCCAGTACTGATACTCCTGGGCGCACTGTGGCTTTTTGTCGTGCATTTCCGAGATCTTGGACTCACAGCTCACATACCGCTTATTCTCGCTACTGTGGTTGCATCTCTTTTTGCGCTCAAGCTGGGGTATACCTGGTCCCATATTCAACAAAGCATGGTTCGAGGTATTAGTATTGGGCTCGCCGCGATCCTCATTTTGAGTATTATCGGCATCCTCGTTGCCACCTGGATTCAAGCTGGCATTGTGCCTGCCATGATCGCATACGGTCTTTCCACCCTGTCTCCCTCAATTTTTCTGGGGGCAGCCTGTGTTATCTGTGCACTGGTGTCTCTAGCAACAGGCTCCTCATGGTCCACTGCAGCCACGGTGGGTGTCGCTCTTATCGGCGTGGGCGAAAGTCTCGGTCTGCCTCGCCCCTTGGTGGCCGGAGCCATTATTTCAGGTGCCTATTTCGGCGACAAAATGTCCCCTTTGTCAGATACGACCAATCTGGCGCCGGCTGTTGCCGGGACAGACCTTTTCGACCATGTGCGCCACATGATCTACACCGCAGGGCCCGCGCTTCTCGTTTCGCTCGTCGCGTTTGTCATCATCGGTTGGAACCGGGATGGCGCAGTGAACGCGGCTCAGGTTGAAGCGATTCAAACGACAATCGCGACGGCCTACGTCATTCACCCGTTACTCCTGGCCGGCCCGCTGCTCGTTGTCTTCATGGTCATCCTTCGGATCCCCGCCCTTCCTGCGTTGGTCGGTGGCTGCTTTTTAGGGGGGATCGTCGCCTGGGCTGTCCAAGGGGTGCCACTTGGAGAGATACTGGGGAGTGCCTTTTCAGGCGTTACCACGAACACCGGCAATTCCCTCGTAGATGAGCTGCTATCCCGGGGTGGCTTGTCCTCGATGTTTGAAACCATCATGCTCATCATTTGTGCATTGTCGTTTGGCGGGGTAATGGAGAGCGCCCGCATGCTGGAATCGATAGCCCGAGCCGTGCTCGGATTGGCTAAAGGCACAGGCGGCCTGGTCCTTTCAACCCTGGCGACCTGCATGGGCATGAACGTCCTGGCCGCTGATCAATATCTCTCTATCGTCGTTCCCGGTCGAATGTACCGGGAAGCCTATGAAAAAAAGGGACTGGCCCCCAAGAATCTCTCACGCGCCCTAGAAAGTTCAGGCACCCTGACCTCACCCCTCATACCTTGGAACACCTGCGGCGCATTTATGATCGCCACCCTCGGCCTTGCACCTTGGTCATACGTACCTTATTGCTTTGTCAACCTGCTTACACCTGTTATTTCGGCAGTTTACGGGTTTACCGGTATCACCATGGCATTGAAGAAAAGAGAATCAGACGAGTAAGGGTAGCTTGGTCTTTATTCCACCAGGTTGCAGCCAAGGGCACGGGCATGGGCCACACAGGCGGTTTCCCACTCAGGGTCAATAACCGACGTCCCCGGGCAGTTCCTCGAAAAGTCACTCGTGGGCGAGCAATTCTTACCATCTTCGGTAGCAACGACATCGAGGGGGCAGCAGTGGGGATCGGCAAAGTGATCCTCTTCCTCAATACAGTCGTAGACTCCGTTGCCATCGTTGTCTTCGCCGTCAGTGCAGGATGCCTTGGTGTTTTCCTGGCAATTTTCATCCTCAAACACAAACTGCTGCAGGCACTGAACCGAGACCATTTGGCCGCTCACCTCTTTCTTGGCCGGCTGCGTGAGCTGGACCGAGTATGGGCAGGTGGATTTACAATCGACGCCTGTGCCATTGGGGCAGACCTCGCAGTCCGTGCATTCGTCGTCGTCGCAATCAATCGCCCCGTCGCCGTCGTTATCCCACCCGTCGCTACACGCGATACTGTTATTCTCCTCGTTGGCCTCGCAGTAAAACCAGCCGACTTTTTCTGTATTCAGATACAGGCTACCTGCTGCGCCGCAGTCGACCGGTGCCGCAAGCTTGGGCAAGGGGCAATAGTATCGAATGACCGTGCCAGATCCGCCCGGGTCTGACACGGTTTCGGTCACCACGTCTTCGGGCGATACGTTCAATTCATCTGGGCAGCCTTTATTGCTATCTGGTTTTCGATCGTATACAGCCACCACATCGCACTTGGCCTTGCCGCAATCCTCGGTCTGGCAATCGTCTGAAGTTTCCCTGACCCACTCGAGTCGTTTGGGATAACACTGGGGCTGAATATTCTCTGCGATCACCTGGGCAATATCCCGCATGGCCGGGCTCCAGTCCGCATTGCAGATCGAGTAGACATACCCGTTGTTGGCAAAATCCTGGGCAACTTTCACATAGCGCCGGCCCGGTCTGGCCTCAGTTAGCAATTCACCTTCCGCGTCAGATCGGGTACAGGCAGGCCTAAAGTGCTTGACCAAATTGCCCTCGGATTCATACTCAATCACCTCGAGCTGCATATCGGCGTGGGCCAGGCAATTGTCGAGCGCGCTGCCCCGGCCTTCACATCCGGCATCCTCACCAGTGGGCACGCCTGCAATGGCCGCAAAGATCACAGCCCTGGGCTTGTCATCTTTAATAGCGACGAACTTATCCCAATACACACTGGGGTCGAAAAGATTCTCTTCCTCGTTTTCCTCTGGAAAGTTGCACGCGACGTTGCGACGGCCGCTCGCGGACTCGCCCGGTATGGGATTGGTGCCGGATTCCCACTCCGCTGTGCTAAACAATCCATCATTTTCAATGGAGCAATCCTCTTCGTCACTGACGATGAGGACGGCAAGGAGATGGGATTCAAGGAGAAATTCGCCATCGCCACTGCCCTGACCCTCTCTTGAAAGGGCGCGCACCGCTGCTTGGAGCTGCTGCTCGATGCCGCATCCCTCTTTGCCCAGTTTGCTCATACAGGCCACCTCTGTCGCGAGGTCGCCGTTGGGATCTTCCGCCGATGTCTCGGCAAATTCGTTGCCCGTATTGAGCTCTGTACAATTAACGGGATACAGCTCACCCGGCGTTGGGCTATCGCAGACTCCGTTGGCGCAGGTGAAATCTTCAGGACACTGGTCGCCGTCGTCTGCGCAGGCGATCACCCCGCTAGCGATATTCACTATGCCCTCCATATCTGTCTGAAATTCCCCGTCATTTCCTCTTTCTACACAGTTACCGATGTCGGTCGGAACATCGTCGATACTGCCCTCGTTGCCGTATTGCAGGCCCATGTCCGAGGAAACGATAGCCACCCGCATGTTCGCCACCGGTGGAAACGGCCAATCTGGGCCGATGATGGGCTTGGCAAGGGAGTTAACCAGCGTAAAAAAGCCTGTGGCCAGGATTTCTTGCTCCTGCTCCATGGAACGGGAATTGTCCACAACGACGAGCATGTCGACGCCGTCAAACCCTGTGACCAAATCCTCGTTAATGCTGACCTCAATCGGCACCGGGCACTGGGGGGCAGGGGGGCGATCAATGCAGCCCGGAACCAGGGCCACGTATAAAACCACACCAAAAAACGCGATTAGAGCGACTCGTCTCATTTTTTCCTCCAAATATGCAGAACAATCCGTCTACACTATATTTTTCGAAGACTTAGTCCATACCATATTACCTATAATATAGTTGCAAGGCAATACGCGGTTTAGCTGAAAATCCTCAAATAAAATTCAAATTTTTCATCTATCCCAGCCAAAGCAATGCTTCATCTGCTTGAAATGCACTGCGTTTGTCGCTCCGAGCAGCTCCGATGCTTTGGGAAGACTCTAGTGGATCATTTCGTTTTTTAAGTGGTTGCCTAATTAGTGTCCATCTCGGAAACCTCTCCCCCTGACCCCCTCTCTGATGCGGAAAGGGCGAACCGGAATAAATAATCCAATGGTTTAGGGGGGGCCTCCCCCTTCTCTCGCAGGGAAGGCAAAATGAAAAAGCAGCGTCCTTGTTGGTAAGATGTAGTT
>JASJCT010000137.1 GCA_030065855.1 Myxococcota bacterium
CGCTCAATCAGGTTACATATGCTATTTTATCTCACGATTTGCTACACTGGAATGCGTATCCTAAACGTGAATGTATTCAAATATCCCACATGGGCGCAAAAATTTTTCCAAACCACTCACTTCAGGGATGGGAACTAAACTAATGCGTAGGCGGGCCTCGTCATTCATAAGCGTCGGCGCACGGCGAAGCTTCGATGTGCATCTTAAATCTTTAATCAAATTCGAAATTGAGGGTTGCGTTGTGGCGGAGTTAAACGTAATGTTCACCGCTGCCCGGGGTGTAGCGCAGTCTGGTAGCGCGCCAGCTTTGGGAGCTGGATGTCGGAGGTTCAAATCCTCTCGCCCCGACTGGGAAATCGCCTCTTCTTCCGAAGAGGCGATTTCAAGCGCCCGTAGCTCAGCTGGATAGAGCAACGGCCTTCTAAGCCGTGGGTCCCCCGTTCGAGTCGGGGCGGGCGTGCCCAATGATTCCAAATACGGCTCTTCGGCTCTTCTCACTTTAGAGTGGGTGTTTCCGAAAACACTTTCAGCTACAGGCATTTAGGAGCCTCAACCTGTAGTTTTCAGGCTTCTTTATTTTTATGTTACTTTTTAGTCTTATCATGGGCATCTATAAGCCATTGAGATGTAAAGCAATTTTTCGGTCGCACACAGACGGCTTGCGGAATGCGATCGGCGGGATCAATCAAGAGTTTAGTCGAACTCTCTGAATTGTTATGTTGAATCATGGGTGTGATATTTGAATGGTTTCCCGGTGTAACGGCTAGACGCGGTAGAGCTACACCAATAGGTGTTGCAAATCCCAACCCCTCGAAGCCGTAGCTGACGACCTTCCAGCTTACAATGCCTACTATCTGACCAGATAGATTCAGCATAGGTCCGCCGCTGTTTCCTTGGTTGATGCTTGCGTCAGTTTGAATAAACTGTGAACCATCTAAATGCCTCAGCCCACTTATTACACCTTTCGAGACCGAAAAAGCGAGATCCTGCCCTTTGGGAGAACCAACGATATATACCTCTGAACCAGTTTTAGGAAGCGTTGAAGACGTGGGCAAGCAGATCTTAAATGGTATTGATGATTTTATTAGGGCCACATCTTGACTTTCATCAAACCGAACGACCTCGCCGATCCATTGTTTTCCGTCCCGAGTTCTGATATCCACTTCTCGTTCATCAGCAACAACATGATGCGCGGTAAGGATGTAACCATCTTTTGTTATTATCACTCCGGAACCTACAGCCTGTCCCACTCTTACTACAACAGTAGCAGCCAAAGCCTGTTCCATGTCACGAGGAAGTTTCAATTTGGTATCACAATAACGATATTCGCCGATCGGAAATAGCTTGATTTGGCTATTATGTGTATTTCGCTTTTTTACTGACTTTACGAAATTATGCCTTGAAAGTAATGACCGGAGGTTCCCAAAAATCATTTTATACACGTTATCAATGGTTAGTTTTGCCTTAAGTCTTTTGATCAGGAATGCTCTTGTCTCTGTGCGATAGATTGTCTTCTGCTGTCGCGGATCAAATAGTTGCCACAAAATCGCGAGATGACAGAGTGAGTAACTCCTACGAGTCGTTTGCTTGCAGTTGAGAGCGCGAATGGTTCCCCCCAACAGAAATCTCGCTTTATGTGATTGGTCGACACCAAAAACTAGATTCTCGTAACCAGCGACATTATATCCATGGCGACGAAGCTCATCGGTTACATTTATACTGAAATCCTCCGGCGCAATATCAATAATATGTTTGTCCTGAGGCCTAACAATGAGCCGCGTAAAGGTTATTTTTTCAAGCTCATCTGGATTCACCTTAATGGGCTTTTTACTAGCGGTTGCAGCCTCACCAGCTGTAAGTAGAAAAAAAATAAAGATGACCGTCTGCCACACAGTTCGCATGCTAAAGCTCATGCGTACTGCCTGTTTGAAAGAAGCCTGCATATTGCTCATATGTCTACCCTTTACTATACCCGACCCCAATCCGAACCTATTGATCCTGATACGCCTGATCAATGGCTTTTTGGGTGGCGTTCATGATTACGTTGCTACTGTTGGTTGCACCGGAGACCGCGTCAACGTGGGTTGACTGATGGTCTATGATGCGTTTTGGAATAATCGGATCGGCTTTCTTACCCTTCCATGCGTTATGTTGAATAATCTTCACCTCAACGATCTTCTGGTTCTCAATAGTCACCTCTACAACTGCCTTGTTGGGACCGTTTCTGTCACTCCCTTGATAAACGCCGTCTTTTAACTTGCCAATTTGTACTGGACCACCGATGATCTTCGCCGCACCGCATGCTCCCCCTCCCAATAGCAACAGCAGGCCGGCCAGGATCAATGAAGGGGTGGAGTCTCTCGGCACATT
Organism: Myxococcota bacterium; assembly: GCA_030065855.1. Lineage (GTDB taxonomy): Bacteria > Myxococcota_A > Polyangia > JAAYKL01 > JAAYKL01 > JASJCT01. Next base: position 2,371 of record JASJCT010000137.1, read on the forward strand.
CATCCGCATTTGTCCCGCCTCCTCGGCTGGCTATGGTTTGTCGGTCTGGCCGTAGCGGTCAACCCAGGTCTGCTTGCGCTTGTCCGGTGGATCGCCAAAGGCAGGCGGCTTCGGTGGCGCGTTTTGCAGCATCTTGAGCATCTCCGCGATACCTCTTTCGAGCTGGGCATCCACACCCCGTTCCACAGCGCTGGGATCATTATCAACCTTAATATCGGGCTCCACGCCCTCCCCCTCAACGCCCCACCGACGCTCGGCATCCCAAAGGGCAAAGCCGCCCGGACGAGTCGAGAAGCCCCGGTCAACCAGCGGGTTTTCAAGGCTGATCCCCACGATGCCACCCCACGTTCGGGTGCCGATGACCGGTCCCAGCTTGGCCACTTGTACGGCCCGCGGGAAAATGTCTCCGTCCGAGCCGGCCTGCTCGTTAGTCAGCACTACCAATCTCCCGTTGAGCGTGTTCTCGGGATATGTCGCTACGCGACCCCTGCGAGATTTGCTCCATCCCAGCACCTGCCGCGCCAAACGCTTGATCATGATTCCAGAAACAAAGCCGCCACGATTCCATCGGGCATCGACGATCAGGCCTTGCTTGTGCATCTGCGGATAATACCAGCGATCGAACTCGACCATGCCGGCAGTCATCATATCGGGGATGTGAAGGTACCCCACGCGGCTGTTGGTTTTCTGGTCGATCAGCTCTCGATTGCGCTTGACCCAGGCGTGGTAGCGAACGGCCCGTTCGTGCTTCAGGGTAGTGATTTCCACCTCCCGAGCGTCCCGGCCGCCGGCATCCGCAGCCACGGTGAGCTGCACGATTTGCCCGGCGGCTTTCTGCAGTCGGCTGAAAACATTGTCTCCGACTCGCAGGTCGCGACCGTCAATTTTAAGGAGAAAGTCACCCTCTTTGACGCGAGCATGTGACAACGTCAATGGGGAGAGCCGCTTGGTGTCCCAGGGCTCCCCGGGGTAGATACGCAAGAAACGATAGCGACCTGAGGTGTCACTTTCCAAGTCCGCGCCGAGCATGCCCACTGGCACTGGTTTGGGCGCTCGCCGGTCACCACCCCAGATGTAGGTATGACCCAAGGAAAGCTCTGCCACCATCTCTCCCATCAAGTCAGACAACTCATCACGGGTCGCCACCCGCGGCAGCAACGCGCCGTACTTTTTCCGCATCGCCGCCCAATCCACGCCTCCCATTTCCGGGGTCCAAAAAAAGTCCCGCATCATCCGCCAGGACTCGTTAAAAATCTGCCGCCACTCAGCTCGTGGATCAATGGGTTCGCGAACCTCGCCAATGGGCAGCCGCTTTTCCTCGAGCGCCTTGCCTTCTGGTGCTTTTGTATCCAGCTCAAAGGCGTATAATTCCCCCTTTTGTTTGCGCAGGGCGATCTTCTTGGCATCCCGAGAAATATCATACCCCACCACCCCCTCGGCAAACGGCTCTGCCTTTTTAGTTTTAAAATCAAAGCGCATCAGCGTGAACGATGGCTCAGAGCCCGAAAAGAACATCTCTTCCCAATCGGCAAGACCCAGTGTCGGCCAGCGTTGAAAGAACATCACGCCCTCGCCGACCCAAAGGTCCGCGTAATTGTCAGCGGGCACCGGTACCTCGACAATACGGTCTGCCAGCCCTTCGAATTCAAGATCGACGACCACCTGCGGCACATCTGTTTTCGGTCCTGAATTTTTATTTTGCACTTCCTTTTTCTCAGTTTCTTTTGGCAAAGCACCGGGCAAAAACGGGGAGTGCGTATTGGTTGACAACAGCACCAAGTAGGGTTTGGACGCTTTATCGACGATTGCCTCCAGGTCAAAATGGTCGAGATACGGGTTGATTGTTCGCTCGGAGAGAAAGGCTAGATATTTGCCATCAGTACTCCAGGTAGGCGAACCATCAAAAAAGTGCGGCTGGGTGACACGCACCGAGTTCTTTGTCATCGAGTCGTAAATAAAGATGGAATTAAAGGAGTTATCATCTGGCTTGACGTATGCCAGGTACCTGCCGTCAGGGCTCCAGGTGTATTCCGCGATCCGGCCGTCATCAGAGTGGTCGACCTCGCTGGGATCACCGCCACCGGGATTAACGACGTACAACCGGTTATCGCTATCCGCGTAGGCGATCAGCTTGTCGCCTGGCGCCCAACGGGGCGGGTACTTGAATGGTTTGCCCGTGCGGGTCAATTGTCGCGACGCGTCCGGTCTCTCCGTATCAAACACGTGCACCTCGGTTTCGTCGGATGCATCTGAAATGCTGGCGATCGCTTTGCCATCGCTGGAAAAGGAAATGCCCCATTGCCGAACACCAGACCCCTGACTGACTTGAATGCGACGGCCCTCTTTGGCCGCGGGGATCAAGTGCAGGTTGCCTCGAATCTCCAACCCAACTGAGCTGCCGTCCGGGGACAGTTCCATGCTGCTCAAATAGCGCATCGGATCAGTAAAACGGGTGCGCGTGCGCTGTACGTCGGATATCAGCTTTAGCGGTACTTGGAAAACCCTGTCACTGGCCGTGTCGAACACGTGGATCTCCGCCCGTTGTTGAAACACGATCTTACCGTCCCCCAAGCTGGGAAAGCGCACGTCGTAGTCGTCAAATCGAGTGTGTTGTTTGAGTGCTTGCCCTGCTGGGGTCATCGACCAGATGTTCATCGTGCCGGTACGATCCGAGAGAAAGTAGATTCGCCCGCCATGCCACATCGGCATGGCGTTGGTGCCTTTGAAGGTAGTAAGGCGGCGAAAATCACCGCCGTCGAGATCCCCAATGAAGATCTGGACCGCCGTTCCGCCGGCGTAGCGCTTCCAACGGCGAAAGTCCCGTTCCAATCGATTGATCGCCACGCGTTTGCCCTGCGGCTCGTAAGCCAACCGCGCGCTGCGAAACAGGGGCAGACGGATGGGATCACCGCCCTTCATCGGAATCGTGTGCAATGTCCAGTCGCCGTGGGGATTGAAACGACGGGAGCGAAACAGAATCGCCTTGCCATCCGGTGTCCAACCCAGCACTTGGTCAGGAGATGGATGAAAGGTCAGGCGGTGCGGCACACCTCCGGCAGCGGGCATCACGTAAACGTCCTGGTTACCGTCGTAATCACCGGAAAAAGCGAGGTGGCTACCGTCCGGAGAAAACCGCGCAAACAGCTCGTCGCCCGCACTGGTCGTCAACCGTCGTGCAATCCCGCCAGTGATCGACACCTGCCAGAGATCACCTTCAGCCGAGAAGACAACAACCCCACTGTGATGGTCGGGATACCGCGGATAGCCGCCAAGTGCTTCTTGCGTACCGCTGAGCTCAGTCCCAGCTGCCGCCTGATTGGCGTCGCTCAATGGTACCATGGGCACGGGGGCTTTTGAGTCCGGCTGATGGCGTTCGGGTCCGGACGTGCAGGCAGTGGTTAGGAACAATACGATAAAGATGGCTGCGTAAAAATATAGGTGCATCCCATTACCTCCGTGATGACTGCTGGTTACCGTGGTGTAAACTGTGACAAATAAATCACCTTTACCGGGTAACCGTCAAGCACGGAGCACTGGAGCGATGCCTCGGCTACCCAACTTATTTGTTGAGTTTTTGAAAAATTCGGCACAGCTGTACGAAGGGAGCGAGACCCATGAGTGGCATATTGTTATAGCTGAAGCATTGTCAGGGGTTCAGAAGTAGGTGTCGAGATATGGTGTGACGAGGTGCGGTCAAGCCACATATCCTTCCCCGCCGCAATAACCGCAATCTTCCTTGTACCCAACTGACCCCTCGCCTTGGCACGACGAACAGGAGATTTTGGCGTTGAATTCATCTGGATGCTCATATTCGCCTACACCTTGGCATTCGCCGCATGGTGCAATTTGGGTTATCATCCCATATCCTTCGCATTTCGGACATACTGGCATCTCTTCCCCCCTGTTTGGTTGTCTTTTATTTTACTGATTTTCACTGCTAAATTTGCGGCTGTCAAGCGATTTACAGGCCATATAAAGCTCTGTCGACGGGCGATCCGTGCCGCTTGTTCCCAGCATAAGAAATCCAAAGTAGAATCAAACTCAGGACTGCGTATTCCGGTCCAAATCGATCAACGATTCCGCTGGGCTGAGTAGCTCTGGAGAGTGATTGGGGCCACCGCGGACGTCCAATTTGTGCTACACAGGTTCCCATGCGAGCGATAGCATTACAATCCGGCTCAAGTGGCAATTGCATTTACGTGGAAGCAAACGGTGTTTCGCTGCTCTTTGACGCGGGGATCAGTGGGATCAAAGCGGAGACGCGACTCAAAGAACGGGGTATTGATATTCGGGATGTGGATACGGTTTTGGTTTCTCACAACCACTGGGATCACATGGCGTCGGTGGGAATTTTTCATCGCAAATTCGGATTGCCGTTTTACGCAACAGAGGGCTCGTTCAATGCCGCGGCTGCACAGCGGGATCTGGGCAAACTCAGAGAAGTAAATCTTTTCCAGCCGGGCCAATCCCTCTCGTTCAATGGCGTAACCGTGGACACCATTCCAACCCCTCACGACGGAGTGGACGGCGTGTGTTTTGTGGTGCAATCGGGAAAGAAACGGATCGGCGTGCTAACCGATCTGGGCTACCCGTTTACCGGATTGGCCGAGACCATCGGCACACTGGACGGGGTTTTTATCGAGAGCAACTACGACGAAGAGATGTTGCGGACTGGCCCCTATCCGCCTTTTTTGAAGAAACGCATCATAGGAGAGGGCGGTCACATCTCGAATTTAGAAGCAGCCGAATTGCTCAAACACAACGGCAACAGGCTCAAGTGGGCCTGCCTGTCCCACCTGTCAGGAGAGAATAATACGCCGGCGTGCGCGCTTCGGACCAGCCGAAGCATCCTGGGCGATCAACTACCCCTCCATGTTGCGTCCAGAGATTATGCAGGGGAGATCCTATCTATTTAGTGGGTTGTCGTTTCATCGGTCCCGGTAGGAACAGTCTTTAGCACAAAGGCAGAAGAGTGACTTGTGCTCGCCTACAGATGGAAAACGAGCGGAGGAGACGTATGCAGGTCAAGATCATCTTGGATCGGGACGGCAAGATCCCTTGGATCGAGACAGACGACCCATTCCACACTGATGATCCAGATATCGTTACGGGTCACGTTCTGGAGGAGGGACAGCAGGAGATCGTTCTGCATCTTCCCGTACTGTGTGGCAAAGCTAAAAAATCTATGTTTTTGTTTCGCACACAGTACTATTCAAGCAATCTTGCCCCTGAACTGTTATGGAATCATATTTATCTTAGTGGGGGACCAAATATGCCCGTATTTCGGAAAGGAGCAACTCGTGCGAGCTCATTTGATTGGTCCATTGGCGGTTGTTGTCGCTTTATCTAGTGCCCAGTGCTGCGCGAGATCTGCGCCTGAAGCTTCAGATACGGGACAAAATGGTGGTGATGCGGACACGGACACGGTTGGGGATACGGATACGGACGTGGATGGGGATACGGATACAGATACGGACGCGGATGGCGATACGGATACGGATACGGACGTGGATGGGGATACGGATACGGATGTGGATACAGATGCCGACATGGACACGGATGGGGATACCGATGGTGATACGGACACCGATGGTGACACGGACACCGATATAGATATAGACATAGATATTGACATAGATATTGACATAGATATTGACATCGACATTGATGTAGACAGCGATGTCGATACGGATAACCAGTCCGAGGTGGTGTTGGTCGGCGAGATGACGTCCCGTATCGGCAAGGTGCCGCTCGAGGAGGGGGGATATACCTATCAGCTGTATTTATACGGCCGACTGCAGAACGCGGGTTCGGTTCCCGCGCGATACATCGACGCTGGGTTTCTCTTCTACGATGCGAATGGTTCGGATATCACCTCGTTCTACTCGCCCGAGCTAAAAATATTTGGCGACCGTTCGGCGGTTGATCCGTTTTACGATGCCCAACCTTACTTGCTACCCGGGGCCACGGCCCTGCTTGTTGCGGGCATTCTAGAATATGACGGTGGTATCGAATCATTAAACATGGGGTTGAGCTGGAGAGACGGGAAGCCGTATCATCCCGACGGTTCAGCCGCGATACTCACCGAGACCATTACCCTTGTCGAAGACGATTTTGAGTTTAAAGTGACGTTGAGCGCGCAAGTGCAAAATACGGGTGATGATCCCATTCACGACCTACGGGCTGTCATTGCCGCGCTCGATGATCAAGGTGGCATCGTGCACCTTTTCGAAGCGACCCTCGACCTAGGGGAGGATGAGTACTGTTACTTTGGCGATGAGCTGCCATCCCATATGGCCCCCTGTCTCAAGCCCGGTGACATCGCGCCGATGAGGGCCGTGGCGACAGAGGTGGATTTTCCAATTGCCTCTGTCGCGTCCTACGCCTCAAAATTGTATTGGGACCTTCTGGCCGGCAACATCCCCCCTGCTTCGGGCTCGGTGAGTTTTGTTGCGCGATCCCAAACAAACGAGGAGCAGACCGGCAGCGGTGCTTGCACCACGTTCGATCGACAGTGGGGTTCAGAGCGCATCAATATATTTACCGGCTGCGGTGGCGCCGGTGGATTTCGAGGTGTCAATGTCGTTGTCTTGACCGCGGATCACGGCACGGTGTGGGATTTTAAGTCCTTTGATACCTGGGGCCAAAGCGAGGCGGACGATGCCCTGGCAGCGTATCTTCAAACCATCGCCGACGGCATGCTGGTATTGTTGTCCTTTGCCGATGAGGGCACCCGTTACTTGGCATCGGAAACAAGAGATGTGATCGCCGATACATTAGGCAGCGAGCTGATTCTCCAAAAAGATCCACTGGATGCCAATCTCTTTCTCCTGGGCAGCCGGGATGGATTTTCCTTGGCCGCGGTAAAGGGTCAACCCGACACCACGATGGAACAATGGAGTGATTACCACGATCCGGACTTAGGCGAGGGCTACAAAGCCATCGAGGTGCGGATGACCGTCGATTTGCCCCTATACTGAGGGGACGTTTTTCACCCCATCCAATGAACGGAAACCAAGGGACGGAGGAAACCAAGGACTGGAGCAGGTCGAATTTTAAGCGGATGTGGGACCGCTTCGGCGAATTCGATTCCGGATGATTCCGAAAATCTCTCGTCCCTCAGACCTGGGTGCGGGTGATTTTAGCTACCAGATTGGCTGTGGGATCCGGGCAGCGCACGAATTCGGTGGTTACCTTCTTCACATTGATCACCTTTTCGTAGGGTGTATTCGCATACTTCCATGGCAACACCGCACCGTAATTCAGAGCCACCAAAAAGTCCCGCATGCTGCCCATGAGCCAGGGACAGATTTTGCCCATATCCTCGGGATAGGCAAACTTTTCCCCCTTCTTGTGGCACCAGGTGTCCTTGCGGGCCTCAAAAATTTCGATCTCGAATTTATACTTGGGCTTCTTGTTTTGCGCGTTGCTCTTCGCAGCATTGCCGAGCACGGTTGAGCCAGCTGCCAATCCGACCATTGCCATTCCGGCGGTTCCACAGAACGATCTTCTTTTCATGGGATCCTCCTCAAGGCTAAACACACTTTCCCGATGATGTTCGATTGGACCGATCATCGGCCATCACCGCACGCTTGTCAAAGCATCTGATGAGCCCCTCAGATGCGCCCATTGGATTGTAGATACGCTACTGGGCGTTGGTTTAGGAGCTGAAAGTGCGTTAATAGACAGACAGGAGGGCTATGGCCATGAACGTATTTTCAAAACAGATTCTGACAGGCTTTATCGCGGGGGCTGTTCTGGCAGGAGCCGGCCTCTGGATCGTTCCGGACGCACGGGCGGGCAAGAGCGCTTTGGACGCCCGCGTTAAAAAATTCCTCGACACCCACGACTGGGGCTGGGGCGACATGAATGTGCCGGCCATAGACGGCCAGACACTCCACGACATCGTCGTCAAGAAAAAGTACAAACAGGCGCTCGAGATCGGCACCTCCACCGGCCACTCGACCATCTGGATCGCCTGGGCCCTAAGCAAGACCGGGGGCAAGTTGATCACCATCGACATCGATAAACGGCGCCACAAAGAGGCGCTAGAAAACTTCGAGGCAGCCGGCCTGACCCAATATATCGACGCCCGGCTCGGCGACGCCCACAAGCTGGTGCCTGCCCTCAAGGGGCCGTTCGACTTCGTCTTCAGCGACGCGGACAAGGGATGGTACAAGAACTACTTCGACGCGGTATTGCCCAAGCTGAAGGTGGGGGGCTGCTACGCCACCCACAACGTGTGGGAAAACGGTGGCAGACGCGGCAACGAAGGGTATCTGAAGTACCTCAAGAGCCTGCCCAACCTCAGGACCACTGTGGACGAGCGGGGCAACGGTTTGGCCATCAGCTACAAGACCAAGTAAGGCGCCCTATTTGGGTTTAGTGGCCTCCAGACCCAGGCCACAAACCCGCGATGGATGTTACCCAGGAGCTCTGGCGGGGCATCGCAATCGAATTTCATCTAGGGGAATGGACACGCCGTCCACTGTGCCCAAAGGCGCTACTTCGGGCGCGATTGGATTCATGCACTGCACTGGCGCATGCCCCGCATCCAGGACGGGTGTTTCCTTACTTTTATTTTGGGTTTTGCACGCCGGTGCCAGTAGCAAAACCAGGCTTGCTCCATATTCAAGCCATTGTTTCATGGCGTCTCCCGTGGTCGATGGTGAATATCACATCGCCTATCAAATCAAAAAACAGCGCTCTTAGCGGAAAAATAGAGGCTCAGTGCAACACACAACAAAAAAATGCTGTCAAAGGGTTTTCAACAACCATCCAAAGCTTGATGGCCCCTACCGGCCTTGACAAAGGGTCAGTTTGTGTAATGCTTTCAGTGAGTTTAAAACGCATCTCAACTGTGGGGGGACCATGGCAAAAGACAGTGCAAGAAACGCGGGAAAGCATCCATTCATTGTATTTTTAACCACACTGCCCGGTATTCTTACGGGTATTGCGTCGGTTATCGGTGCCGTTGCTGGATTCTATGCCCTCAAAGCCAATAGCGAAGATTCCCAAACAGAAGATGCTATAGAAAGCGTTACATCCAATATCGAGGTGGATAGGCGAGCTTCAAAGCCCGTTACCACCTATACTGCCCGCTTAAGCGATAAAGACCACAAGAACAAGGAAGGCTTCTCTCTGGTCTCCCCCCTTCAAATCATAAGATGGGATCGGGTCAATTATCACAACCAGTATCACCGAGACGACGAGGATACCAATGATAGCATGTTTGAATTGCTATCCAATAGAAGTAAAATAGACACCCTCTTTAAAGCCGCCATTTCCCCAAAAGAAGCGCGTACTATCCTGAATCGACAACCCATTGTCAGCGTTACTGTTTGGTCAGACAAGGCAGAACTAAAAATAATCGATGAAGGCCCACCGCTTTAAAGACCCACCGTTTTAAAGACCCACCGCTTTATTAGTATGCTAGTTGCGCGTCCAAAGTAATCCAGAAGTGACAATGTAAATTTTCATCCTTGTTATTTCAGCATAATTCAGTTATTTTCTGAATTAATGACAACAAATATAAAAACCCAGGCGATGTATTATAATGGAGACATTATCGCTATTGAGAATCGAGAATGAAGGAGAACAAATATGATAAGATGGAGTTTCATTTGCTTGTTTATTTCATTGGCCTGGACTGTTTTAGGATGCGACGACAGCGAGGCAGAAGAGGATACTGATCTCGATACCGATAGCAATACTAGCAGCGACACGGATATAGACACCGACTCGGATACGGACACCGATACTGATATCGACACCGATACTGATATAGACACCGATTCAGATACAGACACCGATACTGATATAGACACCGATTCAGATACAGACACCGATACTGATATAGACACCGATACTGATATAGACACCGATTCAGATACAGACACCGATACGGATACAGACACCGACACGGATACCGAACCAGGTGAGCCCCTGCCGGATGGAGAACCAGGTAAATGGATTTGGGTGCCGATTGAGGGCTCAAAATGCCGAGACGGCTCAACTGCCGGGCTTTCCGTGCGTTACAGCGATACTTCGGACGACCTTCTCATTTATCTCGAATACGGTGGCGCTTGCTTCAACCAAACCACGTGCGCGGGCTCGCTTGCCAATATCACCCTAGCGACGCAAACACCATTCTTTGGTTCCTGGGGTATCTGGAACTTTGGAAATTCAGAAAACCCATTCGGTAATCTGAATGCTATCTACATTCCCTACTGCACGGGTGATATCCACGTCGGATCCAATGAAGACGTAGAAGTTCCCGGCGTTTGTGGTGCTCAGCAATTCGTAGGAGGCGACAATTTCGTACTGTTTTTAAGCCGGATTGTGGCGACATTCCCAAATGCTGAAAAAGTCGTCCTGGCCGGTACCAGTGCCGGCGGTTTTGGTGTGCCCTATCACTATATTAATACTGCAAAGGCGTTTGGAGATGATGTACACGTCGTCGCCATCGACGATTCCGGACCGCCCATGCGGGACCCTTACTTCCCAACATGTCTCCAAGAACACATGCGGGCACTATGGGACATGAATGAGCATATCCCCTCTGAATGCCCAGAGGCTTTGGAAGAAGCCAGCCTCCACAAATTGATCGGATGTGCCAAAGATATTGTAAACAACGCCTCGTTTGGATTAGTGAGTTCTTACGAGGATTCAATTATACGGAATTTTTGGGCCTATGGTAACAATGACTGCGATCCAGGTCTCTCACCGACATATGATGGAGATAAGTATCTGCAAGGCCTCATCGACTTAAAGGATTATATGGATGCAGTGGCGTTTGGTGCCGTGTACTACTATCCAGGAACATCGCACACAAGGCTATGGGTCAATGAGATGTACACCCTAGAGACAAACGGTGTCAGGCTCCTCGATTGGATAAACGATATAGTAGACGGCAATATGTATCACGTCGCACCTTAGCGTTGGCTAGGGAAGTGCGAACTGTTTGAAAAACTCCCACATGTAGTCGTTGGCGTTGATGTCGTCATTATAGGGCCCAACGGTTGATAAGATACAAAGGAATTCTGATCCGCCAGGCCAGCAGTGTCCCATGGGCGTCATCGAGCAAAATACGACCGAGATACCATCGTTGCAGTCTGCATAAGTCTCACAATAGGAGTCATTGAACGTTTCTGTAGCCGGCGTATCGCTACACCCATTTGAGGCTAACCAGTGTTCGATAGCGGCCTTACCGCTATCGTAGTTGACTAAATTGTCCTCCATGCCGTTGAACGCGAGCACGGGCATTGGTCTGGGCGGCGTGCAATCCGAGATGCCCAATGCACCGGCCACTGGCGCCACAGCCGCGAATAGGTCGCTCCCCTCACAGGCCAACCGATGAGACATATACCCGCCATTGGACATGCCCGTGGCATACACCCGCTTGCGATCGATGCAGAGCTTGGTCGACACATCATCCACTAGCGCCCCCATTAAACCAACATCGTTGAGGTCTTGCTCAGCGGCCTCACCACAACAGGCACCGCCATTCCACGAATTTTCGAAACCGTTGGGATAGAGCACAATGAATCCACGCGCTTCAGCAGTCGGATTCATATTGGAAAAAATGGTTTGCTGGAATGCGTTTGAGCTATAGCCGTGCATGTTTATCACCAGCGCAGTCGGCATTGAAGGATCATAAATCTCCGGGACGACTGCGATATAATCGCGGTCGCGTCCTTCGAATTGAATATCGAAGTTGTGTTGCCCAGCGCCAATATCACCATCGACCGGGCAGTCTCCCTGTGAATCTGTGTCTGTGCCCGTGTCTGTGCCCGTGTCTGAATCACTGTCCGTATCCATGTCTGAATCACTGTCCGTATCCGTGTCTGAATCGCTGTCCGTATCTGTATCTGAATCACTGTCCGTATCTGTGTCTGAATCGCTGTCCGTATCTGTATCGCTGTCAGAGCCAGCATCTGCAGCAGTAGATGTGTCGGTCTCCTCATTCCCATCAGTGCTTGCGTCCGCATCATCACCACATCCTGAAACGGTCCTACTCAAAGAAATAATCAGAAAAATGAAAATCCTTCTTGTCATTTTTGTCACTTCCCTTTTGCCTCGGTCCGGCCTTGATAAATCTAATAGTAAATGGCATAAGACCATCTATCTGTTGCACCTCGCGTTAAAAATAAGGACCTCCTGCATTAGGAGTGGGTAGATTTTGATGGAAAATCCGTTGATACCGGAAAAATATCCCGAGCTCGGAGCCCCCGCCGGAGGCATCCCTCTGCCCGTCGCCCGGGGGTTTCC
>JASJCT010000027.1 GCA_030065855.1 Myxococcota bacterium
CAATTGGACGTTTAAAAATCCCCCTAACCCCCTTCGTCGAAGGGGGAATACCTGCTCTTGCTCCCACTAATCACTGGCGTAGCCATTGTTCATACCACTGGCATGCCAGTGGTTTACTCCTTCGAATTAGGTATTCCCCTTTTGAAAAAGGGGGAGATTTAACCATTTGACAAGTCCCTGGATTGGAAGAAAATGCGGCGGTTTGGTGTTATGTTGCGTATGAAACCTTGGATGCTTTTCATAGCGAGTCTCTCGATTGTCGGGAGCTGTGCCCCCAAAGCCAGTGAAAGGGAAAAAGAGGCCGCACTTGCCCCCGAGCATATGCCCACTGTGACCGATGCCCGCACGGATCTGGTTCTCAGTTGGTTTGCAGACGGCGGAGCTAGCGTGGCATCATCTGTTCAGGCCGTGCCTGTGGAGGCGCGGCGCGAGGTGCGGGTTCAAGATCCATCTATTCCACCAGAACACAGGGATGCCCGGTGGATTTTTTTTGCAGACCTAACCAAGCCGGCGGCAGATGGGACATATCCGCTCCGGGCTGTGTTGAGATCCGATTATGAGAAAAAGAGACACATCCCAGCATCTGTCGACTCGGCAAAGAACCCCGACCCCCCCCAGGCCATCTCGCCTCCCCCAGCTGGTACTGAACCACGGGTCGTCATGTACGCCACCCGCCACTGCCCAGTGTGCATTAAAGCGAGGCGTTGGTTCGTCAAGCAGAACATCCCATATGTCGAGCGGGATGTGGAAAAAGACGCCCGCGCAGCAGCTGAGCTCGCAGCGAAAGGCCAGGCACAGGGCGTGCCCACAAACGGGGTGCCGGTGTTCGACATCGGCGGTCGCCTCGTGCCCGGGTTCGATCCAAATGCGATCATGGCCATGCTGGCAACGGTCAAGGGATCTCCAAGACAAATATAGTCCAGCGACGCGCCAAACCACTGTTTCTGAGGTAAATTTATTCCAAAGGCCGGTGTGTATTGCGTTATTAATGTTTAACAGATTGGGCATAAAGTCGGTATATCCGCAGGAGGGATGAAGATGGCCGAGACCCGGGTCAGGGATAGCAGGGATAGCATTCATTTTTGGGCGGCCACTGATGTGGGCCGGGTGCGAGATCACAACGAGGACAATTTTCTCGTCGATAAGAACTTAAACCTCTTTGTCGTGGCCGATGGTATGGGTGGGCATGCAGCAGGGGAAATCGCCTCTGCCATTGCAGTGAATGCCATGCGCGACGTGGTTCATCAGAACAAAGACCTCATCGAAGCCTATCGGGAGGGCTCTCAGATTGCCTCGTCCGCAGATGTCATCAACCTACTCGAGCACGCGGTTCAAAAGGCCTGTGCTGAGATCCACAACCGGGCCAAGCGAGAACCTGAGAAGCGGGGCATGGGCACCACCCTCTCTGCCCTCCTGGTTATCGATAACCGGGGATTCATCGCCCACGTGGGCGACAGCCGTATCTATCTCTTGCGTGGCAGCCGCGTGGTGCAACTGACCGAGGATCACTCCCTGATCAACGAACTCATCAAGCGCGGCAGGATGAACCGAGAAGAGGCGCAGAGCTCTGGGTATAAAAACGCGGTGACCCGGGCGGTGGGGGTTTACGAGAGCGTGGATGTGGATACCATCGATTTCGACGTCCTGCCCGGAGACCAGTTTCTCCTCGCGTCTGATGGCCTGACGACTTACCTGACGAACGATGAAATCCCACCTGTTATCACCGATAAAACAGATATCCGGGAAATTCCCGAAGCTTTTATCGAAATTGCCAATGATCGCGGGGGCAAGGACAACATCACCAACATCGTTGTGCGCATGTTCGACCCGGATGGAAAGGCGAGCGCCTTAAAACGCGAAGTGAATCTCAAGATCGAGACGATCCGAAAGATGCCGCTGTTCAAATTTTTGGACTATAAGGAGCTCGTTCGCATTATGAACATCACGCAAATGATAGAGAAAAAGCCCAACGAAGTGGTCATTCGCGAGGGGGAGGAAGGCAAAGAGCTTTACTTGATTCTCTCGGGCCAGGTGCGTGTGCACAAGGGAGATACCGACATCGTTACCCTGACGAGCGGAGATCACTTTGGAGAAATGGCCCTCATCGACAAGGCCGTGCGCTCTGCCGACGTTACCGCAGTAAAGCCAACCCAGCTCCTCCAAATCTCTCGTCAGGATTTTTTCAAGATCATCCGCAACGAGCCCCCCCTTGCCACCAAACTGCTGTGGAGCTTCTTGCAGGTCTTGTCTGAGCGGCTTCGCGTCACCAGCGCTGATCTCTCAGACGCCAGAGAGGATCGCACCATAGAAGATTTGACAGAGGAACTCTTTGAGCTAAAGCCCGAAGCACCGCAAGAATAAATGCTCTCCAACATACTTTTTGATTTAGACGGCACACTGACAGATCCCAAAGATGGCATCACCCGCTGTATCCAGTTTTCCCTCGATCAGTTAGGGGCAGATCACAGAACGTCAGCAGCGCTCACCTGGTGCATTGGCCCGCCCTTGAGGGGATCATTTTCCAAGCTGCTGTCTACTGCGGATGACGGCATCTTGGATGCAGCCTTAGGGCATTACCGAAAGCGGTTTACCGAGGTCGGCATGTACGAGAACGCTGCCTATCCGGGTGTCGTCCCAATGCTACAGCGGATCCAGGCGGCTGGTTTTCGGGTATTTTTGGCCACTTCCAAGCCCAGGGTATATGCCGAACAGATTCTCAACCACTTTGATCTCTCCAGGTTCTTCCACGGGATTTACGGGAGTCACCTCGACGGCCGTCTGTCTGAAAAGGAAGACCTACTTGATCATATTATCAAATCCGAGCACTTGGTCTCCGAGCAAACCCTCATTGTCGGAGATCGGTCTTACGATATTGTCGGGGGAAAGAAACACGGCATGTTGACCGCAGCCGTTACCTACGGCTATGGCACCCATGACGAAATCACAGCAGCAAAACCGGATTTCATTTTCCAGTCTCCGGATGAAGTGGCGGCATTTGTTGCATCAGAGGGTGTCGCGAAAATGAATATCTGATGGATTGCCCGCCTGTGTATCAAACAAACGCTGAATCCCCGTTTGATGACGGGTGTAACAAAGCACTGACAGGGGGCATGGCCCGGGTCTTTTTGGCGGGTTTCTTCTTGTCGCGGTACATCTCAGCGTCTGCCCGGCTGAAAAGCGACTCAACTGTTGTGCCGTCCTCAGGACACGAGGCTGATCCAAAACTCAATTGCACCGGTATTTCCAAAAAGCAGTTCGCGTCTTCCAAGCGACGCCTCAACCGATCGATGAGCATGTTTGCATAAGCAGCTGTGGTATCAGGTAAGATGACAATGAATTCGTCCCCTGCCAGGCGACAGCAAATGTCCTGGGAACGCGTGTTGTAGACCAAAAATCTCGCAACCCATTTCAGAATTTCATCACCGGTCATGTGGCCGTATGTATCGTTAATCTTTTTAAAATCGTCGATGTCGATAAACAACATGGAGTAAACCGCACCCCCTACAGGGCTCTTTTTTTTGCAGGTATCTCTCATTCTCCTATCGAGGAACCGGCGATTGGGCAGGCCGGTCAAATCATCTCGATACGCCATTTGAACCCGCTCTCCAAGATCTGAATTCCGCTGGCGCAAGTCCATGTTTTCCGACCGTAGCATTGCATTTTCTCTGGCGAGTTTTTCCAGCTGATGTTTTATGCCTTGGGTCATTTCGATATTCGATCTAATTCTTCCATCAAAGAATGTTTTGGCAGTTGGCTGTTCAACGTCCCACATCGGTTTGTTTTCTGTCATTTGCTGCATGCTTACCCCCTGTTTTTGCTACGGCCACAGCATCGGCCGAAACTATTTTAAGCAAGAACAGTGCCAATGAAAAACCCCTTAAATTCAATATGCTTAGATTAAATTCGTCAATCCCATGACTCGAGATAATCGATGCCAGCGGTGCAAAAAATGCAGTTTTTCCTCAAATTTGCCGGCAATGCCCAGCAGGGCCCGGGTCAATCGAGACCTGGTATTGGTTTGCACCTGGCAGGTAGGCCTTTTTTACAGTGGCACTATCATTGCGCATCAATAGGAAAATAGATTAATAAAAACAATGGGTTATTTATTTTTTTGGCCGATCCTGATGACTGTTTCTCAAGCTGGACAGGACTTGGGCGGCCCCTGGACCATATCGAGGTCGTGTTCGCATCAGCAACCCCTGTCAAAGGGCGTCAATTCCAAGACGGTTGAAATAAGAGGATAGCTGCACCCCATTTTGGTTCTGTCCCGTAATTCATCCAAGAACGTCATTCCCGCGCAGGCGGGAATCTATAATATTAAATAAATACAATATTTTACATAGGTCCCCGCCTTCGCGGGGACGACGAAAATTTATTCATAAAACTCGGTAAACTGGTTTTGATTGGACCATATGTTGAAGTAGGAGAGGTGTCCCAGGAGGTTTACCTGACGGGCGCTCAGATCGATAATGAAGGGGAAATTCTCAAAAAAAGTTTTGTAGTGGGGGAAGTTGCCGAATTTTCCGTCGTGGATGGCATTTTCAATGCTTTGGGGCAGGCGTTGCTCAAAGTCAGCTACCTGCTCATTGTACACCCAGATCACGGTCACGGACCGACCACCGGCAATGCCGAAGTTGGGGTTGGCCCGCACGGTATAGGTATCCTGGAAAACCGCTGGTTTGCCGGCGTTTTTCTTTGCGATGAGGCCCTCTACGAGCTTTTGATACTTGCCACCCGTATCCTCAAACACGTGATTGTAGGTGAAGGTTCCTGCCTTTCCAAATAGGGGCGGGATGCTATCGGAGATATGGGTACCACCCTGTATGTCGTGCTGGGTATTGACGAAGACGATCATCTTATCCACGCGCCTGCGAAGCAAGGGCATGACGCCGAGGTTTTCCAGAATACCGCCGTCGCCGAACTCGTACTCCTTTGCCTTTGCATGCTCGCCCGCATCTGGACTGATACAAGCCGGCGCCCAATATTTAAATTCTGGAAAGCCCAAAAAGTCGAGGTGCAGCTTGTCTAGGACCTCTGCAGGCGCTGCACCACTGGTGCCCACCACATCGGACAGGGTCAGCCGATGGCGCGATTTTCCCAGCCGCACCTCAGCCACGGTGCCGTGAATGTCGTCTGGCTCTGGCGCATCCGAATCAAAGCCAAATGGCTCGACAAAACCACCCCCGATGTCCCGGCCACGGGATCCTGCCCCCTCGTGAAACCCAGATGCGCCCACGTAAAGGGGCGTGAACTCAAAGTGGATGCGCTGCTTGTCTTTATCTTTGTTTTCCGATCGCAAGATGGTGCCGCCGGCAATGACGAACGGGCGGTGCCGATCGGTGTTTAGATAGTAGAAATCACTCGGTCTCATCTTGGGATTGCGATCGATAATCGACCCCACAGTATCCCTGTCACAGGTGAAAAAGCGCTTTAACCCATTGAGTTGAAAGGGTGCGAGGAAAATATCCCCAATTGCCCGAGAGTAGGTCTCGTCCCCAGCGCCCTGTATGGCTGCTTTGATAAAATCATCCACTATCGATGAATGGGAGACCGCGTATGCCAAACTCTTTCGCGGGGCATGATCGAGGTGCTCAAACGTAATTTCCTCAGGAGCCAATGCATCGCCTAGGAATAAATCATCAGCAATATCGTTGAGGAGGAATGAAAATGGGATGGCAGCCCAGGATCCACCGGACACACACGATATATATTTGGTCTTTTCGAGTAATCCCAGTTGCTTGAGCGCCCGCAACTGGCCCATTGTGGCCGAAGCAGAGCGCGTCCCCCCGCCTGAGAAGGCGATGCCAACGTTTTTGCGATGCCTAATATATTCGAAGTCTGCTTCGGGAAAAGAAAAATTGCCGGTCTGAGCATCCTCTTTGGAGATATTCCAGACGTTGGTGCTGACATACTTCAATCGATTTCGCATCTGTGCCATCAGAACCCCCTCTGTCGTTGAATGAGTAAACTCTACGGGAAAATTGGGAATCGCGTCAAGTTGAGAAAATGTGAGATGCGATACGAGAGCTAGCAAAGGCATTTATAAGTGAAAAGAGTCTTTGTTAGAATATTACTGGCTATGCAATATGGATAAAAGAAAATAGGACAATTCGGAAAAGCACACAGCAAAGAAGTGAACAGCTTGTATAGCAAATTGTCATTATCTGAAATTATTGCTAATGTAATTATGCAAAAGCTGCCCGTTTAGTAAAATTATAAGCGTATAAATTATCAAATAGTTACCTATCCATTATGACATTACAGCGTGTCCCGATGTTTTTTTTTACATAAAAAGGGTTTTTTTATTTTGACATTCGTTAATTCATGTTGTTACTAACCACTAAATCCAAAACTTGTATCACGTTGCGGAGGTATTCACGATGCATGCTGACGATCTCTTTACCGCTTCAAAAGTGGCGAGAATCTGCTCAGTAGATCTCAAAACAATTCACAACTGGGTGGGTCGAGGTGTCATAGACTCCTTTAAGACCCCGGGGGGACATTTGCGTTTCAAGCGTAAGGACATACTCGATTTTCTGTCCCGTTACAGTTACCCCATTCCCGAGGGGTTGGCTCCGTCCAAACGGCGTATTGCGATTCTTGCCGAGGATACGGTATTGCAACCGCTCAAGCGGTCCCTATCCCGGGAGTACGAGGTTGATGCGTATTCCGATAGTGTGGATGCGCTATTGGCCATTGGCGGTCAACAACCCGATCTGTTCCTTGTTAATACTGACTTAGGAATGGATTTTCTACATGTCATTAAGCGACTCAAAGCGCTTAAAGAAGAAATGCCAGTCGTCGCTTTCGGGGACAATGACGTGGGGACGGAATCTGTCGATTTTATTCCATCAGAGGGTGTGAAGAAAATACGGCAGCGGGTATCGTCTATTTTAGATAAGAAATAGGACGTCTCAACATTTAATAATTCGATAGCAGTGGTGGACCTTGTTATCGCGAAAGTCATAAGGAAGTGTCTTGGGGGAGATGTCTTCTACCACAACACCGTGGATTTGCTCGCCCAAGAGTTTAAACTTTCTGTAATTGGTCGAAAAATAGATCACTGCCCCATTTCGGCAAAGCGAGATGGTTTTATTGAGCAGTGCTGCGTGATCCCGTTGAATTTCGAATTTAGCGCGCATTTTTTTGCTGCGTGACACGGTCGGGGCATCGACAACGACCAGGTCGTACTTGGATCGGTGACCGGTGCGCGCAGTGAGAAACCCAAATACATCCGCGCAGATAAACCGATGCTCCCGTCCATTGAAGCCATTTAGGGCCATGTTTTCCGCTGCCCACCTCAAATACGAGGGCGATAGATCAACGGAAGTGGTCGTTGCAGCACCACCGCCTGCAGCGTAGACAGAAAATGCCCCCGTGTATGCAAATAAATTGAGAAAGTGGCTGCCCTGTGCTGCATCGCCGACGCGCTTGCGGGTCCTTCTGTGGTCTAAAAACAAACCGGTATCCAGATAATCAGATAAATTCACAATGAATTTATAGCGATGCTCCCGCACAACCCGCCGCATGCCCTTGCTGCTCAGTTTTTCATATTGCGCGCCGCCTTTTTGGCGCTGTCTGATCTTTATGGCCACCTGATCCCTTGGAATGTCTAGCATCGCGGCAATGGGATGGATGAGCGCCTCGACCTGATCGATGACATCGGGCGCACCGGCCCGGTGATACACGGCAATGTGGAGGGATTTTTCATAGAGGTCGATTGCCAGGGGCAATTCTGGCATATCCCTGTCGTAGATGCGATAACAGCCGATTCCCGCCTGCCTGGCCCAGGGTGCGAGGCGTCTCAGATTTTTTTCAACCCGATTGCGCAGGCTTTCAATAAGGTGATCCAATGGGTCCTAGTCGTCACTGCTGCCGCCGATGATGCCCAACCGCAAGAGATAATAGAGCAGGGTGAGTATGGCCGTAAGTGCACCTGCAACATATGTCATGGCTGCTGCGGAAAGCACTTTTTTAACACCGACACTATCTGAAGCAGTTGCTAATCCAAGGTGCTCGAGTTCGTGCTTGGCACGGGCGGACGCGTCAAACTCAACCGGCAGGGTGATGAGCTGAAAAGCAACCGTTCCGGTAAAGAGAATGACCCCGAGGTAAACCATGCCGGTCATTTGGAGCAGGAATCCCCCGATCATGATGATCCAGGGGGCGTAGGAACCGATCCGGGCGATCGGCACAGCTGCAGAGCGCAGGGCCAAGGGCGCGTAATCCTTGGCGTGCTGAATGGCGTGACCCACCTCGTGGGCAGCCACTGCAATGGATGCGACAGACGGCAGCTGATACACATCCGGCGACAAGCGAACCGTTCGCGTCCTCGGATCGTAGTGATCGGACAAGGCGCCCCCGGTTTCCACCACGTCCACATCGTTGATATTGTTCCTGCGCAAAATCTCCCGGGCCACTTGTGCACCTGTCATGCCTCGGGACGCCCGGACCTTACTGTAACGGGCAAAATTCCCCTTTACTTTTATGGCAGCCCAACCAGCCAGAATAAAGCCGGGTGCGAGGATTACAAAATACATGGGATCAAACATCATCATCACGGCACCTCTTTTACGAGCCCAATGTAGTCACTCGGGCGTAGGAGTCAATCATTGGCTGCTAAGCGCCTATCGGTTCAAGCGGGCAGCCCTGGTCTCACCCACATAAGTGAGGGCCTGCTTGAGGGCGACTGGGCCGATGAGTTGATTGATGGCGATGGTGGCCACGAGGAGTGTGGCCAAGGGAAGGCCAAATCCAGGCAGGCGATCGCCGACCACCTTAATAAGGCCCAAGCTGACCCCGGCCTGGGTGATGAATCCAACCCCGCTGGCCAATTTAAATCGCGGTGGATCCGAGCTCAGCCGGGCGCCCAAATAGGTGCCTGCGTAGAGAAATGCAAGGCGTGCGATCACCAGGATAATTGCCATGTGCCAGGTGGTTTTTAGTGCGCCCAAGGTGAGCGAGGCCCCGCTGAGGGCAAAAAAGATCGCATACACCGGCAAGGCACTGCGCTCGATAACCCGCAGAAACCGACCGCCGAACTGGGAAAAATTTTGGATAAAAAACCCTGCCACAAGGCAGATGAGCATCGGCTCCAGATGGAACTGCAAGTTAAACTCGCGATCGAGAAACGCACCAAACGCGTGGGATAGCTTGGCCACGAGCAATGCTACGCCGAGGATGAAAATGGGGAGCTCCTTACCCACCTTTTCCAAGTAAAGAACAATACCCCGACCGAGCAAGAGCCCGATAATCACTGAGGCCGCAACTTGCGATCCAATCCCCAGCAGAAAGACGAAATTAAACGACTGCCCCGCACAAACGAGAAGCTCACTGAGCGACAACACAACTGCGAACAGGAAAATCGTCAGCACATCTGCGGCAACGGTCACGCCCAGGATCATTTCCGTGAACGGTCCGTGGGATTTTGTCTCCCCAATCACCGCAATGGCAGACGACGGGGATCTGGCTATGGCAATAACACCGCAAATACCCGCAATAGCAAGCACTTCTACCGTCGATCGGTGGACGGTCAACCCACTGGTGGATTGCAAGGCCAGGATAGTGCCGAAAATCCCGATAAAAACGATGGTGATTTGGCAGACCAAGATGAGCAGGATACTCTTGCGGCGCTCCCTCAAGGTGGCGAGCCGCAACTCACCGCCAGCGGCAAATGCGATAAATGTAAGCGCAAGATCGTCCACCAGTTTGAGATCCCCGATGTCTTTGGGTGTTAAAAAGCCGATGATCGATGGGCCAAAGAGCATACCCGATAGGATGTACCCCGTGATCTTTGGAAGACCCACACGGCTCAATGCCGCGGCGATCAGATACGCCGACAAAATGAGAAACCCAAACGACAGCGTGGCGCTCGCCTCTGGCACCACCAGGGGTGAAGGCACGAGCACCGCCAGCAGGTACATGCTGAAAATGAGTGCCAAAAGTGCAAATGTGCGCTCCATGGCTAGGTGGCCTTTTGAATCACAGCCTCGGCCAGGGCTGGGCTAATGAGTTCGTTCACGACGATCGCGACGAGGACTATGATCAGGCATGTACTGCTGATATCACTCTGAAATGATTGATGAAAGCTAACGGCCATGGCAGCGGGGATGCCCCCTTGTGAGATGAGTCCCAGGCCCACGGTGGCTGGCAACGCAATGGGCTGTCGCAACATCAAATGGGAGATCGCACCGCCGGTGAGCTTGCCAGCGGTTCGAAGACCGATGTAGGCGACCGCAAGGGCAATGGGGATCAGTGTGGTTGCAGGGAGCTCGACACTGGCACCGCCGATGATTAACACCACGATATAAAACGGCTTTTCCAGGCTGGTCAGAACGCGCAACACGCGCGTTTTGGCGCCCCGAACATTGGCCAATACGGCGCCGCCAACTGCTGTAATAAACAGGGGTGAAATGCCGAGGGATGTGGCCACACCCGCGCTAAAGACGACTGTGCCGATGGTGAAGAGCAGCAGCTCTTCCTGGCTGCAGCGAATGCGGGTGAGCAAATGCAGCATGATGCCCATGATCACACCAGCGCCAATGGAAACAAAGAAATACATCGTGCTGATGAGCCACGGTGATCCAGGAACCGCGCTGGTCCTCAAATAGCAAAACACAAACCCAAAGACTGCCAGGCCTAATGCTGCGTCGATGCCCGCTGAATAGCTCAAGATCTCGGTCAACTTATTGCGCTTGAGCTTGAGCGCCCTGTGAACCAGGGCCAAAGAGGACTGACCCGTGGGCACGGCCATGGCCCCAAGGGCCAGCGCGCCGGCAAATGCCAGCTGGTCAGTGGTCACCCCTGCGGCGCTTAAAATAACGAGCAGGGGAACAAAGCAGATGATCACAGTCGATAGGGCCTGCACACCGGCGAGCATGAAGTATTGCCTTGGAAATCGCCGTATCTCAGGTATGTCGAGCTGAATGCCGAACATGAGCCCGATCCAACCCAGGGCGAGGTGCAACAGGGGATTGAGGCCCAGGATGGTCGGCGTGTCCAACGCGCCAAGCAGCTGACTGCCGAGGGCCAGACCCACAAAGATGTACTCCGTGCCAGTGAGATAGATGTGCCGAGCTGCCAAGGGAATCTTGATGCGGGTAAACGTTCGACGGGACCCCATCAGGGCGACGAGCACGACGATCGCAGCCCCGATAATACTCTTCACCGAATTTCCTCAGCCAGCCCCACAGCCCGGCTGACCGGCACTGTAAAGAGAACCCCCGCACCTGCTTTAGAAAGGCTGCCGCACACCTCATTTGCGAGCTCAACAGCCCTCCCAATCAGATCTGAGGCCACTGCGGACAAGATAACATACGTCCCGCTGCTGCCCCCTGGAAAGAGGTTTTTAAAGCCGGCAAAAATTGGTACGTCCATGCTCAGAATCTGTCCCATACCACGGCCGTCGATGACCGTGGCACCCCGGATACCCAGCTCCAAAAAGCCGGTAAGGATTTCTTCGACCTGGTGGTGGTCTTTGACGATACAGAAAAGGAGCTCCGATGATGGACCGCGCTCAGACATGTCTCGAATCCTCCTCAACCAGGGATGCGTAAATCTCAGCTGTATCTTGAGCGCTTGCCATGCGCTGGATAAAGGTGGGGCTCATAACGAACCGGGCGATCCTCGCGAGCAGTCGCAGGTGAACACCCCCAGGTTCAGGGGGACTGATCAACAAGAAAATCGTATGCACCAATGCCCCGTCCAGGGCATCGAAATCCACACCACCCAATACTTTAGCGATAACGCAGTGGGACTTTTGGAGCCCCTCCACTGTTGCATGGGGAATGGCCACACCGTGTCCAATCCCGGTTGATACCTCCTCCTCTCTTTTAATGAGCCGATCGAACAGGGCCCTTTCGTCAATCCGTGGAAATCGATCCTTGACGCGAGCCACCAGTGTTTCGAGAAAGTCCAATTTGTTTTTCGGCCCAGGGATAATAAAGATTAAATCCTCGGAGATATAGTCCTTGAGGTGCATGTGGGGGTCCTCCCTATCTCTCATGAAGTATATTTCATTAAATAGGCAGTCAAATTCTGCACAAATACCAGCGCATCGGCAAGCCTGAATAAATGCCTGGTTTTCAGGTGTCCCTCCCCGCGGCCCTCCTGTTCGGGCTGATTGCGCTGCTGTTTGATCGTGATATGATGGCCCCAGTGGAACAATCTGCAAAGGACGCTCTGGCACGGGAATACCTGCCGCTTATCGAACGCATCGTCAGCAGGGAGCGCAGCAAACTGGGCGCCTCACCCCAACTGGACCCGTCTGAGTTGCGCTCTTTTGCAATGGAGGGGTTGGCACACGCCCTGGAACGGTTTGATCCATCCAGGAATATATCGTTCAAGACCTATGCCGAACTGCGGGTCCGCGGCGCTATATACGACGGACTGGCCGGGATGGATTGGTTTCCCAGGCGCCTCAGGCGAAAAATAAACTTCTACCGCCGCAGCCAGGAGATGCTCCACGCATATGGCAACACGCCGCCACCCCGCGATAAGGTCGAAGCGGTCCATCGATTGGCCGACACCCTCAAGGAGTTGGCCACAGCCTATGTCACCTCCTACGCTGCCGAGGATGATCGCGCCCCTGCAACTGTCCCGGCAGAAGCAGACACGGTACTGGAGAAAAAGGAGCTGACCGCCCGAATAACGACCGTCCTCGAATCTCTGCCGCCCAAACAGCGCAATGTGGTGCATCAATACTATTTTGCAGATATGGACTTGAACGATATTGCCAAATCCATGGGTGTCACAAAGTCTTGGGCGTGGAAACTACTCTCAGCAGGACTTGCCGGGATGAGAGAGGCGTTTGAGGCTGATGGGCCCAAGGAGATATTCGATACATTCAGGAGCTCCTCGTCCTGATTCAGTCTCCAATGGGGTAGACGAGGGTCTGCGCCACACCTTCACGAACCACTGAAAAGCGGATCTCATCCGCTGTTTTCAATGTTTCTATGATTTCGTAGAACCCCTCAGGCCGCTCGACGCTCTTGCCGTTCACCGAGAGGATAACGTCCTCGACGCGAAGATCGATCACCGGGGACGGAGGTTTGCTAAGCGCGACGATCCGAAATCCAAGAAACCGGCCGTCTTTAAATACGGGCGCTGTCTCGACCTTTGAGAGGATTGCCGCAGGTCCAGCTGCGAGCACGGCGTGCAAGTCTGTCCGCAAGATGACGTTGGGCAAGCCAGCATCCTCGACAATTTCCTTTTCCAGCGGCATCGATGCGGGTGAGGATGTGACAGTTGCAGGCGCTGCAGTCACTTCGGCAGGCGGCGGGGTAGATGACCCACAGCTAGAAATCATCGCGCCTAGGATCGGCAGCAACAGGTGGCGCTGATTCACGCAACGCCTCCATCGGATCGGAGACTGACCACATGGGACCAACACGCATCAGTCACCGCGTCGATGGGGGCGGCCGCGTCGATGGTTACCACGTTCGTATCCCGTTGCAGGTTGTGAATGGTATCGTAAGCAACAGCGAGCTTTTTTTGAAATTCCGGCTCGTCAAAAAGTTCCAGACCCTGATCCCGCTCCCGGCACCTTCGAATGGCCTCTTCCGGTGGCAGGCGGAGATACAATATCAGGTCTGGTGTTCGGACGTAGCGGTTGAGGGTGCGGATCCAGTCGACAGCATCTGGGTCCTCAGAGGAAACACTTTGATAGGCAATGGAGGAGAAGACATAGCGATCGCAAATCACGTTTACCCCGTCCCTCAAGTTCGGGCTTATTTCCGCCTCCAGGTGGTCCTGCCGGTCTGCGGCGAACAACAGGGCCATGATCCGCCAACTGGGCGCTGTTACCCGCTGGTGGTGGTGAAACACGAGTCGACCGGTGAGGATCTGGCGGATGATAGATCCAACTGGACCTCGCGACGGCTCGGCAGTGACGTGGGCTGGCAGCCCCTGATCGAGAAATCTGCGCTTCAGTGCAGCTGCCTGCGTGGTCGTACCTGAACCGTCAATCCCCTCCAGAACGATGAAATTCCCCTCTATCATTGCTCATACCTCCCAAACGGTAGGGAAACACCCCCTGCCTGCGGCGTCAACTATTCGGTGTTAATTGTCAATGTGATTTACAATTAACACTAACCTTAGAAGAGGTCACCTCGAACAAACTTGATGACGAACGGCCCGAGCAGAATGATAAACACGCAGCAAAAGATGAGCATGAGGGGACCGAGAATGAGAAGACCCGCCCGCGCGGCAGCCTGTTCCGCGGATTGGGATCGCTCGATTCTCATGATGTCGGCCTGGGTGGTGAGCACCTGGGCGAGCGGGGTGCCGCTCTTTTCCGCTTGTCGCACCGCGTTTGTGAACTGGCGCACTTGAGGTGCTGGTGTCCGAATGGCCAGCGCTTCGAGCGCGTCTTGCCTGGACCATCCCAGGGACAGCTTTTGCAACAGGTGCTGGAATTCAAACCGCACCGGGTTATCAGGGGTGAGTTGCGCGATGACTTGCGCTACGGCACCTGGGAAATCCAGACCAGCTTCTAAAGAGAGAGCGGCCAAATCTATCGCGTGGGGTAGGCCGCGACATATGGCAATGCGGCGCCGACGGCCAAGTCCATCTACTTTGAAAGAGGGGTACATCAACCCGACAAACCATCCAACCACCACGCCCGCACCCCATCCCCTGCCGAGCACTGCACACATCAGCCCACAGCCAATGGCTCCGACAGTCGCACTGACCAGGGCGGCCGCGAACAGATCATCGGCATCGAACCCGAGAGGGCGCCCTGCTCGGATCAGGCGCGCCTCTGATCTTCGGCGAAGCCGGTCGAGGGGCAGTCTGCTCATGTGGGTGGAAAGGACGCGTATCAGCGGTTCGATGACTCGGAATAGGCCGCTCTTTTTCAGGGCCTCGGTTCGCTGTAGACCGCGCTCCCCCGCTCCTGGGGGCGGTGGGACTACTGAGGGCCAAAGCCAGTAAATGACCACTGCCATTGTGACCCCTGCAAGCGCTGAACACAGCATGGTAAACGGAGCGCCCATCATATATCCACCGCCATAATCTTTCGTATCAGGGCCACGGCGGCAAATTCGAGCACTGCCGCACTCCCGATGAGTATCCACCCGATCGGATCCGACCACATCGGAGCGAGCCATTCCGGGTTGATAAGCTCGAGCATCAATATCAACGCCAGCGGCATCACCCCCATGACCCATGCCTGGCCACGACCTTCAGCTGTCTTAGACTTGATCACACCTTCGAGTCTGGACATTTCCCTGGCAGTGAACGCAATGCGGCGCAGTATGGTAGGTAGATCGCCGCCAGTGCGTTTTCCCAATAGCGCTGCGCCCACAGCCGCGTCAAATCCAGGCAATGCCAGGCGCTGGGCCATGTTGGTAAGCGCGTCGTCGATGGACCGTCCGAGCCGCACTTCGGCCAGCGTCGCCACAACCTCATCTTTTATCGGCTGCGCCATATGCTCGCATAACCCTTGCAGCGCTTCGGCTAGATTTGGCACCGCGGTTAGCGCATCTGCGAGCGCTGTTAAGAACGCGTCGAGTCCATTTTCCAAAGCCATGGTTCTAGACCGATCAAAACGCACGAGCAGCCACGGCGGGGTAATGCCGATGAGCAATGCGGGCATTAAGATCACCGGCGCGTTGAATACCAGGCAAACAAGGAGCAGGGAGGCCACAGCGATCCCCTGCACTGCCGGCACGACCGATAGCTTGGGATTTACTCGCGCACGTTCCACTCGGTCCTGCCACCAGGATTGATAGTTCAAAAAAAAGATCGCCTGCAACCGCTTTAAATCGGCAAGGGCAATGACCGCAACCGAGGCACTCACCCCAATGGCGATTGGCACCAGATAGCCGGCCATCGTAAGCCACATCAGGCCACCTCCTCGGCGATGATCGCAAGGGTATCGGAAGCCTCTCCCAGGCAGGTGGGCAACCATCCGGTAGCGAGAAATTTGCCCTGATTTGATTGGGTTCGAGGATTGGTGTAGCAGAAGATGTCGTTCAACCGCACCTGGCCGTCTTCTATGCCAGATACTTCAGCAATGGCAGTTATCCGTCGTGCCCCATCGGCAAACCGGGTTTGCTGCACGATGAGGTCGACGGCCTGTGAGATTTGCTCGCGAATGGCCCGCGAAGGAAGATCTAATCCCGCCATCAGGCAGAGGGTCTCGAGTCTCGATATGGCTTCGATGGGTGAGTTGGCGTGGGTGGTGGTCAGGGACCCGTCGTGACCAGTGTTCATGGCTTGCAGCATGTCCAGGGCCTCACCGCCCCGGCATTCACCGACGACGATGCGATCCGGACGCATTCTCAGGGCGTTTCGTACCAAATCCCGAATGGTCACCTCACCCCTGCCTTCTGGATTTGGCGGGCGGCTTTCAAGGGGCACGACGTGGGGTTGGGGCAACCTGAGCTCGGCTGCATCCTCAATCGTTACAATGCGTTCGCCCCTGGGAATGGCTTGAGACAGCACATTGAGCAGGGTTGTTTTTCCCGACCCCGTGCCCCCGGAAATAACGATGTTGGCCCGGGACTGGACCGCGTGTATGAGGAGATCGGCCATGGGTCGTGTGAGACTGCCGAACGCGATGAGATCTTCGATGCTCAGGCTATTGGGGGGAAACTTGCGAATCGTAACACAAGCACCGCGCAGGGCCAGCGGCGGAATGACCGCGTTGACACGAGACCCGTCAGCAAGGCGGGCGTCCACCATGGGAGAGGATTCATCAATGCGTCGTCCCAATGGGGCAAGGATGCGGTCGATCGCCGTGCGAATGGCCTTTTCAGATGTGAAACAGCACCTGGTTCGTTCCAACCGACCCGCGCGCTCAACAAAAATCGTATGCCGGTCCACAACCATGATCTCGGTGACGCTTGGATCGGCCAGCAGTGGCTCCAACGGTCCGAGCCCAAGGGCCTCGTCTGCCAGCTCTTTCACGAGCCGCTCCATCTCCGATGGATCCGATACCCCTGCTTCGCTTGCAATGCGCTCCAGGGCAGCCTCGACCCGGGGTCGCAGGGCACTGCTTTGCCGATCGATGGAAGAGAGATCCACGTGCTCGATCAGGCGGTTGAGGATTTGTAACCCCAGGGCACTGGTATTACCTTCAGGTGCAATATCAACCTGTCCCAGGATCACTGTGTACGGACCTATCTCGATGCTGCTCGCCCAGGGCAACGTCGCCTTGTCAATAACCCGATGGTGACCGAACCCAATGCCGTTGCGCGACAAATCCTCAAGCTCAAAACAATTGTCGCCAGGCACTATCCGAGCGTGCCGTCTGGATACATCCAATGCAGGCAGGACAATATCTGCTTTTTTTCCACGGCCGATGATGATTTCCTTATCCCGATCAAATCCGTATTGTCCGATGACTTCGGCCCCTTTCCTAACTTCGATGGTCATCTTTCCGCACATGCCGGGATCTTTACAGCAAGGGCCGTGCCGATATGTAATACATCGAAAATACTTTATTTTTTTATTTATTCCCCATGATGGGCGGCGGCGAGCCGTTGGAAATGGCGGCGGCGGTAGGCAGATCGCCGATTCGGTCAGTTCTTCGCGTTTGTTGCCAATGTTAATGTATTGTCTTTCATTGAATTTACACTATGGTTGAAGGGTCTTAAAATACGAGGTGACGGTTTAGAAAACACAATCAATGGAGGCATAACAATGCGATTCGGATTATCAACACTCGGGCTGGTTGTTGCCGCACTGCTGTGGAGTGGCTGTGATGTGAAGGTGGGGGATGGCACTATCGACGGGGGCGTGGATATCTCGGCGGGATTTAGTTGGTCCTGGACCGTTACAGATGCAGAGACCAATCAAACCATCACCTGCGAGGATGCAGGGGCCGACTACACCCATGTTCGCATCACCGATGCAGATGGCGTGGTCCACGAAAATTTCTATTGGCTCTGCTCTGGCATGGCAGGAGAGACCGACGGCTGGGACATCGCTACTGGCACTGGGACTGTGGTCGCTTCGCTCGTGACCGTAGATAATGTGGTGTTGTCACAAACCGCTCCGTTTGAGTACGATTTTCAGTCGGGTCAGATGAGCAACGATCTCGGCATCATCGATTTTCCGGTGGAGTTCTGGGATCCAGTAACCGAGGCAGATGCCAATATCGCCTGGCAATGGCGCGTGGCAACCGATCCTAACTGGGAGCAATTGATCGCCGATGCCGAACCAGCAGACTTGCCCACCGTGGTCGAAGCGGTGTCAGATGCGTTCACCGAAGCAGAAGGGGGCATCTCCTGCGCTGATTTTGGCATCGATTACGTCACCCTGTGGGTCTGGAATCCAGAGAATGAGCAGTGGTGGACTGATGCCACCGCTACCCAACTGCCCTGCAATGAAATGGACCACGTGGGCGACCCAGAGGAGTGGGGGATTTATTCGGGCTTGTTCATCGACAATTTCCTGGTGGCGGGCTCCTATCAGTTTTACCTCGGCTTCTATGGCACTGAGCTAGTAGGCGAGACCGAGACAGCTGATGTGCTGCTCTACTGGGATACGGCTGGCATGGTTGACAGCGATAAACCCGGCGATCTGTCCGCGACCGAGGACAACTTCATTGGATGGACCATTCTGGAGCAAGAGGAAACCGAACAGCTCGGTGTATTGAAGGTCGATCTCTTGTGGGGCAGTACCACAGCAGCAGATACCTTTGGCACGTGTGCTGAGAGCGGGGTCCAGGAGATGGGATTTGTCCTGAGCAGTGGCGATTGGGTCGCGGCCGAAGTCGAGCTGGGCGACGGGCTCGAGTGTCTCAACCAGATTCAATTCGAGGAGGTGCCTGTGCTGGATCCGCCCTACGAGCTGCTCGTCTCAGGCCTGTCCGCTGAAAATGAGATTCTCTGGTACCATATTTGTACCGGCTTAACGCCTACCCCTGGCGTTACCCTCGAAGAGGCAGCCGCCTACACCTGCCAAATCCCCAGCCAAGCCAGCACCGAATAGTCACCCTGTTCCGCAGAAGTGCAACCATGGCATTAATTGGCAATTGTTGACATCGCCATAGGTTTAACTATACTGTAATTTGGGCCTGTCGTATCAAAGGAAAGTGCCATGACAGTGAACATCAGCCTAACCCCACAACAGGAAGCAAAAGTTCGGGCACGCGTCGCATCCGGGGACTATGCCTCTGTCAGCGAAGTCATGAGAGCCGCACTGCGTCTTCTTGACCAACAGGAGAAGCTGAAAGAACTTCAGCTTCAGGAGCTTCGTGAAGAAGTGATGATAGGCGTGAGGCAAGCTGAGCAGGGAGAAGTTGAGGACTTTGACGAGGCTGCTATCGAAGATATCAAAAAACGCGGGCGTAAGCGTTTAGAGGCTCAGAACAAGTAAACGCATCAAATGGATGTAAAATATACCAAACAGTCTAAGCGGGATTTGGACGACATTTGGGACTACATCGCTCAGGACAATCCCATCGCAGCTGACGCGTTTATCGATCTTCTTTATGAGAAGTGCTACTTGCTCGTTGAGAGACCGGAAATTGGCAAAAAACGTCCTGAAGTCAGATCGGATATTCGCAGCTTTTCTGTTGGCAACTACTTGATTTTTTATCACCTTCAAAATGGAGCGGTTATCATTGACCGCTTTCTCAGCGGCTACCGCGATCTGCCGTCCCTGTTCGCCGAACAGGGGCGTAAATATTAACAAAATCAAATAGTTATATCTTTTCAACCAATTGCTGTACCCTCGGAAGTGGTGACAATCGCACTTATGATGTGCGCCGAGGCCCGTAAGGACTATCCTTTTATATAGAGATCGATACGCGCAAGGGGGGCCTGGTGGGCAGCGAGAAGAAATGCCCCAAATGTAAGCTGGTCTTGCCGGCTGAGATGAGGTTCTGCGGCGCTTGCGGCA
Source organism: Myxococcota bacterium (assembly GCA_030065855.1). Classification (GTDB taxonomy): domain Bacteria; phylum Myxococcota_A; class Polyangia; order JAAYKL01; family JAAYKL01; genus JASJCT01. The sequence continues at coordinate 19,852 of JASJCT010000027.1, forward strand.
CCCATCTCAACGCAACCGCAAGTACCCTCATGGATAAAGATCCCCTGATCGGAACACTGGTTGGCAACCGGTTTATCATTTTGGAAAAAATCGGTCAGGGAGGCATGGGGGTGGTATACAGGGCAGAGCAGACCGCCATCTGGCGTCCGGTGGCGCTCAAGGTACTGCGCCCGAAGTTCAGCCGGGATAAGAAGCTGCTCGAACGCTTTCGCAACGAAGCCTCCACAGCGAGCCGTCTCAGCCATCCGAACACGATAACAATCTATGATTTTGGCGTGTTGGAAGACAAAGGGCTCTACATTGCGATGGAGTTTATCGAAGGGACAAGTCTCGACGACGAAATCGACCAGCACGGCGCGCTCGATTGGCAACGAACGGCGCGCATTGCCATACAAATCTGCGGTTCCTTAGAAGAGGCCCACGCGCACAATATCATCCACAGGGACCTGAAACCGGAAAACATCATGCTCACCCATCGCCCTGGTGCATCAGACGTGGTGAAGGTCCTCGACTTCGGCATTGCCAAAATTATGGCTGAGGAAGGGGCTGAACATCGACCCGCACTCACGGCCCGGGACGAAATATTCGGGACGCCCGAGTACATGGCGCCCGAGCAGATCCGAGGTGAAACCCTGGATCGGCGCACAGACGTATACGCCCTGGGCGTGATTTTATATCGCATGGTGACCGGATCCTTGCCGTTTAGCGGAGATGCGCCCATGGCTGTCCTCGCCAAACACCTGATGGAGTCGCCCCTACCCATCGAATCCCACGCAGCTGGGGCTGAGATTCCGTTGGAAATCAGATCCCTTATTATGGCGTCGATTGAGAAGAAACCCGAAGATCGACCCGATAGCATGGCTATCATCTCGGAAAAAATAAAAAAATCCACTATCTCCATCGTGCGCAAAAGCGGCAGACCAAAGGCCGACGCGCCTGCAGCGCCAGCACCGACGGCAAAGCCCGAGCGCGAAGATCTTCACGAAAAAGATAAAACATTAACTCAGTCGACCGAACCCGAGGTAACCGCTGTTGAGACCGCACTTGCTGGAACGGTGGCGATCCCTGTCCCAGCCAAAAAGGAGGAAAAAAAAGCAAGGCCAGTGGATGAGCGAGCACATGATCCGGATCAGCCCATTCCCGATGCAGACGAGGAAGTGTCTGTGGGGAAGGAGGCTGAGGAAAAAGGGCTTTCCAGAAAAGAAGCCACCATCCAGGCGATGATCGAAAAAATGAAAAAGAGCCGGGACTTTCCAGCCACATCCCATACCATCACAGAGCTCAACAGCAAGGCCTCGCGCCAGGATACATCGGCGCGCCAACTGGCCAACGTAATCTTGAGAGACTACGGCCTGACCAACAAGCTGCTCAAGCTGGTAAATTCGCCCTACTACGGCCAGTACCGCGGTCGGGTAATGACCATCTCCCGAGCTGTGGTCATCCTTGGATTTGAACAGGTGCGGCAGACTGCCCTTGGCCTGCTGCTGGTGGAGCATTTGGCTGGAAAAAACAAAGGCCAGGCACGGGCACTCCAGGATACTGCCTTGAGCTCCCTCATGAGTGGCCTCATCGCCAAAAACATGGCCAAGAAAACCGGTATCGTTGACGAGGAAGAAGCCCTGGTCTGCGCCATGTTTCACAAGCTCGGCAAATACCTCGCCATTTACTATTTTCCAAAGGAAGCCCGTCGCATTCAGCGACTGGTCAAGGATAAGGGAGAGAGCGAGGACAACGCAGCTACCCGCGTGCTCGGTATCTCCTACACTGCCCTTGGACAGGCCATTGCCGAGAGGTGGGAGTTTCCGGATCAGATTCGCAATGCCATGAGACCCCTCTTGGGTGGCAAGGTTGCCAAGGCCAAAAATCCCCAGGACAAGCTGAGGCACTTGGCCGGCTTTGCCGACGAGCTGACCCACATCGCCGGCACCACAAAACCGGCACGGCGTAAGGTACTATTGCAACAGCTCGCCCATCGGTTTGAGGATAACTTTCACCTCAAAGACGGCAAAATAGACGACTTGGTCAAGGACGCCACCAAGGAGGTGCGAAGCTACACCAAGGTCTTGAGCCTCAGCATGGAGACCAGTCCGTTTGTTCGACGTGTGCTTCGATGGTCTGGCTTATCAGACATTCCACCACCCCCAGGAGGAAAGCTCAAACCGATCTCCGAGATCCCAGAGTGGGAGAGCATGGAGCCGCCGCCGCCTGTAGAAGAGAAGGCCCGGCCGATCGAGCTGGATGATCGGAAACAGATTCTTATTAACGGAACCGAAGAGGTGGCCATGGCCATGGCCGGCACCTATGATCTCAACAGTCTGATCATGATGGTTACCGAGACCATGTACCGGGGACTCGGTCTATCTCGGGTAATTTTTTGCCTCCACGACGTTAAATCTGGGATCTTAATGGCCCGGTCCGGCTTTGGTGACCAGGTGGATGACATGATACCAAAGTTTCGCTTTCGACCCAGGCGGGGCCGGGATTTTTTCAACCACGCGGTCATAAAGGGTGTGGATGTCATCGTCAGCGACACATCGGATCCCAGACACACGAACCGGCTGCCGTCCTGGTATCGCCGCATCGCGAATCCACCTATTTTATTGCTGTACCCGGTGATGATCCGCAATTTCCCAGCCGGTCTGTTCTACGGAGACATGCTCGACCCCAAGCAGACCCTCAACCGCGGGCTCCTCGTTCACATGGACAAGCTGCGAAACAAGACCACGCGAGCGCTAAAGGAAAAGCGCATCACCGGCTGAAGGTGCATCGTTGACCAGTGCGGATAGGCGCTCTATGATGCATCCATGGTCGCTCCAACCCACGAGGAAATCGCCCGTGCCGAACAGCTCGTTCGCATCGGCGATTATCGCGAAGCCCGCAGGATAGCGAAACAGGCAGCTGCGGATCGCGCCGCCCTCACCCCTGAAGACGCTGCTGCGGTGGATCGCATTCTGACCGTTACAGGCATTGACCCCTGGGTCGCCGGCGGATTTATCCTTACCCTCGGCATCCTGATTTTTCTCTACGTAAAGTACGTTCTTTGAGCCGCATTTCAGATATCTTTTCGGATAACGGGCCCATTGCAGGGGCACTTTCCCAATATGAACGTAGATCTGCTCAGGTGGAGATGTCCCTGGCAATCGAGTCGTGTATCTCATCAGACGGTGTGTTGCTGGCCGAGGCAGGTACCGGAACCGGTAAGACCCTCGCATACCTGGTGCCGGTCATCCTGTCTGGCGCCAAGGCGGTGATCTCCACAGGCACCAAGACCCTGCAGGAGCAGATTTTTTTTAAAGATCTGCCGTTTGTCTCGGGTGCATTGGGCCTCTCGATAAATGCCGTCTGCCTTAAAGGACAAGAGAATTATCTGTGCCTTCGACGGTTTCAAGAGTTTCTCGCCTCTCCCAGTGTCCTCGCCTTTCCTCCTGAACAGGTGGCTGAAGTGACGGATTGGGCCAGGACAACCAGGACCGGCGATCGCATGGAAATCACCGGGCTCAAAGACGATGACCCCATGTGGCGCGAGATATGTTCGACCCGGGAGACCCGCCTCGGGGCCAAGTGTCCCAATGTGGATGCGTGCTTTGTCACCCGCGTCCGGCAACAGGCCCAGCGGGCCACCCTCGTGATCGTCAACCATCACCTCTACTTTGCCGACCTCGCCACCCGGCAAAAAGGGGGATCGATCCTCCCTGACCACGACATCCTCATCTTTGACGAAGCCCACACTATCGAAGACATCGCCACAGAGTTCTTCTCCACTGCTGTTTCTTCGGCCCGAGTCGACCGCGCCCTCAACGATGTCAGGTCAAGCGTTCGGAATGCCAAACTGAGCGATGACCCGGCAGTTGATCGCTGTCCAAAACTGATTGTGTCCGCCAAACAGCTGGCGCGAGAGGTGTTCTCTTTGTTCAGCAGGGCAGAAGGGCGTGTCCGGTTCGTCCCTGAAGAGATTGGCGGCGCGCCGATCGCTGCCTACCACCGATTGGACGCAGCCCTCGACGCGACCGTGCAGTCGCTCAAGGTGATAGAAGGTCGAAGCCCAGATGTGGATCGGGTAATGGCGCGCCTCGAGGGGCTCCGCAATGATTTTGACCACGTGATCGCCCAATCAAAAAAGGGCTTTGTGCATTGGGTAGAAAATCGAAAGCGGTCCGTGGTGCTCGGCGCATCGCCAATCGACATCCGAGAAATCCTGCGCCAAGGTGTTTTTTTTGCAACTCAGTCCGTGGTGCTGACAAGCGCCACCCTCTCAGTCGGCGGCAATTTTGAGTACTTAAAAAACAGACTCGGTATTGACTTTGACGCAAAGGAGCTATCTGTACCTTCCCCATTTGATTACGAAGCCCAGGCGCGGGTCTACCTGGCCGATCGCTTGCCCGACCCCAGAGACCCGGCGTTTACCGACGCAGCCGCAGCCGAATCACTGCGGCTCATAGAACTGACAAATGGGGGGACGCTCTTCTTGTTTACAGCTATCAATAGCATGAGAAAAATGCATCAACTTCTTAAATCTAAGGTTCCCGGTCCGCTGTTGCTCCAGGGGGAGGCCCCGAGAAGTACGTTGCTAAAGCAGTTTATCGAGGATCCCGGGTCTGTGCTGTGCGCCACGGCCAGCTTTTGGCAGGGCGTGGATATTCCCGGCGATGCCTTAAGGTTGGTGATTATCGACAAACTGCCGTTTGCCTCTCCCAAGGATCCCCTTACCCAAGCCCGCATCGTCGACCTACAGGAAAAAGGAGGAAAACCCTTTATCGAATATCAAGTGCCCCAGGCAGCGCTCTCCCTCAAGCAGGGGGCTGGGCGATTGATACGCACCCGGTTGGACATGGGCATCGTGGCCATATTGGACAGCCGGCTCAAGACCAAGTCCTACGCGTCTGTTTTCCTGAAGTCCCTGCCCACCTGTCCCATCTTGAACGATGTTGAAGCGCTCGCCTACTGGTGGCGCAGCACAAAGAATCCAGCCGCAGTCTAGGGGTTGCTTTTTCTAAAAAGGATCCCATCCTGGAATAGGGATCTAAAATGGAGGGTTCGGATGCTAAGAGATCGCGCGCTTAACTTACTGCGAGCACACAGCCCGTACGGTGTGCCGCTCGAGAACCACTGCCTGCGACTCGGTGCATTTGCCCGAGCAATCAGTGAAAAAGGCGGTGTTCCGTTCGACGAAGACCTGATGTATGCTGCTTGTTTCCTCCATGATATCGGGCTTTGCGTTAAGGATCCGTCAGAAAAAAACTATCTAAAGCGCGGGTTGAAATTCGCAAGGTCACATATTTGGAACTGGGATCTTAGTGACGCGCAACGTCGCGTCTTCGAAGACGTCATGTTGTACAGCCACGCGCTCAGGACAATACCCGGTATCACGCCTGGCGGAGAGCTCGTGCGCTTGGCTGTTCGGGTTGAACACAGCCTGGGGACCTATTCCCATGGCCTAGATAAAGATAGCATCCGGCAGGTGTTTGATGCATACCCACGTCGCGGTTTTAATCGCGTGCTTTTAGCATTTGCCAGGACTGCGGTCTTGGAAGACGGCCCAACAGAACTGGTACGGGTCTTCTTTCCAGAATGCGAAGCTTAACCTCAAGCCGACACGTATGAATGACGAGGCCCGCCTTCGCCAGGCCTACGGCGAGGTTATCGAATTTCAAATTCAACAGAGAAGTGCGGCTTTGCAGCTCTAAAAGTACCACCATCCTGGAAAGTCACAGGCGTCTTCGTATATCGCGAGGGTGGAGATGACCTGGGTCGGATCGACAAGGGGCGCAGAGGTGATGCGACAGGCTGAGACACCGACCACGTTCGGGCCGTTGTACATGGCGCGCCGCGCCGGCCCCTCCCCCTCTGGGGTGCCTCCCATGGCCAGGGTGCCGCGAAGGCCGATATTGGCTTCGGAAATGTCGTAAATCAGGACGCCCGTGTCCTCACCCTCCCAGTCGTAAAAGGGCAGGAGCAGTTCCCCGGTCTCTGGGTTGAATGTGAATGCCTTGTGCTCGTACAAAGCTGTGGTCTCGTAGCTGTAAAACGGCAGCTGCTGGCGCTCCACAAGCGTGGGGAGTGCGAAATTGGATAGGTTGTAAAGCGAGATATTGGTCCGCCCGTCTTCCCAGCCCACAGAAATGAGAAGGTTTTCTCCGTATGGATGGAGGTATGTGGAAAAGCCCGGGCCCTGCCACTCGCCCACAACTTTGGGATTGCGGGGATCGGTAAGGTCAAAGGTAAACAGTGGATCGGTTTCAAAAAAGGTAACCATAAAGCCCCGATCCCCTAAAAACCGGGCTGCATAGATCTCTTCTTGAGGCCCGATGCCGTCGATTTGGCCGACAACGGAAAGGTCAGCAGCGGTCTGTTCAAATACGATCAAGTGGTTCTCAAGGGAGTTGCCATCTTCCCACCATCCAGCAGAACCAGTCGTGGTAGCTACGCGCAGAAACCCATTGTGCTCACTCAGGCAGAACTGGTTGAGCATGCGCCCCTGGGCAACGCCGGTAGCCAAATAGACCGCTTGGGACGGCGTGCTCTCGATGTCGAACTTGTAGATACCCGACGTTTCATCTACCCAGAAACCCGAATCCCAGGCCTCAAATGCATAATCCCGTGCAGTGGTGAGATAGAGGGACGTGGGGCTCGCATAGACGAGACCTTCCTGACCCACCACAGAGACGTCTGTTTGCTGGACCAGGGGCGTGTCGAGATCCAATGAAGCCACTGTGACGAGACCCGTGCCCGCAGGTGTCTTTGGACCCAGGATATTGCCGCACTGAACAATCGGCTCCGCGGCCTGGCCATCAGAAACGAGTTTCTTGGGCATGATGGCATCCACGGTTACAGCGTTAATGGTCTCGATGTTTTTTGCAATGAGCGCATCGCAAGCCTCGTGGATCCGCTTCCTGGCTTTATTGGCAGACATGTCCCAATAATCCACATAGAGCATTGTCGGTACTTCAAGAGCAGGCAGGGGCGAGCTCAGCACGGTGCGCAGGGCATTGCTGACCCGTCTGGAGGAGACATAGCGGCCAGCGTACATAGTACTGCGCGACAATGCCGGCGCGGTCTTGTCCGATATATCTACGATCTGAACGGCAGTGTACCAACTGCCGTACCAACTGCCGTCAAAGTCGATGTCAATGTCTGGTCCGTCAAAATCCGGATATTGCGGCGCATCTGGCAATGCGATGGCGTCTGGGACCTCCCAATCTTCCAACCCGGAAAAGACCACAGCGAGGTCGCCATAGATAAACAACTCCACTGGGTTGCCATCCAGTTTGGTGCGACCCACCTCTGTCAAATTGCCCGCCTCATCGATCGAGACAATGACAAACCCATTTCCGCTCAACGCGTAGATGTGTTCTCCGTCCGTCTTGACGATGTCAGCCTCATCCACGCCTTCTTCTTGAACATTGGTCTCGCTAAATGTGCCATCCCCGTCGGCATCAGCATCCGCGTCTCCATCCACATCCCCGCCGCTGGTTTCTTCATCGACGCCGTTGATCCAGTCCCAGCCGTCGTTGTCAGACACGCCGTCGAGCATTTGTTGGCACTGTCGCTCAATGAGGACGCGCATGCGCTGTATCGCTGTTTCCTTGGCATAATCCAGGTACTGCTCACACGAGTCCATCTGAACGAGTGCGTGGTTTACTTCGACCGGCTGGATATTCCGATCTGTGGGCGCCACCTCATAGCACCCGGCGCACAGCAAAAGGATCCCCCCCATTTGGGATGTCGCACGGACGATGCGTCTTAAAATATCCATTCTTTTACTCCTGGTTAAAGGGTCGCCGCTCGCGTTGCAGCATCGCAATAATGTTACTTTAAAGCAGTAAACATGCCAGTTGTAGTGTTGTGGTTAGGCATAGTCTAATTATTTGAAAATAAAGAAAAAAGCCAGGCCACGGTCAGATCGAAATGCAAAAGTGTCAACTTTCATTGACGGTCTGAGCAGCAGATGTATCTCCACGGCCACGCGTCAGTGCGGCCAATGGCCGGAGGGCATGACAGAAGTAATAACGCTACTTTTTTATGCCGATCCAGGAGAGTAGTGGCAGGGGCGGCACCTGGACCCTGCCGTCCACTACGGTAGCTGTGCCGCACTCGGCCAAGGTGGATTCTTTGATATACTCGACAGCGAGCTGCTGCCAGACACAAGTTTCCCCGTCTTCAGCATAGGCGAGGTAGTTTGCGACAAAATAGTCCGACAGCATGTAGAACATGCCCGAATCCCCTTCGGACCATCCGTCTGGTGGATCCAGGGACAGCGTGGCCCCGCCCACTGCCAGCTTTGTCCAATACGGACCTAAAAAATAGATCGCGTCGAGGTCAAAGTAGTTGAACGCGGGGTTCCATTCATCCACGGGGATGTTGATCACTTTGATGTCCGCCGTATCAATGGGCACGTCCACCATGCCCGTGCCCGCATCGTCCGGCACGCTTTCGACTAGGGATTCGGGTGCCAGCTCCAGAGATGCGCCAGCCATTTCCACGACCGCACCGGTCTCTTTGGTATAGGGGATCCCCTGGGCAGGCAGGGGATAGAGTATCAGCTCGCCCACGTCATATGTGTAGTCGTCAGGCCCGAGATCAGAGACATCTGCATGGGTGGGTTTAAAATTAGCGATGTAAGGCGCGTGGGAGTGGAGCTCGGGCGACAGCACGGTGATGTGTATGTGCATATAGCTCAGGCTGAAATCGTATACCCGACACACCTCACCTTCTAAAACCGGCAATTCGTATTCGAAATGGCCTGCGTTATCTGTAGGGACGTAGGAGCATCCAGGCGCGCAGATCCTGAGGGTTGCCTCTCCGGTAACCGGCGTGCCGTCGGGCAGGCGAACCGAGCCGGTGATGACGGCAATACAGACCTCATTTTCACTCGTGTCGGTATCTGCATCAGAGTCCGAGTCTGTGTCCGAGTCTGAATCCGAATCCGAGTCTGAATCGGTATCAGTGTCAGTATCGCCATCAGTATCGCCATCTGATGCCCCATCGTCCTCGTCCGTGCGGCAGGCGACAGGTCCGAACGACACAGCGATCCAGGTGACCAACAGGAGCCATATAAGAAGGTGTTTCGGCATCTGCACTACCATCCGTAGGGCTGGGGTTTACCGCCAGCCGCCCCAGCCCGGCATGTCTGGGTTCGAGTAACCGGCCGGGGATAAACCCCGGCCCCACAAACTGAATCCCGCATTTGGTGGGTCCGACGCAATTAAACCTTACTCTGCCAGGTAATCTTGAATCTCGCTGAGCGGGTAAGAATCCCATTCATACGTTCCAGAGATGATGCCGATGGTCATATCCTTTTTAAACACCATTGGAATACCAGCGGTGTAGTAAAAGTCGTCTTCATTGCTATTTATAAACGAATCCCAAACACCTTCTCCATTTGGCGTTTGAAAATCTCCATCGAGAAAGACAACGTTATCGTAACCATCCAAATCGTTCTTCACCATAAGCTCATCTAAATCATCTGGTTCCACGGGTGTATCCCAGTCTCCAGGTACGGTATCCGCGGTTCTCGCGATAAAGAGGTATGCCACTTCTTCCTCGTTTGCTAACTCACCGCCGGGCTCCAGCCAACTGGCTAGACTGCCTTGGCGTCTATTGGTGGGTGGTCACCACATACACGCGTACTCGAATATCAACACCTTACCGCAGAAATCCCACAAGCAGTGCTCAGTGCCACTCGAGTCGTCAAAGCAGAAGTTTTCCGGCACTTCGCCCACAGACCACCCGGTTTCGACGAGCTCGTCACATTCATCTGTTTCAGTATCGGTATCGGTATCCGTATCTGTGTCCGTATCGGTATCAGTGTCAATATCCGTATCAGTATCGACATCAGTGTCCGTATCAGAGTCGGTATCTGTATCAGAGTCTGTATCCGTATCAGTGTCTGAGTCGCTATCTGAGTCAGAGTCGGAATCACTATCTGAATCAGAGTCCGAATCGCTATCTGAGTCAGCGTCCGAATCAGAATCGCTGTCGGCATCAGAGTCGGCATCACTGTCGGAGTCCGAGTCGCTCCCCGAATTTCCGCCATCTCCTTCCTCATCACACGCAATAAAACTCGCGGCAAAAAGGGCCAGTATCAATCCTAGAACAATGTTTTTCATATCCTCCTCCAAAAAAACCCCATCAAGACCTCAATGCCCTCAGTATTCAACGGTCACTCCAAGTGGCACGCTGCTTTTTGCACCTTTTGGGGATAGATTTTTTCAATATCTAAATACAAATTCTTCTTTAAATTACTGTAAATTACGGAGCGAGATTGCATTGCTGACCAGCACTGCAATGGCCGAGGGTATCAAGAGCACTGATAAAAAATGCCCTGCATCGTTTTTTTCTTGATGAGCATAGACCGCTCATTGTTGATGTTCAGAGGTCTCACACTTGGCCTCTCAGATGGACTATCAAAAGCCATCCCAAGGTTGCATCCCATTAGGGAGTAGTCTCATCTATCGTGGATCTTCCTCGACCCATTATACATAAAATAAGGTATATCAAGAAAAATGAAAAAAAAATAGGAAAATGAACGAAACCGAAGAACGCAGGGGGATCAGACTAAACTTCCAGTGTCGCTAGAAAACGTGGTCTTCCTCGGGATAGTCGATGGCGCCGTTTGAACCGTGGCATTCCGCGCACAAGCAGGGGAAGGCTTCTTCACTAACACATGCCGATGTGAGTATCCAAGCCGTGCTCAGCAATCTAATTTTTCAATGAAGGAATTCTTTCTATCGATGATTGAGTATTTTTATTCAACTATTGAGTAAATTGTTGATTATTCTGTAACGTATTGTTATTTTGGAAAAATGGTCTTGTCGTTCGAACGAGAAATCGCCTCCTCCGTAATGAAGCGACTTGAGAACCCACCGGTGTTGATTCAGGTCGTCACCGGCCCGCGTCAAGTCGGCAAAACCACTGCTGCGCTCCAAATCGCCGCAAAATGGCAGGGACCGGTCCACTTTACCGCGGCAGATGCGCTGCTTCCCAAAGACACCGCCTGGATCGAATCCCAGTGGGAGATAGGTAGAAGCAAGGCTGCTCAAGGAATGCCGTGTCTTCTCATCCTCGACGAGGTTCAAAAGATAGATAACTGGAGCAACATGGTGAAGCTCCTCTTCGATCAGGATCGGGCCTCTGACACCCCTCTGCTGCCCCTGTTGCTCGGTTCTTCAGCACTGCTGCTCTCCAAGGGTATGACCGAGAGTCTGGCCGGCCGATTCTTTCTTCATCGGGCTTCCCACTGGTCCTATACGGAGTGTCACCGCGCTTTTGGATGGGATCTCGAAACATGGCTCTATTTTGGTGGATACCCCGGTGCTGCACCACTTGTCGATGATGAGCAAAGCTGGCGCGCCTATATTAATGACGCGCTTATCGAAGCCGTTCTTGCTCGGGATGTGCTCGCCATGCACAACATTGCCAAGCCAGCACTGTTAAGGCACCTCTTTGGCCTTGCTTCCCAAATGCCAGGAAGGATTGTCTCCTACAGCAAAATGCTGGGGCAGTTGACCGACGCGGGTAATGCAACCACCCTAGCGCATTACCTGGAGCTAATGGCACAAGCTTTCTTGGTGAGCGGACTCGAAAAGTATGCCAAGGGACCTCTCAAAAGAAAAACAAGCCCCAAACTCATCCTCTGGAACAACGCCCTCATTACCGCCCCTGGGATGACGACTTTTGATCAGATGAGAGAGAATCCAGCCCTTCGTGGGCGACTGGTCGAAAATGCAGTCGGTGCCCACCTACTGAACCATCTTCAAGGCATGCGCTTCGAAGTGGGCTATTGGCGTGAGCGACAAAGCGAAGTGGATTTCGTTGTCACCGCACCGACGAGGACTGTGGCGATCGAAGTAAAAAGCGGCAAACCCAAAGCCAGCGCCGGCCACGGTCAGTTCAAAAAGCGATGGCCTGAATCAAAAGTACTCCTCGTCGGCGCCAGCGGTATGCCTCTGTTGGATTTTTTCACCTGCCATCCAAGCGAACTGCTATGACCGCGGCCACCGCTTCCTATCCAAGCCGTGCTCGGAGGGCTGCGCGGCTTGACATGTGCTATCAATGATAGCATATTTATCATTAGGAAGGAGTGATTGCCATGGCCCAGTTGATTGTTCGCAACATTGAGGATGCAGTTGCCCAGCGGCTCAAGGAGCGCGCAGCGGCCAACGGCGTTTCTATGGAAGAGGAACATCGACGCATTTTGCGCGCTGCGTTGGTATCAACTTCGCCGGCCATGTCGTTCAAAGCGTTTCTCCTGGCGATGCCCGATGTGGGGGAAGACAGTGATTTCACCCGCCTGCCCCAGCTGCCGCGAGAGGTGGATCTGTGATCGGCTACCTCATCGACACGAACGTAATTTCTGAAATTAGAAAAAAAGACCGAGCCAACGCCGGCGTTGTGGCTTGGTTTGACTCAGTTGAATCCGAGGCGCTGTTTTTGAGCGTTTTGGTGGTAGGCGAGCTTCGCCACGGTATTGAGTTGATTCGCCGCCGGGATGCTGTATCTGCCCAACATCTCGACACGTGGTTAAGCCGCTTGAAACAGACATTTTCCGATCGCATGTTGCCGCTGAGCAAAGAGATCGCCGAGCTTTGGGGTACCCTTGGGATGGCCCATCCCATATCGCCGATCGATGGCCTATTGGCCGCCACTGCGATCCATTGGGATCTGACCCTGGTAACGCGAAATGTGAGCCACGTGGTCCACACACCGGCAAAGCTGCTCAATCCATTTGCCTAGGCGAGTCCGATGGTATCGGAAGACTCGGGTACATTCCTGGTGAGGAGTTCCTGGATTTTGTCTGTCAGGTCTTGATAGGAAAACGGCATTTGCAGTGCGACGTCCGCGCCGATCGCCTTGAGCTCTGCTATCTCTTCGGGCTGATCGCTGAGCGCGATCACCTTTACATGGGCTGTGATGGGGTTGTTTCTTATGGCCGATAGTATCTCACGACCGCTCAATATGGGCATGTTGGCCTTCAAGATGACGAGATCCGGACAAGCGTTGCCGATGTAGATCAGCGCTGTACAAACATCATCCAAAATCTGAATTCTCGAATTGGGTATTTTTTCTATAACCCCCTGCCGAAACAGCCCGCCCATGGTCGGTTCGTCGCTCACAATTGAGATGTGAACCTGCTGCGATACATGCACTGCCGTGCATCCGCTCTGCTCGATAAACCTCGCCAGTGCGAATCGGCTGATTTCCCAGGTACCAGTGATCGGGTGTTGGCTGCCTGCGATTCGCCCAATGGCCAGGTATCGGCGGAGCGTGCGATCGGGTATGCTGAGCAATCTGGCCACTTGGCCACTGGTATAGACATCTCGGTCGATGCGATACTGGCGATCGGACTGCCCAGCAATGCGCTCTTTTCCCCGACCAGTCGGGTTATTTCGGCTGCGCCCCTTTGTCTGCGTTGTCTCTATGCTTGTCACGGTTTCCCCCCAACTGATACCTTATTTCTAAACGTCCGCCCCGCGTTAAACTTTAGCCGCAATCACCTATTTGAGCAGGGAGCCCTGCGGTTTTCTCGCGCACCGGGTCAGGCCGAAACCCCCAGGCACACACTTGACCCCACGTAAAACCTTGTGCAAAGTAGGATTCTAGACGATACAGGGTGAACATTACGAGTGGAGGTACAAACCATGAAAAGGCGCCCTTTTTTTAAATTACCAATCATTGAAACGATCCTCGCCCTCGCAGCGCTGTTGATGGTGGGAGCAAAAGAAGACAGCAAAGAGAGCGATCCCAAAGACCCGGCCGAAACCGCCCGCCTGAAGCTCCCTGCGGCGACGATTAACGATACTGCGCTCACCCTCGAATTTGTGGAGTCAGTGTCATCCAAGCAAAATCCAATGTTTCGCAAGGAACTTGAGAGCAACGAGAAGCGGATGGAATTCCTTAATAAAATCATCAACATGGAACTCCTTGCCGCTGAAGCTCAGCGACGCGGGTATCGCAAACATCAGGAATTGGCGTCCGTGACCAAAAACCAACTGGCCTCCCTGATGCACCGAAAAATCGCAGAATCAATAGACGAGGTCGAGCCCACTGAAGAGGAGCTCAAGGCCTACTACGATGCCCATCTGGATTCCTACCGCAAGCCCGAGAAAGTCCGCGCGCGCCATATTCTGCTCAAGGATCAGGCAGCAGCAAAAAAACTGCTTAACGAACTGAAAAGCAAAAAGATCAGCCAACACGAATTCCGCCGCATTGCTCAGGAACAGAGCGAGGACGAGGCCACAAAAATGCGCGGCGGTGACTTGACGTTCTTCACAAGTGTCGAAGACCGCAAGGAGGACGACCCAAAGATAGACCCGGCTATTGTCGAGGCTGCATTCAAAACCAAGAAAAATGGCGAGATTTTCCCCAAGCTCGTCAATACGGAGGTGGGGCACCATATTATCATGCGCACAGGCCATAGGGCGAAAATGGATCTCTCTTTCGAAGAGGCAAAAAACCGATTAACCACACTGGTGCGACGAGATAACCGCAAGAATAAAATCGAAGCCGCCATAAATGCCCTAAAAGAACGATATGAAGTCGAGGTATTAGAAGAGAATTTAAAGCACGTGGTCATCGATTTGTCCGGGGGACCCAGGGATCCAGATGCAAAAGGAGGCCCTGATAAAAGGGGCGCCAGATCCCTGAAAAAATTCCCGCCGCCAAAGCCCACAGCAGTGCCAGAGGAGTAACAAGGCAACCCAAGCCGCGTACCGAGTATTTATTTAATTCATGTTCCAATACAGATGAGGTCATTATGAGCGAACCCTTTATCGCCATTGTCGGAGGCTCGGGTCTTTACGACCTGGATACCCTGACAGATGTCGTTGAACACGAGATAACAACCCCCTTTGGCCCGCCTTCGGACAGGATTGTCGAGGGCCGGATCGGCAGGACGCGCCTTTTGTTTCTCTCGCGACACGGGCAGGGCCACCGGTTTTTACCGTCAGAGGTCAACTATCGCGCAAATATATTTGCCTTAAAACAGCTGGGGGCAACCCAGGTGATCAGTATTTCGGCTGTCGGCAGCATGCGCGAAGACATCCATCCCGGCGATATGGTGGTCGTCGATCAGTACATTGACCGGACCAAGGGCCGTCCAGCTACGTTTTTTGGCCAGGGCATTGTCGGACACGTAGAATTTGCAGATCCAGTGTGTCCGGATCTGAGCGCCCAGCTGTTTCAGGCTGCATCTTCACTGGACATTACCGTTCATCCCCAGGGCACCCTGATGGTCATGGAAGGACCTGCCTTTTCAACCCGGGCAGAATCGCTCATGCACCGGCAGCTCGGCGTGGATCTCATCGGCATGACCGCCATGCCCGAAGCCAAGCTCGCCCGCGAGGCTGAGATGTGCTACGCCACCCTTGCCCTGGCCACAGATTACGATTGCTGGCACGACACCGAGGCAGATGTCTCTGTGGATGCGGTCATTAAAATCCTCAAGGAAAACGCCAACAATGCCAAAGCTGTGGTCCAACAGATCGCCCGTCAGGATCGCCGGCAGACGGGCTGCAGCTGCGCAACTGCTTTGGAATGGGCCGTGATAACAGATCGGGCGGCCATTCCACCTGAAATCGCAGACCAAATGAAGCCGATCTTTGGGAGAGTGCTGTGACATCATCATTTCTCGTCGTCGGATCCGTTGCTCTGGACACCATAGAAACCCGCGCGGGCAAGCAGGATGAAATCTTGGGTGGTTCAGCCACATACGTTTCCTTGGCCGCGCGGCACTTTTGTCCGGTCAACATTGTCGCCGTTGTCGGGGATGACTTCCCAGAGGCCCACGTTGATCTTTTCGCCTCAAGGGGCGTAGACGTTACCGGCCTAAAGCGGGCACAAGGGAGAACATTTCGGTGGTCAGGGGTCTATGCGGAAGATTTTTCAACGCGGCAAACCCTGAGCACTGAGCTCGGTGTGTTTGAAACCTTTGACCCCGAGATCCCCCAAGCGTACCGTTCAAGCCCCATCGTGCTGCTGGGCAACATCCACCCGTCCCTGCAGCTCAACGTACTCGATGCGCTCGCCCCCGGGGCATTCGTGGCCGCTGACACGATGAACCTGTGGATAGATACGACATTAGACGCGCTCACAGCGGTTATCGCCCGCATTCATCTCCTGCTCATCAACGACGAGGAATCATTCCTCCTGACCGGCGAGCGTCAGATAGCAAAGGCCGCTGATGCACTGCTCGAAAAGGGGCTGGAAGCGGTTATCATCAAGCGGGGCGAGCACGGCGCCTATCTCTTTGCCAAGAGCCGGCCTTTTTTCGCACCTGCCATGCCCCTGCCCACGGTCATCGATCCCACAGGCGCGGGAGACACCTTTGCCGGCGGTCTGATGGGATATCTGGCGCACCAGGGCGATACGAGTCCAGGTGCGATAAAAAAAGGCATGGTCTACGGTGCCGCGTTTGCATCTGCCACAGTCGAAGGGTTTGGTACGCGCACCCTTGAAGGGCTCGACATGAAGGAACTGGAAGCGAGATATGCGCGCCTTAAGGATTTGGTTTCTGTTGATTGACCAAAAATAAGGCGAGGAGCACACCACATGGTATCTCAAATTTTTGACCCAACACTTTGGCGGGTCGTCCCTGGGTTTGATTTTACAGATATTACCTACCACCGGGCAAAGGCCCACGGCACGGTTCGCATTGCGTTCCATCGGGCTGACGTGCGCAACGCATTTCGACCACACACGGTGGACGAGCTCTTTCAGGCGCTGGATCACGCCCGTCAGAGCCCTGATGTGGGTTGTGTGCTGCTGACGGGTAATGGTCCGTCGCCAAAAGACGGCGGCTGGGCATTCTGCTCTGGTGGGGATCAGCGCATTCGCGGCAGGGATGGGTACAAGTATCAAAGTGGGGACGGCAGCAGTCCAGACCCCGCGCGCTTGGGTCGATTGCACATTCTCGAGGTCCAGCGGTTGATTCGCTTCATGCCCAAGATCGTCATTGCCGTGGTGTCTGGCTGGGCAGCGGGGGGTGGTCACAGTTTGCACGTGGTCTGCGACATGACCCTTGCCAGTGAAGAGCACGCCCGGTTCAAGCAGACCGACCCGGACGTGGCCAGTTTTGACGGCGGGTATGGCTCTGCCCTGCTCGCCCGCCAAGTCGGTCAAAAAAAAGCCAGGGAAATCTTCATGCTGGGCCGCGCGTACTCTGCTGAAGCAGCAGCAGCCATGGGCATGGTCAACGCGGTCGTGCCCCATGCGGACCTCGAAAAAGCAGCCCTCGAATGGGGGGCCATCATCAATAGCAAGAGCCCGACCGCCATGCGCATGCTCAAGTACGCCTTTAACATGATCGACGACGGCATGGTGGGCCAGCAGCTCTTTGCAGGAGAGGCCACACGATTGGCCTATGGTACAGAGGAGGCGCGCGAAGGCAGGGATGCGTTTTTGGAAAAGCGTCCCCAGGATTACGCGCGCTTCCCCTGGCATTACTAGGTGCAATTGTCCTTTGAGGTTGTTTTTGATATACTGTAGAAGTAAAAACTGAGGAAAACCACCGAATGCGCGGCTCACCGCGCAGATGAAGGGGGTACATTTGGAAGCAAAGGAACTCGCACTCAGCATTGCTGAGATAGCCCTCGACAAGCAAGCCGAATCCATTGAAATCATCGATGTCAGCAAAAAAGTGGACTATACCCACTACCTGGTGATCTGTTCGGGTGGATCAGAACGGCACGTGGAGGCACTGGTATCGGCGGTCGAGCGAACATTAAAACAAAAGGGGGTATTCGCCCTCGGCGTGGAAGGCAGAGAGGCAAGCCAGTGGATTCTGATGGATTTCGACGACGTCATATTCCACGTATTTGAGCAGCATCGCCGCGGTTTCTACGACTTGGACTCCCTATGGATTGATGCGGAACGCGTCCCCCTCAGACAGGCATCTGTCCTATCCAAGGGCGTTGCTAGTGCAATTTCGCCTAGTTAGTGAGGGTCACGGGCGCGCTGATTTGACCGCCCCCCAAACCGACGACTACCTCTTTAGAATCTCCAAGTTCTTTCCTATCGAGAGCATTGTTCTGAAACCCGGCCAGGAAAAGAAAAATACCGAACGATCCATCAAAGTGGCAACGACGAGCGACCTGGTACTGGCCCTGGATGAACAGGGCAAAATGGTCGACTCAGACAGCTTTGCCAAGATGGTCGATGCGTGGATGCAATCCGGCATCTCGTGTATTTCTTTTTTCATCGGCGGTGCATCTGGCCTGCCCGCCAAAGTGAAGCAGCGCGCTGATATACTTTTATCCCTCTCTCCCATGACACTGCCCCACCGCCTGGCGCGCCTGTTGCTCGCGGAACAACTATACCGGGCCCTGTGCCAAATTCGGCATATTCCCTATAAAAAATAACACACCGCTCACTGCTGGGAAGCGGGTTGAATCTCTAGCGCGGGCCCAAACGCTCGATCGCCGGTAGTTGCTGCTTTTTGTTTTTTTCTCGGTGGGTGGGGCTAGGTTTATTTGCCCACACCTCGGCCATATCCGCCTCTGGAACGTTCTGGACGATGGCCAGATCTTGACGTCCCCTCAGCACCAGGGACAGTTTGCCCTGGCTGCTGGCCAGGGACAATAGCTGGGCATCTTCGAGGCCCACGCTGAGTGTGACCGTATTGAACCGCTTCTTTTCAGTATCATCGATGTTTCCAGACAGGGCACCGCCGGTTGCCACCACCTTCACGTTTTGCAGCAGGGTGACCGTTACGCGTTCCTTGGCCGTGAATCCACTGCTCTTGGCAAAGGTGCCGAGAATATCCACGCGATGCCCGGGTCTCAGCATCCCGCCCATGGCCAGGGATCGATCCACTGGAATGGTGACGGCTCTTTTTCCCGACGCGATCTCCTTTGCCAGATCCCCAGCGGTGACATCCAGGCGCTCGGCAACATCTGTCCATTGAAGCATTTGCCCGGAGGCGAGATCCACAGACGCTGACAATCCAACAATTTCTTCGACTTTATCCGCCCGAACCACCCGGTCATCCACATATGCCCCTGGCACCTGTCGCATGCCCAGCTGGGATGTATTGATTTTTTCTCCGCTGCGGATGTCTTGCGTCACTGCGAGAACTGATATGCGAGCGCCCCCAATGGCTTTACTCTCGAGGTCGCGAACATAGACAAAGTGCAGGCTGCCGGCGAGGAGGCCAAGCACGAGAGCGATTATCCATTTTTTGTTTTGCATTTAATTCCCCATCAGGGCCGGGTGAAATCGCCCGGCGAGCAAGACGAGACTCTCGGCAGATGCCGCGTCCCGTTCGACAACCAAAAAGAGCCACGCCCTGTCTCTTTCAAATGTTCGTATTTTTAAACCCGGTCTCTTTTCCCCTGCAATCAAAGAAGCAGCGGTTTCGTGCCACCCGGCGTGGGTAAGATTTGCTGTTGCGGATTGAAGTGCATCGCCTGGAGATCCGGCCATGCCGAACAGGGTGACCCCGTAGCCCGCTTCAGGAGAAGTGGCTGAGACCAGCACTGCTGCAGGTGCCATGGGAGGTATCAGCGGTGGTAGGCACCGCTCTTTAATTGCTTGATCGCGCAATACTAGCCGATCTTCTCCCAAGGTGAATGGGGCTGGGCCATGCAAAAGATCAACTGCCATGTCACCAGCGCACAGGTATCGTATCTGGGGATCGAGACTGGCGATCCACCGTTCCTCAGCTTGTACGCGTATCCACGATACTTTTGTTTCGTGTGCAGAGAACCCAACCCGGGCAAAGACAACCGAAGCCAGGCATGCGGCCATTGCCGCGGGCCACCAGCGCGCTTTTATGAATAGGAACGCGCGATACATTAGAAAAGCCCCGTTAGAAAGTCCCAGAGCATGCTGGCCAAGCCATCCTGTGGTTTCATGTTGCACATCAGCTTGGCCTTGGCCTTGACCTCCACAGACGGTCCGCCAATGGGCTTGGGAATACCCGTCACTGTTGTTTTTGATCCGATGATGGTGTTGCGCCAGTCAAACAGCGAATCCCCTCCTGCCTTTTCAATAAGTGTGGTCGTGTCAACTGTCACCCCATCTACCTCGTTGTCACTGGTAGTTGCATGGGCATCGTCCATGGCCTGATCGATATCCTCGCTGCTCGTGCCCTCGTCCGTGGCACCGTCACAGGTGCCAATAGCTGCACCCTGATATGCGTTCATATTGACAGTCGTGCGCGCTTCCATCTGCCCGATATAGGTGCGGTGACAAAAGATGAGGCCCATCCAAATGATAATAAAGACAGGGAGAACCACAACTGCTTCGGTCATGGCAATGCCTTGCTGATCCTTTAGCAGTGCGGACCTGTTTAGACTTCTAATGCAATAGGTAATCATTGATATCCACTCCCTTGCCCAGCTTGTCTTTTATCGCTTGCATGGCTGTTTGATAGTGCTGGTTGGCGTCATCGTTATTACTGCCGATTTCGCCTGCCTCACCTTCGCCGGTATCGTCGCCATCGTCCCAAGTGAACCGGATAAGCCGGGAGAGCCACTGCATATGCCACATGGCTTCTTCATCGCTGTTTTGTGAATAGTATTCGGCCGCGGCAAAGCTGAACCTCGTTACAGTGTCATCACCCGTGGGTTTTTTTTCAGATGCAATGCCCACTGCTTTTTCTCTACGGCCTGACTTGCCCGTACCGAACAAAATACTCATCATCTCGGCCTCGTCTGGAAATCGTTCCAGATCCAGCACGCGGGGATACATCTTCTTTTTGTCTTCCTCTGAGGCAATGGGTTCTCCGTCGGCTTCGATTTGTATTTCTTCTCGAATCGTGCAGCCCGAAAGTACGACGTACAAGGTCTGCTGCACCAGGGTCATCTGGGGCGGCGGCCCTTCATGCGGCGTAGCGCCGGATTGGGATTCGTATGCGTCCAAGTAGTAGTCGATCTCCATAGGATTGGTCACAGGCTCTCTTTTTTGTCGTTCACAAATGGGTTTTGGTGTGTACTCGTTCTTCTCGGGCACGCGATCTTGGCCATTGGTCCCTGTCGGGTTTTGCCACTCCCAGTTACTGATATAGCCGGCACAGGACGTTGTATCGTAAATATTCGGATTTGGATTATCATCGGAATTGCATGGATTACCTTTAACTTTTTCTTTCATGGACCACCTATTGGGGGTTGTGTCCCTGGCAATCACCTTGACCAGTTCGCCTTGGGCAGTGCGCCACTCCACCCAATCATTTCGCACGATGGTCCATCGGCCCCTCATGTAGCCAGGGGAGGTGCTTCTCATCTTTTGTATGCAGAACTTGCATCCCATCCTGGCGCACTCCTCGCATTCCTCATAGTCGCACTTGCCGTCGCTCTTACTTGGTATTTTATTCGTGCATTTGCTCATCCCCTCATGCTCGTTTTCTTCCGTATTCATACCTGGCGGGTAGGCAACTTCCTTTTGGACAGGATCTTCCTCGGGATGGCCCTCGGATGCGTTGCTGCTATTGCCACCACAGAAGTAAGCGGTGAATTTCTCGGTTAAGTTTCCTATCGGCTCGCCAATCGCCTTCTCGACGAATTGACCGGCTTTGTCCGGAAGAATCCAAACAATGGGGGCAAAGACATTCTCCCCGGCCCTCCTACAAAGCTCTTCGTACGTACCTTTTTTGGTCGGTAATCCATTAAAAATTGGCCACGTCAACCCGCCGTTGGATACTTTGTTGTAGGGATCTGATTTGGAGATGATAACCCCCTCGCCCATGGCGATAACCGGCACGCCATCGTTGACCCCGGTGGAGATCACTGTGAGGCCTTTGACAATTTTTTTTGCAGCTTTTTGATATTGTTTGGCCACCTTCTTAATGCTGTTGTGCAGTGCTTTCACTGGTGAAATCGCTGCCCCGGCTGCTTGTCCGCCTGGAACAAAAGATAAAACCGTGAGCGCAGCGAGCAGTATCAGCAGTAGGGCCTGAACCAATCTCAACGCCACTAGAATAGTGAGCACAGCCACCATGAGAAGGTTCAAGAACGCCAGGATGTTCATGCCGCGGGCATTGACCGTGGCTGCAGAAAACACTGCGGCGTCTGCCGCGTCTTGCAGCAGGTGCCGCTCAAGTGCAGCGCCGCCTACGCCGGACACGTGATAGAGCAATCCCACCATGAGCATGGCCACAAAGGTGGCCATGACCATGACAGCGCCCCGATTGTTTGTGATTGTGCGTCTCATCAGTGTTTTCCTTGCAGGGGCAGCGTCTTTTCAGCGGTCATGGCGAGGAAGCGCCAGCCACCGCCCCCAATGTCAAACCCCATATCGGCCAGCGCCAGCCCGAACCCGGCAGCACCCAGGAGTTCTCCGCCAACTGTGGCGAGCTCCTGCTGTCGATCCGGGTCCAGCCCCGAACCAAAGCTCGTGCTGATGTCGATGAACGCGCCAAGATCTTCGAGCTTCTGAATCGTATCTGCTGAAAAAAAA
Organism: Myxococcota bacterium; assembly: GCA_030065855.1. GTDB lineage: Bacteria > Myxococcota_A > Polyangia > JAAYKL01 > JAAYKL01 > JASJCT01. Next base: position 42,241 of record JASJCT010000027.1, read on the forward strand.
CTATCCGCGCCCCAGTAACTTCGGCAGATGATGCGATTGACCAGGGGTACCGGACATTTATAAAGATAAGTGACACGCACGGTGACCTGTCCAGTGGGATCGTCAAACGACGTCAGGTACCCACCATCTCCGTCCGGAAAAGTCACGGCCACGCCGAATTCGGTCCACAGATACCCCACCAACAACTTGCCGATGGCGCCGGCTGCGTCTACGCCCAAACTGGGGGACACGGTGGCCAGGGGAATGCGGGCAGCACGACGGATCCCATCGAGCCGGCCGCCTGCAGGCGCGGTTTCATATGCCTCGAGACCTGAGCCGCCGGTGCCGATCCGATAGGCCTCGACCCCGGCATAGAGGTCCTCCCACCCCTCCTTGTCGTCTGGCAGGATCACGATGGCTGCCCTTGCCGCTCGCACAGCCGCGTGATGCACCATCATGTGAGCGGCGTACATGAGCCCGATCTGGGCCATGCCCAGCCAGAGCATCATTATGGGCCAGAACACGACCAGGAACTCCACGTAAACAGCGCCGGTGGTCCTGCCGATGGTATTGGTAGGGCGGGCCATGGGTCAACCGATACTGCGCAGGGTTACAACGAGTACCGTTGCCAGAAATATGGCCGGACCAAAGCGGATTTCGGTTTTGCCGACCAATGCCGATCCTTTGTCGTAGCGCTTTCTGATAAAAATCCTTGGTGTGACCCACCGCACCAGGCGGCCAAATCCCTGCTTGAGCTGGCCCTGCTTTGCCCACACCCCAATGCCTTGAAGGGCGCCAAAGAAAAACGCGACCAGTTGTATCTCCAAGCCAGGACCGGCCCCGAGCAGGGCGCCGAGGGCGGCAAAGAGCTTTACATCGCCACCGCCCATGGCTTTCAATCGAAAGAGAACGAGCGGCACCAGGAGTGATATGAGCGCAGCGATTACTGAAAGCAACACACCGCGTCCACCGCCACCGATCAGGCCGATGAGGAACCCGCAGCCGATGGCCGGTAGGGTGAGCCAGTTGGGGATGCGGCCCGACCGCCAGTCGGTCCAGGCGGCCGTGCCGCATAGGAAAACAGCCAATGTCGCAGATATGAGATAGGGCCAGTGCATAGGGCTACTCGCCTTGGATCATCTCAACAGTGTCCAGTTCGTCGTTCGCGCTCGATAGTTTGCCGTGAATTTTTTCCCCGAATTTGCTCCAAAGACCGATACACGATGCTGCAATGAGAACCAGAATAATGATGTATTCCACTGTGGATAGACCTCGATCATCTTTGAGCAGGCCTGTTTTTTTCTTTTTTTCGATTGTGTTGGTCATTTTGTGTCTCCTTTGGGCTGTCTTAGCCCGGTTGGGGGTTATGGAATGGGGAGCCCGAGAATGCATTCGATAATCCCGTGGTACTCGAGGAGCATGGTTCCCAGGGGAATGACACCCGCTGCAAAGCCAATGGCCACGGTGGCCAAGAGCACGAGCTCTTCGACACTGGTGGTGCCACGAGAACAGGTTGGCCTTGTCAGCTGGTATCGACACATCTTCTCGCCTCCTCTGCCATCACCCCCCTTTTCGACCGAGCAGAAAAAAAGTTTCCATTTGGCCCAATTTTTTTTGATTTTTTTTGCGCAGCCGATTTCTGGGGAGCCCCCACCCCGATCCTCCAGCCCCCCCCTTCTTCAGCCCCCTCCCCAACCCTCCCCCGGTGGACAATAGGACGCTGGGGGAGGGTGAATAACGTAGCCAAGCTATGTCTTTCTGGCCCCCTCCCCCAACGTCCAAATGTCCACCGGGGGAGGGCCGGGGAGGGGGCTATAGGGTTGGGGAGGCTATAGGGCTGGGGTGGGTGCCAAACAGGGGGGGCAAATCCCCCGGTGTCAAGGGTGTCTACGGGTCAGCTTGAAAAAGGGGGAGATATGCGACAAGTAGCGTATTATTTTTTTTCGCTGGGGAATGCTTTTTTAAAATATGGATCGTTTTTGGGGTGTGGAATCGCCCGAGCTGTCTTGCGTAGCGCTGCCCGCGAAACATTTTTCCAGACTAAGGTCTCATCCAGTTCATTGATAGGATCTGGCTCATCGCAGAAATTCCACGCGCCTTTTTCGTAGTATAGCTTGGACGGCTCTTCTGGCTCACCGAGCAGATCAGCCCAGCTGTCTTTGGCGACACTTTCCGTCAGATCGAGTCTCTTTGCCCTTTTTTTACTGGTCTTTGTGGGAAACTCAAAGGCGGCATCACCCCGAAGCAGCGTAGCTGGAAGTGCCCTGCGAAGCTTTTTGGTCTCGTTCACCAGTGTCACTCCTTTCCCGCCCTTGCATCGCAACACCGCGACCAGCCCCCCAAGCGACCCCCAATTGTTTCAATCAGTTGAAGCCTGTGCCCAACATTACTCGTTTGGCGAAAGTATACCGTATAAAAGAGAAATTGTGAATATAATTTTACTGTTAAAGTGAAACTGATCGCACTATTTGATGATCTGGCGGTGGCGGAGCAGTTCGATGACGGCAGATGCGCAGTCAGCAATGGATTGGGTGCCTGTATCGAGGCACAGTTCTGGGTTTTCCGGTGGCTCGTAAGGGGCGTCGACACCGGTGAATCCCCTTATCTCGCCGGCGCGTGCCCGCTTGTAATTGCCTTTTGGATCGCGCGCTTCACACACCTCGATATCTGCGCGGCAATATATTTCTAGAAATGTCTTGGGCTGTAACTTGCGCGCCATTTCCCGATCTGCTGCATATGGACTGATGAACGCGTTGAGGTTGACGATAACCGCATCTGTAAACAGCTTTGCCACTTCACCGATGCGGCGGACGTTCTCAACCCGATCCCGGGGTGAAAACCCGAGGTTTTTGTTCAGGCCGTGGCGCACATTGTCGCCGTCCAACACCATTGTGCTGACCCCTAATTGATGCAATTCGCGCGCCACTGCGTTTGCGATGGTGGATTTCCCAGCCGAGGGCAGTCCGGTAAACCACACGGTCGCGCCTTTGTGACCGTGGAGTATCTCCAGGTCTTCCCGTGAAACCCCGGGCTCATGCCAGGTGACATTGGTCGATATCCTATCGGTCATAAATACAGTTCTCCCTTATCTAAAGCGATTACATCAATTCACGGTTTAATACACCTTGCCCGTGCAGGCGACAACTGGTAGCTTCGCCCAAAAGATGAAAAAAGGCCCTTTGCCGCCGCTAAGAGAGGTATGGGATGTTTGATGCGTATCGAGACCAAATTCAGGCGGAAATCACCGCGATCCAAGACGCTGGTACATACAAAGCAGAGCGGGTCATTCGATCCCCACAGAGCGCGACGATTGAGGTTGCCCAAGGAGCGGTGATCAACTTCTGCGCCAACAATTACCTCGGGCTTGCAGACAACGAAGAAATAGCGGACGCAGCCAAGAAGGCCCTGGACGAGCGCGGGTTCGGCATGGCCTCGGTGCGCTTTATTTGCGGCACATTGGACTTGCACAAACAGCTCGAGGAAACCATCAGCAGATTCAACAGCACCGACGACACGATCCTCTATTCTTCCTGTTTTGATGCCAATACAGGGTTGTTTGAAACCCTGCTCGCCGCTGATGATGCCATTATCTCGGATGCGCTCAACCACGCGTCAATCATCGACGGCGTCCGCCTGTGCAAAGCCGAGCGTCACCGGTACAAAAATTCGGACATGACCGAGCTCGAAGCCATCCTAAAAAAGACACAGACAAAACGACGCCGGCTCATCTGCACCGACGGGGTTTTCTCAATGGACGGCTACCTCGCCAACCTAAAGGATATTTGCGATCTTGCGGACAAGTACGGCGCGATGGTCATGGTGGATGATTCCCACGCCACCGGGTATATCGGTCGCACTGGCCGGGGCACACCTGAACACTGCGGCGTGATGGGCCGGGTCGATATCATTACCTCCACCTTGGGCAAGGCCCTTGGCGGTGCCTCAGGCGGCTACACAACCGGGCGAAAAGAAATTATCGAGCTGTTGCGCCAGCGATCTCGACCCTACTTGTTCTCCAATACCCTGACGCCCATGTTGGCTGCAGCTTCGATCAAGGTGTTCGAGTTGCTGTCCGCGACCACTGCACTGCGAGACAAGCTGGTGGAAAACACCACCTATTTCCGCAATGCCCTGGAACAGATCGGGTTTGATGTGCTCAAGGGGAACACTGCCATTGTCCCGGTGATGCTCTATGACGCGAGCTTGGCCAGCCGGTTTGCCGACGAGATGTTAAAAGAGGGCATCTATGTCATTGGCTTCTCCTATCCGGTAGTGCCCCAGGGCCAGGCCCGCATTCGCACCCAACTATCGGCTGCCCACGAAACAGCCCACCTCGATCAGGCACTCGCCGCATTTAAAGCCGTGGGCCAGCGGCTCGGTGTTTTACAGTAAGTAAATGACGTTTCAGATCAATATCGACGGCACCATCACCGACGCTGAGCAGGCGACCATCTCGGTCCTGGATCGGGGGTTTCTCTATGGCGATTCGGTGTACGAAGTCATTCGGACCTACAACGGCAAGCCATTTGCCCTGGAGTTGCACCTCAATCGCCTCAACCAATCAGCAGGGCGACTCGGCATCCCATTGCCCGATAGGGATGTTCTAACGAATGAGCTCCATCGAACCCTACACCAGGCTGGCAACGATGAGTCCTATTGCCGCATCATCGTCACCCGGGGAAGCGGACCCCTGAACTTGGATCCGACCACAGCGGTTGACCCCAAAACCGTGATCATGGTGAAGCACCTCGATCCATTGCCCGACCAGGTGTATGAACAAGGCCTGCGACTCGCTATTCCAAAGGTGCGGCGCACCTCACGCGAGGCACTGGATCCAGCGATAAAAAGCGGCAACTATCTGAACTCGGTCCTGGCCCTGGCAGAGGTCCGCAAGCGCGGCTTTGACGACGCCCTGCTCCTGGATAGGCACGGGCGCATTACCGAAAGCACGTCCTCAAACGTATTTGTGGTGATAGATGGTGCGCTCGTGACCCCCCCCTTGGAAACCGGGCTACTGGCAGGTGTGACCCGCGGGCTCATCTTATCACTGGCAGAGCAGAACCAGATTTCATGTCGCGAGCAACAATTGACACCAACGGATCTCATAGCTGCACAGGAAGTCATCCTGACGAGTACGCTTCGAGAAGTCATTTCAGTTGTGGCAGTGGATGATCGCCGGATCGGGACCGGCACGCCCGGACCGATGGCCGCTAAATTGAGAAAGATCTTGCGCAGATACGCCATCGAGGCGACCCAACACTGATATCTTATCAGGCAAGGGGGATTGTTGACTGTTCATGGAGGTCGTGTGGTGCATTTATGGAATTTCATGCGTGGCTTCATATTGAAACAGGGGTATATTGATTGATACACTATACATTATGAATTGCGATTAAGGAGTTTATTATGTCTCGCAATAATGATGATTTTAACGGAAATCCTGACAAACAAAATGTGGATCAGACCCTAGCAACCCTTCTGGAAGAAGAAGATGGCGCGGCAGATGCCGATCCACAACCCGTGGCGTCCCGCGATGATGAGCTCGATTCGGGCATCGTGCGACTGGCAGACATGATAGGCAGCGCTTCAGCCGAGAAGGCCAAGGTACCGTCTACCATACCGTCTACCATACCGCCCCTTGACCCTGCTGGTGCTCAGCCCAGTATGATTTCCAGTTACCCGCCCGCAGCGATCCGTTCTTCAATACCTGGACCGGGGAGTTTGGTGCCGAGCGCAGCTCCTGGCCGTCGCAAAGGGACGGGCGTTGCAGTGGTTGTGGCTGTCCTCATCGTCGTCATCGGGGCTGGGGCTGCCTATTATCTCCTCGAGCAAAAGGACCGTCAGGGAACAGAGAGAATCGAGCAGTTGCAGGCGCAAATTGAAGCAATCACATCGAAAACAGAAACCGCACCATCTGCGCCGAGCGATCTGAGTACTGAAACTGGCTTAAACACAGCAACATCAGCGCCATCGATGGCCCCATCTGCGGGGGTGCAAGAAGCGAAGGCCGCTGCCAATGATGCGCAACCAACTGGGACTGCTTCAGCTGATGCGACAGGCGAACTGGATAATCAGACTGTGGATGAAGATGGGGAAGATGGGGACAGCGCAGAAAAGGTCATTAGCAAATCCAACAAGAAAAAGCGCAAAGGTCGATCGAGCAAGCGGCGCCGGCGAGCAGCCAAGCGACGCGCCAAGAAAACATCTAAACCTGCTGCTGCAGAGCCATCCACATCCAAAGAACCAAAGGGGGCTGAGTCGGATAAGCTAGACGACCTTATTGGCGGATCCACGAAAAAAGAGAAACAGCCGGCCACGTCCAAAAGCAGTAGCTCGGGCCGGTCCAAACCCAGCCGGGCAGAGGTGAATGCGGTCATGGGACCCATTGCTGGGCAGGCCCGCAGCTGCGCCAGCCATGCCACGGGAACGGTGCAGCTCCGCATTACCGTGAAAAGCGACGGTACGGTCTCCCGATCCAAGGCCGTGGGTAGCTTTGCCAATACCTCGGCTGGGAAATGCGTGGCATCGATTGCCCGGGGCGCAACATTCTCTCCTTTTAGCGGGTCTTCTTTTACATTTACCTACCCCATTACATTAAGGTAAATAAATAGATAGGGAGCTGTCTAGAGGACAGTCAAATGAGGCACTTCGTCCCGTAAGTCTCTAACCCGGGTAGCAGATCGCCATGAACACAGCATTGAGGAAAAACAAACACATCGCATTTACCCTGCTCGGCCTCGGTCTTGGATTGTTTCTGATGCAACACACCGGACAATCCGCAGAACAGGTGCAAATTGAACCCAAGTTTTCGTTTTCGCCGGATAAATCCCGGATTGGAGAGATAACAACCCTGGTCATGACAGCAGAGGTGCCACAGGGGTACCATTTCTACAGCATGACCAAGATCCCAGACGGCCCCCTTACCACTGAAGTCGTGCCAAAGGAAAAAAACTTTGAACCAGTGGGCGACTGGTTTGGTCCCAAACCCGAGGTTGAAAAGGATATCAACTTCAACAAGCTGGTGGAATTTCACGTTGGGACGGTTGTCTACCGGCGCAATTTCAAGGTGACCGCAGCCATTGAGGGGGACGAAATTCGGATCGGCTTTCGCGGCCAGATCTGCAATGATAAGCACTGCATTCCCACCATCGGCACCTATACCGGCGCTCTCAGCATTGCGGCAGGTGCGCCCCGACCGGATCGGATCGCAGCGCCGACCCTGGAGGGGGAGGCATTTCCCCTAGATCGAAAACCACCGACAAGCCTGCTTTCAAGCGCCACCAGTACGGAAGATCTGGCAAAAAAGGGGTTTTGGGGGGTCCTGATAATCGGTCTGCTGGCAGGTCTGGGCGCCCTTGCCACGCCCTGTGTCTTCCCAATGATACCGATTACGATTAGTTTCTTTTCCAAGTTTTCTAAGGTCTCTCTCAGGCGATCGCTCATGATGGGTGGTATTTACGCGGTGTCCATCATGCTGGTCTTTACCGGCCTGGGCATCATTATTTCAATGATCTTTGGGGCGGCCGGGATGCAGACCATCTCCACACACCCGATCTTTAATGTATTTCTATTTACCTTGCTCTTTGTCTTTGCGTTTAATCTTTTTGGCCTATTCGAAATCCGCATGCCGAGCTGGCTCATTTCCTCGACCTCTCAAAAGGAAATGGCCCTGACCAGCGACGAAGGGTCCCTTTTCCGCCAGGGCTTGGGCGTATTTTTTATGGCCATTACCTTCACCCTGGTGACCTTTACCTGCACGGTTGCCTTTATCGGTGTGGTCTTGGCTGCAGCAGCCGAGGGCATGTGGTTTTTCCCCACCATCGGCATGCTCGCCTTTTCCTTTTCCTTTGCGCTCCCGTTTTTCTTTCTCGCGGTCTTTCCCAACATGGCAGGCAGGCTCCAGGGCAGGGGCGGCGACTGGATGGTGGCGGTGAAAGTCATGCTCGGCTTTATCGAGTTGGCCATGTCTCTCAAATTCCTCTCTAATCTGGACCTTCAGTTTGAGTGGGGCGTGGTTTCCAGGCCATTTGTGCTGGTAATCTGGACCGCTATTTTTGCCATGGCCGCGCTTTACCTGTTACGGGTATTTGCCCTGCCCCACAACGATACAGAGGCCCGCACCATCGGCCCGATCCGCATGTTCTTTGGCATTTTGTTCATTGCGGCGGCGTTTCATTCTGGATACGGGGCCACCCACACCAAGAGCATGGGGGGTTGGATGGATGGCTGGCTTCCGCCCACAGTGTTGCCGTACTTGGATCACGGCGACCCTGCCGAGAGATCGGGCGGTGATAAAACCGATATTCTGTCGACATTCATGCACGACGGCATTCCAAGGGCCCTGGACCTGGGACGCAAGGAAAACAAGCCTGTTTTTATCGACTTCACCGGGTACAACTGCACCAACTGTCGCTACATGGAATCCAACATGTTTCCCAAGGCCGCGGTGGTCGAGCGCCTGAGCAAGATGGTATTGATCTCTGCCTATACCGATGGGCGCAAGGACGTGCACACTGCCCAGCGAAAGCTGCAGATCGACCAATTCGGCGTGGCCACGTTGCCGTATTACGTCATCGTGAATCCATTTGACGGGGCTGTCACCAAGGAAAAGGCCCTGGCCATTCTCCCGGACTATACCGAAAGCGAGGCCAAATTCATCGCGTTCCTGGACCAGGGCCTGGCAGCGTATGAAGCAATCAAGCCCAAGAGCGATGGGTCAACCTCTGAGGCGGACGCCGGTGCTGAGGCCGATGCCGGCGCCCACGGGGACGAGGCCGGGCACGCAGCTGTGGATATCGTGCTAAAAGATGAGGGTGCACCCGTGGACTTCACCTTTCCAGGCCTCAAGTCCAAAAAGCCGTTTGCCCTCTCCAGCCTGCGGGGCCATTGGGTGCTGGTTAACTTCTGGGCGTCCTGGTGTGGCCCGTGCAAAAAGGAGCTGAAAAACGACTTCCCACCTGCCCTGGCCAAGGCGCCCCACATAAAGCTGGTTACCATTGCCTTTGACGGGGACGACACAAAAGATGCGGCCGTAAAATTCGCGGACTCTGTAAACCTGTGGCGTTATCCCACCCTCCAGGGCGGCGAGGATCCAGAAGAAGCCGGCCTCGCGCCGATCTTTGAGGCGTCCAGCAGCCTGCCCATTACCTATCTCATCCATCCCAAGGGCCACATTGCCTGGATGCAAAAGGATTCGGTGCATAAGGACCTGCTCATCGCCCTCTTTAAGAAAGCCAAAGCAACCGCCTCCCCGGGGCACTAGTGCTCATTCAAGCCTACTCGGACGGGTGGAGACTCCGATTTCCCCCTTGAAAAAGGGGGAGTTTATTACCCATCACTCATCACTTGACGAGGCCCTAACCCAAGTTTTTCTTTAGGGTATCTTGCCAGGCGCGGAGTTCTGACGGTCGGATTCGATAACGAGCGATGACGCCCTCATGGAGTCGTTTTAAGTCATCCAATACCAGCTCGATAAATAGATTTTGATCTTTGCCCGGTATGTTTTCTTCAGCATATGCGATCACTGCTTGACGGGCATGAAGTCTTAGGCCTCGAACAACTTCACCAACGATACCGTGTATTTGACTCCGGTATTTGAGACGCATCGGATCGGGTTCGGTCAGGCTCTTTTTCACCTTGATATACTGCTGAGTAGAGCGCTCGTAAGCCCAGATAAATACGTCCCTTAGAAGCTCGATACGACTCATTTCGTATACGCCCAGTACTGCGTCTATCAAGGCTCGCTCAGGTAAATCCAGAAATGTTAGTGGGCAGAGATTCTGCTTAATCAGTGGGATATTCGCACCGATTCTAGCAACGCGCTTGTTCACGTCTTCAAAGGGTTGCAGATAGGGAATATGAACCATCGCGAACAAGGCTTGCTCAAAGGGATCTGGGATTGATTCAGCCTTGTTGAGAATCGTATTGAAAATCTCTGAAATTACCTGGGGCACGTTGGTCGGTTGATAGACGGATTGTCCGATTTCCACCTCTCGGGTACGCAGCGTGCCACTTGCTGCAGGATCAGACATCAGGTTTTCTGACAGAACACCGTGCAGGTTGCAGAATGTATAGCGATTGAACCCGATTTGTGCCGCGTCATCCACCAGAAGCTCTATGGCTCTCTTGTGATTGAGAATCATTTGGGCTTCCATGGCATCCCTGCCCTCGGCCAGGTGCCCCAATTCAATTAATCGCTGCGTATCCAGGCGTGTATAGGTGTTGCCTTCCAAACGGCTCGATGCCCAGGAGAGATCGATCAGAATACGGTCCAAAATCGCCCGACCATAGGTGCCGGCGGGCCGGTTTTCAAATCCAGGCTCCCCGATTCGTTTCAGATTCATTCGACTGACTTGGTTTAAATACCAGGTCTGCCCGGGAACATAGGCGTCAACAAGGTCCCGTGAGAATGCCACTGGCTTCCGAGCACTCAGCGGCTGACGGACATAAGAGATGATTTCTAGGCTCTCTTCTGAAAGTGGAATGAATTCATCGTATCGGGGAACCATTGTATCAGCGGTGGGGACATTCGGTTTCGTACGCAGCGATGCTACTTTGTAAGTCGTCGTGCGGCCCTTGCCGACTTTGACAAGCTCTCGGTCCAATACCAGTTGTTGTAGCCGGCGTTGCAGGGTGCGCTTCGACACGGTCGGCTTCAATGCGTCCAATAATGTATCAATGTTGGTTCCATTGGGAAATTGGCTAACGATCCTGATTAGTTCAGAATGCTGTGATTTCATAAGCAGACTCCTTGAGAACCATCCCAACGATGAGTTTGGCGCGATTTGGCGCGAAAGATCAACTTTTTTGGCGCGATTTGGCGCGAAAGATCAACTTTTTTGGCGCGATTTGGCGCGAAAGGTCAATTTATTTGGCGCGAATTATTAGGTGGGAATTGTCGAATCCGGCCCGATATAGGTGCAGTTGTATTCATTCATGCGGGTTAGTAATTGACGGTAGGAGATTTGTGATCTACACCACGGAATCTTTGGGGTTTTTTGGGATCCATGGAAAAACCATGGGCGGAGGAGTGCGATGAAGAAGTACGAGCCCAAGAATATTCGAAACATCTGCCTGGTTGGACATGGCGGCGCTGGGAAAACATCGGTTGGCGAGGCGATTCTCTTTACATCGGGCGCAACCACACGGCTGGGCAGCGTGCTCGACGAAACATCCACGTTTGACTTCGAGCCCGAAGAAATCAAACGCCAGGGTTCCATATCCACGGCGTTTGCCGCGGCTGAATGGCAAAAGCGCAAGGTGATGCTGCTCGATACGCCCGGGGACAACAACTTCTTTGTCGATGCTCGAAATGCATTGGCAGCGAGCGACATCGCAGCTGTCGTGGTCTCTGCTGTGGACGGCGTTCAGGTCATGACCGAAAAAATGTGGGAGCTCGCCGACAACTTGACCCTGCCTCGGATTATCGTCATCAATAAGCTGGATCGGGAGCGGGCTAACTTCCAATCAGCGCTCGACGATGTCAAAGCATCGCTGACCAAGCGGGCTGCACCGTTTACGATTCCAATCGGCGCTGAAGCAGCGTTTAACGGTGTTGTCAACTTGCTCCAGGGCAAGGCATACGCGTTTCCCGCTGACGGGAGCGTAGACATGAAGGAAGTCGATATCCCGGCAGATATGGCTGACGATGTGGCAAGCGCTCGGGAAGCCCTGGTAGAAGTCATTGCCGAGAGCGACGATACCCTAATGGAAAAATACCTCGAGACCATGGAGCTCACCGAAGATGAGATTAAAGAAGCACTGCCCAAGGCCATTCTGAGCGGGCAGTTGGTGCCTGTGGTCGCGGTATCGGCAACCAAGAATGTGGGCATTCAACAGCTCGCCGATATCCTCTGCGATTACTTTCCCTCACCAGCAGATCGGGCGCCAAAGGCCGGATCATTTGACGGCACCGATGTCACGTGTCCTCCGGACGCGGACGGGGTCTTTGCTGGAACCGTGTTCAAGACCATTCAGGACAAATTCACTGGAAAGCTCAGCCTGATCCGCGTGTGGTCAGGCACGCTGTCGGCGGATTCGGGGTTTTATAATGCGACCACAGGCGAGAAGGAGCGGTTTGGTCAAGTTCTGTTGCCGTTTGGCAAAAAACAAGAAGGTGTCCAAGCCGCTGTTCCAGGGGATATTGTGGCCCTGGCCAAGCTCAAGACGACCTTTACCGGACATACGGTATGCGATGAAAAGCAAAAGGTGGCCTTTGAGCCCCTGCCCGAGATTCAGCCGATCATCAGCTATGCGCTCAAGGTCAAGAACAAGGGGGATGAGGACAAGCTGGGCCAAGCACTCAACCGGGTGGCCGAAGAAGACCCGACCTTGAAGGTGATTCGCGATGCAGAGGCCAAGGAGACCCAGATTTCAGGCATGGGTCAGGTACACATCGAGACCACTATTGAAAAAATCAGGCGCAAGTTCGAGGTCGAGGTGGAGCTGTTGCCGCCCAAGATTCCCTATCGGGAGACCATCCGCAAAAAAGTAGAAAATGTAGAGGGAAAACACAAAAAACAGACCGGAGGCCGCGGTCAATTCGGGGTCTGCTATATCCATATCGAGCCCTTGCCCAGGGGCGAAGGGTTTGAATTTGTCAACAAGATCGTCGGCGGTGCCATACCCAGACAATGGATTCCATCGGTCGAAAAGGGCATTGTCCAGAGAATGGCTCGGGGGGTTATCGCCGGATACCTGCTGGTGGATGTTCGCGTCACCCTCTACGACGGCAAATTTCACGATGTGGATTCATCTGACATGGCCTTTCAAATGGCCGGTTCAAAGGGATTCAAAGCGGCTGTCGATAAGGCCAACCCGTACTTGCTGGAGCCGATATGGAATTTGGAAGTGACCTGCCCGGACGAATTCATGGGCGATGTCATGGGAGATATTAACCAGCGACGCGGTCGGGTACTGGGCATGGAAGCAAAGGGCAAAAACCAGGTCATTCGCGCCCAGGCCCCCATGGCCGAGCTGTTGCAATACGGTCCAGACTTGGATTCCATTACCGGTGGCCGCGGGGGATTCACTGTGGGCTTTTCCCACTACGACGAGCTCCCAGGCAACCTGGCCGAAAAGGTCATTGCCGCGTTCCAAGATGAAGACGAAGACGACTAGTGGCGCATTAGAAAACACGACTATTCTGACGTCGCCAGCATGGCAGGAGCGGGCCTCAGAGGTGGCCCAGGGGATTCGCCGGCGTGTGCTGGCCCACACCCTGCGCAACAACGGCGGATACCTGAGTCAGGCCTGTTCCTCGGCTGAGATCCTGGCCACGCTCTATACTCGGGTGATGCGCCTCGGTCCGAGCATCGCGCCGCCCGTGCCACGGCGGTTCGCCGGCGTTCCTTCGAGCCGCAATCAAGACAGCTTCACTGGCGCCGGGTACAACGGTCCCCAGACGCCCGATCTGGACCGCTTCATCTTCTCCCCGGTCCACTATGCCTTGGTGCTCTACGCAGCGCTGATCGAAGTGGGCCGCCTTGCTGAAGAGGCCCTCGAGGCATTCAACCAGGACGGGTCCACCGTAGAGCTGATCGGCGCAGAGCACTCTCCTGGACATGAGGTGACTGCCGGCTCTCTGGCCCAGGCGATAAGCCAGGCCGGGGGCATCGCCCTGGCCCGAAAGCTGCGCCGGGAAAAGGGGCGGGTGTGGGTGTTCATGTCTGATGGGGAGTTTCAAGAGGGACAGACGTGGGAGGCCTTGGCCTCCCTCAGCTTTCACCGGCTGGGCAACATCGGCGTTTATGTGGACGCAAACGCCCAGCAGTGCGACGGGGCGATAACCGACGTCATGACTATCGAGCCCTTGGCCGAACGACTGCGAGCCTTTGGCGCAGAGGTACATGAGACGGACGGCCACGACTTGAACGCCCTGGCAGCGCCCTCAAACCTACCGGTCACCGACAGGCCTCTGGTGGTGCTGGCCCGGACCGATCCCTGCAGGGGCCTGCCCTTGCTGCAGGAGCGGGCACCCAAGCTGCATTACGTGCGGTTCAAGGATCAGGCTGAATTCGACCGCTATCAACACGCCCTGACCCAGCTTGCGGCGTCAGGAGAGGGTCGATGAGCATTGTCGTTCGTCCCCATGCGCAAAACCTCGTCCAGTGGGCCAAGGACAAACCCGACGTACTCGTGCTTTCTGCGGATCTCACCGCGTCGTGTGAGGCCAGTGATTTTCAAGCGGCCTATCCGGATCGTTTCTTTTCGTTTGGCCTGGGGGAGCAGAACATGATGGGGTTTGCCGCGGGCCTGGCCCGGGAAGGGTTTTATCCGTTCGTGCACACCTTTGCCGTGTTTATCTGCCGCCGACCGTTTGATCAGGTGGCCATGTCCATTGCCTATCCCAACCTGCCGGTCCGGTTGATTGGGTTCCTGCCCGGCATTACCACACCGGGTGGCGTGACCCACCAGGCTATCGACGACGTGGGTCTCATGCGGCTGCTGCCCAACATGACCGTACTCGATTGCGGCGATGCCACAGAAGTGGCCTCAGCGCTGGACGTGGCCCAGGCCGTGGACGGGCCAGTCTATCTCCGCATGCTCAGGGGCAATGTACCGCGTCTATTTGACCCGGCCTGTCCCATGGTCTTGAACACCGCGCGCGTTCTCGAACAGGGAAGCGATGTCACAATTTTAACAGAGGGTATCTGTACCGAGGAGGCGTTGCGCGCCACTGCAGTGCTTCGGCCAAAAGGGATCTCGTTCCGCCATCTGCACATATCGACATTGAAGCCTTTTGATGATCCACTGGTGCGCGAGGCCATCGCCTGTGCCCAATTAGGTGTGATCACCCTGGAAAATCACAGTGTCATCGGTGGGTTGGGATCGGCCACGGCTGAGCTGATGGCCGAGTCAGGGAGTGCCAAGCGCCTGATCCGTTTGGGGTTGCAGGACCAGTACGCCCACGGCGCGAGCCAGGCCTATCTGATGAAAGAACACGGCCTGGATGCCATGGCTTTGGTCCGCGCGGTGGAGCGCCTGACCGGCGAGACCTTTAATGTGCGGGAAACAGACCTGGCCGCGGTTGATCTCTCACTGGATCAGCAGCGGGCCAAGGCAGAGGATCTTTGAGATGGCACGTGGATTGAGCTTGAGTGGTGAGCGGTTTGCCGCGGTATATCGCATTGTCGGAAGTCAACACGAGGCAGCGGCCAGGGCCGAGGATATCTGTGTGGAGCAGACCGTAGAGTATCCCCAGGACTTGATCGACCGATCCGATATCCGGACACAAATCTTTGGCCGGGTGAGCGCATTGCAGCAGATCGATGCCCAGGTTTGGGAGGCGACCATTGAGTTTCCAGTGGAGGTGGCTGGTGGCGAGCTCACCCAGCTGCTCAACGTCTTGTTCGGAAACATCAGCTTGAAACCCGGGATCAGGCTTTCCCGGTGCTCCCTGCCCCAGGGGCTGACCAGCAGCTTCAAAGGACCGCGATTCGGCACAAAAGGTCTGCGAGAGCTGTTGGGCATCCCCCACAGACCCATCCTCTGCTCTGCCCTCAAGCCGATGGGGTTGTCAGCCCAAGAGCTGGCTGAGCTCTCCTATTGCTTTGCCAAAGGCGGGATCGATCTTATCAAGGACGACCACGGCATTGCGGACCAATCTTTTTGCAGGTTTGACGAGCGGGTGACCCTTTGCGCCGCTGCAGTGCAAAAGGCCAACCAGGAGACCGGCTACCGTTGTCGTTACCTGCCCAACGTATCAGCGCCTGCTGATTTGTTTTTCAAGCGGGTTCGCACGGCAAAGCAGGCCGGCGCCGGAGGGCTGCTGATCGCTCCTGGGCTAGTGGGCTTCGACACCATGCGCCAGGTGGCTGATGACGATGAGATAGACCTACCCATCTTGAGCCACCCGGCATTGCTCGGAAGCTTCACGATCAGTGCAACCAGCGGCATCTCCCACGGCCCTCTTTATGGCTTGCTCAATCGGCTGGCCGGAGCAGACGGGGTGATCTTTCCCAGCTTTGGCGGACGCTTTACCTTTTCCAAGGCAGATTGCCGGGATATTGTGCTGCACGCGGCAGCTGAGTTGGGTGACCTAGCACCGATTTTTCCAGTGCCCGCAGGCGGTATGACCCTGAACAAGGTGCCCGGTCTCCTTCAATTTTACGGCCAGGACGTGATACTGCTCATCGGCGGCGACCTGCACCGCCACAGTGCCGATCTGGTCGAGAGCTGTCGCCAATTCAGGCAGCTGGTCGAGGCGCCTGTGACCGCATCGCCGACATCCAACAGATCTACGGGGTAGACTTGGATGCCAGTGCGAGCCACATGACGGAGATGCTTTCATGAAAAACAATCGCCGGGAAAAACGCCACTATCGCCAGCACCTTTGCGCATCTGCGACAGAGGTTTTTCCACTGATTTGCCCGGTGGAAGAGGCAAAATGGCTCGATGGGTTTACCTATCAGATGATCTACTCTGACTCGGGTGTGGCTGAACAGGGCTGCGTGTTTATGACATCAAACCCAGATGAGCCAGACACTATCTGGACCATCACCCGTCACGATATCAAAGAAAAAGTGGTGGTATTTTTAAGGGTTACCCCCCAGTGGTTGGTGACCGAAATTGAAGTGCACCTGACTGATATGGCCGATGGCCAGTGCAGCGCTGATATCACCTATACCTACACCGCTCTCGGGCCGCTTGGGGACGCTGCACTCGATGCCCGTCACAGCCAAAAAAATTTCGAGCAAATGGCAAAACACTGGGAATCCTCCCTGAATCGCTATCTGAGCGGTAAACAGACAGCTCGTTGCTAGCGCAGTGCTTCGCCTAATAGAGAGGGCTGACCTGGAAGTTCAGCCCTCGTCCTACTAATAAATTAAATAATATCAAAGTTTTGACAAATTTAAAATTCAAGTTTAAATTTGTCAGAGTGTATATTCATCGACATATCAGACATGTTTTTGAACAGGTATTATCACAATTTCCAGCAGTTCTACTCACCGGCCCTAGACAATCAGGCAAAACCACCTTCTTAAAAGAGGAGTTTTCTAGCATTGGACAATATAGTTCATTAGACGATCCATTGGATCGTACATTCGCCATTGACGATCCCAATGGGTTCCTAGACCGGTTCTCGGATGGGCCAGTCATCTTGGATGAAATCCAACACGTGCCACAGTTGCTGAACCACATCAAGATGCGGGTAGAAAGCGATCGATCCCGATCTGGTGCATGGATCCTCACTGGCTCACAACACTTCGAACTAATGAAAGGTGTGACTGAATCATTGGCCGGACGCATCGCGCTATTAGAGCTTCTACCGTTCAGCTACGAGGAACTCAGCACACATCTCAAACCGCAGCTAGCATCAACTGGCTGGAACGGTTGGTACCCTGACCCCTGTCTGCATCCCCCAATGCGCGACATGTGGATTCGTTCCTATATGCGCACCTATGTTGAACGGGATGTTCGACAGTTGATGGTTATCAAGGATTTGAGGCAATTCGAGTCTTTTCTCGGTTATCTGGCAGCCAACCATGGCCAGACGTTTAACGCGTCGACGATTGGCAGAAAGACAGGTACGTCATCACCGTCCGTAAAATCCTGGCTCGGAATACTCGAGGCGTCGTATGTCGTATACTTATTGCGCCCATACTTTGAAAACTTCGGCAAAAGAGTCATTAAAACACCCAAAATGTACTTCCTCGATCCCCTGTTTGCGGCATACCTCACGCGACAGCCCAGTGCCGAGGCTCTCATAGCCGGAGCAATGGGCGGCGTGTTTTTCGAAGGGCTGATCGTTTGCGAAGCCGTGAAAATGTTTGCATCACGCGGCATGGATCCGGACCTATACTACTGGCGCTCGCACGATGGATTGGAACTGGATCTGATCATCCGCCTTGGCGAGCGTTTACTACCTATTGAGATAAAGCTCACCGCAACGCCCAGGGCCAAGCACATTGAGCCTCTCAAGACCTTTATGAACCTAGCCGGAAACAAGACAACCGATGTAGGCGCCCTGGTTTGTCGCGTTGATCGGCCCCGGCAGGTAGCAGCAGGCATAACCGCAATCCCATGGAATGGATTTTCTCGTTGGCTCGCCGATAAGATTGACCTACTCGCGTAACATACGACAGGTTCATAGCGTTAAGAGTCTATCTCAGTAGGCAGTCTTTCCTTTTACCGATGGAGACGTAGAATCAACCGTTCTAGATTTTTGGCATTTTCGTATTGATTCAAAAAGAGGCTGGCTTCTGATTCACTCTGGTCCACCGGCTTTTTCGGGACCTCGGGACCCCCGGGACCCCCAGAAGAATCATTCCCAATACCACTTATCTCGTTACTCGACGGTGTACGCAGAGACAATTTCTGCTCAAACCCACTAAACGCAACACCAATATCTTCATCTATTGTCTTGCGCTGGCCGCTAAGAAATCAGGCGTCC
>JASJCT010000138.1 GCA_030065855.1 Myxococcota bacterium
AGCAATTGTTTTCAAAGGTAAAATTCGATTGGACGTGTCAAAATCCCCCTAACCCCCTTTTTCAAGGGGGAGATCCTTTACCCGGCATAAAAATAGCAAAAATCGCGACATTTGCCCTTAACCGAATGCCATTGGAGGGGAGGGGGAGGGGGCAACAAAACTGTTAAGCACCCGGGGCCGTGACAACACGTTGGGGTTTTTGATATAGCTCCTTTAAATGACACCTGATCTTACGATAGATGACGTTCGAGAGGCTGCTAGACGCGTGCACCCCTACGTGCATCGAACACCAGTGCTTACCTGTAGCGCCCTCGATCGAATGTGCGATAAGCAGCTGTTCTTTAAGTGTGAAAATTTCCAGAAGACAGGCTCGTTCAAAATACGCGGTGCGATCAATGCGGTCTTAGCCCTTACTGATAAAGCTGCGCATCGCGGCGTGGTGACCCATTCTTCTGGCAATTTCGCCGCTGCATTGGCGCTTGCAGCTGGATTGAGAGGTATCCAGGCGCACGTGGTCATGCCCAGCGACGTTCCCCAGATCAAGAAGACAGCAGTTGCGTGCTACGGTGCGGCCATCACCTATTGCGAGCCTGTGTTGGCTGCGAGGGAAACCGGGGTCGCAGCAGTAATAGAAAGAACCGGCGCTGCGTTTATTCACCCCTCTAACCAGCGAGAGATCATCGCCGGTCAGGGCACGGCCGCGTTGGAGCTTATCTCAGCAGTGCCGGATTTGGACGGTATTGTGGCCCCGGTTGGTGGCGGGGGGCTTTTGGGCGGCATTGCGCTGGCAGCTCAGGGAGCAGCCCCAGCCATCCCGGTCTACGGTGCAGAGCCCGAGGCAGCTGACGATGCGTATCGGTCTGTGCGCGCCGGGTACATCATTCCTTCAAATGATCCCGACACAATTGCGGACGGTCTTCTCACCTCCCTTGGAGATGTGACCTTTCCAATAATCCAGGCCTACGTCCGAGATATTATCCTCACCAGTGAAGCCGAAATTGTTCGGTCGATGCGCTTGGTATGGGAGCGCATGAAGATTATTATCGAGCCGTCTGCAGCGGTTTCCCTCGCAGCAGTCATGGCGCTTCCCCGATCGTTTGAGGGGAAAAGGATCGGTATTGTTTTCTCAGGAGGGAACGCGGATTTAAACGCGCTCCCGTGGCAGAATCCGGAGAGTTAGCCCATGGCTTTTTTAAAAAACCTGTTTGGCGGTACATTTGAGAGCAATCGCTCAAAAGGGGAGACGCTTTTAAAAGAAGGGCGATTTGGCGAGGCAAAGTTGGCATTCGAGCAGGCCCTGATGCGCAACAAAGGCGTTCTCAAAGAAGACATCGCCGCGGTTCGAGATGCAACCCGGACCTGTGGGGTGGCGCTTGCCAAGCAGAGGATCGCACAAGCAGACGCAGTGGCAAGGGAAGGCGATGTGGAAACGGCACTCGACATCCTGGACGACGCGCGGGATATTTGCAGCGATCCAGAAATCATTGGCGCGATTCAGACCCGACGCAGGGATTACGAATCCAAGGATGCGCGTCAATTGGCCTCAGAAGGCGAGGAGATCGATGACGAAGAGCTGATCGCCATTATCGCAGGCACGTGGACAGATGCTCAGGCAAAAGAGTATGCATCGCTGCCGGATACGTTCCGAGAGGCCCTTCTCTTGGCTCACGACGGTGAGTTTGAGCAGGCCGCATCCCTGATCGAGACCATTGCCAATGCAATGGATCTCCCGATTGTGCCGCAGTACCTTTGGCTAGAGCTCGGCCGAATCTACGTGTCGTCCAAACAAGACGAAAAGGCAATCGAGGCACTCGATAGATTTCTCTCGGCCATTGGCACTGGCGATGAATCCACTGATAGTCGGGTTGTGGCCCATCACTTGCGGGCCGGCGCATTTGTGCGCCAGGATCGCGTGGACCAAGCCAAAGAAGCCCTGATACAAGCAACGCGATTGGCTCCGACAAACCACAAGGCATTTCTCAGTTTAGGGGTATTCCTCAGGAGCCAGGGCGAATTAGAAGGTGCCGTTACAGCTCTTGAGCGCGCAGCTGAACTCATGGGACAAATGCACCCGGATTTTTCAGTCGTGCGAGAGCTTGGACTGACATACCTCGAAATGGGGCGCAAGGACATGGCCGCGACCCATCTCAAGGCGGTGATCGAGCATCAGGCTTCCCGCGGTGAATACAACCAATTCGATCCAGAGACCGCCGTGGCCCTGGCCAAGCTCCATGAGGAAAAGGGCGATCTCATGCTCGCTGCTGACCTGTTTCGGCACCTGGCAGTAGGATTTGATACCAAAAACCACTTTTTCTACAATTTGGAATCCGCAAGACTCCTTGCACGCGTCGGCGGCGATGCAGCGCTCGTCGATCGCTACTTCATGCGGGCCGAGGAACTCGCAGAAAGTGAAGAAGCGCGAGCTCAAGTAGCGCTGGTCCGAGCAACATAGTTGGCATCTGGAAATGGTTCCCCCCCCCCTCCCCCAAGGTTCAATTGTCCACCGGGGGAGGGCCGGGGAGGGGGCCAAAGATAAGGCTTAAATAGTGACATCAAAGAAGAGCATGGGGCTTTTTGTTAGCGTGACGCTATGGGGGCTCTTTGCCGGAGGCAGCAGCAAGGCGCAGGATTTAAGAGATGTCAGGGGCATCACGCTAGCACCCATTGAAGACCGCCGTCTCGGCAACGTGGGATATGGATCCGAACGATGCGAACAGGCACTCGTGGAAATCGCCGACCTCGGTGCGAACTGGATCTCCCTTACGCCGTTTGGCCGAATGGATGATGTAGATAGCAGTGATGTGGTACCTGATTTTGAGATTCCATTAACGGAGAACGAGGAGAAGATACGCCGCGCCGCATCCCAAGCCCACGCCAGGGGATTAAAAGTGGCCCTGATTCCCCATATCTACGTCATGTCCGGCAAATGGCGCGGAAAAATAGATCCGGGTGAACATGATCGCTTAGAACAGTGGTTTTTGTCCTACGAGGCGTTTTTGACCCGCTGGGCCGTCCTGGCAGAAAATATTCAGGCGGATCTCTTTTCCATTGGCGTTGAATTCAAAAGCACCACCAATTGTTGGGAAGACCGGTGGCGTAAGACAATCGACCGCATACGAGGCCTATATTCAGGTGCAATAACCTACTCGGCCAACTGGGATGAGGTGGCATACGTGCCGTTTTGGGATGCGCTGGACCTCATTGGCATCAACGCGTTTTGGCCTCTTGCCACAAATCCAGGGGATCGCTTTGAGCAAATGTGCAATCAGGCCGTGGGGATTGCAAAGATGCTCGAAGGTCTATCGGTGATCTGGGATAAGCCGATTCTATTCACCGAATTCGGTGTGAAATCAGCCCGGGATGCAGCCCTAGCGCCTTGGGAGTGGCCGGAACACTGTGCAGATCTCATCTATGACGAACAGTACCAGGCCGAGGCATACGAGGCCGTGTTCGAAGCAGTGGCAGGGGAGCCGTGGTTTGCCGGGCTGTTTATTTGGAAGTACTTTTCCGATCCCTATGACGAGACCCAAGAACAGCCCATAGGGTTCTCGCCAAGGGCCAAGGCCGCAGAAGCCGTCCTTTCCAAATGGTTTTCAACGCCATGGCGCGACCCTAACTGGTTTGCAGAGCTGTTTACAAATCATTAATCGCTAGTTCCTTACACCTTTCACTACTTCTCACCTTTCAACAAACTACCGCAAATGCCTCGTTAACGCGCCGATAAACGCGGTGTTTAAGTTTTGCTACTTTTGCCTGGTAGTCAATTCTGGTATGTTTTAACCATTACACGAGGAGATGAGGATGCAGCGGACTTTTTTGGGGATAATTCTGTGGGTTGGACTTTCTATCGGAGCATGCGGCAGTGGACAGCGGGATAGGTCTGCAACAGCTCTGTGCAGGGGGGGTGGGTCTGATGTGAAAAGAGTGTGGAACAGCGATGTCAAAAAAAAGGTACAAGCCGCTATCGCCAGGGTAGATCTGAGTTACGCCAACTACGTCGGAGAACAAGTGACCACACAGATAGATGGATTCGCCAACAGCTGGATGATGCAGAAACAGTCCCTTTGCAAGGAACGAGTGATGGGTACCGTCACCAAGGTGGATTATGACCTGCGTTCAGCCTGTTACGATTCAGCTCTTTTGAGTCTGCAAGCCTATTCAGCCTATCTTAGCACTGCTGATCCGCGTATCATTGACAATGCGCATCTTGTCCCTTTTGAGCTATCAGTACGCCTGGATGAGTGCAGGAAAGAAGTTTTCTGGCGTGCTTATCAGCAGGATCTAGAGGTTGCTGACTCTGCCGCACTTACTCGGGCAAAAAAAATAATGGCTGAAGCCAATGCTGCCATCGCGTTAGGAAAAATTACCGATGCCGAACGGGCCTCTGTCGAGATCGAAACCGCTGCCCGGAGTGCAAGTTCCAAACGCCTTAAAGCGGAAGCTCTGGAGCTGCAGGGCTTTCTCGATATTTACTATGATCGTTTGAATGAGGGAATAAAGAAGATGAGGCGAGTCATAGAATTATTTGAGGAAATCGAAGACCCCATAAGCGGGGCAGCAACAAAGATTCTTCTTGGGTGGTATTACGTCTACAAGGGTCGCCAATACGAAAAAGCCCTTAAATATTACAGACAAGCACGTGAGACATATAAAACTCATCTAACATCCTATGATGAAAATTGGAGCGAACTTTGGATACATTTTGGCGAAGCCTGGAAAGGGCTTGGAGAGTATGAAAAAGCAATTGATTACTACAATCGGTCTCTAGATTTAATGAAGAAAATCTATGGGCATACTCACTTTTACGTCGCAGATATTTTAAACGACATCGGACTGCTGTGGCAGGAACGCGGCAATAATAAAAAGGCTATCGAATACTTCGAGCAGGCCATGATCATTAACAAAAAAGTAAATGGGGACGAGCACCCAAACGTCGCCTTGCGACTCAATTACATAGGTATTGCTTGGGATTCACTTGGGCGACATCAGAAAGCGATCGAGAATTACAAAGAGGCGATCGCCATCAACACCAATTCTTTCGGGGACATACATCCTCTTGTCGCAGTTAACCTAAACAATATTGGCAAGGCGTGGGAGAATCTTCAAGACTATAAAAAAGCGATCGAATACTATGGGCAATCCCTCGAAATTAAAAAGAAATGTTATGGCAAAACGCATATGAAAGTGGCAGCCAGTATTAATAAAATTGCTGTGGCTTGGGCGAAGCTTGGAGAGCGCGAGAAGGCCACAGGCTACTTCGAGGAGATGGTGGCATTAAAAAAGAAGATAAGTGGAGAGGATTATCTGGATGTTGGTATTACCCTACACAATATCGCAATGGAATGGCGTAGGTTAGGAGAGTACAACATAGCGATCGGCTACTTTGAACGATCAATAGCCATATGTAAGGGAGTGGATGAGTGGCATCCATTAATCGCTCTTTCTCTAAGCAATATTGGCGATACATTGTATGATGTGAAGCAGTACAAAAAGGCGCTAGGATATTACGAGGACGCATTGAAGAGAATTAAACCGTATAATCCTGAAGACCATCCGCTTGTAAAAAAAATCGAAAGCAGAGTTGATGATTGTGTAAAGGAGCTCAACAAACTTTAGGTAACCGGTTCCTGAAAACTTTCTCCTGTGCCCCACCCTCTTAAACCAAGACTCGGCCATCGTCTGCCAGTTCATTTTTTTTGGTTCTCTAACCGAACTTCTTCAGTGGGTCATGCGTTATTCAAAGTATGCAGCGCGGCATAGGGTAACCACAACTGCGATTTCATCATCGTGTCAGAGAGACCTTGAGTCGGAAAGGATTTTGGAAAATGTACATCAATGTGAAGAGGAACTCGATTCTACTGTGCGCAGTAATGCTCTTCTGTTCCAACGCGGCATTTGCCTATCACAACTCAACAGACGGTTCTAGGGGGCATCAATGGATTATTCGCAAAGCCATTGAGCTGATTCAGCGATGTCCTACCGAATACCATTCGTGGCCTATTGATTTCGCCTGTCCACAGTTTTCTTCTGAAGCGTTTCCTTGGAAGGAATATGAAAAAGAACTCTTTGAAGGGGCAAAATACGCCGATCACAGCCCTTCTCTCAGATGTAGATGGGATGGTTGGATTTTATTTGAACAGGAATCGAGATGTGATCAACTTCACCATTACTGCAAGCCCGGCGCTGTTACCGCAAAGGGAGTTACCATTGCCAAGGCCGGTATCGGCGCGCCGTCGTATGCCGATGCTCTGTTCGATCTCGCGGTGTTGTTCTGGCCCAAAGGGGATAAACCGAGATTTTCCAGATTGAGGACAATTAGAGGGGAATGGATACAGGGCATCAATGGGTTGACACACCTGCCGCAGATGCACTTAGGGGAATTGCCGTACAGTGGTAGATGGCCCAACTGGGTATCCACAGAAAGTAATAGGGATGTGGGCAAAGAAGATATCTCTACCGCGATGAGATACCTCGGCTGGGCGCTGCACCTGGTGCAAGATGTTACTATTTTGGACCACAGGAATAATGATAACAGCCCCAACCATAACTACATGGAAGATCAATACGACAAACACATGAAAAAGGAGACATGGCGGACATTGCAGCGAAGAATAGGGATGCGGCTTAACTACCACATGAAAAAGAACAATCATTACTATTCGATTAACCAGATGATGAATATTTCCTTTTGCCCCACCAGTAACGGAGGAAGCTCTGGTGGCGGTGGCGGTGGCGGCGGCAGTGGCGGCGGCAGTGGTGGCGGCGGCAACCACCTAAACAGCGTCATTGGCAAGGGGGGTTACAACGGAGGTAGCAGTGATCGCCACGGCATTGCAGCAGCCAGTCGCGTGTCGAGTACCTATTACGGCTCACCGGATCTAGCCGATGCGGTAATGATGACCGCGTTGATCATGGAGAAATTTTATCTCAAAGTAAAAGGTATTCAGTAGGTCTGCTGCTATGGATTCCCGCTCCCCGCCTATGTAGGAGCATGCCTGTTGCGGAATGATAGGAATTTCGGCAACATACACCCATGGCGTTGGGGAACTGATATGGCATTACTTGCTGCTACTCCCATACCGATAAATACTGAAAATAATGGACCGAATCGCGCCAGGATGCTGGATGAGCAGCATTCTATTTTTCCAAAGTTTAGGGATGATAGGCATATTCCTCTTTGCAGTGCCATGTCCCGCTCAATCAACGGCGCCGCCCAGAGAAAAGGAAACTGTTTCAGATGCGGGTCCGTCGGATTCAGCATCGCTCCACACCCTTGAGATAGCATCGACCGACCGGGTATCATTGCGATTCGGATTTATCCTCCAGAATGGGTTTGACCTAATGCCCAACCAGGTGAAGGGCGCGCGCAACAGTTTTACATTGCAAAGAGCGCGCCTTGGCATCAGCGGGCATATTCTCTCGAAGCATCTCCGGTACTACCTCCAAGGAGACGCCCTATCAGGGTTTGGCGTTGGCAAAAGAACCGGTGCACCCGGTTCTGAAATACTGCCAAGCAGAGGGTCATTGGATATCCCCTTTCTCCTTGATGCGCGCATTGATTGGGAACTGCCTCAAGTGGGTGTGACGTTCACAGTCGGTCGATTCATACCCAGATGGGGGCTTATCATGCCTGAAAACGTCACAGCGCTCGGGGCGATCAGCTACCCGCTTTATGTATACGGGGGAATGGACGCATTGGGAGATTTCCGCAGCGTGGGGGCACAGGCGAATTTAGCCATCACCGGGTTTATGGATATCGGCGGTGGTATCTTTAACGGAGGTCGCAACACGTGGCGCGATACCAATGACATGAAGGACATGTTGGTTTACGTTTCGATTCGGCCGATATTGGGGTTGTCGTTTTGTGCTGCTGCGCGATTTGCATTTCCAGATACGATCGGTGGGATTCAATGGGATCAGACCGAGTTAACAGGGGCCATCGAGACCCGTATTATCCCGGTTATTGAAGCCAGGTATCAAGAACACAAGCTGGATCTCTTCCTCGGGATGGCCGGTGCGATTGTGATCAGAAATGAACGGGACACGAGGGAGGATTACGAGTCTTTCGGGTTTGTCGCCCATGCGGGATATCTATTTATCGGAGACTGGTTTCAGCTAATGGCACGCGTTGAATCGTGGGAGCCCAGCAATAAGGTTATTCACGACGATCAACTGAGGGTGACCATTGGGCCCCAGCTTTTTTTCAATGAACACCACGCGCAACTTCGCATCAACTACATCCACGATGTATTCCGAGATGAGGGCGTTATGTGTGAGCAGTACCTTGGTTTAAATACGTGTAGACCCTTGGAGCGGCCGCCAGAAGCCGGCCGGTTCGGTGCCGCGATCCTTCTACAATTCACCCTGGCCCTTTAGAGAGATTTTGATGTCTTGGTGTTAATTTTTTGCAAGATGTGTCGTTATATCGATTATTAGAAGAGTAGATATGGGGGACGTTATCAATTCAGATGGCGAGAAAATGCATTTTCAAAAAGTGGTGGCAAGATGAGGTTGAAAGCAGAAATGATTCTTTTGGCAAACCTCAACAGGATAAAATACCTCGCATTGAGTATCGCGTTTTTCTTCACGTGCAACGTCGAGGCCCAATCAACCGCTGATCTTTCAACCGCACCAGAGGCCTCCGAGGACAAAGGCCCGGAATCGTCAAACGACTTAGAGGAAAAGGTAGAACCCGAAACAACACCGACCTCCCAGCCAGCTGCATCAGAGGGAGCAGCATCAGTCCAGCCCCAGGAAGAGAACGCATTGCCGCAGGCCGATGCCAACACTGAACAAACGATCATGCCCCTCGACGAAGCAATCCCTGAAGGGCCTGAAACAGACCAAACCAACGCCGTAGTGGGCGCAGCGTTGGCCTGGGAAGATGTGGATGACGAAGATATGCTCGATATGGAGCTTACCGACCTGCTCAACATTGATATTGAGGTGACCTCGGCGGCCAAGGTAGCTATCACGTCCCGAGAAGCACCGTCTATTGTGACGGTTATTTCTCGAGAGGTCATCCAAGGGCGGGGGTACCGCTCGATCGGCGAAGCACTAGCCGATGTACCTGGGTTGTATGTGGTAAACGATCTAGTCACCTACAACGTAGGTGTTCGCGGTATCTATGGCGGCGTGGATTCTTGGAGCCGGACGATCAAAGTGATGATCGATGGCCATCCCGTCACGTTTTACGGCACTGGTGGCAACCTACTAGGGCCTGAGTTCATTCCGATCAACGCGGTCGAGGCAATAGAGATCATCCGCGGCCCTGGATCGGCCCTCTACGGTGCCAACGCGTTTTTGGGAGTGGTCAATATTCGCACCCGCGGTGGGACATCCCATCCCCATCTGGAGGCCGGCGGGGAGCTAGGGACATTTGGACAAGAGGTCTCTGGATCGGGATTTGCCTTTAGTGCGTTCAAATTGGAGGGTGAGCAGTCGTTTTCCCTTGTGGCCGCTGTAAAGCGCGCGCGTTCGGACCGCTCGGGCCTGGCGGTCCCAGATACCTCGCCACAGGCGCCAGCGTATCAAGACGAGGTTAGCCAAGGGGATATCTCAAGACCGCTCAGCGCATTGATCAAAGGCACTTGGGGCACTGATACATTGGGCACACTCGGGGTTTCGCTAATCCATCAAAAGACAGATGCCCATGCAGAGTTCTCCGAGATCGGCGTATTGACCCACGGCAACCGCATTGCCATGACCAACACCAACCACCGGCTGACCTACGACAACAGTTTTTTCAATGATGCGTTCCAGATCCGAGCCACTGCAGCGCTGAGCTTGGCCCAAACCTCGCCCAAGCAAAGACTGGATGCTGGAGACGCTACGTTCACATTTCGCCGGGATCGAAAAAATAAGGCCAAAGAAGCCGGCCTCGAGCTGAGATATCTGTTTGGCGAGCACTCGGTCATCCTCGGTGCGGATTATCTCAATGACCTGGATTACGGGGACACCGTGTACCAGGTGACCCGGCCCGAGTTCACGCCGCAAGGCAGCATCGGCGATCAGATTGGGCTGGTTCAAGGAACAACATTGGAACTGACGAATTGGGGCATCTATGCCCAGGGATTGGTCAGGCCGCTCGACGATCTCGCCATCACAGCTGGATTGAGGTACGACATCAATGACTTATGGGACAATGCGCTGAACGGGCGCGGGGCAATTGTCTACGAGCTGATCGATGATCTCCATCTGAAGGCATTGTACGGCACCTCTTATGTACCGCCGGCACCCACCCAGCTCAACGCACATCCGCTCAAACTCGGCTCGGTGCAGGGCAACCCAGAACTCGCATCTCAAATGGCCCAGACCGCTGAGCTGGAGGCGAGCTACCGTTTCAAAAATCTGGCTTGGCTCAGCCTGAACGGGTTTTGGACCCAAATCGAAGACCGAATTGAGTTTGTCCAAGCCGCCAATTTTCTCGAGGCGAGAAATTTGACCACCAGCACCACCTGGGGCGGTGAAGCAGCCCTGGGCTGGCGTTGGGAATGGTTGAGGGGACAAGGCAATGTCTCTTATCACCACACGCGGATTGCAGATCCAGATCCAGTGCCGTATTGGTGGCAAATCGTCTATAACGAAGACGGGGCCGGTGGGTTGAACCCGCCGGGATTTCCGACCTGGATGGGCCACCTCTCGATTAGTGTCCATCTGCCCCAATGGTGGGTCGAGGCTACCATCTCGACCCATGCCGCCACAGAGCGGAAGTCATCAGTGGCCAATATCCGCGAAAACACGACATCGTATACACTGCCCGGTTATATCACGCTTGATGCGCATGTTCGCACGCTCGATCTGCGGCTGATTGGCGACTCGCTGACCGAGATTTCTGCACATCTCACCAACATCCTCAATCAACGCTATGCAGAGGCCGGGGCGCGCGGAGTGGACATTCCATCCTTGGGTCGAACGTTCTTTGTGAGGTTGACCCAAGAATTGTTTTGAGAGTTGAAAAACAATTTTGAAGAAGAAAACTCTTCAATGAAAAAGGGGGACTGAAATGAGGCAGAAAAGCAATCTAGCGGTGAGTGAAAAACAGCATCTAAAGCAAATCCTGTCATTTATAGTGATATGGATTGCCGCGGCAGTTGTGATCACTTGCTCAGACGATGGAACAAACACAAATGACGGCGATACTTCTGGCAGCGAGCAGGTCACCATCGGCGCGGTACTGCCGTTCACCGGCGGCGCTTCGACCTACGGCCCAGGGGCCGAGGCGAACATTCTGTTGGCCGCTTCTGTGTTCGACGATGCCGGCGGGCTCTTGGGCAACCCGGTCTCAGTGCAAGTGGTCGATGGTCAAAGTTCGGATACGGCGAGCAAAGCCGCTGCTGAGCAGCTCTACAGCGGTCATCAGATCTCGGCCTTGCTCGGCGCAGTGCAAAGCAACACCACCTTGGCCATTGCCGAGGCAACCATTGCCAACAAAGTCGTACACATGAGCGGCACTGCTGCGATCACTGCGTTCAGCTCGTTGGTCGATGACGGCTTTTTCTTCCGCACCGGATCCACCTCTGTCCAGCACGGCAAGGCTGTAGCCCGGGAAATGTACAACATCGATGGGCACCGCACCCTCTATGTCATCGCATCCACCAAGCCCTACACTGCAGAGTTTGCCACGGGCGTGGCCGATGAATTCCAAGCGCTGGGCGGTACCTTGCTGGGTCGAATCAACGTGGATGAAAGCACGGTGGACGATACCTACGATTACAGCGGCAACTTGAACACCATTGCTGCCTTGCAACCCGATGCCACCTTGCTGTCCACTTACCCACCGCCTGGCATCGGCTATCTCTCCAATCACGTATCGGGCGGACAAGATGTGGGGCAGTGGTACATCACCTCGCCCATGCGTAACCCTGCAGTGATACAGACGCTCGGGGCAAATGTCATGGCCGGGATGAAAGGTGCCACCTATGGCTTGGGACCCAAATTCACCGATTACATGAATTTGTGGAACGCCGAGTACCCGAACCAAGCCGGTCAGCTGACCCATCTGGGTTGGAACTGGTTTGATGTCTCCACAGTGATCATGCTGGCGATTGCCAAGGCTGGCAGCGCGGACAGCTCAGCGATTCGCGATGCCATGCACCAGGTTGCTGGTCCGCCAGGTACCGCGGTGGGACCTGCTGATATTGCCACTGCGCTCCAATTGATCGCCAATGGGGAAGACATCGACTACGTCGGGGCATCTGGGGAGATGAATTTTGACGCCAACGGCAACCCTGGCGGCCCGGTGGACGTATTCCAGTTTCAGGCAGACGGAACAGTCGCAACGATCCGAACGATTTTATTCGAATCGGATGAGTAACCCCTGCGCACGCAGGCTGAGCCAATGGGGTTGAGAGGAAAAAGGTTTCGTTCCCTACGATGGCGTATCAACCTGATACTCGCCACAGGTACGGGGGTGATCGCCCTTGCCACAACCCTGGCCATTGCCTGGTTCCTGGCAGATCAACTGAGCCAAGGATTGGAGATGAAGGCCAAAGCGTTGGCTACGCTGCTCAGCGCCAACTTGGTCGCCGCGATTGATTTCGATGACAAAGACACTGCAAAAGAGACCCTGGCGGGCTTGCTACAGGACGAGGATTTCACCTACGCCGTGGTGCTAAAGACCGACAACACCACCTTCGTCGAGTTCGGGTCGGCCCCTCAACACATTTCAAACGTACAGGCAAAACAGCAAGCCCTCAGCGTTCATGAGGCGCAGCAGCAAATCAGTGTTGCCCAGCCAATTTTGCGGGAAGGAGAAAATATCGGAACCCTCAAGCTGTTTTTTTCCCTGAAGCTTATTCAAAAGAAACGCACACAAGTGATACGGACCGGTGTGACCGCATGCCTGCTCATCTGTGTGGTACTGACAGTTTACTTTGCGCTGGCGATGAACAGGACCGTGATCAGGCCGATGCAACGGATGATAGGATTCATTCAGCGCATCGGTAACGGAGATCTGAGCCAGGGTGCACTTCCCTCTCAAGGCCGAAGCGAGACCCTGGAGATAACTCAAATGCGCACTGCACTGAACGATACAGCCGCGGCGTTTAGGGACAATGTGAAGTCGATTCAGCAAACCGCAGGCGAGGTGGCGAGCATCGCTGAAAATGTCATGGCCTCTGCGTCCTTGGTCACCAAGTCGGCCACGATGCAGGTCCAAGAGATCGAGGAGGCTGGAACAACCACAAAAGAAGTAGATCTTACCAGTCGAACCACCACTAAAAATGCAGAGTCGATTCTCGATGTCGCCCAGCAATCGGTGGATATCTCGCAAGAAGGCCTGCGGGCGGTCAAAGATTCGATTTTCCAATTTCGAGAAGTGAGCGAGCAGGTCAAGAGCATTGTCTCGGCAATGGGCGAGCTAGAAAAACGGCTCAATGAGGTAGATATTATAGTGGCATCCGTTTCAAACGTGGCTGAACAATCCCAATTGCTGGCGATTAATGCGGCCATAGAAGCGTCCCAGGCAAAATCAGTTGGTCCTGGATTCGAAGTAATCGCCAGGGAGATCAAGACGCTCTCTATTCAATCCAAGGAAGCGACCAAAAGTGTGCGCATGACCCTAGGTGATATTAAGGATGGCATCAAGCACATTTCCGAGATGGTCCTGGACAGCCATCAGCGCACGGAAACGAGCATGAAGAGCAGCGAGAGCAGCGGACAGGTCATTGACCGGCTTGCCCTCGCCATCAACAGCACTGCAGAGGCAGCGACCCGGATATCGAGGAGTCTGGCCGAGCAAGTGGTCGGACTGAACGGATTAACCACCGCTGTAAACAACATTGAAAACTCGGCCCAAGACAACCTGCGTGCCGTGCGAGAGATAGAGGCTCAAGGAGAAAGCCTGAATGGCAAATCAAGTGAAATGGAAAAAGCCGTTTCCCGATTTTATCTTGGATAATTTTTCAAGAGACATGAGTATCTCGGCGGGCAACTTGAATTTCTATAGATTTCCGTTCGTCTACTCACTGGAAGGACGTTGAGTACATCGATGCTGAACTGGGGGCCAAAAAAGAACGCAACATTCATCGTGGTCATGACGATCCTTTTATTCGTCCCCTGTCGCACGCCGGCGCAAACCGACATTCCACCCAATCTCCAAGCCGCGATTTTCTTAAAGGTGCTCAACTACGACCAGAACCTGGCAGCGAAGAGCGGTGATAAAATCTCTATCATCCTCGTTACGGATAAGCGAACGTTGCCTCAGACGAAAACATTGATTTCGGGATTCGGCATTATAACGAAACAGAAAATTCAAGGTAAATCGATAGAAATAAAGAACATCGTGTTCAATAATGTGGACCAGCTTGCCACAGAGATCAGCGCTGCCAAGGGAAACATTCTTTTTTTAGCCGCCGGCTCAGAAGATCAAACCGTTGGTGCTGTGATTTCCCTAGCCGACAAACACAAGTACCCGACCCTCGGCGGCGAGGCATCGTTCGTTAAAAGAGGTGTCGCTGTCGGTCTTACAGTAGAAAATGGCAAGCCGAAAATATTGGTCAACCTGCCGGCTTCTCAAAATCAAGGCATGAAACTCTCCTCAAAGGTTCTGCGGCTGGCCCAAGTTATCAAGTAGCATGGACCTAGCACGCCTATACGCGTTAGCCGAATCGTTGTCACGCGGGATATCAAATTCCCCCTTGAAAAAGGGGGTTAGGGGGATTTTGTCGCCTTGCAAAGCTAGAGGGAGAGATGAAATCCCCCCTGCCCCCTTTGCGCAATGGCATTCGGTTAAGGATTTTTGGGTGTTTTTATAGCGTAGGATCGCCAGAAAAGAATCCCCCTTGAAAAAGGGGGCAGGGGGATTTTCAATTGTCCAAGCAATTGTTTTCAAAG
>JASJCT010000139.1 GCA_030065855.1 Myxococcota bacterium
GGATCAGGTGGGTAGCGCCGTCACTCCAACGATTTTTGAGCTTGAAGGCATACTCGTCCTCGCTGAGTTGCTGGAGGCTCCCGTGGGCCAAGGGCGGACGGGATACGTATTTGCACAGACGTTCAAGTCCAGACTTGTCGCCAGGAATGATGCGGGTCGCGGCATGAAGACTGAAGCCGCTCGATGCATAGCACAGCGGGCCGGTTCGCACCGCTTCACTTGGATCCGACAGTACCCGCCGTACCCTTCTCCCAGCTCGTTCACCGGTAGATACCAATCCAAAAATCGACGCGGAGGTCATCCTCGCTAGCACGGGCTGCCCGTCGGCGAATGAATCGTACTCATCGTCATCGAGGACGCCTCGTTTTCGCAGCAGTCGGATCACT
Organism: Myxococcota bacterium; assembly: GCA_030065855.1. Classification (GTDB taxonomy): domain Bacteria; phylum Myxococcota_A; class Polyangia; order JAAYKL01; family JAAYKL01; genus JASJCT01. Next base: position 387 of record JASJCT010000139.1, read on the forward strand.
CTGTGCGCCACTGTCTCGACGATTTGCTTTACATCCTCGTCCTGAAGTGAAGGCGCTGGGTGGAACACGTTCGTCCTCGCATTGAAAACACCGTCGAGCAGGAGTGAATGGAAGTGGGGATTGAGATTCAGCGCGCTGCCAAATCGTTGTGCGAAGGTAACGCTGCCGCCTACGCACTCTTTGATGCCCCGCTCTTGCCCTCGTGTTCGATACCACCCTTCCAACGCCCGCAAGAAAACCGCAAGCACATCAGAGAGCAGCTTGCCGTCGTAAGCCAGTCGATACCGGATGTTGATGGGCAGGCTCAGCACCCACTGTCGAACCGGTGCCTCGGGTGGGAACACGTCATCTACCAATCTCGCTGACGTATCCGCCATTCTCCTGCCTGTGCAGCTTGGGCAGAAGCCGCGACCCTTGCACGAATACCCCACAGCCATGCTCTTGCCGCAATCCTTGCACCTGATCCGCACGAAGCCATGGGCCAAAACCCCGCAAGTGAGGAATTCCCGCAGTTCCTTCACCACATGCTTGGGCAAGTCGAATTCATCGGTGTGAACGCGATCGAGGAAGGTCTCCAGATGGGCGCACAGGGCCTTGTGCAAAAGGGTCTGTTCCGGCTCCCTTCGCTTGTATTCGCAGACCGGCAGCTTGTGGGCAAGTTCCATTGCCCTGCCAAGGCGGCAAAACTCGGTCCAGTTTCATGAATGCGTCGAAACCGCCGACGTTTGCTGGGGTTACGCCCTTGGTTGTTTGTGGAATGTGGCGGCGAAGGGTTACGAGCGGCGGCAACGCCTCCTTTTTGGGGTGATCGGTGAGAACGCCCATCGGATCGCCATCCGCACTGCAGAGGTGATGTTCGCTTCGGATGCCACCTGGTATCCCCTTGATCGCAGCGGCGGTGCCTGGCATTTGATGGATCATCCCACACCTGCGGAGAACGACACTATCTTACTACGTCTAACAAGCGCCCAGGGAGAAATTGTGGAGACCACGGAGCCCATTCCTTTTTTCGACCCGTCCGAGACCGTCTTCGACACGGGGGTACAGCTTACCGATCAGGATGGCGAGTCCACCAGCACTTGTGTGTTTACACCGCCGATGACCGTCTACGATGACGCCTGGGGCGGTATCGACCAGGTGCGTTGGATGCCCAACCGTGATCCAAGTGAAGGGCAAACTTGAGATGGGGATTGGCACCCATCGAGCTCGGTGTTACCCCCTGACGTTTCTTGCCCCGCACTCGCATTTCCTGGATAATCTCAATCTGAAGGCGGGCAGTTAGCTGAAAACACGCGTCAGGGGTTTAAGCTCTTTGGAAACAGAAAACGGCAGGCTGAGTGGGATTTAACCGGCCGAAAGCATTAGGGAAATCGTAGTGGTAGCTGCGAAGAAGCGTCTGGGTCACCCCTTGGTACAGAGGGGCAATGGCATTCGGTTAAGGGCAAATGTCGCGATTTTTGCTATTTTTATGCCGGGTAAAGGATCTCCCCCTTGAAAAAGGGGGTTAGGGGGATTTTGACACGTCCACAGAGGGGGGAGGTCGCGTGAAAAGCCAATCCTTGGCTGTATTTTAAGGAGATACAAATGTTTTTAAGAATAACAGCACTGACCGTTGGGAGCCTTCTGATGGTCAGCTGTACCGAAGACATAGATACCGCTGACGAAGTGTCGGTGAACACAACATCTGCTGCCCTGGAAGCAGCATCGACGGAGGTCCCACACGGAAACGGTCCTTCGACGCCAGTTTCCATTAGGTGGCAAGGGCTGGATAAAGATGCTAAAAAATTACAATCGAACCTCACCCTGACGCTTAAAAACATCGCTTCCTATCCGATTGACTTTCAGGTGTCAGCAGAGTTTTCCGGATTGATGGGAAAGATACAAATGGTCGATCTCGGTAAGCATTCCTTGGCATCAGATGCGAACATTGATCTTTCTGTCTCTGCCGCTGAGTTCCCATTGCAGTGTCACAAGGGCGCTTGTCAAGTGCGCGCCGAGGTGGCTATTTTCTATGAGGGCGAAGGTGCGGAGACAAACCCCCTCGTCTTCCCTTCTGACACCATTTATTACAGCCATACAGGAAATTTCTCTAAGATTGAGATTTTTACCGAGAAGACGCTTATCGAGAAAAACAACGGGCATCTTTGGGGCCGCAATGGCAACAAGCCGTTCGCAAAGGGAACCGTGCTTGGGCGTGTGAAGAAAAACAAAGATGAATTCGAAGAGGTTCGCGCGATGAGCGATGAGGTTGCTACCGTTGTCGACGGCCAGATCATAGGTTGGGAGACCGGCGCTGATATTTCCATCGGAGACGACCCTGACTTGGGAGAAGTACAATGAAATCATATACCATTACTAAAAAAATGGGGACGTACTGCCTTTTGATAGCAGGTGTAATGCTCTGGACCCTTTCGGCGCAGGCGCATACCGCAATGAGATTTTGTACAACATGGCGATCGCACTACGTTGATTCCGGTCATGGCGAAGATGTATTTACCAGCGATAACCCCTTAAACAGGCCAGCTCAATATACCAGATATTACCTTCGCAACAACGATACAGGTGCATATGTTTCATCCGGTTATCTAGACTCGGATGGTTGCACTCCCTACTTGTCACTGTCCTCCAATACTGAGTATAAATTCAGTCAAGGAACTAAAGTTAGTAAGTCTGGAGCAGGCACTTTGTATGTCAATCCAGATGGTTATAACTGGGGATATAGTTATGTTTGGTATACATACTATTACACAACGGGTTCTTTTATATATAATGTTCATCATGAACACACCTTCAATCCAAGCACGCTCAACCCTTATACGAACATCATGCCCATTGTTGGGAAAGTACTGGATAAGTACGATACGTTAGGCTACAATGCTGGTCCGTATGGTTTGGTTACATTTTTTCATACAGATTGTAAAGAAAATCGCAATCCTTCATGTTGTGATCACGGTGGCGCATATTATAAGCGAGGGACGCCATACATCTGCATGGCTGGCGATTGGGGCGGTAGTGGTGCCACTTATTGGAAATTCATCTTGGGCCACGAGATTGGACACCGGGTAGCCGATTACCATGACGGGCCCGGTGGTGGATCTTACAGCTTCGATGATCAAACAAATCCGCGGTGTAATTGCAATCATGTCGAGTCTGGGTCCCAGTTGCACTGCATGCAGTCAATGGAGTATATTGCGGCAGCTGAGGGCGAAGGTTTCGGTCATTTCTTTTCCTCTGCCTTGTTCAACAACCGCAGCTCATCTAACGGAATATTCGTCTGTCCAAAAGAAACGTGGTTTTATTTTCCACCATACGGCTGGATTGTCTATCCTCCGGAGCGGCCATTCGATGTGACCAATTACACGAAATGGGGGGAGACCGAGTGCAGTCTCGGCAATGAAAACAAAGGCGTGGAGCTGGACTGGATGGAGTTTTTCTGGCACGCGTGGGCCGATCCTATCAGTAGTACCACGTTAACGTCATCGGAATTGATGAGTGTGTGGGAAGAAAGCAGTTCGAGCAATTACGATGATTTGTTAGACGGTGCTTTTAGCCTGTGGGGCAATACATCAAGGTATGTTCAGTTTTGGTGGCAGGGATATTATAGTGGAGTCGATCATCACGATTGATGGTTAGAAATTCGGGACTCCTGGTTGCGGGTTCGGTAACTGCCCGCAATCGGGAGTCTTTTTACAAGGATTTGTTTTATGATAAACGATGACCGTCGGGCTTTACTTGTGGACATGCTACTGATGGGCGTGCTGTTTGTTGCATGTGACGATGGGGAGGATGCCGGGGCAAACGAAACTCACAGTACCGATAGCTCCGATTCAGAACTGAGCTCTGATTTTGATTCGGGTGGCGACAGTGCTAGTGATACGGACACTGACGCGGATACAGACTCAAACTCGGACTCTGACAGCGATACTGACAGTGATGACGCGTGCGTCCATCCCGAGGTAGCGGAAGACTGCAAGGATGGCTATTGTCGTATCCCATCGGGTTGCTATATTTACGGATCCCCTGACACCGAGCCATGTCGCGGAAAATATAAAGAAAAACAGACAGCAGTGACCCTAACTCGGGATTTCCTTATCGCTCAGACCGAGACCACGCAGGGACAGTGGGAGGCATTTGGGTTTCCCAACCCTTCAAAAGGAGATCTAAGCCCGGACCATCCGGTCAACTCGGTCAATTGGCATGAGACTCTGGTATACTTGAACGCGATGTCCGAACGCGACGGTCTTGAGCCCTGCTATGATGTCTCTGAGTGCCAGGGGATTTTTGCCTCGGGGCTAATCAATAACGGCTTGGAATTCACTTGCGACTACGACGTTCGCCTCTTTTCCAATATCTACGAATGTCCAGGATGGCGCCTGCCCACCCGCGCCGAGTGGTCCTATGCGGCACGGGCCGGCACAACTACAGCAACATATAACGGAGATATCACCGCAGGCCCGAGTGACGGGTGCATATTCGACGCAACGCTCGAACCGATTGCCTGGCACTGTGGAAACACCGACCGGGTGATGCAAAGCGGCCTTAAGCAACCCAATGCCTGGGGATTATTCGATATGCTTGGCAATGTGTTTGAGTGGACCAATGATGAGCATGATGGCTGGAGCATTGCCCACGGAGATCCGGCAATCACTGATCCGACCGGCCCGGAATGGGTCAGCTCTATGAATGGTTTAATGGGAGGGTCCACAATTTTTTCACCCACATGTGCCACACGCGCTTCCATGTGGGGCGGCCTAAACCAAGGTTTTCCCGACTTTGGCTTCCGCGCTGCACGTACATTGATTCCCGGTGAGGGGCTCTTTTTGTAAGGAGTAAACGCATGATCAATCGTTTGGCTTTTTTGTCCTTTATGTGGATCGTGTTGACTTCGCTCTTGCTTGGATGTGGCGAATCAGGCGGCAATGCAGGCGAAACCGATACCGCGGATACTGACGCCGACTCTAACATAGAGACAGATAGCAGCTCCGATACCGACGATCCACAGACCTGCGAAGGAAACAATGTTTTCCCCGATCCCATTCTAGAGGAAATTGTGCGAGATACGGTCCAAGGCGATATCACCGCGGATCGCTTGGCTCAGATAAAAAAAATTATTGGATCCAACAAAGGCATCGAGCGCCTCGACGGCCTCGAGTGTCTGGTCAACCTCGAAATTGCCAGATTGAGCAACAACAATATCAGCGATCTCAGCCCACTGACCGGTCTGGTCCATCTGCAAGAACTCTGGGTGGAGCATAATAATATCGAGGATCTTTCGCCGCTCAGCGGGCTTAGCTCTCTTTTTCGGCTATGGATTAATGGAAATCGCGTGGTCGACGTATCGCCCCTATCAAATCTTTCTAAGCTCAAAGCCTTTGTCGCCGAGGATAATCTGATACAAGACGTATCCCCGCTTATCAGCCTTGAGAACCTCACCGCCGTCATTTTGACCCGCAACCCCGTGACCAATGTCGAGGTGCTCGGTCAGTCTACCGGGCTGGAGCGTCTCGATATAGAGGCGTGTGGTGTGACATCGATTGATTGGATGTCCGGTTTGAGCGCGATTGGAATTCTCAATGTCGCGCGAAACGACGTTGGCGACATTTCCGTGCTCTCCTCGCTTGGGCAACTGTTCTATCTCGATTTGGCTTACAACACCATATCCGACGCAGTTCCATTGGCCGGGCTTGAGGCGCTTCGGGTTCTTTTGATTGAGGGCAACCAAATCGAGGATCTATCTTTTGTGTCCAATCTCAAAGCGCTTACAGACCTGGCCATTGCTGAAAATCGCATCGCCGATCTCTCACCGCTCGATCCCTTGAACGCTAGCAAGCTCATTAATCTCTGCCGCAGTGTTCTGATAGATGATATAGAAGATTGCCTTATCGATTTCGAGCTGCAGGGCAACCAGATAACCGACCTTACGCCGCTAATCCCCTTCTGGGAGCAGTCTGGAAACGGGTTTTCCATGGATGTCAGCTCTAATCAGATCGCGGATCTATCCCCGCTCTCAGGGTTTGCTATAGCGTGGCTAGACGTGTCGAACAACCGCATCCGGGACCCGGGGACGTTGGTCGACATCAGAGTCGGCATGGAATTGAATCTCGTCAACAACGACATCGAGAGCCTATCCTTTATCCCCCTGCTGGCGCCGAGCGAAGTCCTCGATGCGGACGCCCTGTTTACAATGGGCAACCCGGTCGACAGCACGTCGCTTCTGGATGATGTGCCCCGGTCATGCGATCAGTTTATCAAGCTGTACTGGGGCGATGGGCAATGGTGCGATTGGATTGAGTACCCCGTGACCCTACCGGACTGGGATCCGAACCCAGAGCCGGACCCGACCCCGGTTATTCAGCCCGAGGGATGCGGGGTAGACCGGGTTTGGCTGGCAGACGGTTCACTGCCCGGTGTGTCGCACAATGTGGCGGATTTCACCGTAGATGAACCGGTCGCGGGAGAGGCCGTGGTCACGGACGCGGTCACCGGGATTATGTGGCGCCGCTGCTCGGGTGGCCAGATATGGGACGGTGCCACGTGCAGCGGCACTGCGACAGCCCTAAAGCCGGAAGAAGCAGAAGCAGAATGTGCATCGAGCTATGCCGGATATGACGACTGGCATGTGCCGGATGTCACCGAGCTCTTGAGCTTAGTCGACTATGCCACTGGCTGGCCTGGACCGACCATAGACGGCGCAGCGTTTCCCGCTTCATTTCCCGGAGCCCACTGGGCCTCGCCGGTGATACCGACAGGCAGTGGTCCGGTTCGGTGGCAAGTGAACTTTTACAACGGATCCCTGGGCGCGCACCGGGATAACGCGGTGGTTCGATGTGTGCGCGGTGGCGGTACCGGGGACGTGGCGACCCGGTATGAAGTGGCAGCGTCAGGTGCTTCGGTGCTCGATGCCTGGACCGGCCTGACCTGGCAGCGATGCGCCATGGGTCAGACGTGGAGCGGTACTGGCTGCGACGGTGAGGCCGCCCGGCTGTCCCAGACCGATGCCGAGCAAGCCTGCGATGGCTCCTTTGACGGTTTTGACGACTGGCGCATGCCCGAGATAACCGAGCTATCGAGCCTGATCAATTATTGCGGCCATGACCCTGCGATGAGCAGCACCGCGTTCCCAGACGCCGCGCGCGGCACCTTCTGGACCGCCACGCCCCTTGCTGGGGATACAAAGCACTGGATCGCAAATAAAAGCTGGGGCGAGCTGATCTTTGACGCGCCTTCAACCCTCGAAGCCCGCGTAAGATGCGTGCGGGGACCATAAGATCGGTCCCCAATGATCATCCGAGAGCTCCCCAAAGGCATGTTCGACATTCCGGTCGGCAGTTGGTTATGTGTTTAAGAGCGGCAAGATCACTGTAAGCACTGCAAAATAGACAAACAGCACTAATAGGTAAAACGCGGGTAAGCGCTCGTTGTGCTGGCAGCCAAAAGACGAATACGCTGCAGCTGCGATCATGGTCAATCCGGTCCACACAGCGTAGTTTTGCACTGGCACCTGCTGGCCGTACCAAGTCCAGTAGTGCAGGGCTATCGCCGTGGGTTCCAGTACCAAATCAAATAACAATGCGAGCAGGCCAGCAACGCACACCACTGCAGCCCGACGCTTGACCACAAGGCGCGCCCCACTCACCGCGCCGAGCACCACCAGCATCCAGTTGAACCCAATGATAAGGGGCACACCCCACAGTTTGAAGCCCAGTACCTCGCCGTACGCGTACTGTCCAAATACAGCTCCGGTTTTGACACCGACCACTTCAATGCCAAAGGCCACCATACCCACCGCCCAGACCCAAAGCAGCGTCCGAATCCGCCGTTCTCGTACCAAGGGGAAGATCACCACTGCGCCGGTCAGTAGCAATACATATGGGGTCATCGGAAGCAACATGGGCCGGAACAAGGGCACCAGATGGCCGATCAGGCCCACCGCGTAAATAATGGCGAGCCCTTTGAAGAGATTCAGCTGGTGCGGTTTCTTATTCACTTGCTTCTCAGTCGGTCCAAATACCCACTCCCGATATTGAAGGGTTCATAACGACTTTGATAGGGGTGCGCAACTCAAGCGCGCGCTCGCAAGTCGGCGTATATGTATAAAATGGTTTGAAGCCCTGTTCCAAAGGTTGTAGAAAAAAGCCATGTATCGCATCCTAAACTTCCTGCCTGCCAGAAAGCAAAAGCATCGGGTTATCTTAGGGGTATTTGGTGTTTCGGCCGTGCTTATTCTTTTTTTTGTCGGCCCTACCACAAGGCTCACGGCGCGAGCTGATGAGGGCATTGACGAGCTATGGGCATTGCACCAGGTGGTGTGGGGCAGTACAGACGTGCCCTTTCTCGGCGCAAAGCAAACCCGGACCGAGACCTTTGCCCTGGCCCGTGTCACCCGCTCCGAGTCCTTTATCGACATCGAGCAGGTGGCCTGCAAGATGGCATTCAAAAAGGTGGCCGGGGTCGAGGTGCAGATACCGTCACAAGCATTGTTGCGACTACCGCCCGCGCGCTTTCGCTTTCATCGAGGAAAAAAAGGATTTATTGCCAAGCCATGGAAGGTGGGGTGGCAACAAGCCGACATCGACCAGGACGGGCATCCAGGGATGAGCGTGTACGTGGACGCGCCAATTTGCAGCGGCCGGCTCCACGTGGCCAGCAAGACGGTTTCCTCGGCCCAGGGCAACCTGACCAAAACCGGAATGACAGGTAAGATTCAAGTCGACCTGACCCAAAACATCCTCGGGTCCAATAGTTTTTGCCTCACCCTCTTTTCTTCGGATTGTCGAGAAAAGCAATCCGGGTTCTTTGCTTATCGCCGTGTGGATCCGAATACCACGTGCCGCACGCTGCTCAAAAACCGATGGCCCGTGCGGCTCAAGTTCGATAAAGACGATGGCTAACAGCGCCCCTATCGTCACCAGACCCGCGGTTATTGTCGTCGGTGGCGGCATCGGCGGTATTGTCTCGGCCCTGATCTTAGCTGCAAAGGGATGTGACATCCGCCTTTACGAACGCAGCGATCACATCGGCGGCAAGATGCGCAGCCTGCGTATCGCCAATCAGGACTTGGATGTGGGACCCACCGTGCTGACCATGCGCTGGGTGTTTGATCACATCTTCCGCGACATTGGACAACATCTGGACGACCACCTCGAGCTCCGTCGCTCCCCGGCTATCGCCCGACACTTCTGGGAAGATGGCTCCCGGCTCGATCTGTTCAGCGATCCAGACCGGTCGTTCGATGCGGTGGAGCAGTTTGCCGGTGCCAAGGCTGCCAAGGGGTTTCGACGATTCTTACAGTACGCCCAATCCATCTTTACCCATGCCAATCGCCTGTTCATCATGGCCAAGTCGCCGGCCCTGAGGGAGATCGCCAAAGCGAGTGGAAGGGATGGGCCAACCGCAGTGTGTAAGATCGACGGCCTACGAAGCATGGCCCGTGCCTTGAAAAAATATTTCGACGATGAACGGCTACACCAACTGTTCGCCCGCTACGCCACATATTATGGTTCGTCCCCGTTTCGTGCGCCAGCCACCCTCAATCTGATCGCCCATGTAGAACAGAAGGGGGTGTGGCTGCCCGTGGGAGGTATGGCAGGCCTGGCCAACACCCTGGCCAGCTTGGCCCAGGGTCTTGGTGCTGCATTGACCTGTAACTGCCCGGTCGACAAGATCGTTATCGAGAACAACCAGGTCAAAGGGGTGGTGCTCGAAGACAGCCGATTCAAACCGGCCGACGCCGTGATCTTCAACGGCGATCTGGCAGCCCTTGCCCAAGGGGCGCTCGGCGTTGAAGCTAAAAAAGCCGTGCCCCGGGTCCACCGGAAAAATCGCTCCCTTTCTGCCTTTACCCTGGCTGGGGTCACCCGAACATCTGGTGCGTCCCTGCTACCGCACAACGTGTTTTTCCATACCCAACCTTATGCCCGCGAGTTTGAGGATATTTTCAAGGGCCATCGACTGCCTGAATTTCCTACGGTCTACGTGCGGGCCCAGGATCGGGATAAACATCAAGCCATCAAGGGGCAGCCTGAGCGGCTCTTTCTCATCATCAATGCACCTCCGGTGGGGGATCACACATCATTCGGCGACGAGGTGATCCAACCCTGCATTGACGCGGCGTTTTCCCTACTCGACCGTTGCGGATTAAACATCGATCGCCAAAACCCAACGTTTCAAACTGCAACGCCACGGACCTTTGCCGAGCGCTTTCCCCATACTGGCGGCGCGATTTACGGGGGCGCGACCCACAGCATGTGGGCGCCCTTGCGCCGTCCTGCCGCGCAAACCAACGTGCACGGACTTTTCCTGGCAGGGGGCAGCGTACATCCAGGTGCAGGGGTGCCCATGGCAGGGATCAGCGGCCGATTGGCTGCGAACGCTGTACTTCAAAATCTTGGACTGCCGCCGTTACCCCCCCTGGCGACCTCAGGGCATGGGGCATCATGACCCTTGGCATGGCGCTCGGTTCTTTTTTAACGGGATGGGCCCTGTGGCTCCTGGGCGCAGCACTGGCCACGGTGAGCAAACGTCAGCGACTCGGAACATCAGCACTAGCGGGCGCATCGGTCCAGCCCAAGCCCAGAAAGGTCCTTATCATACGCCCCTGTGCCGGGAACGAATCCTATCTCATCCATTGCCTGCAATCGATCGGATACCTAGAGGGAACCTGCCAGGTCAACGCCGTGTTTGCGGTGAGCGATCCAAACGACCTTGCCCTGCCTGCCATTGCCGCGGCCGTGGATCACCTAGCAGACCGTGGCATCAAAGCGCATACTGAGGTCGCGCTGCCCCTTGGTCCAAATCGCAAGGTTGCCAATCTGGCGGCCTCTGTTCCAGAAGATGCTGAAATATTCGACGCCATCGTGTGTGCAGACAGCAATGTGGATCTTACCGGGTTTGACCTCGATGGGTTATTGACAGCCCTGGAACGCCAGTCATCGCCAGGTGCGGTCTGGGTCCCTTTTATCGAGACCGCCCAGAGAAAACAATTCGGCAACCGGGTCTCAGAGGCAGTGCTACACGGCTCCTGGCAAACGTTCGGGTTGATCAGCGGCATTGATCCCCAAGCCATGGTGGGCAAGCTATTTGCCATTCGCCCCCATGCGTTGCGGGCCATCGGAGGGTTCGGCGTCCTGTCCAATTACTTGGGTGAGGACATGGAACTGTCGCGGCAATTGCGCCAAAGCGGATACGACGTTAGCCCTTATCCAGGCATCGCGCATACGCTGGTCGGACCCAAAGCTTGCTGGGATACCATGGCCCGTCTCAGGCGGTGGACCATGGTGGTCAAGGCGCAGCGACCGGGATTACTACTGGCGTATCCAGGTATGTTTTGCGCTGGTATGTTGATCCCTGTGTTGGCAGTTATCAGCGCAGCCCTGGGGGTTCATTGGGGACTGGTTGCATTGGCACCTGCTGGTTTGGCCCGATTGATCGTCGGCCTTGGGGCCCGTCATTTCTGTGGGATGAACCCACGGATATCCACAGCTTTGGTCGACGCTGTGTTGGCCGACATTACATTGTTACTGGTTTTTGTGGGGGTATTGTTTTCCAGAACGGTGATATGGCGCGGGGTATCGCTTAAAGTCGATAAAACGGGCAGGCTGGTCCAGGGCTAACCGAAAACTCAATGCTTTCTTAGGAATGCTTCAGTATCGAGCACCTCAGCATAGGTTTTATTCAGGGTGCTTAACGTGGCGGCGTGTACGTCCTGAGCACTGATCGTACGGCCTTGAAACGTTAACGATCGGGTGGCGCAAGCGTCGTGGATGACAACGCACTCAAAACCCAAGTCATGGGCTGCTCGTACTGCGGCTTCTATGCACATATGGGTCTGCATGCCGCAGATCACCAAACGCTTAATACCCCGGTCTTTTAGAAGCTTGAGCAGATCTGTGCCGTTGAACGCGCTGACCTCTTTTTTCATTACCACTGGCTCACCAGGTTTGGGGGCCACATCCGGGTGGAATCCAGCCCCACTTTTAGCCACGTGCCCTACGTGAATAATCAATCCGCGTTCCTGGCGAAATTTATCAATCAGCCTTTTGGCGTTAAGACTGGCTCGACGGGGATGATGAAGGGGTAATCCCCCACCAGTGAAATAAAATTGTTGAATATCGATCAGCAGTAGAGCGGTCTTGACTTCATTTGCACTGGTCTTTGTGGCAGCGGTACTGATCGAAGGCCCAAACAAAATCGCTACTGCGATACAACAAATCATTAAATTGTTCTTCATACATCAATACCTCAGTGAACAATGTGTCAGAACGCGAGGTAGATGCAAAGTAAAAACCCCGAAATACGCGCCACGAAGCGGTTGGGAATAATGCCTGACAGCGTCGGCCCGGGGAGGCTCAATATCGGGTAAGCCGGGCGAGCATGGACTCTGTCCATCGGGCTATTTTTTTTTCCGGGCGATTGGAGACAACCTCAAAGTCATTTAAAGGGGCAGTGCCGTCGAGATGACCGGAAATTAGGCGCAGCTGCCGAGAGACAGCATCCTGCTGGGCTCGTACATCAGCCTTGATGCCTTGGGCCTTTGCCACCGGCGGGCCAATGGAGATGTATGCATCTGGGAACGCTGTTGCACCAAAAACGTAACTGAGCCCCACTGGAACCACCGCAGCCTGCCGCGCCCGGCGAGCAATGATGGCTGCCCCGGGTTTGAAGTCATCCATTGGAGCGGTTACCGGGCGTTCCTGTGCTTGTGGAAAGATCCAAACCAGGCGGTTTTTTTTGTTCAATAGACCCACGGTATAGGCAATGGCTCGGGTGCCGTCCAATGGATCAGACAGGTCCACGCCAAACCCACCCATTCTTCCTAAAAAGGGCAGGCGTGCCAGATTGGCCGCGTCCATCATTGCGTAGCCCTCCGCATCCAGGAGACGATACCCAATCAACATCGCCATCATCGGGTCCCAGTAAGACGTGTGATTGGATATGGCCAACACTGCCCTGCTATCTAGGGTCGTTCTTAACGGATCCAGCCCGCGCAGGTAAACGCGGGCGAACTGCTGTGCAATCCGCTTTTTCACTTGTTTGGAAAACCACCTGGCAAACCAATCACTTTTTTTAGCAGGTATCATTGTTTTAATCGGGCAGCTTTTTTCCAGTGTCAGTTCACTGCAACGCTGCCGGTGGCAAGGGGTGTCTCGTCTAAAACCGGATATAGCCTGGACACCCTTTCTCGCAACCCAGGCGGACAGAGCCGAACCGCCATTTGTTGCACCAGGTCGACCAGGGCTGCGCGACCTGAGCACGGGGGCACTGCGCGAATTGTTTCGTCGATGACGCGACTGAACCTATCCACAGCACCTTGCAGTCCAAAAGCGCGCACTGCACTCGGTCGATTGAACAGTGCATCCCGGCCACTGGATTTCCCACTGAGCGCTGTGCTGCCCAGTGCATCCATCAGATCATCAGCCAGCTGATAAGCCTGTCCAATGGCCCGACCAAGTCTGCGCCAAGGCCCCTCTGGGGCACCCACGCTGATGGCGCCAAGGGCTGCGGCAGCTTCGAATAGGGCGCCGGTCTTGTGGCGATGCACCATCTCGATCGATGGTTCGGATTCGCTTTCCCAGGCTTGCCCAGCGACCAACCCCTGAGATGGGCCAAGCGCTTTGGCCAAGATGAGCAGCATCTGGTTGACCTTGTCCGCCTCATGGCCCTGATGCGCGGCAACTGTTTCAAAGGCCGCGGCGATCAACCCGTCGCCCACGAGCACGGCGATCTCCTCGCCAAAGGCCCGATGCACAGTGGGTCTCCCTCGACGCAGATCCGCATCGTCGAAACAGGGCAGGTCATCGTGGACCAAAGAGGCGCAGTGCAAAAGCTCGACGGCAATGGCTGCCTTCATGGCAAGGTCTGGCGTTTGTCCGGAAATGGCATGCGCCACCCCTAAGCAGAGTTTTGGCCGCACAGTACCGCCGACTGGAAACAGGGCGTGGTGCATGGCTTGCTGTAACCGAGGCGGTGCGTCTTGGGTAATGAGGCGAAACGTCGAGGCCAACTCGGACTGAATATCTTCTACGTACCTCATGACAAAACCTTATGCATCCACCCACTGGGGTCAACATATAAATCAGCAAAACCGCCTAAAAAGCAATTTGTCACAGAATCGTTACTTTTCAGCACAAAATCCCTCACGATGCAACCTCTCTTTCGACCTTCTGTTTTGACTGGGGGGTGCTCGCCGCGAGGAGGCTTTGGCGGGCAATGGCGTCCAGCATACCCTTAAAGATAACCTTGTGGAACGGGTATGAAAGATACCAGTACGCCAACCCTAAGAAGCCAGCTGGATCAAAGATAGCGGTCTGGTGTATCACCGCGCCACTGTTTTCATCCGGCTCTACTTCCCATTGCAGCCAGGCCCGTCCTGGCAGCTGCATCTCCGCGCGCAGGCGCAACAGTTTGCCCGGCGTCACGGCTTCGACGCGCCAACAGTCGAGCGTGTCCCCGGGGCGTAGGCTATTGGGATCTTTTCGACCACGGCGCATGCCCACACCCCCGACCAGGAGATCTATCCAGCCCCGCAGCTGCCA
>JASJCT010000140.1 GCA_030065855.1 Myxococcota bacterium
ACCGCTCATAAGCAAGGGATCGATCACAGCAACTTCATCGTCGAAGCCCTCGCCGCGAGGCAAGCAGGCAAACCACCCCCCAGCATTTTCAGCTCGTGACGACTTTGTTGAATGACATATCATCGCGCTAAATAGTTACATAGATCACGGGTTTCACTGCCCATCTGTCAGTCACGGCCTTATCGATTACATGAATTCAGGCCCAAATTATCGATGCACATAGGGCAAAAAACAGCCACGTCATAACAGCGGAGTCGTATTTTTGGTGGCTGTCCGGGTCTGGTTCAACCACACCGTGTTGGGTCCGTTCAAGTTCGATACAAAGGCGTCCAGATCGCCGTCACCGTCCAGATCTCCCAGAGCCACCGACCGGCTGTAGCCATTTCCCAAACGCTCGCCACTGTCGGCAAAGAACCCTGTGCCGTCGTTCAACCAGACCGTATTGGGCACACCCACGTAGTTAACCACAAACGCGTCCAGATCACCGTCACCGTCCAGGTCTCCCAAGGCCGCGGCATTGCTCCGTTGATTGCCCAGGCGTTGATCCGTGTCGGTAAAGATACCCGTGCCGTCGTTCAGCCATACCTCGTTGGGTTGCTTTTCCGAGTTGGCCACAAAAGCGTCCAGATCACCGTCACCATCCAGATCGCCCAAGGCTGCGTGGTTGCTGTCCGCATCCCCCAGAAGTGTACCGATCATGGCATAGATACCAGCACCGGTGTTCAGCCACACCTCGTTGCGATACCGGCTGGCGTGAAACACGTCCAGATCGCCGTCTGCATCTAGATCACCCAAAGCTGTAAAATATCCTGAAGAGCCCCACTCGGGTTCGACGAACGCTCCGAAGCTCCCGTTTCCGTTGTTGAACCACACCAGGTCCTCTTCATTGTTGGTCACGACCGCATCCAAGTCCTCATCTCCGTCCACGTCCCCCAGCACTATGGAGATACTGCTAAGCTTGCCGAGGGATTGGCCGCTGTCTGCGAACCGCCCTTGACCGTTGTTGCGCCATATCCGATTGGGACCGTCGTTGGCCACAAAGGCGTCGAGATCGCCGTCACCGTCCAGGTCTCCCAGCGCGACAAAGCGGCTGTAATTGGATCCCAGGTTTTGACCGCTATCGGTGAACACACCGCTGCCATCGTTCAACCAGACCTTGTTGGGTCGGTGGTAGAAATTGGTTACAAAGGCATCTAGATCACCATCGCCGTCCACATCTCCGAGTGCCACGCAATTGCTGTTTCCCTTGCCGAGCCGATTACCGCTGTCCATGAACAGTCCCTCCCTGGGAATCTGGCTCTGGGCACGGTCAATCAGGTGTGACATCACCAAGACAGCCCCTACAATCATTGCGATGAGGTGTATTCTTTTTTGCGAATGATGCTTCATACGATGCACGATCATCACCCTCTAGTAGAGCGTAGCCCACGGGATTAGAGGTGTAAAGGATAGATATCATATGCTACATTCATCAGTGATGGTCCAGCTAGCCTCAAAGCACGCGAAAAGTGTGTTCTCGTTGTTTTTCCCTGCAGTCATGCCCTGGCTATTGATGCCACTTGCATGCGCCTACAGCAACGGGAATGACGATGCCGTCATCGATGATTCAAGTGGTGAAGACGACTCGGACAGCGGCAGTGATTCGGACACAAGTGAAGATACGGACACAGATGAAGATACGGATACAGATGAAGATACGGATACGGACGAAGATACGGATACAGAATCAGAATCGGTCTACCCGGGTGGGTACTATCAGTTCGTAGAGGCCAACCCCCTGGCAGACAATTTCATGCAGACCTTTAGCATCGGCGACTTTGCCGGTAAGCACGCTTTTTGGTTTGTCTTTTGTCCGTTGTGAACAGGTGTCGAGCCCACGATTCCGCAGTTGCGGATCTTTCAGCAAATGCAAGAGGAATTTGATGCAGACCCAGCTCTGGACGTCCAAATCGTCCTAGCGAACTACAAGCCACTGACCAATCTGGAAGACAACATCGTATCGATGACCGAATCGTGCTTTATTCCAGCCGACGCAACGGACATTCCCTTTGGTATGTTCGACGAGGCATACGCGATCACAGTGGTTAACATGGACGTCCATGTCCAATACGCAGAGGGCTGGGGCATCGGGGATCAATCCCTAGAAGCACCTGACAGCGTATTGCTGTCACCCCAAGGAGAGGTCATCGATCGCTTTTTGACCTTTGATGGGGTCGAGTGGCATACAGACGAAGTAAAGGCGTTCATCCTATCGCATATCTGAGGTAATGGACTAACATGGCAACCACTGAAGCATGTATTACGAAAGAGCCCAAGGGGCTCGGGTTCTTTGAGCGGTACCTGACCGTCTGGGTCATCTTGTGCATATTGATCGGTATCGGTCTGGGCAAGCTGGCACCTTCTGTCGCCAAGTACCTCGATGGGCTCTCTGTGGAGGTCAATGGCGCGCCAGTGATCTCCATCCCCATCGCTATCTGCTTGTTCTTCATGATGTACCCTATCATGGTAAAGATCGACTTTGCCGAGGTGCTCAAGGCTGGCAAGAACTTAAAACCAGTTGCGCTGACACTGGTTATCAACTGGGCCATCAAGCCGTTCACCATGTATGCTATCTCCGTGTTTTTCTTGGGGACATTGTTCATTGGCGCCATCGGCACTGAAGCAGTGGACCTGGTGAAGATGCCCCTGGGGCTCGATCTCAACATTGGCGACACCCACGGCGTTGGCACGGTTGTCCTTCACAATGGCGTCAAGATGCTTCAGGTACCTCTGTGGAGATCATATCTGGCCGGGTGCATCCTGTTGGGTATTGCGCCGTGTACCGCCATGGTGCTCGTGTGGGGATTCCTCGCCCGCGGCAATGACGGACATACCCTGGTCATGGTGGCCATCAATTCCCTGACCATGCTGTTCCTGTATGGACCCCTGGGTGGATTTCTTCTCGGCATAGGCAGACTGCCAGTGCCCTGGCAGGCGCTGTTGCTCTCCATTGGTGTCTATGTCGCACTCCCCCTGGTGGCCGGTTACTTTTCTCGAAAATTGATCCTGAACATAAAGGGCGAAGCGTGGTTCAGGGAAAAATTCCTGCACCTGTTGAGTCCTATTACCATCACTGCCCTCCTGGCCACGTTGGTTCTTTTATTTTCGTTTAAAGGCGATGTCATCCTGAGCAACCCGCTCACCATTGTCTGGATTGCCGTTCCCTTGTTTATCCAGACCGTACTGATCTTTGGTTTGGGATATGGCGCCTCCAGGTTGCTCAAGTTGCAGTACGAGGACGCAGCGCCTTCAGCCATGATCGGCGCATCTAACCATTTTGAAGTGGCCATTGCCACGGCGACCATGCTCTTTGGCCTTTCATCTGGCGCGTCATTGGCCACGGTGGTGGGTGTATTGATCGAGGTGCCGGTGATGTTGATGCTGGTGCGCATCTGCCTCAAGACAACCCACTGGTTTGACCCAAAGCGCCAACCCCAGGCAAAGATCTGAACCAACAGGTGAACCATGAACATACAATTTCTATATTTTGACAGCTGTCCAAATGCAGACGCGGCATATGCCAGGCTCGAGGACGTTGTTCAAGCGCTTGTCCCGGGCACCCCAATCGAGAAAGTGAAAATCTCATCCAACAGGAAAGCAGAGGACTACAGTTTCAGTGGGTCACCCACGATCCATATCGATGGCAATCCCGCCGGGACCGTCCGTATTCACGAGGGTGACGGCGTACTGCCCAGGTGGTTGATAGAAGCCGGAGTGCTGCGGGCTCTCAAACCCAAGGGGCTGCTCTTTCTCTGCGTGGCCAACTCGGCCCGAAGTCAAATTGGCGAAGGCATTGCCCGCAAGCTCGCACCTGTCGATGTGCGCGTCCAATCAGCAGGATCCAACCCGACGAGTGTAAGACCAGAAGCGGCAACAGTGCTAGCTGAACTGGACATAGACACGTCAACCCATAGATCCAAAAACGTCAGCCACATTGACCCGGCAACCGTGGATACGGTCATCACCCTGTGTCGCGAAGAGGAATGCCCTGTGTTTCTGGGCCAAGCCCATCGAGTGCATTGGGGATTGCCAGATCCAGCTGCTGTCACAGGCGATGAAGAGGCCCGAATCAAAGCATTTCGCCAGGTGCGCGATGAATTGAAACGACGCATTGCATTGCTCTTTTGACAGGTGCCCCAACCTACCCTAATTTCAGGACGGTGCAGCGTCATGGCCATGTTACTATGGGCTGCTTTTAGGAGTAGTGAAACGATGAAGATAAAAGTTTTGGGAACGGGATGCTCGAAATGTAGAAAACTCTACAGCGAAACCGAAAAGGCCCTGGCCACCTCTGGTGTGGCAGCCCAGCTCGAAAAAGTAGAAAACATCGACGACATCATGAAATACGGTGTGTTGATTACACCGGCATTGGTGATCGACGAAGAGGTGAAGTGCAGCGGCAAGATTCCCAAAAGAACAGAGATCGCCGATTGGATTACCGCCGAAGCTGCAGCGTCAAAATAGATGTTAGACACACTCTTGGCCAACGCTGATCAGTACATCAATACCAATCCATGGCTTGCCATGATTGCAGTCTTTGCCGGTGGCATGGTAACCGCATCGAATCCGTGTGTCCTGGCCATGATACCGTTGATGATGAGCTTTGTAGCAGGCAGAAGGGAAGAAGACGCATCGATCCTGCGATCGTTTATGTTTTCCCTGATATTCGTGTTTGGACTGGCCGTTACCTTCACGGCGATGGGCATGGTCGCTGCGCTTGCTGGAAAAATGTACGGGGATGTATCGGCAATCTGGCATTGGGTCGTAGCAGCCGTATGTATTGTGATGGGGCTCCACCTGGCCGGCATATTGAATTTTACGATTCCCATGCCCTTCAATGTGCAACCAAAAACCAAGGGCCTTTTAGGCGCTTTGGTGTTGGGATTGCTCTTTGGTTTTGTGTCAGCACCCTGCGCCGCACCGATCCTCGTCGTCCTGCTGACGTACCTGGCCGGATCAGGGGCGTCGGTGACGTATGGCGGTCTACTGCTCTTGATCTATGCCCTGGGCCATAGTGTTCTGATCATCATTGCCGGCACTTCCATGGGTGTTGCCAAAAAAATCATCAGTTCGAAAAAGGCGACAAAGACCCTTGAAGTCGTTCGTAGGCTAGCGGGTTGGATGATCGTATTGATCGGGTTGTTCATCATTTATCAAGCATTGAGATAGGAGTCATGATGCTGAAAAACAAAGCAATACTATTTTGTTTCTGCGCAGTGGGAATGGCGTTGTCTCTGGCATGCAACAGAACGAGCTCGGCAAGTTCTGAACAGGGCAACATCGAAAAAACCGAATCTGCCAACAAAGCTCAAACGCCTGGGCGTAACGTGGCGCGCATTGTCTTTGTCGGGCAGAAGCAAGCCTGCGACTGTACCCGCGAGCGAATCGAAACCACATGGACTGCGCTCAACGCGGTCCTCAAGATGAAGCCCGGGCTTCCAGTCGAGCGCATTCAACGGGATGTGGATATCGAAAAGACGGAAAAAATGGCCGAGCTAAAACCACTGATGGTGGCGCCTGGCATCTATTTTATCGATGCAAAGGACGGCCTATTGGAACTGCGCCAGGGGGACGTCTCTAAAGAACAGATCGAAAAGATACTTCTATAGTATCTTGGCCATGAACAAATAGTGGTTATAAAAGCTGGTCCAAGCAGTTGATCAGCCGATCAATCTCTGCCTCAGTGTTGTAGTGAAGGAGACTGGCTCGCACGACGCCGTCTTCGGGGTCTAACCCCAGGGCGGTGGCCAAGCGATGGGCGTAGAAATGACCGTACCGGATACCCACCCCCTGTGCATTGGCGGCCAGTACGATTTCTTTAGACGACTTGCGGCGATGCACAAAACTGATCGTGCCCACTCGGGACCGCCCCGTGTCTCCTGGACCGATCAGTCGCACCTGATCCTTGCCCTGCAAGTATTCGATCAGTTTCCCCTGCAGGGGCAGCTCGCAGCGGGTCATCACTTCAAAGGCCCTCTCTACGACAGATCGATCAAACCGGGTTTCCTCATCACTGCCAGCCAAAAACCCGAGGTATGGGGGCAGGCCCAAGATGCCAGCACACCCCTCGTGTAGCACACCTCCCAACTCGAACTTGTGGGGCACTTCCTCCTGGTGGATAAAAAAGTGATTTGGCCCCTCCAACGCTGCCAGGGCCTGGTGGGTGCCAAACATCACAGCCATGTGGGGACCGTACACCTTGTAACTCGAATACACGTAATAATCTACATCCCAACCGGCCACATCCATGGCCCGATGGGGTGCATAGGCCACCCCATCTACGACGATACGCGCCCCCACCTGGTGGGCCATCTGCGCCAGCACGGAAATGTCTTCGATTGCGCCGAGTAGATTTGAAACATGGGGTACAGCCAGAACGCGGGTCTTTGCGCTGAGCAATATCTCCAATTCATCCAAGGGATTGGTGAAGGTGTTTGGATCCAGGCGCCAGGTTTTGACGACATATCCCCTGTCAGCCAACCTTACCCAGGGGCCCACATTGGCTTCGTGCCCGGCCTCACATACGATAACCTCATTGCGATTTGGATCGAGGGCCCGGGCATAACAGTCAGCGAGCATGGCGCACAAGGCCGACGTGGACGGTCCCAGGATTATCTGCCCGGTCTCTCCCGCGTTCATCAATATTTTTTGCACCTCGCGGGCTTGCTCCACAGTGTGCGTTGCTCTACGTCCGGTCGGGTAATCCGCGCCGAGTTGTACATATGTGTTCGCATAGTATTCACGAATTTGATCAATCACGGAAATGGGCAGTTGAGATCCCCCGGCATTGTCCAGAAACACTTCGGTTGATTTCAATGCTGGAAACCATCGACGTATCTGGTCTGGATCGACAGTGTCTGGCATCCGGGCTTTTGTGTTGCGTATCTCTTTTTCATTCATGGTCTGACAATGGCATATTTAGCCCACATTGGCCAGCGCGCATTATCTACTAGGCCATGGGAATACCGTCGTTCAGCTTTTGACGCACTTGTTCAGCTCTGAGCACGACGATCGGTTTTTTTCCGTCAAGGCCTAGATCGCGTAGGTTTGCAGCCATTCTGTGCTTGCTGTTGGCGTTCACTTGTACTTTTCCACTAAAGCCTAGATTCGCAAACCGTCCCTGGTCCTCCACCTCGGACAGGATGGAAAGGGGGCTGCCCTGGTGCATGGTGTGGGAGACAAATGAGCCTACCCTCACTATTTTTGAAAGGTGGCGTCCCAAGCCGAGAAAACCAGCACGGCCCTCAAAGGAGAAAATCGGCTCGGAAATCGCCGGGTCCATGACCTCGGTGCTGAACTGCTTGCCATTGAGCTGAAAGGAAATCTCTGTAACGAATTTTGGATAGGTCCAGATTTCATCGCCAGCGACCCTCGCGATCTCTGTGCTCACGGGTAGGTCCACCACATAGAAGCCAACCGACCACCTCTTTGCGTCCTGAAGGAACTGTGGAACGACAAACGCGGGCTGTTTACGATTGGCGCAATAACATAGGATGCCCAAACACACTTCGTTGTAGGGACCTATTGCTGAATCGCGGTACTCAAAAAAGGTAAAAATGACCCCGGCCTTGCCGTTGAATAGCTTACAGGGCCTAAAGGCAGTACCGCCGAGCTTTGAGGAGGCCTTTTCGTAATCTACAAAAAAGACAAAATGAAGCGCGGAAAAATCCCGATAAAAAATGGGCAGGACAACCGGCCCTTGAGTGCTATCGAACGAGGTCGTTTTAACATCAAAAAAAGTATCTGCTGTTGCGCTCATGCCTACACACCTTTCTCGCTACAGTCTGCAGTCCTGGCTACATCAACACAATCACCCATCATCAGACCGTCTGGATTGTTTTTAAACCGTCTGGACGGTTTTATATATTTAATGGATTTTTGTCAAGGCTTTTCTCGTCAAAGAATCACTCAGCCCCAGACCCACTTAAGGGTTGGATTAAGTGTTCGTTAGCCATCCCTAAATGATACTTTTGTAACAACATGTAGCTGCGGGGTTTACCCCCGCAGATGGAATGCTCTAGAATTAAATAGCTTTTCACCGTGGGGATAAACCCCACGGCTACAGGTGTATGTTGAATAGGAACGGGGGACGGAGGGGTAGGTTTGCGCAAAAAGGACCATTGGAGGATGGAAACTCGTTAAGACATGGGAAAGCCGTCGTTCAGCTTCATCCGCACTTGCTCAGCCCTGAGCACTACGATCGGTTTTTTTCCTTCAAGGCCTAGATCGCGCAGGTTTACAGCCATCCTATGCTTGCTGTTGGCGTTCACCTGTATTTTTCCACTAAAGCCTAGATTGGCAAACCGTCCCTGGTCCTCTACCTCTGATAGAATGGAAAGAGGGGTGCCCTGGTGCATGGTGTGGGAGACAAATGACCCGACCTTCACGATTTTTGAAAGGTGACGTCCCAGGCCAAGAAAGCCAACGCGGCCCTCTAAGGAGAAAATCGGCTCGGAAATAGCCGGATCCATGACCGCGGTGCTGAACTGCTTTCCGTCTAGATGAAAGGGGATTTCTGTGACGAATTTGGGATAGGTCCAAATTTCACTTCCGGCGACCCTGGCGATCTCCGTGCTCACGGGCAAATCAACCACATAAATCCCCATCGTCCACATCTTCGCGTCCTTAAGGAACTGAGGTACGATAAGCGCGGGTTGCTTGTGATTGGCATGATAACATAAGATGCCCAAACACACTTCGTTGTAGGGACCTATTGCTGTCTCGCGGTACTCAAAAAAGGTAAAAATCACACCGGCCTTGCCGTTGAATAGTTTGCAGGGACTAAAGGCAGTACCGGCGAGCTTGGAGAGGGCCTTTTCGTAATCTACAAAAAAAACAAAATGAAGTGCGGAAAAATCCTGGTAAAAAATGGGCAGGACAACCGGCCCTTGAGTGCTTTCAAACGAAGTCGTTTTAACATCAAAAAAAGTATCTGGTTTTGCGCTCATGCCTACAAGCCTTTCTCGCTGCAATCTTTGGAAAAATCATAGTCCCACTGGTGTTCAATCACATCATATCTATTGATTTGGTTGGTGCCCTCGTAAATCTGTGTGAGCCGCGAATCTCGCCATGCCCGTTCCACACCAAAGCGGTGCAGGTATCCCGCATCGCCCATGAGCTCCATTGCTTGATTGCATACGCGCACTGCCGTATCTGAAGCAAAGACCTTGGCAGTAGAAGACAAGGCCTGATTGGCCCTAAAACTGGCGCAGCACCGCCACACCATGCTCCGCGCTGCCCACAAGCTGATGGCCATGTCAGCCAGCTCGTACTGCACGTCTGGATAGTCGACCAGGCGCTTGCCTGCTAATGTGGTGTCGCGACAAAATTTTAGCGCGCGCTCAAATGCCCCCCTACCGTGACCCAGCGCCATGGCCGCAACCACAGGCCGGGAAAAGTTGAGCACGTTGTGGTTGTTGGCCCAGCCAGATCGGAGCTTGCCGATAATGTTGCGCCGCGGGACAAATACATCCTCCAAAATGATCTCTGAGGCATCTGAAGCGCGCTGCCCCATCTTCCGCTCGTGACGCCCCACGATAACGCCCGACATTGATGTATCGACCAGAAAGCAAGTCCACGAGTCTATCTTCTCACCTTCCAAACAGGCATAAACCACTATTTTGTCAGCCACCGCGCCATCGGTGATAAATACCTTGGTACCGTTCAGGACATAGCCTCCTTTTTCAGGACGAGCCGTTACCGTGACCTTTGCCTGAACCGCACCATCGCAGGATTCCACGTCTGATCCGGCTGCCGGCTCAGTGATGGCAAAGGAAAGGACCGTGGACTTACCCAACCACGTGGCCTTGAGATAGATGGGGAGGAAGTGCCGCAAATAGGTCCCCACATGGCCGGCCAGCAAAAGGGGGGCAATGCCCAGGTTATGGCCCAGGAGCAGCAGGCCGAGGCCGCCGCATTCCGTAGCGAATTCCTCGGCCACCACAGCGAGTTGAATCGTGGTGCTTTTGAGAAAGGTTGTGATGCCGGCACTGCCAAACGGCCGCACGAGCAACAGGGTTTGGAATCCCTTTTTGGAGGCAGCGGTGAGCAGGGGGGCGGGGTCGTACCCGTGGGGATCCAGGTCTGCCTGGGCAGCAAGGGGCCGTATCTCTTCCCTTGCGAATCGTCGCGCCCGTTTCCGCCACTTTCGAGCTGCTCGCGGCAGTACAGCCGTGTCCAGGTCCCACAATGTGCACTCCCGGCCGTCCACCAGTAGGCGCCCAAACGCGTTCAGCTGCTTTTTGGCGTTCCGGATCTTGAGCTGCTCAGCCCGTTCCAATAGCTCGGGTTTCATCGCCTCTATTCTCCTGACAGATCGAACATCATCTGCTTTAAATAAAACGGCGATCCACAGGCCGATTTCAGGGTAGTGATATCGCGCAGTCGCTTTTCCATGCCAAAATCCTCGATGTAGCCGTACCCGCCAAAGGTCTGGAGGCAATCTGTGACTGCCTCACTGCACAGGGTGGTGGCCATGAGCTTGGCAGACGCAGCGCGCTTATAGAACGCAGCGCTCCCAACGTCAGTCACGTCGCTTTTAAGCATTGAACTGATGACGGTCTCTGTTTTTGCCTCAGCCCCGGCAACGAGCATCTTCAATGCTGGGTGGTTTTCGATCATCATGCCGCCCTGGTAGCGCTCTGACATGTATTGCCTGGCCGCCGCGCTGGCACCGCGGGCAATACCCACTGCAATCGCGGCAATGCCGGTCCAGTTCAGGCCAAGGGCCCGGTATAGCAGTGCGCGGGCACTGGCCTTTGCGCCATCGATGCGGTACGCCTTTTTTACGAGAACATCATCAAATGTTACGGTTTGGACTGTGCAGGCGCGGAGACCGGTTCTCACGCCAGGCGAGACAACAGCAATGCCCGAAGTACCAGCAGGAACCAGGAAGCAGCCCCATTCCTGTTCCACCCGGACAAATACGATATAAGCATCCACATCGCCCATGGCATAGACGAAGTCTTTTGTGCCTGTTATCTGATATGCGTCCCCCATGGGCACCGCTATCGTTTCAATCGCACTTGGGCTGTGAATAGCATCGAGCCTGGGAGGAAATGGTCCTTCTTGCAGACACAACGCAGCCCGAACCGGGGATATGGGCGGAGCAAAACTGCCCTGCATGGCGATATTGGACGCCACGCCCTGGGCATTCACGGCCATGGCCACCCCGCCGCAGACCTGTGCGAGTGCCTCCAGAATCACAATGGACGGTGCTGTGCCGTCTTGATCGGTAATGGCGCCCCAGACACCGAATTCATTGCCGTCCATAGAGGGATCTGCAGCAGACGCCAGACCGATCTCCAGGGCAGTAGAATAGATATCCGGCAGCTGTTCTAAATCGCCGTCTGAGTGCTCGCCTTTGAAGAGTGGGGCCAGAGATCTCTTGGCAAAATCATGGGCAGTCCTCCCAAAGTTATCAATATCTGACTGAGATATCATTTCTTGCCCAACCCCAGCATTCCTCTTCGAAGATCTTCACATCCGTGTGACGGTCTATCGATGATCCAGATACCAAACAAGGCTCTTTTGAGTGCTAACCCCTCTTGGGTAGAGATAAATTTACCATTCTTATAAAAGGACGTCCCTTTTTTAGGCTCGTAGACGATATCGAAAACATCTCCTGTATTAAATTCCTGTTTAAACACCGTATAGACCAGGTCGATCTTGTCTCGCAGGGGTTTGGTATTGCCGTTGGTGGTCCTTTGAAACCCAGCCTCACAGGCTTCGATGAATCGCTCTGAGGTTATCCAGCGGGTGGTGATGATGATTTTGATGGCCATGGGCGCATCAGCATCGATGATTTTCTGATAATCGCTCGACTTCTTCGTTAAATAAAGACCTGCCACATATGCCTTAATAATCATTTTTGTTCGTATGCCGCCGCCGTTCAGCACGAGCGTCCCCCTGTCAGTTTTATACGTATCTGGGAGGTGAACCCCGCCGATTTCAGCAGACATAGCGGGAAATGTCATCGTAGCGATGATGAGCAAAATGACTGCGTTGATTCTTTTTGGCATGATGTTCCTCTCTATTTACAGCCCAAAAGCATCTGACAAAGCATCCTATCAAAATTTGTGGTGGAAACAGGGATGTCGGTGGACCGGAATTGGAATTCCGGAGTGGAAAAGCCGTATGAGATCATGATTTAAGGTGGCATTTTCCCGGAATTTGCAATCCGGGCTTAATTGTTGGGTGGATTCCCTCTTAAGCGCCGACTGACGGGTGGGGTTTAAACTACCAAGGCAGGAGGCCTAGGGGATTGCCGTCCGCGTCATAGCGTTGGGCAAATACATCATTCGAGTACACATTATTGTCGATACGTATCGACCAGGCTACGACAAACCGACCGTCTGGTGCCATTGCCACTGCAGGATAATCCGGATAATCAAAAGGCGAATGGGTGTTGATCTTAAAGAAATTACCAATAGGATTGCCCGATGCATCATAGTGTTTGCCATATATGCCAACCCCCTTCCAAACAACTACAAAACCACCATCTGATGCCATTGCTACTGCCTGAAATGTTGAAGTCTTGGTCGCGTAGGTGTTTACCCGAAACTCATTTCCTGTTGGATCTCCATCTGTGTCATAGCGCTGACCGGCAACCTGGCCACTTGTCTGCCAGGTTACGACAAACTGCCCGTCCGGTGCTATCGCTACCGAGGGTTCTCTCTGAGCATAATCCGTAACAGTGTTGACCTGAAACTCGACACCAAGTGGATTCCCATCTACATCATAACGTTGACCGAATATTCCATCTTGATCGCCATCCTGTTTATAACTATCCCATACGACTATAAAGCGTCCGTCCGGCGCCATCGCTACTGAGGGATTCTCCTGATCATCGTCACTATAAGTATTGACTTGAAACTCAACACCGAGCGGATTCCCCTCTGCGTCATAGCGCTGGCCAAATATGCCCCACCCGTCGCCATCTTGGCCAAGACTTTTCCATACGACCACAAAGCGCCCATCCGGCCCCATCGCTACTGAGGGTGATTCCTGGGGACTCATCGCATAGGTGTTTACCTGAAAGTTGACACCAAGTGGATTCCCACCTGCATCATAGCGCTGCCCAAAGATACCTTCCTGATTACCATCAGGGCCAAAGCTCGCCCAGATTACGACAAAGTAACCGCTCGATGCGATTGCCACACCCGGACTTTCTTGTGTATGGACTGTAACAGTGTTGATTTGAAACTCCTCTCCCACGGGCATTCCAACCTTTTCATAGCGCTGTCCAAATATTCCTAGTCTATCACCATCCTGGTCATAACTTTCCCATACGACTATGAAGCGACCATCCGGTGCTATCGCTATTGAAGATTGATATTTGGAACTATTCGTATATGTATTGACCCGAAATTCGACAATACTGCACGCGTCGCATCCATCCCACTGGACTTCATTCAAATCATCACATTCCTCACTTTGTGTAATAAATCCATTCCCACATACTTCAACGCAATCTTGATCTGCTTCCCACCCCTCTGGGCAGATGTCGCAGTCATCTCCTATCCAGCCGTTTTGGCAAGCATTGCAATCCTGGGCCTCATCCCAATTTCCAATGCACACGTTGCACTCCTGAGATGCGTCCCAGTTTCCCGGACACGTATGACAGTCATCATCATTATCAACCCAGTGGTTCTCACAAGCACGACAGTTTTGGTTAATGTCCCAATTTCCCAAGCATACTTCGCAGTCTTTTTCCAGATCCCAGTTTGCCTTGCATGTGGCGCAGTCTTGGTTCGCGTCCCAGTTCCCAGGACACTTAGAACAGTCCTCACCGGTCCAGTGGTTGAGACATTGGCATTCTGCTTCTGTGGATGACAGCTCGACGCAATACCCCTGCCCTTCGATGCATTCGATAGCATCACCTGGTTCGTCACAAGACGTAATGGAATACACGTAGCCATCCTCCCCGCATTTCAGGTAGACGCTCTCTTCAAGGGGCACGCACCTCAAAGAATCTCCGTAATTGATACATTTCTCGCAATCGCGACAACTGACGCAAGGGTTGGCGTCCCTTGAGAAGTCCACCTTTTCGTAGCACCCCCCAGAGAGGATCACACACAAAACAATAAAGATATGCCCACACCAAGTTGCCCAAGAATGATGTTTCATATTCATTGATATAGTCCCTTGCGCAGTGTCACTTTAAATTCCAACTGGACCGACCTAGCCCTGAAGCATTACCAAGGCAACAGGCCAAGGGGCGCGCCGTCCGCGCCATAGCGTTGGGCAAAAATGCCATACCAATCTTCATCCTGGATGCCACTACTATCCCAAACCACTATAAAACGACCGTCTGGTGCCATCTCTACTGCAGGGCTCTTTTGGTCGGAAACTATATATGCATTAACCTGAAATTCAAAACCGAGCTGATTCCCCTCCACGTCATAGCGCTGGCCGAATATTCCCAATCTGCTGCCGTCCTGGCCCGCGCTTTCCCATACTACTACAAAATGACCATCTGATGCCATGGCTACTGCTGATCGCTTCTGGTTTTCGTATATGTGTGTGTTGACCTGAAACTCGTCTCCTATCCGGCTGCCATCAGAGTTGTAGCGCTGGCTGAATATTCCCAAACTGCTGCCGTCCTGGCCCGCGCTTTCCCATACTACTATAAAGTGACCACCTGATGCCATGGCTACTGCTGGCCACTTCTGATCATATAACGTGTAGGTATTGACCTGAAACTCATCCCCTTCTGGATTTCCAGCTGCATCATAGCGCTGACCAAATATGCCCCACCTGTTGCCATCCTGTTCATTGCTTTGCCACACTGCGACAAATCGACCATCTGGCGCCATTGCAACCGCTGCCTGCTTTTGCTCACCTTGCGTATAGGTATTGACCTGAAACTCATCCCCTTCTGGATTTCCAGCTGCATCATAGCGCTGACCAAAGACTCCCCAACTACTGCCATCCTGCTCGCTGCTTTCCCATATTGCAACGAAACGGCCATCCGGCGTCATCGCCACAACTGGTCGTAGCTGGGAATCGATCGCGTATGTATTGACCTGAAACTCGCCTCCTAGTGGGTTTCCTTCAACGTCATAGCGCTGACCAAAGACTCCCCAACTACTGCCATCCTGCTCGCTGCTTTCCCATATTG
>JASJCT010000141.1 GCA_030065855.1 Myxococcota bacterium
TTACTAGACTTCACTTGCGGTGACCTCCTGAACTGGGTTTTTTCAGTCGTTTTCAAACCGAGAATACCCAGTGATGACGGGGCTCCGCAAGCCTTTATATCACTGCTTTCCTATGAAGGTTATGCAACCTGGGGGTATACAATGGTGGTGATTGCAGCGGAATCAGGTCTCCGTGTCGGAGAGCTGTGTGCGTTGGACATCAACAGAGATCTTCTTTTCGAGTGTGGCAGGATTCAGACACGTGCGGGGAAGGGGTATCGAGGCTCTGGACCGCGCGTACGTCAAACCATCTTCACGCCTTTTGCTCAGGCCACGGTTCGTCACTTTATGACGCATGCGCGCACACACTTTCATCGTTGGAGCCACAGTCCCTTCCTCTTTCTATCCGAACGCGGAACAAAACTTGGAAGCACAACTGCTGAAAAGATGATGAATGACATTTCTCGCAAGGCCCAGGGCACTAACATGAGAATTCCACCTCGTTTCGGTTGGCACAGCCTTAGGCGCTCCTTCGCAACCATTTACGCAGAGGAGCACCCCGGCTGTGATCACACATTGATCGAAATGCTGGGTCATTCAAATCTGAGCTCGCTAAATCGCTACGTCTTTCATGCTCGCTCCTACCACGATCGCGTAATGGACGAGCTCCTAGCGAGTGTAACCCCTTTAGGGAGGTGAACGGCATGCCACTTAAATGGACACTTCGTAAATGGCTTGCAGTAATGCAGGATGTTTACCAAGCTGCAGAGCTCAGGCGGCGAATCTTGGAGGCCACAGGCCTGGACATCACACCTCAGTCACTCGCGCGTATGATGAGCAAACCGCCTCGTGCACTTCGGGTCGCGACCATTGAGGCCATCTGCACGACGTTTCAATGCCAGCTAAGTGATTTTTGTGAAGTGACTCCCGGTCGAGTGCACAAGCGAGGTGTTCGCTCCCTGTATGGCCGACGGGCGCGGAGGCCCAAGCACAAGAACATAGCTGACTTCCCTGCACCAGAGACGTTTCCTTTAAAAAATAAACCGATGCGGGGAGGACGACGAAGTAACAAACAGAGGAGCGGCAACTGACGATGCCTCCTTTTACGCCATTAGACGAGCGGTTGAGGCGTACGGCCGAGCGCTTTCGGCCACGTAATCAGAATGCACAGACTATGTTTGATGCCTACGTTCGAGCCAGCATTCATAAAGGCATCTGTAACATTGGACCCATCGACGTCGCTCGGGCATTTGGTAAGGCCTTAGAGCGAATTCGTGTTCCCGAGCTCCACTCTTGGGTCGATGTGCGAAAACTGTGGGCAGAGGTCCGCAACGCCCTTCCTGATCGGCAGGGCGCCACGGCAGCTCGCGGGGTTTTTCCAGCAGCTGAGCAATTGAGTCTCGAAGGCTCTTTGCCGCCACGCGTGTTTAGGCTTGGTCGCGGTCAGTGCTCCCTTTGCGGGCAAGAGCGAGTAATTGGGCGCGTGAGCGAAATGCTATGTATCGCTTGTGTACAGGCGCCCAGACTGCAGGATAAGTACGATCGCCTCTGCCGCCGATTCTCATTTTCCGATGAGGGTCGACGTGATCTGTTCGCTTCCTTGATCAGTCATGTGAACGGTCGCTCCCTTAGGTATCGCATTAAAATAGTACGTGCCATGGGGAAAGCACTCGAACAATTCGGCCCGGTTACGCCTATCACATCATGGTGTGAGTTACACGAGCTCCGCAGACGTATCAACGAGCTGCCAAAGAAATGGCAGGAGTGCACATTCAACGCACTCTATAATGTTGAAAAAATCTTAATCGAAAAAGGCACGCTATCACCACTTTATAGCAAGGGCACGGTGCGCGAGCAATTGTTTGCAACCATGCAGTACTTTGACTTCGAAGATCCCCAACGACGTGAGCTAGTCCAAGCGCTGGCTGACTATTTCCTCGCAACCCGTGTCACATCGTCTT
Source organism: Myxococcota bacterium (assembly GCA_030065855.1). Taxonomy (GTDB): domain Bacteria; phylum Myxococcota_A; class Polyangia; order JAAYKL01; family JAAYKL01; genus JASJCT01. Next base: position 1,941 of record JASJCT010000141.1, read on the forward strand.
CGGTCCTAATGGTCGAAAAATTGGGACGCCATCTTCAGCGCTATCCTGCGCCGGAATTATCGAATTGGGCTGACCTTGACAAAGCCATTCGGGACATCAAGCAGCGACGCGTTCTTAACGCTAGAACTGTCGTCAATGCCTTCATGAGATTAGGGGACGCATTCCTCGCCAATGGACGTTTTTCCAAGCGTCCTCACAAAGATGAACTCGAGGTGATCCAAGCGCGGCTGCAGGACTTTGGTAGCGAGCTCAATGCTGTTCATCAGAACTTTATTGCGGATTGCGAGCGAATTGGACGGCGCCCTTCAACGCTCAGAGAATACGTTAAGGTGCTTAACCAATTTTGGAGCTGGGCCAACAAGGAGGGGATTTCTCATCCCACCCAAGTTTCTTTGACTTCTACAAAAAGCTATGTGGCTGGTCTTAGAAGGAAGCGCTGCTCGGTCGCACAGCAGGAACACCACAAGACCATATTGCGGGTGTTTTTTAACTGGCTTAGACAGCAGAGACTCGTCCTCTCAGTTCCTGTTCCTGAACGTCTGAGGGCGCACCGCAGGCCTATCCGCGTCTGTCCACGTTCCACGTTTGAGACACTAACGCGCGCTATCTCAACGCATGTAGCACCTGCAGAGGCCAGTCTCATCCTCTACTTGATCATGTTCCACGGCTTCCGCAATTTCGAAGTGGCTCGAGTTCGTGGGCTTGGCTTTCACGATGGCAGGTTTGTGATTGACGTCTCCGAAGTGCCTGATCATAAGAGCCCGCGGTCAACCTCGCGTTCTGGGAGTCTGGTGTCGCTTCCCACGAACCGGGTGCCCTGGCTACGGGACATTGTTCAAGAAACGCTCAACCAACGAGCACACAAGGTAAAAGTCGCCTCGAACCCGTTCCTGTTTGTTAGCGGTTGCTGGAACTGCGGGAATCAGCCCATTTCCCTTTGGACTGTATTTGCACTTGTGCGTGATGTAACGACACAGTTACTTGGTCATTCTGTTTCTGCCACAGTTCTCCGAACCACAGGAGCGGCACTGCTGTCAGATCAAGGGAACCACACTAACTGTATTTTTCTCGGATGGAATCGGATTCGGGCCATGGCTTTTGCCTACGCGACCCGAGAGGTCGTTGTGGGGCAACAGCAGGAAAACATAGAAAACAAAAATTGTTCAAAACGAAAAAGAAAGTTACCTAGACCAAACTGTATCACGGGCATCAAACGAGTTGAAATATCTCAGTTTTCTAACTCGACGATGCTTCTTGATCATTGACAAAATGGAGTACTTGGAAGAATGGGTATCAACGACTGGACTTATTTGAACGATGGTTTAGCAGCGTCGGTTGTCAGACGCGGTGTTACCGCCGGCGTCACGCCGCCACCTGGCGGCGAGGATTTCGTCTTTGCGGTGCGGCGCTGTGCCGCGTAATTAGGAGTGTCATGAAATGACGAGGATTACCGTTAAAATCCTCTGCACACCAACCTTATCCACGCCCAGTAATGGGCTCGTAGACCTCGAAAGAGGGTGGGGAGTGTAGCATGGTTGGAGAAGGGCAAAGGGCACGAAATCGTGTAGTGCACCTAGCTCAGTGCAAGGTGTGTATGGTGAAACCCTTACTGGCTGAAGCTCAGTTGTATCCGGGAGAAACGAAGCCTGTGTCTAAACACGATTATAAGAGACACACCTCAATGTGCGATATGATAAGGCAAAGCATATCACATAACGGTCATTGGGGCGGGCCTAAGACGAATGTAGGTCAAACAACGGAAGAGCCACCTAACCACATCGTATCTCTATTACGCGGAACTGCGCGATGCCCTAAGCAGGAGACACGCTTCGAGCGACATCCTGTAGGGGTACGGAGACTCCATAGTACCCAAAGTCTTGCTGTAATGGTTCAAGGCAGCCCGTGCAAACCGGGCCTATCCCAAAGGTATAAGCCGGCGGTAACGCTTCGGTCGAATGAAAATAGACCGATTAAAGCGCGAAAGCCCTCTGGGGAGAAGGGGGAAGGGAGTCAGTCATATCAATCCCTCAGTAACCGAAAGGAGGCAGTGAATGCTGACCGCACGAACGATTAGGAAGCTAGAGGGTATCCATAAGTGTACGAAAACTGGTAGAAAAGTCGAAAACCTGTTCAAAATCATCACGACGAGCCCCGACCTGTGGCTGCGAGCCTATTCCAATATTGCATCAAATAAAGGTGCAATGACAAAAGGGGTAGATAACAGCACGGTCGATGGTTTTAGTAAGGATTTGGTTGCGGATCTCATCAAGCAACTGAGAACAGGCAAGTTTCGCTTCCAACCTGTACGCAGAACGTACATACCGAAGTCAAACGGCAAATTGAGGCCGTTAGGTATTCCAACCTTCAAAGACAAATTGGTCCAAGAAGTATGCAAAATCGTTCTAGAGACGGTTTATGAACCCGTATTTCATGACTCATCTCATGGGTTTAGGAAATCTCGCTCAGCGCATACAGCACTTGATTCCATAAAGTCAAAGTGGGCTGGAACAACTTGGTTTGTAGAATTCGACATTCGCGGCTGTTTTGACAATATCTGCCACCAAGGTCTGGTGGAGATATTAGAGAAAAAAATCAGCGACCGCCGTTTCATAAAATTGATTCACGGTATGCTGAAAGCCGGGTACATGGAGGACTGGAGATACCACGCCACTTGGAGTGGAACACCTCAAGGTGGAATAGCATCTCCAGTCTTAGCGAATATCTACTTGCATGAGCTTGACTGTTTTGTGGAGGAACAACTTATTAAATCAAATAATAAGGATGGAAATCCAAGACGGAGAGACAGGCATAGTAGAAGAGACAATCCAAAATACCGAGAGCTCAAAACTGCCAAAGAAGCAATCAGACGGAAAATTGCCAAGCAAAAAAGATGGCTCGAAGAGGGGAAACGTAAAGTCCAGGGAGTTTATGTAGACCCAAGACAGTTATCACTTGACCTTGGCAAACCAGAGGATCTGAGCCCCGTTAATCCAGATTTGGATCCAAGTGGCCTACCGACTGGAAACGGTTGGGGATATAAGCCACTCCCAGAAAGGGAGATAATTCGAATCCAGAAGGAGAAAACAGAGCTCATAGAGGAATTCAAAAGACTGAGTGAACAACAATATTTGATTCCATGTTTAGATCCTCACGATCCATCGCATCGCAGACTGAGGTACGTTCGCTATGCCGACGATTTTTTGATTGGATTTACTGGCCCCAAAGATGAAGCCGTAGCAATTTTTGCAAGCATCCAAGCTTTTCTGGATACAAAGCTGAAGTTGCAAATTGCTCCTGAAAAGTCTGGCATCAAACATGCTAGAAAAGAAGGAACCCGGTTTCTCTCGTACGATGTCTTCACTTCGAATTATAACCAAATTCGAAGAATGAAACAGGGCGCCGTTACTGGGAAAAGAAAAGTCACATCAAAAGAAATACGGTTGGAAGTCCCTAAAAAGAAAGTATCCGAGTTTTGCAAGACATACGGTAATCCGCTAAATGCTAAAGCAATCCACCGACCCTACCTATTGCATCTAGATGATGTTGAAATTCTTTTTAGATTTAACGCCGAAATTAGAGGTTTTGCCAACTACTATCGGCTCGCTAATGATGTAAAAAGCAAATTATCTATTGCACAATGGATGGTCAGTGGAAGCTATTTTCGAACCTTGGCCTGTAAACACAAGTCAACGGTAAGAAAAATATCTAAACGTCTAAAGCAAGGAACGGAGCACGTGTATGTCGACAGTAAAACTTCTCGTAGTTACTCTCTTTTTAAACTAACTCATTTAGAATCTTGGGTTAGCAAAGAAACAACAATCGACGAAGTCTCAAAAGTGGCATTTTATGGTCGTTCCTCATTAGTTGACAGGCTTTCTGCAAAGGAATGTGAATACTGCGGGCAGAAAGAAGGATACTTTGAAGTTCATCATGTACGCCACTTGAAAGATCTCGGCAAAAATCGCAATCCCATTAATGTATTTATGGCTGCCAGAGCTAGGAAAACTATCGTTCTCTGTACAACATGCCATAAGCAATTACATTTTGGGAATCTACCAGACCTTCGTTACATGAACGGAGAAAGATATGATGGAGAGCCGTATGCATTTAACGGTGCACGTACGGTTCGGAGGGGGGCTAAGGGTACCCCATCTTAGGATGGGATCACCTGGCCTACCCTACTTCAACTCCCTGGTGGCCGCTGACGGCGCTGTGGGGCTATTTGCCAATCTCACCGACTTTGCCCCAATGGCTAAGGGAGGGTCGATTCGCGGATGCATCCAGCGGGGGCCAGGGGGTGGATCTACTGGTTTTTCTCCGTTTTTTTTCCTGGCCTGTCAGGGTAACTCGGTGAGTGATAGTGCGTACATGCTTGGGCTGTCCGACGATGATCCACACCGCATAGTCCTGCGCAAAGGGGCCATTGCTGTGGGCATCCCTGATTCAGAGGGCGAGGGAGTCCTGCTCGCCTCTGGGGAGAGTTTTCATCAGGGGACTTGGCTGCATGTGAGACTGGACGTTGTGGCCAATGACAATGGAGACGTGGTCCTAAATTGCTTTGTCAATGACCTGGACGAACACCCACTCGGAACGCCACCCAACTGGGTTGAAGTGCCGGGAATGAGTTCCTTCATAGATGATCATCTAGGCATCAATAGTGGTTCACAGCCCCTGACTTCTGGCCGCGCGGGATTTGGCTTCGCTGTCAAAGACGTAACTCGGCGCGCGTTTTTCGACCACGTCGAGCTCATGCGCCAGGCTTAAGATGGCACTGACCGCATTTGATTCACGCCTCGGCATCAGCCAAGGGTGTGTTCAGGTTGGTGAGGAATTCGTGTTTGTCCTCGGCGACGACCAACAGGGATATGAGTACGAGCTAAGTCCAGGAGACCATGCTGAGGTAGTCCAAGAGACAGATCTCAGCAGCATTGATCTGATTCGCACAGAGCTGAAAATCAACGTGCCATCAGATCTCCCGGTCGGACTGGCTTGGGAGGTGTCGATCATTGTGGATGGCTCAAAATACGCTCAGGCTAAGCACGCATCAGGGCGAATGCGGATGATTACTGATCTCGCTGCAAACGTGTCGAAGCTGTCAGGGGTACATCAGGTCGGCGTGCGATTGGAACTGGTTGAGGTCTAAATGCTGGTTTTAGAATTACCAAGTCTGCGTATCAGCAAAATCGTTGCCATCCAATCTGAAAATCGCCTGGTCCTGATAAACCGGCATCCCGCACCCGAAGAGGTGGATGTGCCCTTGAACACGACCATTACGCTCGAAATCGTCGATTTGGTAACAGATGGCGTCGATCGAGATGCTACGCAGATTCATGTGAATGGCACCCTTGCCTTTGATGCGGACATTCAACCGGGATTCGACGGGCCTCACAGTGGCGTCCATCAAACAGCAGACACCCTGGGCATCGTGCTCGACCCACTTGTCCCGTTTGAGAGCCAGGCGGCGGTGGAGGTTCGCGTTGTATCTTCCACCGTAGGCGGAGCCTACAGCATCGACGAAACCTACAGCTTTCAGGTTGAAGACCGTACAGCCCCCAGAGTCACCGCGGCCCAGGCGACGGGCCAGAAGACCGTAAAAGTCGGATTCGACGAAGAAGTCGTCGTTTTCGACCCGCTCGGTTTCCATTTCGAACCGATGGATCTACCTGCTGTTCCCATCTCTCCCCAAAGGGCTTACTGCCTGGGAAACGTCATTAAAATTACCCTCAACACCGAAATGACCCCTGATGTACGATATCGACTCACAGCCCAGGAGGTCCCTGATCTTAACGAGAACCCTGTACTTACCTCATTCGACACCGCTGAATTTGTCGGGTTTCGCCCAGCGCGTCCTCAAAATCGCAGATTTGATCTCTGGCAAATGCTGCCAAAACACAACCGCCGATCAGACGACACCGGAGATCTCAAGCGTTTTTTCGATTGTCTACAAGAAGTCACGGACCTGCTGCTTGCCGAAGTCGATAGGTTCTCAGACATCTTCGACATCGAACGTGCTCCTGAAACGTTCTTAGACTTTATTCTACAAGACCTCGGCAACCCGTTCGTCTTCGACCTAGATGCACTGGGAAAACGCCGTCTCGCAGCTATCCTCGTTGACCTTTACAAGCTTAAGGGAACAGCCATCGGCATAAAAAACACCATCAGATTCTTTTTAGGCCTCGAAGTCGAGATCCTACCGTTCACCGCGGACACAATGAGCCTTGGAGAATCCGAATTCGGCGTGGATTGGATCCTCGGACCGTCGAACCGGTTTGCGCTGTACGCATTTAACGTAAGAGTGGATCAAGTGCTGACAGACACTCAGCGCAAGCAGATCCGGGATATCGTCAATCTAATCCGCCCGTCCCATACACATTTCGTCGATTTAATCGAACCAGGTTTGCCGCCGAGCTTGGACATGTGGGAGTTGGGGATATCGGAATTGGGGAAGGCGACATCGCTCTTTTGATGGTAGCCTTGATAGCTGATAGCCTTATGTTGCAGATTTTTCAGTATTTTTCGGCCGCTAAGGCTCCTGTAGACGCCTACTTTCTTCGAGATCTTAATTGGTAGCCTGAGAAAACACGCATCGTAAGGAACTTTATGGGGCTGGTTTAGTAAAAAGCAGTTTGATATTTTCTCGCCACCTGTAACATTAGCTTATCTAAGTCTTCACTTATATTAGAAACTTCTTTTGCCGGGTTTGTTTTTGAAACATTCAGACCGCTCGCCTTGTCTCTTATTTTTATTACTTCTAGAAGTAAATTGTTGTTCTTTTCAAAGAAACGAAATTGAGCGTCAAAAATTGCCGACTTTCTAACGAGTTGTCTCATTTCTCGATAATCCTTAGAAGTTTTGTCATCAATAAGGGCCAACTCGTTGATACCAAGAATAAAAGGCATCCATTCGGCATATAAATTCTTCATTTTCGTCGCATGATCAGCGTTCTTGCTGATTCTAAATACAAACCAACTTCCCAAAAATCCAATAGCAGCACCAACTATCGTACCGACTAATGGTCCGACTTGAGTCCAAAGTGTAATTGAACTGTTATCCATATTCATTCACTCCGTGGGGGCGGATTCTCGTCTCCATCTACCAATCATGGATCACCACCTCCATATTTCAAGACAAAGAGCAAGCATTACCTGCTCGGATTTCATCAAATCATAGATTCCCTTAACCTCCCCAAACATTACCCAAAATATTCCTCATGGGCGATAATATCAGCTGGTTAGACGACTGAATATCGATATAATACCCTCGGATTCTATCTAAAAACATTTTCCATAACGCTTTAGACGAGTTTCAAATAATCTCTCCTAGGCATTCTAAAACCTTCAGCGCTTAATTCGTCTCTAACAAGGGATTTGCAGGCCAGAGGTAGCCTTGCGATTATCCCTTATCCCGCTCCTTGTCCTCAGCGAAATCCTGAGCATTCCGTCCGCTTTATCGCTCGACGGCAAGCCCGACTTGGAGGTATATTCTGCTCATGAAAAAATCCACGGCACATCTTCCTAAACGGAAGCGAGATGAGCTGAAGTACATCGTCAAGGTCATTCGGGAGATGGCCCCGGCAGCTGAAATGATTATTCTCTTCGGCTCCCATGCCCGGGGCGACTGGGTAGAGGATGAATATCGCGAGGGGCATATCACGTACAAGTACATCAGCGATTTTGATATCCTGGTTATAACGGGAAGCAAGAAATCAGCAGAAAACGGCCCTCTTTGGAATCGGGTTTTTGATCGCGTCTACGATCCGAACGGAACCCCTATCAATATCATCAGACACCATATCGAAGACGTGAATGAAAAGATCGCCGCACATAATTTCTTTTTTGGGGATATTAAGAAAGAAGGAATCCTCCTTTACAACTCGGGCAACCACAAGCTGGCTCGGGCACGGAAGTTCAGCCCAGAAGAACGGCGAACCAAAGCAGCACGGGATTTCAGAATCTGGTTTAAAATGGCTAGGGAATTTTTTATTGATTACGAACACGCTTTCAAACGCAGAAGCTATAAAAAAGCTGCCTTTGAACTCCACCAGGCCACCGAGCACGCTTACCACGCGGTTCAGCTCGTTTTCACAGGCTACAAAGTGAAAGCCCACGACATCGAAAATCTCGGAAAGACGGCCGCCTCTTTTGAAAACGAGTTCCTGAAAATATTTCCCCGCAAAACCAAGGAAGAAGACCGACTTTTTAAACTTCTGCGCACAGCATACATAGAAGCCAGATATGACGAGAAGTACCGCATCACTCGAAAAGAGCTTGATTACCTCGCAGGGCGGGTCAAAAAGCTACACACCCTAACCAAAAAAGTCTGCAAACAAAAAATCGAGAGCTTCACCGCGGGCTGAGAATTGCAGGATAGCTGAGATGGTGCAGATATCATGTCTGGAAAATAGCTAGCAGGTCAAATGTAGCCCGGCGACAACGCTGGTTGTTTTTGAAAGCTCGTTATATTTCTCGGAGGCCTCCTTGGTGGGAATCTCAATGAGTTCGATTCCTTTTTCCAATACCCAGTTTGTTGTCTTTGCCGGTATCTTGAGCATTCCCATTGCGCCGACACCGATAATGAGAATGTCAGGGTTCAAATCGATGACCGATACCAGGTCCTCTGGATACAGGCTATGTCCCTCTTTTCGCCACCAATTTTCGATGATGCCTTCTTGATGGACGATGAGGTCCTTGGTGTAGGTCTTTCCGTTGATCTGGATTCGACCGAATTCGTAGGCCTCAATACTGAATCGTGGCTTATCCATCAAAGTATCCTTCATCTCGACCAACCAAACATTTCTGCCCTCAAATTTAAACGTCAGATGATTTCTTACCTGTCATGTAATCGATATCAATTCTGCCGATTGTAACCCGGTGCACTGATTTTTCGGTTAGCTGTTTAGCTTTCACCGCATCGGGATTGTCTTCAAGCGCTTCAATCATTACTTCAAGTCCACGGCGCTTTTCTTGAATTTCTTCTAGGAAACGAACCTTCCCACGAAATTGGGTAGTAGCATAGAGATGATCACATTCACCTTGGACATATCCCCTGTCTTCAAGCGCCTGTCCCCAGACGACTGGATTTTTCCGCAGAATATCGATCTTTTTTCCTTCGCCAGCGCAATGAAAGTAGATGCAGTTTTTAATGACATCATAGCCATGGCTAAGGGTGACTAAATACGGCTCGTTATCATCGCACATGGCGAGTGTAACGTGGCGGGCATTTTTCAAAATGGCATTCATCTCAGCATGGGATGTGATTGCCTTCTCTTTTCTGCGAATGTCTATCATCTGTTTTTCCTTCACCTTATATTTCGCTCGCATGAATAAATAAAAATATCAAGCTCTCCTTGTCCCCTTCTGTAATTCTAAGGGCTTTTGTCTCTGTAGAAGGAGGCAAACATCGACCATGGCCGATAGATGTGATTTTTACTTCCGGCAAAAGGTTACTGAAGCTGAGCTCGATCTGGCCTTTGAATTGCTCGAAAAGGCAGACCGGGATTTGGCTTCTGATATTGGGATTTACGGGATTGTGAGCGGCGCTGATCCAATGCCCCATTCTCCAGTGCCGGATTTGACCATTGATCTAGCCGCTCCAGGTCGGGCTTACGATCATCTTGGGCAGCGGATCTTTTTCGGCACAGACCAGCGGGTCGACTGCTCCATCGATTATACCGGCATTCCCACCCAGGTGAGCACTGCTGGTAACGAACGCTGGCTGGGTGTGTTCCTCAGGTTCGATCGCTTGCTGTCTGACCCGCGTACTGACGGCAACTCTCAGCAGGTCTATTTCCGGCGAGATGAGTCGTTCCAAATCCGCGTGCGGCAGTCTCCTGAGGGGCCAATCGGTTCTGCTCCCAGGGTGCCACTTGTCGAGGACGAATTGCTGATTTGCGATATTCGACGCATAGCAGGTCAAACTCAGCTACTCGAAGTCGACATCGATACATCCCGTCGTCAGGCATTTATCTTTGCCAGGGGAGATGCCGTAGAGGTGGCCTCAGCCCTGTGGAACACCATCCAACCAGCAGTAGCCACTGTTCAGGCGGCATTTGATTCGGTGGATGACATTTTAACAGGCCACTTGGACGGGTCTAATCATCGGCATTCAGCCGATCAGGTGGACTACACACCCCATGGATTTGTGGCTGCAAATACCGTTCAAGACGCGGTTGACGAGCTGATCGACGACCTCGCTTCCACGGACACCGGATCTTCAGGTGCTTCTCTGGTCGGTTCTGATGCTGTGGCTGATACGCCAAATGCCCTACCGGCAGGATCTACACACGGGCAACTGGCCCAAGTTCTGAACTGGCTGAATACACACATCAGTGCAAGCTCAGGTGCACACAATGCCAGCGCTATCGCAGCAGCTGCACATAACCATATTTCCGGTGTCAGCGTACAGGCACAGCTACAGGAAATCGTTGACGACCTGCAGTCTCAAGATTCCTCCCTGGGTGCAGCCCAGGTGGGAGATGCTGCTATCAGCGGATCTCCAAACAGCCTGTCAGCCGGCACAGTACGCGACCAACTCACCGACCTCCTGGCCGCAATAAACGCACATCAAAATGCCAGTACCGACGCGCATCCAGCATCGGCTGTCTCGGTAGCCGACGCTGCTGATGACCTAGATGCCATCAACGTTGAAGGCGCGCTTGCCGAAATTCTCGGCGCCCTAAGGGACGGTCACTACCTCGGCAACGAAAACAACGCCGGAAATCATCGCGTCATTGAGCAACCTACCTTGGGGGGATTTCGGCCCTTGCTATGGGACTCTAGAGGGGTGGACACTAGGGCACGGTTTCGCGTGCATGCGGATTCTCAATCCATCTGGTTCACGGTCAATGCCTTCTGGAACGGCGGCGCGTGGGAAAAGGACAACGCAAGCACATACGCGGGCGAGTTTCGCTTCTCCAGATACACGTTCGAATTCGTCCACCATCATGGCACCTCGGATCCAACGTTCGCCGCCTGGGATCGCTTCTGGCGCCTGCGAATGAGTGCAACCACCAACTCAGGATTCGAAGCATACGGTACCATCCAGGAAATTGGCCGTCTCGGCATGGAAGCCTCGAATTCAGGGGCCGACTCCCAATGGATCATTGCAGGTGGTGCTGTCACATTCCGAAGCAGGTTCCCCTCAACGCCTTCCTCCATAACTTTTTCCGAGGACCAAGCCAGTTCGAATTTTTCTGGAACACCCAATGTACACGTTGCCGACCGGGACGGCTTTGCTTTTCACACGCCCCAATGGATCTCGGCTGGCTCGTCATTTTATTGGTGGGGCCGATATACGGCTATTGCCTAAGGAGGCTGCTAAATGCCCATCAGCGAAATCGAGGAAAATAGAGTCATTCAAACATGCGCGAACTGCGACAATACCAGCGATGTATCATTTGAAGACATTGAAGTTGGCACAGTTCGTGATGACAAATCAGACGATGCCGTGATCCCTTTGCCAATCTGTACGTCATGCGGTGCCAGGGAGTTCCTGGTGCGCTCAGCCAAAGACGAACCAGAGCATCCAGCGCCCGGGTGTTACGGCCACAAGCATCGACTCCTGACCGACCTTCTTCACGCGAGGCTTGTCAAAAATGGCCGGTTGGCCGAGGGCATGGACCCCAAAAAGGTTCACAGTCGCAAACCAGACAAAAAGACCCTTTCGAGATGGTTCAAAAACGGACTTCGATTGGAACGCCCAAATTCCAAAAAAGAGAGAGAGCAAGATGACTGAGTCGAGGACAAAGATCCAAGTAACCGGCAACTCAACACCCTCCCAGGAATCCGGGGATAGCAGAGAACAGGTCAGACAAGTTGCCTGCTACCGCTATCTCGGTCCAGTTCAGTGGAATCGCGAGCAAAGAGCGTCTATTGACGAAGAGACCGCATTGTGGGCGGCCCGTATGTGCGTGGGTGAGGGGGGCCGGAAGTGCAACAAGACAAAAGCCGCTGCCATGCTATGGGCGCTCTTAAATCGCTGGTTTCTCCATCCAGCGCGTAGGCATTGGCCTACGTTTTTATTCCTCATGCGGAGATTCTCCCAGCCCATAAACCCACGTTGGCAAAGAGGGGGCGATCTGGCCAGGAAATACGCCGGTACAAAGTACTGTTCCCCGGCCAGACTTCGGCGTAGAGCGATAATTTCATCCCTGACCTGGGACCAAATACCGAAGCAGATCATCGAAACAGTGAAAGCCTTTCAGCAGGGTGTGATCCCACCCCCATCTGAACTAAAGGACTTAGAACGCCCAAGAATCTCTAACTGGGCCTCCCACAAGAACCTAGACAAAAAATACCCCTGGGGCATCAGCTTTGAAAAAGCCAGGCAACCAGACTGGTTCTTTGAGGATAAAAAACTCATCAAAGGGAGCGTCGTTGTCGATCATTGGCAAGAGCCATCAGTAGGGTAAAACCATGGATGCAACAAGCATTGAAACAATTGCAAAAATGCTCCAAGCAACATCTCCTTATGGTGTCCTCGTTGCCTTGGCTATCTGGTATCATCGCGTCACAGATAGAAAAGACCGAGAGATCAAAGAGCTGAACAACAAAATGACCGATATAGCAGAACGACAGATTCTAGCATTGGCGAAAGTTGAATCTGCAATCCTCGCCCTCAAGGACGCGATTGATAAGACGTGGTGAGCGAAATTGGGCCACTGTTCTTCAACGTTTTTCCCTTGAAAACGACAATCCGTTCTGGATGTTGTATTGCAGCGTTTACACCCTGTGCCGACTGTGTCACATCGAATTTTGAATCTATTGCACAAAAAAGCTTTTTTATTTTCTGGTGGGGTTTCGTTTCAAGAAATAAGACTTAACTTTCTAAAGCACCAAATTCGAATGCTGAAGTTAAACCTGATGCGCTAATCGTTTGTATTATGGGAACTTTCTTCGTTGTCAAAATGTCTTATAGTGGGGCCTGATGCATGCCAGATCTGCGATTCTTGAATTTGCTTCTAGAAGGGTGCCACGATGTTATTGAGATTTTCTGCACTCGCCAGTTGATGACACAATTGGCTCGGTTATTGCTTCGATAATCTCTCTCGGTACGAAGGGACACAAAATCACAATCAAACGCAGCCTGGCCTTGGAGGGGCGTTACTGGCTGTTGAGTTAGACGGATGACGCAGGATAGTATCGATACAGCAACCTACGATCTCGGTACGCTTACCAAAACCGCTAAACAGCAGCTATTGTTGACACGTCCTTTTAGAAAATTACACTACTGTCCAAAACAGCTCGGATCTGTCCTGACCCGTCGCGTGGTTGCTGATTTTCCCGTCGTTTGAGGTCGTTTTCTTGGTCTAGGTTACCCCCTCCTAACAATTGTGCTGTCCAATACCCGGAATCGGGAGGTTG
>JASJCT010000142.1 GCA_030065855.1 Myxococcota bacterium
CAGATAAACCGCGCAGTGTCTGTCTGTCAAGGATTTTGACCTGCCTTATTGATGGTTTGTTTGATTTAGCTATTTGGATGAGCCTTATGATGTAAGACTTGCGGAGATCTTAGTCGTATTTAATATGCGCGGCCATATAGTATCAAGCAGGAGCTGAATCTAGAGACCTATGTGGAAATCAACGCCACGGATGCGCATGGAAACGCCGAGACTGTCGAATTCGTCAAGCTTGACAAGCTAGGGGTCGAAAACGTCATACTAAAAGAGACCGGTGCGATCGTTGCGGACATGTCCCATATTGGTATCGACGGTATCATCGGCACCAGTTTCCTGGCCTACTTCAAAGTGACCATCGACTACGGGAAACAGACCGTAACATTCGACAGCGACACCTCGAAATCACCACCAAGATCCGGAGAGCACCGTATCTCATTCGAGTTGACCAAGGAGGATGGTTACACACCCATCACCACGTGCCTTGTGGGCGACCGGGCGATCAAGGCCCATATCGACACCGGTGCCGGGGACATTCTGATCCCGATCTCAGCAATGCGGGAAACCAAAGCCTACCAAAATAGGGACTTCTCGAAATGCAGGGGAATCTGCAGCCGTAGTGTGTTCGAGACTGAGGAATTCGAGCATATCACGATGCAAATAGACAGTATCCGAGTAGGGAATTTGAACCTCGAAGCGGTCGCAGTCACGTCGCGACCTGAGAAGCTCTCGAATGTCGTTCTGGGCAAGACGTTCTTGTCACGGTTCATTGTAGAGATGAACTACGACGAGCTGGAGATGATTCTTCTGCCCCGGAAGGTCGGTGCACTTCCCGAACCCGAGACGACCTTTGGTTTGGCGTGGGAACAGAAAAACGGAGATCTACTCGTTTCAGGTATTTGGAGCGAATCGTCTGCCGAGGAGCAGGGTGTGCAAGTGGGGGACAAGATCTTGAGAATCGACGGTCAACCAGTAGCTGATTCCTCCCCCATAGAGCTCTACCAACTCCTGGAAGCACACGAGCAGACCACCGTTGAGTTGACCAATGAAGCCGGCACGAGAACCGTCACATTGGAGAAGCGACCTTCTGTTAAACCCAAGACGGGAACCTAGCCTATCCACGACCAAATTGGGGAAGAAATCGGGGCCAGAGGTTGACCAGGGGAGGCCTATTTCATCGCTTAAAGATTTGCAGAGTTTTTCATCCCCACCTTGTACTTTGACCCCATTCCGGCGATATTGTCCTCCAGGCACCCGACTGACGTTTCTGCTAAACATCTTGAACGTCGATAACTGAAAGTAGCCCCAAAAATAAGATGATAACCAAGAGACCAGCTAACACCACTGCAGGGAGAAGAAGTGGGAACTTCATTAGCGAGCGAACAGCCGAGATAAAGCAGGTAAAACAGCTCCTGTTGATTGTCGTCGGCATCTATCTGCTCGGATGGGCTTCGTTTGTCTCGATTATGAAGGCCTCAGAGGTGGCTTCGGACGACCTCCAATCCCTCTCACTTGTCGAACCAGCAGAAATCGGGGCCCAAGCGCTGGAACCAGTCTCCAGTCCACAGGACAATGCAAAGGCAGGTATGGATGCTCGCATACCTGAACCGGCCGTGCTGGAACCGCCCATATCTGCTCGGCCCTTGCCAGAACCGCCCGAGCCTGAGCTGCCTACTGCAGCACCGCCCACACTGCCGTCCCTGAAGCCCGAAAAGGTGGCACCGGTCCCACCTGGCGATCCACCGAGCCGGGTCTCGATGGCACACCCGATAACGTGTACGAGGTGCTGGGACAGTACAGGCCTGGAGTACATAGGAAATCAATGCGGCCAGCTGTTGGGGTTTGAAAAAGTCATTCGAGACCGACTCTACGTTGTCGAGAACTGCGCCTCAAAGGTGCTCAGCACAGGCGGTTCAGGCGAGTTGGATCTGGGCATCGAGATTGATTTTAGTACCAAGCGTATTGGCTTTTGGTCTGAGCCGTCATCTGAGGTGGCTGGCGCTTCAGATATTGCCGCCTGTCTAAAGATCGAGATGGGGGGGCTGCCCATGGACGCTATCCACCCCAAGCTCATCCGGTATCAACTGGCCATGTCAGTTACGTTAAAAAGGACCGCAACTGCCAAGCCCGCCGCCCCCATTGTCGTTGATGTCCCCCCAGTGAATTCGGAAAAGCTGGCACAGGGCAGGATTGTGGCTGTTGTTCGGGATCGGGTCCGGGTTCGGAAAAAACCAGTGGACGGGGAGATACTCGGCAAGATCAGCTCTGGCAACCGGGTCCTGCTGATCGACCAACGCGAGGACTGGTGCCAGGTAAAAACCCCCAGGGGCAATGTCGGATGGATGGTTTGTTGGGGATTGGCACTTTGAGACAGGGCAGGGTGCTTATCCCTGGGCAAGGCGCCAGTAGCTTGGTGCGGGCGCATGTATCTCGGTCCACGCTTTTGTCGTTGGATGTGTAAACCCAATGCAATGGGAGTGCAGCGCAACAGTGCGGGGCTTAAGTTCAACCCCTGGTATCGGTGGTGCACCGTACTTGCGATCCCCTGCAATGGGATGGCCAATAGCGCTGAGTTGGGCCCGAATCTGATGGGGCAGACCTGTCAACAGATCTATTTCCACGTAACTCTTGCCCGCGCCTGATGCGATCACCCGGTATTGAAGCTCAGCCGGCCTGCCCCCTTTGGCCGCTGACACAACCCGGGTGGTCCTGGTTTTGGGGTCTTTTTGCAGATAATGGCACAGGGTGCCGCTGGGCTCAGATATGGTTCCCGTTACCACGGCGAGGTATTGCTTTTTGGTCTTTCGATCCCGAAACTGTTGGGAAAGCCGCCCAGCAGCTTTGGAGGTCTTTGCAATTACCATGGCCCCGCTTACAGGGCGATCCAGGCGATGGACAAGACCGAGATACACATTGCCCGGCTTTTGGTCCCTCGTTTTTATGATCTCTTTGGCCAGGGTCAGCACATCCAGGTCGCCGGTGAGATCGCCCTGGCTCAGCAGGCCCGCGGGCTTATTGACCACTAAAACGTGATTATCCTCAAAAAGAAGGGCGAGTGCGGGTTTCACGATCTCAGTGGATCACTTTCCACGCTGTTCCGTTCGGGGTATCGCAAATCTCAATGCCCTGGTTTAATAGCTCGTCGCGCAACGCATCTGACAAGCTCCAATCTTTGGCTGCCCTGGCCTGGTTTCGCCGGGCAATTTTTTCTTCTATGGCATTGCGGTCCAGCCCGAGGCGTTCTGCAGCAAAATCCCGAAGGCTCACCATGGCCTCGGCCGGGGGCCGTGTACACAAACCGAGCACGCCGCAGACCTCGGTCAGCGCTTCGGCCACGTGCTTGATGGTCGCGAGCCACGCGGGTTTTCCCCCTGCCATTTTCTTTACCTGCTTTGCGCGCATGTCACAAAGTTCGTTTAAGTGCCGCATGCCCTCGCCAATGGCTGCCAAGGCCCGTGGCGTATTAAAGTCATCATCCATTGCCTCGACAAACTGGGCGCGCACATCTATTTTTACGCTGGGGCTCGGGGCGTCGGACAGATCCTGATCCTTTAGGATACCCATGGCCCGGTTGAGCGTCTCGTAAAAATAGGTGAGCCGTTCGCAGGCAATGTTGATGGTGCCCCGGTCGCTTCGGCCACAGGGGTCGTCCCGCGTGGGGGTCTGGCTCATATCAATGGGGCTGGCGTAGTGGGTGAGGAGAACCAACAGGCGCCATACCTCGGGCTGGGCGATCTCCAGTGCATCTTGGATGGTGATGAAATTGCCCAGACTCTTCGACATTTTGACCCCGTTCACGGTCACAAAACCATTGTGCATCCAGATATTGCAGAACCGTTCGCCCGTGGCAGCTTGGCTCTGGGCAATCTCGTTTTCGTGGTGGGGGAAAATAAGATCCTTGCCCCCGCCGTGGATATCGAACGGCTGACCCAGCTTATCCACGCTCATGGCCGAGCACTCGATATGCCAACCCGGCCGGCCTGGACCCCAGGGAGATGGCCAAGCCGGCTCCCCAGGCCCAGCACTTTTCCAAAGGGCAAAGTCAGGGCCGTGGCGTTTCTTTTCTGTGGGTGCCACGCGCGCGCCCTCAAGGAGCTTTGTATAGTCCCGGCCAGACAGGGCGCCGTAGGCACTGGTTGCTTCGTGGTAGGCCGGCACGTCAAAGTACACATCTCCCCCTTCCACATAAGCAAATCCCTTGCCAATGATTTTTTCGATCAGGGAGATGACCTCGGGAATATGCTCAGAGACCCTTGGCTCGCTCTCGGGAATTCGCGGATCAAACGGTGCGAGATCCCGATCCCGGAACGCCTCGATAAAGTAGTCTGAAACGATCTCTGCCAAGTGCCGTTGCCCATCCTGGGCCCGATCGAGGATCTCAGCATCCTCTGCCAGGCGAACCCGCCATTGTTCCTGATCATAGGCCTGATAGGCCGCCTCGTTTCGCCATGCCCCGTCTGGTCCAGCTGCGATTTCTGCGGCCCGTTTGATGATTTTGTCATCGATATCTGTAAAATTGCGTATATACCGCACCGCATACCCACGGTATTCCAGGTATCGGATAATCGCGTCAAAAGAGAGGTAACACCGCAGGTGCCCCACGTGGCTCGTGCCGTACACAGTGACACCACAGACATAGATGCCTACCTCGTCGGCGTGAATGGGCGCAAACAGCTCTTTTTTCTTGGTCAGTACATTGTAGATGCGTATCGCCATGGGCCGTGCTTCTTTCCGCGCGAGATCATTTCGCTTCCACAGCGAAACATACCCCTAAACAGCCCACTGAGCTACCCCTTATGGGCCTTATCAACGTCGACAAACGCCAGTCTTACGTTGACCGCTGGTTGCATCATCTTAAAATGACTATCAAGCGTATAAATTGCGCAGTTATGCTGTATTGCGTTTTGAGCAATCATCAGATCTGGAATGCCGATACCGTTAATGCCCTTTTTCATGCAGTTGTACTGATAGTCGATGATCTGCTCCCATATTACGTTCAGGCTGAGCCGGCTCACAGCGCGCAACAATCCAATTAACGTTCGCTGTCTTTTTATTTTTATAGAGGGGATAAGTTCGGCCAGTATCAGGTCGTTGACCGTGAGGATATTCTCATCGATGAGGTAGTCGAGCCTGTCTGAATGCCCACCTCCCCTGAAATAGTCGATCCACACAGAGCTATCGACTAAGACTTGCATCCGCGTCCTCGGAGGCTGTCCATGTCCAGATCTAGGTCGACCTTGCCTTTGAAATCCTTAAGATTGGAAACTTTGGACTTTCTGATCAGCTCCTCTAAAGCCCGTATGATAACCTTTGTTTTGGTTTGAATATGGGTCGCTCGCATTGCCTCGTGCAACAAGGCTTCTGGTAAATCTAAGGTCGTTCTCATGACGCACCTCCATATGCATAAAATTAATAATTTATGCATACATCGTCAAGCAGGGAAATGAAATCTGCGTTATAAGTCAGATGCGTTGATGAGCTTTTCTGCGGTTTGGTTCAGCACTACCACCGCGAAGATGAGCATGCCAAACCGATTGTCCGATGTCTGTCCGTGAAAGAAGCGGTAGTATATCTGCTGGGCAATGACCGCCAGGCGAAACAAGCCAAAGCAGTAGTAGAAGTCAAAGTTATCTACTTTTGTGCCCGTGTTTTCACAATAACGGGATATTTGGGCCTTGCGGGTCAGCATGCCCTCGATGTTGGAGGCAATGATGCGGATGGCCTGCATCTCATCGCTATCTGTCGCTTCAATCCAGTAGGCCAGTGAGTTGCCAAGATCCATCAGTGGATCCCCGATCGTAGCCATCTCCCAGTCCAGGACCCCGATGATCTCTAGGGGATTTTCCGGATTCAGCACCACATTGTCGAATTTAAAATCATTGTGAATGATCGCTGGTTTGCCGGCGTCAGGGGGCATCTTTTCTGTCAGCCAGGCCATGACAGGTTCAAAGTCCGGGGCATCATCTGTGCGCGCATCCCGGTAACGTTTGATCCACCCATCGACCTGGCGATTTACATATCCGATTGGCTTGCCAAAATCCCCCAAGCCGATCTTTTTATAGTCAATGGCGTGGAGTTCGCAGAACACGTCGATTAGATGTTCACTAAGGGTTTGGGCCGCCTCAGGCGGCAGGTGCATGCCTTGGGGTAGATCCTTCCTTAAGATAATGCCCGGTATCCGTTCCATTACGTAGAACGGGCAACCCAGGATCGCCGGATCTTCTGCAAAGACCAATGGCTCAGGGCAATATTTATAAACCGGCTTGAGCGCGCTCAGAATTCGGTACTCCCGGGACATATCGTGTCCAGACTTTGGCTTCTTGCCAAACGGCGGGCGCCTGAGCACCAGCTCTCGATTATCAAACCCAATCAAATAGGTTAGGTTGGAAAAGCCGCTCGGGAACTGCTTGATAGACATCTGCCCTGCGAGCCCTGGAATGGTATCCATCAAGAACCCTTGGATGGTATCGGTATCGAGCGCTTCTCCATCCCGTATTTCAACCGGGCTATCGATCATTGTCATTGCTTGCTCCTTGCTTGGTAACATATGACTCTACTAATCCAATGACGTGCTGTGCGTACTTATCAACCGTTATTCTCCGCTGCTTGTATTTCCACGGTTTTAAATACCAGTCCTGGAGCAGGGCCTTTACAGCTGCACCGGTGAGCCCAGGATCCACCGCGTTAAACTGCCCTGTCCGTATGCCGGCGTTTAAAATATCCACGCATATCTTTTCGGTGGCCAGTTCGCTCTTTATCGGTATCTTTCGGTATTCCTTAGCCAGGTGTTTGGTCTCCATAAAAAAGAAATAAAACCACTGCTTCATCAGTTCGCTGAGAAAGAGATGGACCCGGATAAACCCGCAGAGCTTCATCCAAGGGTCGCCTTCCTGATGCACATACTTGACCAGGATGTTACCAACTGCGAGATGGCCGTAATGCTGAATGATCCTTAAGATGTCGTCCTTGCTGGAGAAATAGAGGTAAAGCGCGCCCATGCTAAGGCCGGAGGCTTTGCTCAAATCCCTGAGGCTCATGCTGTGAAAGCCCTTCTCATTGCTGAGTTTTAGGGTTGTAAGAATAATGGTCGTCAGGTTCTTTATTGCCACCGCTTCTTTTTTGACCTGAATACTATCTGGATTGGCGCGGTAAAAATCTCGGCAGAAATCAGCGATTGAAAAAGCCCCCTCTTTTTTAAAATCCTCGAACCGCATAGGTACTGCTGCTGCTAATGTTCTCTTAGTCATGTAGCCTCTCTCCCCCTTTGACAAAGGGGGAATGTACAATCTTGGCTGATAGAATTCGTTTGTCATGGACCTATTGATATGACTCGAGGATTCTTCGGGCCATTACCAACTTATGCACTTCGTCAGCGCCATCGTAGATGCGGGCCGCCCGCTCGTGGCGATAGAAAAAGGCCAGCACCGTATCGTCGGTCATGCCCAAGCCACCATGGACCTGTAGGGCCCGATCCACCACCCGGTTCATGGTGTTGGCGACCACGAACTTGATCATGGACACATCGTTGCGCGCTTCTGATGCGCCGACCGTATCGATCCGCCACGCTGCGTAGAGGGTCATGAGCCGTGCTGCCTGGATTTCCGCTGCAGCTTCAGATACCCAGTTCTGGACGGTTTGCCTAGAGGCGAGTGTTTTGCCGGTGGGCGAAATGACCCGTTCATTGGCGCGCCGGCACATCATGTCGAAAGCGCGGTTGCAGATACCTATCCAGCGCATGCAGTGGTGGATTCGCCCGGGCCCGAGCCGTTCCTGGCCAATGACGAATCCCATGCCCTCTCCACCCAGGAGGTTTTCCTGGGGGACCCGGCACGACTCGAATAGGATTTCCCCATGACTGGCATAGTCGCTCCCCTCGTGCCCCATAATCGGAATATTGCGAACCAGGTTAAACCCTGCTGTATCTGTAGGTACGATGATCATACTGGCCCGAAAATAGGGCGGCTCATCTGGGTTGGTGATCACCATGGCAATGGCAAAGGCCGCACCGTCAGCACTGGTGGTGTACCATTTGTGGCCGTTTATCACATAGTCGTCGCCGTCTTTTACAGCCGTACTTTCGAGCATCACTGGGTTCGACCCTGGCATGTCCACCTCGGTCATGGCAAAGCAGCTCCGTATCTTTCCTTCGACCAGGGGTTTTAGATAGCGCTCTTTCTGTTCTGGGGTGCCGTGCAGGTTGAGGATCTCGATATTGCCGGCGTCTGGTGCCTGGCAGCCAAAGACGTAATGACCCAACGGAGATTTGCCCAGGCACTCTGACACCAGGGCGTGTTCCAGCATCGTCAGGCCCATGCCGCCCAGCTCTTGTGGATGATTTGGCGCCCAGAGTTCCATCTGCCGCACCATATTTCGTTTCTCTTCGAGCACCGGCAGCATGTCTTTGAACGTCGTATGTAAGAATTCCTTTTCCAGTGGATATAGTTCGTTGACCACAAACTCATCCATCATACTGATGATGGTCTTCATTTTGTCGGAGATTGCAAAATCCATATCGCGCTCCTTTTCAATGATGCGGCGGTTTTTGTGTATGCCTACCTATCGATACGTAATAAGGCTATCATCACCTTTTAGCTCAAGATGTGCCAGCTCGTTGAAAGAGGCCAACATTATCTTTTTTTCGGTGCACTTGAACCGGGTTACCGACGTGTTGGCAATTTGCCAGGCCACCTGCATGGTGTCTTCGCCTGACAGATTGAGCGCGCGCTGCACGACCACGGATAGGGGCCCGCCAGATGTAAAGGCGACCACGCGCTTACCGCGGCCGTATGTATCCATGATTTCATCGACAACGCCATTCACTGCAGCGGTAAAATCAGTCCATCGCGCCAGTTGAGGGATATCGTAATGCCCGGAGACCCATCGCAGCATCGCTTTTTCAAATACCAGCTGGAATGATTTTTTATCTTGAAAGAGCCCGGCCACATCTGCCTCGGTGACACTGCCGTCTTCGACAAGAGAAGGGACAAGGGAGATGAGGATATCGCGGGAGTTGTTTTCATTGAGCCCCTCATGGCGCACGACCTTTGGGATGCGCATGTTTCTGGATTCACAGCTATTGAGGTATTGCTCACCGGTGGTGATCTGGCGCTTGAGCGTGCCGGTATAGCAGACATCAAAGGTTATACCGATTTGGTGGAAGTAATCTGCCAGCATCTGGGACTGTAAAATGCCCTTCTCAGATAACCGATCATAGGTTTCCTTACCAAACGAAGCCTGTCCGTGGCGCACAAAAAATAAGGTACTCATAGGCAATACTTTAGGTTCAAACCAAGTCCCGCGTCAACAAAAAACGAGCGAACGCTCGTTTTTTGTTGCGCAGATCGCACTTTTATGCATGATTGATGTAGGTTGAGGTCGTTCCTCGAATGTCAGTCATCCCCGCGAAAGAGGGTGATCCAGAATTGCTCTTTTATGGATTCCTGCTTTCGAGGGTGTCGCGGAAGGGGTAATGCACGTCACTCCTGCGAAGGCAGGAGTCCAGAACCAAACGAAATTACAAGATTTTATGGATTCCCGTCTGCGCGGGAATGACAGTTTTGAGAATTTCGCGACACCCTCTTTCTCGGGAATGACCAGGAACTGAGGTGCAGCACTAGTGGGATAAAATGAAAATACTGGTCTGTGTTAAAGAAGTGCCTGATGCTGACGGGCCATGCGAGATCGATCAAGCGCAGCTGTGGATCGCAAGCAGCGATAAATTCGATTACAGGATGAATCGCTACGACGAATATGCCCTCGAAGAAGCCGTCCTCCTAAAAGAAATGTTCCACGATGTCACTGTAGACGCCATAACTGTAGGCCCTGACCGCGCGGCAGCAATCTTAAAGAAATCCCTTGGCAAAGGCGCTGACAACGGTATTCATGTCGTTATCAATGCACCCGGGTACTTGCCTCCGTCGGTTATTGCGTCACTCATTGCCCGGTATGCCGCAGATAAAGCGTATGACCTCATCCTGACCGGCGTGATGGCCGAGGACGACATGCAGTGCCTCACAGGCCCGCTCCTTGCCGCTAAACTATCCATGCCGTGCGCCGTGTCTGTGATGAAAACTGGACTCAACTTAAAAGAGAGAACCATTGCCGTTGAATCCGAAATGGCTGGTGGGATGCGCGAAAAAGCACTGCTTCGGCTGCCGGCCCTGTGTACCATTCAGTCCGGGATTAACCGACCGCGATACCCCTCCCTTTCCAATGTCATGAGGGCCAAAACACAGCAGCTGATCACCAGTAACCCCCCAAACGATATGGCATCTGTTGCTACTGAGCGCATGCTTGCGATCGATTATCCCATCACCACAAGACAGGGGCGTCTGTTACAGGGCACGATAGACGAGAAAGCAGAGGAACTCCTCGATATCCTTCATGAGAAGTTCCTACTTTAGGATGTTGGCATGCATGAGCATATCATCATAATGGAACCCGTAGAAGGCCGTCTCCAGCCATCTGCCTACGAACTCATCTCATTTGTACAGCGCCTCTTCCCGGAAGGAGACAGGGATATCCTTCTGGCCCTACCTGGTGCAGATACCTACGATTTAGCCCTTGATATTTCAGAGGCCTTTGCTATCGATGTCGTCGCCATTGAAGATCCGCGTCTTCTCTATCCCAACCCGGATCTCGTCGCCAGGATAGTGAGCGACATAGTCGCAAAAAACAATGCAAAGACCGTCTGTCTACACCACAGCCCACGCGGGTGTCAGATCGCAGCACAGATATCCGAGGCAGTTGGAGCTTCGTGTATCAGCGGCGTTGAATCCATTGCTCACCAAGACGGTAAGGTACGGTTTACCAGGTCTATCCTGAATGGACAGGTCATGACCCGTGTTGTCCCGCTTCGGGATAGGGTTGCCCTGACGGTCATGCCAGGGGCGTTCCCCCAACCGGCACGAGCCGATGACACGTCCCCCGGGCGCGTAGAAAAAAGAGACGGCGCCTATCGGAACGCATTGTTTTTCCCCAAGGGCCTCGTCAAATCGGAAAAGGACACCGCAAGTCTTGCAGAGGCAGATGTGATTATTTCCGCTGGCAGGGGCATTGAAAAAGAGGAGACCCTGTCCCTGATCAGGGCGGTGGCCGGCATGTTTCAGAACGCTGCCATCGGGGCGACCCGGTCGTTATGCGATATGAGATGGCTCCCCTATGCGCATCAGATCGGGAGCACTGGCAAGACAGTATCCCCAAAACTCTACATGGCATGCGGCATTTCCGGGGCTCACCAGCATATCATGGGCATCAGGGACGCGCAGCTCATTGTGGCTGTTAACAAAAACCCAAACGCGGCCATTTTTTGCCACGCACACTACGGCATTGTCGAAGACCTGAACGCGTTTCTTCCCCTGTTCTTAGAAAAGTACAAAAAAAAGTACCATTCATGAGCGTGAATTCAGTCCAGTAGCGAAACATTATCCACTTTTCTGAAAAAGTATCTCATTCAGCTCGTTCTTGGCCGCGATAAATTATCTAAAAAGGTAGTGAATTCCGAAGTCGGCTCTGCTAATATCAATCAGTTATGCCGAGTTGCATAAAACTAGAATATATGAAATATAATGATTCAAAATTTTCGACTGAGGCCTGATTTTATATACGGAGCGCAAAAATGAAAGAGAAGATTTTTATGAGGCTAGGCTTGTCTACTTTTATCACGAGCCTACTATTCCAGAGCAGCTGTGCACCTGACGACAAGTGGATCGCGGCGGATGGGGATTCCGATACCACCATGATCGTGGATACGGATACAGGTATGGACACGGATACGGACATCGATGCTGACACAGATACAGACACGGACATTGATGCTGACACAGATACAGACACGGACACGGACACGGACATCGATACTGACACAGACACAGGCACAGACACAGAGACGGACACAGAAACGGATTCGGAAAACACGGCGCCCGCGGCAGCTATCGACCAGCCTTTGGACAACACTGAAGTAAAGTCGGGCGAGCCCCTGGATTTTGCAGGCACAGGGACCGACCCCGAGGACGGGGCACTGACCGGGACATCCCTGGTCTGGACGAGCGATCTGGAGGGCCCGATCGGAATGGGCGCCAGTGTAAACACCGGGCTCGACACGTTGGGCACGCACACCATCACCCTGACGGCAACCGACTCGGGCGGCCTGTTCGGAACCGATGCGATTACATTGAACGTGATAGATGCGTTGTTACCGCACGTATCGATCACCTCTCCGAGCGAAGGCGGCGCGTTTTTACAGGGCGTGTCGATCACTTTCATTTGTCAGGCCACTGACGTGGCCGGCAACACCATCCCGAACGCCAACATCGTCTGGACGAGCGACCTGGAGGGCCAGCTCGGCCTTGGCGCTGTCGTGAGCAATGCACTCCTCACAATAGGGACACACACAATCACCTGCGCGGCCACGGATTCGGCCGGCAAGACCGGCAGTGATGCCATCAACATCGAGGTTCTGGACAATTTCGTGCCAGAGGTGGAGATCACTGAACCTGGTGACGGCGATGCATTCAAAACAGGAACCTCCATTCGGTTTACCGGCACTGCGACCGATCCAGAGGAAGGCCCGCTAAGTGGGGCACAGTTGATCTGGTTTGCAAACGGGGATCAGATCGGCGTGGGAGCCAACGTGCAAACAGTCCTGCCCAACGGCGACTACGAGATTCGCCTCGAAGCCACCGATGCCGAGGGCGGCGTGGGGGTTGCCGCGATTGAGATCCAGGTGGTGGACAACCTACCGCCCGAATGCACCATCCTCACGCCAGAGGATGGGGTCACGCTGATCCAGAATGAGAATACAGACTTTCAGGCATCTTGCCAGGATCCGGACGGAGGCGAGATCGGCGATGCAAATATCCGCTGGTTCAGCAATGTGGACGGCGACCTCGGCACTGGCGCATTGGTCACCAACATCCTGGCCACCCTAGGTGCGCACCAAGTTACGGTCTGCTCCAAGGACACCACTGATCCGACACTTGAGGGATGTGCAGCCATCGGCGTGACGGTCGCTACCTGCGGCGGTCTGGAGGTGGATGAATTCTGCTGGTACTTTGGTCAAGCTGGCCTGTCTTGCGACACCGTGTGCGCTGATCACGGTGGATATCACGAGGCCACACGGACCTATGCGGGCAGCAACGGCACCAATGCCCAGTGCAACGACCTGTTAACCGCGTTTGGAGCGGCATCCACGTTTACCACGGACGGCACTTTCGAAGAAGGCGAAGGGCAAGGCCTGGGCTGTGCTGAATGGGATAACTCACAGCGCTGGCGAACCATTGACCCCCCCACCGATTCGGGCGGGTCCTCATCGGCCTATCGTCGAGTGTGCGCCTGCCAGTGGTAGACACCCCCCCCTGCATTGTCAGCACATCGAACGTCACGGTTTCCTTACTTGCACCAGCCGCCAGAACTTCGTAAAACGCACGATCGAAGTATCGGCCGTGCCGAGTGAATGTGAGTCATGTGAGAAGCTCGCGGTAGAGAAATGCTAGGCTATGATGTCAACATTATGTCGATGGTTCTTTCAACACCCCATCCTTGTCAACCTCTGCTTGATAGCCGCGCTGCCAGGGTGTGCCAGCATTCAGAACCCACCTCAGCCCCCGTCTGATTACGATGTCATCATCATCGGCGGCGGCGTTGGGGGACTCACCGCTGGCGCGAGGCTCTCAACAGCGGGCCTTAGTGTCATGCTCGTTGAGCAGCATTATAAAGTTGGGGGATGCAACACCTCGTTTGAACGGGGGGCGTTCAAATTCGACGCCTCCCTTCACCAGCTCTCCATGGGAACCGGTAGGGGCTCGGTCCGGAAGATCCTGGCACAGGTGGGGGCACTTCAGAAAATTCAGTTGATCCAAATACCAGAGCTGGCCCGCTCCATTTTTCCCGGCGTGGACTTTACCATGCCGACCGGGGTCACACCCATCTCTGCTGCGTTCAGACAACAGTGGCCGGCAGAAGCAAAGAACATTGACGGGTTCTTCCACTTCGCCGAGACCATCAGCAACGAGATGATGGCACTTTCCGACCTCTATCGGTTCAGTCGATTCTACGCTGGGCTCAATAAGCTCTTTATCCCATTGCTGCAACCCACGCTGTTCAGATGGAGAAATGCGACCCTCAAAGATGTCGTGGATCACTTTTTTTCAGACCCCACGCTCAAGGCAGTGATCGTCCAATATTGGACCTACATGGGACCGCCGCCATCCAAGGTGTGGGCGCCTGGATTCATAATGGCCTTCTACTCCTATGTGAAGAACGGCGCATGGCAAATCAAAGGTTCTTCCCAGGCCCTCAGCGACGCGCTCGCAGAGGTCATCATCGAAAACGGCGGTGCGATAGAAACCGCTACCTTGGTCACGAAGATCAACATCGACCCCCATGGGGCCAAAGGGGTCACCGTTGACACTGGCAAAACCTTTACCTCCAGGTATGTCATTTCCAATGCGGACCCGTTTCAAACGCTCAACAAACTGGTCGGTGAACAGCACCTCTCGGCCAAGGCCAAGGAACGGCTCGAACATCTCCAACCCAGCAACTCCCTGGCCGGCGTGTACCTGGGGTTGGATGTGGAACCATCCTTTTGGGGCATCGAAACCTACGAAGTGTTCTACCACACCTCCCTCGACGAAGATGCCATGTACGAGGCGATGATGGCTGGCCGTTTCGACGAGGGCGCGGTGTCCATCACGTTCTACACCCATCTGAACGATCCGTTCTATGCCCCAGAGGGGCAATCGGTCCTCGTGCTCAACACCTATTCTTCCATGGATTATTGGCCAGAGCGGGGCCCTGAGTACACGGCAAAAAAAGCGCAAATGACAGATCAGCTGATCGACATGGCAGAGAAACTGCTACCTGGGCTTCGGGA
This sequence comes from Myxococcota bacterium, assembly GCA_030065855.1. Lineage (GTDB taxonomy): Bacteria > Myxococcota_A > Polyangia > JAAYKL01 > JAAYKL01 > JASJCT01. The sequence continues at coordinate 14,867 of JASJCT010000142.1, forward strand.
GCACATCGTGGTCCAAGATGCCATGACCCCGCGCACCATCGAGACCTTCACCATGCATCGGGACGGGGTGCCCTATGGCCATGATTTGACACCGGATCAATGGGGTGGCTTTGGCATCCGGACCGATGTGGACCGGCTTTATCTGGTGGGCAGTTGGGCAAATCTGGTGCACGGGACTGGCGGGGCTATCCTCTCCGGTCACAAGGCAGCCAGTCTCATACTGGATCAAGAGGGGCATGAGCGTCCGTAAAGCTCGTCCCGAAATAGCCCTTTTTGCGGAATCCATCCCCCCAGCCCCCTTCCCTGCGAGGCAATGGCATTCGCTTGTGCTCTAGCGATACGGTTTCCCTGTAATCAGCAGTGTAAGCCATTGAAAAACTGTCGTTTTTTGAAAAAGATAGGAAGGAGGCGTTTTTTGCTTGACTATCCGACTCGATTAGTGGACAGTAG
>JASJCT010000143.1 GCA_030065855.1 Myxococcota bacterium
ACCATCCTTGGCCAGCGTCAACGTTATCGCTGCCGTCAGCGTTGTCTTTCCATGGTCGATGTGCCCTATCGTTCCTATGTTCACGTGGGGCTTGTTCCTTACAAATTTCTCCTTCGCCATGACAAAGCTCCTTTATTGTCCTCGGTAAAAGATTCCCTTTTTATCCAACTATCCCCCGCGCAATTTGTTCCGGGACAAAATCAAAGTGCGCGAACTTCATCGTATAATTCGCCCGTCCCTGGGTCACCGTTCTAAGGTCGGTGGTATACCCAAACAATTGGCGAAGCGGCACGAACCCATCTATTATTTGCACTGCACCGCGCGCGCTCATGCCTGTTATTTTTCCCTGGCGGCGGTTCATATCTCCCACAACTTCACCCAAAAACTCCTCTGGGGCCACAACCTGGACAGCCATGATGGGTTCGAGGAGCCCGGGTTTTGCCTTTCGAAGGGCCTCTCGAAGGCCAATCGAGGCGGCGATTTTATACGCCAGCGCCGAGCTGTCAACCTCATGATGCACTGCTTTTAAAAAAGTTATCTCGATATCCACCATCGGATAGCCCGCGAGCACCCCTGCATCCAGTGATCCGCGGACGCTTTCTTCAACAGCCGCAGCGCATTCTTCCGGTATTTGTGTTGATTCCGTTTGATTTTTAAAGACTATGCCACTGGTCCGGGTCCCGGGTGCCACGCGAAGTGTAACCGCAGCACGGTGGGTCCGGCCCCCCATTTGCTTATCAAACGTACCCTCGGCCTCGTTAGCGATGGTGACGGTCTCTCGAAATGCGACCCTGGGATCGCCCACGTTGGCCTCGACGTTGAACTCCCTGCGCAGCCGGTCGACGATAATCTCGAGATGAAGCTCGCCCATCCCCTTGATCAAGGTCTGACCTGTCTCCTCATCTACCTTGATGTGAAAGGTGGGATCCTCACTTGCGATCCGTTCGAGCGCAGCAGAGAGTTTTTCCTGATCTGCCATGGTCTTTGGTTCGACTGCAATCGAAATCACCGGTTCAGGGGCTGTGATGCGCTCCAAGAGCAGGGGGTGCTTGGGGTCCGAGATGGTGTCCCCTGTGGTCGTGAACCTCAACCCCACTGCTGCGACAATGTCACCACAGCTGGCTGCCTTGATTTCCTCTCGCCGATTTGCGTGCATCTGAAGCAACCGGCCGATGCGCTCTCGCTTGCCCTTTGACGCATTGAGGGCTGTCTTTCCGACCTCGATTTTTCCAGAGTAAAGCCTCAGATAAGTGAGCTGGCCGGCATAGGCATCGGTTTGTACCTTAAACGCCAGCGCGCAAAGCGGCGCCTCGTCCTCGGGCGGTCGGACTTCATCCTTCTCGCTTTGGGGATGATGCCCCACTACCGGTGGCACATCCACGGGTGCTGGCAAATAGTCAACGATCGCATCGAGCACAGGCTGCACGCCCTTGTTTCTGAACGCCGCGCCGCACAACACCGGGACAATGGCATTTGTCAAGGTGCCCTTTCGAATAGCCCGTCGCACCGCTTCGGGGTCAATTTCGTCCCCTTCCAAATATCGCTCCATCACGGATTCGTCGAAATCCGCGGCTGCCTCCAACACCGCATCCCGAGCGGCTGCGGCTTCGTCAGCCATGTCCGATGGAATGTCCTCTTCTTGAAAGACCTCGCCAAGGGTGGCGGCATCCCAGACGACAGCGGATTGATCGATCAGGTCAACAACACCTACAAACGTATCTTCTGCACCAATGGGCAATTGAAGCGGGACCGGACGTGCACCCAGCCGATCTCTAATCATATCAATGCAGCGCGTGGCGCTCGCGCCAACCCGGTCCATTTTGTTGATAAAAACAATGCGTGGAATTTTATATTTGTCAGCCTGGTGCCACACGGTTTCTGACTGGGGCTCTACACCGGCAACACCGTCGAAAACTGCCACTGCACCGTCGAGCACCCTTAGGGATCGCTCCACTTCCATGGTGAAATCCACGTGGCCGGGCGTATCGATGATATTGATGCGATGGTCCTTCCAAAAGCACGTGGTGGCCGCACTCGTGATGGTAATACCGCGCTCTTGCTCTTGAGGCATCCAATCCATCTGCGCTGTTCCTTCGTGGACCTCCCCCAATTTATGAGACACACCGGTGTAGTAAAGCACCCGCTCCGTAAGGGTTGTCTTACCAGCATCGATGTGGGCCATAATCCCGATGTTTCGGGTCTGACCGATCGCTACCCGCTTTGCCACGTCAACTGTCTCCCTGCCGCCTTATCTTCTTTCTTCAGGACGGCCAAGCCCATCTCCCGGCATCGTTCGGCGCGGGGGTGCACCCGCCGGGAATGGTCCGGGATGAAATACTACCAGCGATAATGTGCGAACGCTTTGTTCGCTTCGGCCATCTTGTGCGTATCCTCGCGTTTCTTTATCGATGTGCCCCTGTTTTGTGAGGCATCCACGAGCTCAGAGGCGAGCCGTTCCCGCATCGTGTGCTCTCCTCGATTCCTCGAATAGTTGATAATCCATCTCATGGCCAGGGCCAACCGCCGGTTTGCGCGAACCTCAACCGGCACTTGATAGGTGGCACCGCCGACGCGTCTGGACTTGACCTCTAGCTTGGGTTTGACGTTCTCGATGGCCTTCTTAAAGACCTCCATCGGATCTTGCTTGTAGCGCTGATCGATAATGTCAAAGGCACCATAGAGGATGCGTTCTGCCACGCTCTTTTTGCCCGAGTACATGAGCTTATTTACAAATTTTGAGACAATGCGGTTGCGATACTTGGGATCTGGTTGCACTTTGCGCTTTGGCACTTCTCGGCGACGGGGCATATCTCGACTCCTCTACTTTTTAGGACGCTTGGCGCCGTATTTGCTGCGCCCCTTGCGTCGTTCTTCTACACCCGAGGCATCCATGGTGCCGCGAATTACGTGGTACCGAACACCAGGCAAGTCCTTTACACGACCGCCGCGGATGAGCACAACCGAGTGCTCTTGGAGGTTGTGTCCCTCACCTGGAATGTACGTCGTCACTTCCATTCCGTTGGTCAGGCGTACCCTGGCTACTTTGCGCAGGGCCGAGTTCGGCTTCTTTGGCGTTGATGTATACACGCGCACGCATACGCCGCGCTTCTGCGGACAGGCCTTGAGGGCCGGCGCGGTCATCTTGGCCACCTGCTTTTGGCGACCCTTTCGAATCAGTTGGTTTATTGTCGGCATCCCTTTTTCATCCCAAGTCTTCTTTTAAGCCCCAAAACTGAAGGCGCTCGTACTTAAAAGAACCAAAGCAGTTTGTCAAGCAGAAGTAACACCCGGGGCTTCATCAAATTCTGTTTCTTCTGCAACTTCGCTCACAGCACCGTCTTTTGAATCGGTCACCCGGAGCGTTAGATCGTGATAAAGAGGCACGCCAGTGCCGGCTGGTATGAGGCGCCCCATGATGACGTTCTCCTTGGGGCCGGTCAGGTCGTCTATTTTACCGGAAACTGCTGCCTCGGTCAGAACCTTGGTGGTTTCCTGGAAGGACGATGCTGAAATAAAGCTCTCGGTGGAGAGGGCCGCCTTGGTAATACCCAACAGCAGGGCTTCAGCCGTCGCCGGCCTGCCACCAGCTGCCATGACCCGCTCGTTCTCCGCTCTAAAAATAGCCTTATCGATCTTGTCATCCACCAAAAAGCTCGTATCGCCCACGTCCTTGATGGTGACCCGCCTCAGCATCTGGCGCACGATGGTTTCGATATGCTTGTCGTTGATGGAGACGCCCTGCAACCTGTATACTTCCTGAATCTCGTCCACCAGGTAGCTAGCCAGGGCCTTTTCTCCATTTACCCGAAGAATGTCGTGGGGATTGGCCGCGCCATCCATCAGGGGTTCGCCTGCCTTTACGAAATCGCCTTCCTTGACCGAAATGTGCTTGCCCTTGGTGATGAGGTATTCCTTTGGATCTCCAACCTCAGGGGTGATGGTGACCTTGCGCTTGCCCTTGGTGTCCTTGCCGAAGGCGATGGTCCCGTCGATCTCAGAGATAACAGCGTGTTCCTTTGGTTTGCGCGCCTCAAACAGCTCTGCGACCCGGGGTAAGCCACCGGTGATATCCTTGGTTTTTGTCGTCTCTCGCGGGATCTTGGCCAACACCTCACCCGCATCCACGGAGTCCCCCTCGTTGACGGAAATGTTGGCACCCACGGGCAGGAGGTATCGGGCAGCGACGCCTCCAGACTCCTTGGTTTCACCGCCCTCGTCCTTGATGGAGATGCGCGGTCTGAGCTCTGGATCCCGCGATTCGATAATGACCTTTCTCGATAGGCCCGTTACTTCGTCGAGCCGTTCGGTCATGGTGACGCCCTCGATGACGTCACCGAATTTGACCACACCCGACACTTCGGAGACATATGGAATGGAATAGGGATCCCACTCTGCGATAAGGTCGCCCTTTTTCACGCTCTGGCCCTCTTCCACTGCCAGGGTCGCGCCGTAGACCACGCTGTAGGCGTGTTCTCGGCCGGTCTCATCTATGATGACAATCTCGTTGTAGCGGGCCATGACGACCAGGGTGCCGTCTGATTTGCGCACAGTGGTGAGCCCCTTGAGACTCACAGTGCCGTCGCGATTTGATTCGAGCCGGGATTGCTCGATTTTGCCGCGTTTCGCCGCACCGCCGATGTGGAACGTGCGCATGGTCAGCTGGGTACCGGGCTCGCCAATGGATTGGGCTGCGATAATGCCGACTGCTTCGCCTATGTTTACGAGATAACCGCGGGCGAGATCGCGACCGTAGCATTTGGCGCAAATGCCGCGCTGGGTTTGACACGTGAGCACAGAGCGAATGGTGACCTTCTGCACACCGGCATTTTCTACTTTCTTTACTTTTTCTTCATCGATAAGCTCATTGGCTTCGACCAGTAGCTCACCGGTGAACGGATCGTAAATATCGTCTAGGGCCGTTCGTCCGAGCACGCGTTCTCCGAGGGTTTCGATAATCTCACCGCCCTCTTCGAGGGGTGTGACCTCGATGCCGTCGAGGGTGCCACAGTCATACTCGGTGATGGTCGCGTCCTGTGCCACGTCCACGAGTCTCCGGGTGAGGTACCCCGAATTCGCGGTCTTCAGCGCGGTGTCAGCAAGTCCCTTGCGCGCACCGTGGGTCGAGATGAAGTATTGCAGCACCGAAAGACCCTCGCGAAAGTTCGCTGTAATCGGCGTCTCGATAATCTCACCAGAGGGTTTGGCCATAAGGCCACGCATGCCGGCGAGCTGGCGCAACTGGGCTGTAGATCCCCGGGCCCCAGAGTCAGCCATGATGTAAATCGGATTGAAGCTGCCAACGGTTTTCTTTTTGTCAGTAAGGGGATCTTTTTCTTCGGTTGTTTGAATCTGAGCGAGCATCTCCTCGGCTACCTTGTCGGAAACCGCGGCCCAAATATCCACCACCTTGTTATAGCGCTCACCGTCTGTGATCAACCCCTCTTGATACTGGGAGACAACCCGCTCCACTTCGGACTGTGCCCGGCCGAGCAGGGTGCCTTTTGTTTGAGGAATTTCCATGTTGTCCATGCAAATGCTGATACCGGCGCGGGTGGCGAACTCGAATCCCATGGTTCGCAGGCGATCGGCCAGGATAACCGTGGCCTTGTTGCCGCAATTTCGATAGGCCGCGTCAATGACGCCGGAAAGCGCGCGCTTGTCCATGACCTTGTTCACGGTAGAAAACGGCAGGCCCTCGGGGATGATGTCCCACAGCAGGATGCGCCCGACCGACGACTCGACAATTTCTCCGTCCATGCGAACCCGGATGGCCGCGTGCAGATCTATCGCACCAAAATCAAAGGCCATTCGCACTTCCTCGGGTGATGCATAGATGCCGGCAAACTGCTGGGCGCCTGTTCTGTCGGTCCGAAAGCTGCCGCGGCGAAACGGCCGCTTGCTCGTCAAATAATAAAGCCCCAAAACGATGTCCTGGGTGGGGTTGATAATCGGCTTGCCATGGGCCGGGCTCAGGATGTTGTTCGTCGACATCATGAGCACGCGGGCTTCCATTTGGGCTTCAATCGACAGGGGGATGTGCACGGCCATCTGGTCGCCGTCAAAGTCGGCGTTAAAGGCCGTACACACGAGCGGATGGAGTTGAATGGCCTTGCCCTCGATGAGCACTGGCTCAAAGGCCTGTATCCCCAGCCTGTGCAGGGTCGGGGCCCGGTTCAGCAGAATGGGGTGCTCGCTAATGACCTCGTCGAGAATATCCCAGACCTCGGGTCGCTCTTTTTCCACGAGCTTTTTGGCGCTCTTGATCGTGGTGACATACCCGCGTTCTTCGAGTTTGTTGTAGATGAACGGCTTGAACAACTCCAAGGCCATCTTCTTTGGTAAGCCACACTGGTGCAGCTTGAGCGCCGGTCCGACCACGATAACGGACCGCCCAGAGTAATCGACGCGCTTGCCAAGGAGGTTCTGCCGAAAGCGCCCCTGCTTTCCCTTGAGCATATCGGACAATGACTTGAGCGGTCGCTTGTTCGGTCCGGTAATCGTCTTTCCCCGGCGGCCGTTATCAAATAGGGCGTCCACTGCCTCTTGCAACATGCGGCGCTCATTGCGAATGATGATCTCTGGAGCATTGAGTTCCAACAGGCGCTTAAGCCGATTGTTGCGATTGATGACCCGGCGATAGAGGTCGTTTAAGTCACTCGTTGCAAATCGTCCCCCATCCAAGGGCACCAGGGGTCTGAGATCCGGGGGCAGCACCGGGATGACCGTGAGCATCATCCACTCCGGCTTGTTCCCAGAATCCTTGAACGATTCTGACACCTTCAGCCGCTTGGTGACCTTCTTTCGCTTGGCGTCGCTCGTGGCCTTTTTCATCTCCTCGCGCAGTTCTTCGGCAAGTGAGACAACGTCGATTTCTTTAAGAAAATCTAAAACAGCTTCGCCACCCATACCGGCTTCGAACGACCCCAGGCCGAACTCCTCGATGAGTTGATAGTATCTCTCCTCGGTCAGTATCTCACCCCGCTCCAAGGGCGTGTCCTTGGGATCCAGGGTAATGTAGTTTTCGCAATACAGGATCCGCTCGAGATCCTTGAGGGTAATATCCAGTATCGCCCCAATCCGGGTGGGCAAGCTTTTGAGAAACCAGATATGGGCCACCGGGGTGGCCAAGCTGATGTGACCCAGGCGCTCCCGCCTGACCTTTGATTGGATAACCTCGACACCGCACTTCTCGCAGACGATGCCCCGGTGCTTCATGCGCTTGTATTTCCCGCAATTGCACTCGTAATCTTTAACAGGTCCAAAAATCTTGGCGCAAAACAGGCCGTCCCGTTCGGGTTTGAATGTGCGGTAGTTGATGGTCTCAGGCTTTTTCACTTCCCCGTGGGACCACTCGAGGATCTGGTCTGGACTCGCGAGCGATATTCGAATCGCGGAAAAGCTGAGCGGATCCTTGGGCTTGTCAAAAAAGCTAAAAATGTCCTTCATTATTCACCTCTTAGGCCTAGGCCTGGGGTTCGCTCTCCTCGGAAACCAGATGCGCATAATCATCGCGCCGCGTCTCGATCAACTCCACATTGAGACACAGGCTCTGCAATTCCTTGATGAGAACATTGAAAGACTCGGGCAGTCCCGCGTCCAACGTGTGCTCGCCTTTCACGATCGATTCGTACATTCGGGTCCGGCCCACCACGTCGTCACTCTTGACAGTGAGAAACTCCTGCAGGCCGTAAGCAGCACCATATGCTTCCATGGCCCACACTTCCATCTCTCCGAGACGCTGACCGCCGAATTGGGCTTTACCACCGAGGGGCTGCTGGGTGACAAGTGAGTATGGGCCGATGGAACGGGCATGAATCTTATCGTCGACGAGATGGTGGAGTTTTAGCATGTACATCACACCCACGGTGACGTCCTGATGAAACGCTTCGCCGGTTCGGCCGTCAAACAACACCGTTTGACCAGATGCGGGCAATCCGGCATTTTCGAGGGCCCTCCGAATCTCCACTTCGTCTGCACCGTCAAAGACCGGCGTTGCAAAGTGAACCCCTTCCGGAAAACAAGTGGCGAATTTCATTATCCCCTCGTCGTCCAACGCACCGATTATTTTCTTTGCAGACGCAGTATGGAAAATATCGAGCAGTCGCCCGCGAACCTCCTTGGCAGTTTTTTTCGCGCCATTAACCATGGATTGGAGCTGATGACCGAGCTCGCGGGAGGCCCATCCGAGATGGGTTTCGAGGATCTGTCCCACGTTCATCCGGGATGGAACGCCCAGGGGATTCAGAACAATGTCCACGGGCGTGCCGTCCTGCATGAACGGCATGTCCTCCTCTGGAAGAATGCGGCTGATCACGCCCTTGTTCCCGTGCCTGCCGGCCATCTTGTCCCCGACCGCAACTTTTCGCTTGATGGCCACAAAGAGCTTGACCATCTTGATGACGCCCGGTGGGAGCTCGTCTCCTTTTGACAGACGATCTATCTTTTCGCTAAAGGCCTCTTCGATAAGCTGCTGTTGCGCCTTAAATGAATCGATGATTTCGCCCACCTGGTCCTGGCCCGTATCCACGGGGATCTGACCGTAGTACTTCTTCGGTATCGCATCCAGGTCGGCTGGGGTGAGGGTCACCCCTTTGGCGGCGAGCACCTTTCCCTTGTCATCGACCAGCTTACCAGTTGTGGTGCGGCCCTCGAGCAATTTCTTGACCCGGCCGTATGCGGAATCGCGGATGATTTTGATCTCGTCGGCCATGTCTTTTTCGAGCTTTGCGCGCTCGGCTTCTTCGATTTGGCGGGCGCGTTCATCCTTTTCCGTGCCGCGCCGCGAAAATACACGCGCATCGATGATGATACCCGCAACACCCGGAGGAACCCGCAGTGAGGAGTCGCGCACATCCCCGGCTTTTTCACCGAAAATAGCCCGCAAGAGTTTTTCTTCAGGACTGAGCTGGGTCTCGCCCTTGGGGGTGATTTTCCCCACCAGGATATCGCCCTGCTTGACCTTTGCACCGATGCGCACAATGCCGCTCTCGTCGAGGTCCTTAAGCGCCTCCTCGCCCACGTTCGGTATATCCCGGGTGATATCTTCCTTGCCGAGCTTGGTGTCCCTGGCAACGCACTCGAACTCTTCGATGTGAATCGAGGTGTAGGCGTCTTCCTTGGCCAGGCGTTCGGACAGCAAAATGGAGTCCTCGAAGTTGTACCCGCCCCATGGCATGAACGCCACGAGAACGTTTTGTCCGAGTGCCAGCTCGCCTTTTTCGGTTGCAGGTCCGTCTGCGAGCACATCTCCCGCCTGAACCTTCATTCCCGGACGCACGATGGTTTTCTGATTGATACAGGTGTTTTGATTGGATCGCTTGAATTTAATGAGGTTGTAAATATCCGGAAACTCTCCACCTTCCCCTTCAGCGCGAACCACGATGCGGGCCGCATCCACAGATTCGACCACCCCGTCCCGCTTGGCCACCACAGTCACCCCTGAATCCCGGGCGACCTTGCCTTCGATACCGGTTCCCACGAGGGGAGCCCGCGTCTTAAGGAGGGGGACTGCCTGCCGCTGCATATTGGATCCCATTAGGGCCCGGTTGGCGTCGTCGTGCTCGAGAAAGGGGATCATCGACGATGCCACGGAAACGAGCTGGTTCGGCGACACGTCCATCAGGGTCACCTGATTGGGGGTGGCCATGACAAATTCCCCGTTATTTCGACAAGAAACGAGCGCATTCGTAAACACGCCCTTCTCGTCCACGGGCTCAGCAGCCTGGGCGATGTAATGCTCCTCTTCCTCAAGTGCACTGTAGAATCGCACCTCGCCCAGGACCCGCCCGTCAGCCACGCGACGGTAAGGGGTCTCGACGAATCCGTATTCGTTCACCCTGGCAAAGGTGGAAAGGGAAGCGATAAGGCCGATATTCGGACCCTCTGGGGTCTCAATCGGGCAAATCCGACCGTAGTGGGTCGCATGCACGTCCCGCACCTCAAATCCAGCCCGCTCTCGGGTCAGTCCGCCAGGGCCCAGGGCAGACAGGCGCCGCTTATGGGTCACTTCGGACAGGGGGTTGGTTTGATCCATGAACTGGGACAACTGGCTGGAGCCGAAATACTCTTTGACCACCGCGCTCACCGGCTTGGCGTTTATCAAATCGTGGGGCATGAGCGTATCGAGCTCCTGGCTCATGCTCATCCGTTCCTTTATCGCCCGCTCCATGCGGACCAAGCCGATGCGGTATTGGCTCTCCATTAATTCGCCCACCGCGCGAACCCGTCGGTTTCCAAGGTGATCGATATCATCGATGGAGCCGCGCCCGTTTTTGAGCTCGATGAGATGGCGCACCGTCTCCATGATATCCCGAGGTGTAAGGGTCGTCATATCCAAGGGCTCGGTGACGCGAAACTTGTAGTTGAGCTTGAGGCGCCCTACCTTGGAGAGGTCATAGCGCTCCTGATTAAAAAAGAGATTTTCAAACAGGGCGTTTGCCGTGTCTGGCGTAGGCGGATCTCCGGGTCGCAGCCGGCGATAGATCTCCATTATCGATTCTTCTTTGGAGTTCACCTTGTCCGCGACCAGTGTATCCCTCAGGTACGATCCGACATTTAGATTATCGATAAATAAAACTTTAAAACTCTTGACCTTGGCTTCCCGCAGGCGGTCGATTTTGGTTTCAGTGACCTCTTCGTTGCATTCCAACAGCACTTCGCCGGTTGCCTCGTCGATGATATCTTCAGCAGCGATTTTTCCCACGACCTCGGAGATATCCATCGGCAGCGAATCAAGACCTGCCTCTTTCATTTTTCGAATGGCAGACCGCGTGAATTTTCGATTTTTCTTAACAACAACGCTGCCCCCCACCTTGATATCCCGGGTGGCGCGCTGTCCCTCAATGAGCTCGTAGAGAATGCTTTTTTTGTAGCGCTTTGATGCTTCCAAATATATCGTTTCAGTATCGTAGAAATAATTCAGCAGCTCCTGGGTCGAGTACCCGAGGGCGCGCAACAATACCGTGGCCGGCATTTTGCGTCGGCGATCAATCCGCACGTGGATGATGTTTTTGTGGTCAAACTCGAAATCCAACCACGATCCCCGGTAGGGTATCACCCGAGCCGAATACAAGAGCTTTCCGGAGGCATGGGTTTTGCCCTTGTCGTGGTCGAAAAAGACGCCCGGGGATCGGTGCAATTGGCTCACAACGACCCGCTCGGTACCGTTGATGATGAACGTGCCCGTGTCGGTCATAAGTGGAATTTCGCCAAAGAACACTTCCTGTTCTTTGATATCCCGAACGATAGGCTCTTCGCCTTCCTCAGCGGGCGCATCGTATATGATCAGCTGCACCGTCACCTTAATCGGCGCAGCAAAGCTCATACCCCGTTGCCGGCATTCATCTACATCGTACTTTGGCTTTTCAAGGGTATATCCGAGATAGGAAAGTTCACTCGTTCCCTTGAAATCCCGAATGGGGAAAACGCTGTTAAAAACCCCGTGGAGTCCGATGTTCTGACGCGAATCCAGAGGTACGGTCGCTTGCAGGAATTTTTCATAGGATAACTTCTGGATTTCGATGAGGTGTGGGATGTCGATGACATGTCGGATCTTTCCGAACGACTCCCGATACCGGTAGTTCGCCTGAACTGTGGATGTCATGGGCAAAAGCTCCCTTCAGGTTTGGCAAATACAAGATGAGCGCGATTGAGATGGTTGCCAACCTGAAAAATACACGAACCCCCCACGCCTGACCTCTCAGGTAAGAGGGCAACACTACGACCCGGATGCGAGATGTTCCTTATCTGGAACACGTTTTCTTTACTTCAAGGTTACGGTTGCGCCGGCCTCTTCCAGTTTTTTCTGAACCTCTTCAGCTTCTTGTTTTGATACACCCTCTTTGACGACCTTTGGAGCACTCTCGACCAATTCCTTTGCTTCCTTCAGTCCGAGACTTGTGATCTCCCGAATCGCTTTGATGACATTTATCTTTTTATCACCGATTGCAGTCAATTCAACATCGAATTCGGTCTTTTCTTCTTGAGCGGCTGCTCCGGCGGCGTCACCAGCGGCCACGGCGCCTGCGACCGCGACAGGGGCAGCAGACACCCCCCACTTATCCTCAAGCTCCTTTGTCAACGCGGCGATATCCATCACCGAAAGGCTGCTTAGATAATCGACAACTTGTTCACGCGTGATTTCAGCCATTGCTTTACTCCCTTATTTTGGCAGACCCCAACCGGGCCTCTCCGTTTATTTGTTGCCTGTTACTGACACAATTCTAACCAACACTACTTTTCGAGTTCTCGTTTGCGCGCCTCGAGCAAGTACAAAAAGCTGGTCGGCGCAGCACTGAGCAGTCTGACAAATTCAGTTGCCGGTGCCATAAACGTGGCTAGAAGTTGGGCTTTGATTTGATCCTTGCCCGGCATCTTCGACAGTTGCTGGACCCCTTGATCATCGAGGACGCTGCCATCCAGAACAGCACATTTTATCTTTAACTTTTCGTTATCCTTAGCAAAATCAACCACCACCTTTGCCGGTGCCACCGGATCTTCGTATGACCACGCAATCGCAGTGGGACCCTGTAGATGGTCGGCCAGACTATCGCTATATCCTTCATCCTGAACAGCGAGCTTGACGAGTGTGTTCTTTACAACCTTGTATTCAATACCTTCGGCTTCGTCGAATTTCCGGCGCAGTGCGTTGATGGTCTCCACGTCCAGCCCCCGAAAATCGGTAAGGACGGCAGCGGCCATCTTGTCCATCCGTTCCTTAATCGCCGCAATTTCTGCCTGTTTCTCAGTTCGGTTCATGACAGTATCCTCCTCCTACTTGGTCCCGACCGCCTGGGGGTCAATCTTCACGCCGGGCCCCATTGTGGAGGACACGGTGATGGTTTTTAAGTAGGTGCCCTTTGCTGCCGATGGCTTCGCCTTGACCACAGCTTCGAGCAGGGTATCAAAATTCTCGGTGAGTTTCTCTGTCATGAACGAGACCCGGCCGATCGGGGCGTGGATGATACCGGCCTTTTCCACTCGGAATTGCACCTTGCCGGTCTTGGCCTGCTTAACAGCTTGCCCCACATCCATCGTAACCGTGCCGGTCTTGGGGTTGGGCATCAGGCCCCGGGTGCCGAGAATCCGCCCGATCTTGCCCACTTTGGCCATCATAGGTGGAATGGCGATGGTCGTATCGAAATCGAGCCACCCCCCTTTGATTTTCTCAATGAGATCCTCGCCACCCACGTAATCCGCCCCAGCGTCCCGCGCCTCGGCCTCTTTTTCACCAGTGGCAAACACGAGGACCCGAATGACCTTGCCCAGTCCGTTGGGCAGCACGACAGCGCCGCGCACCATCTGATCGGCGTGCTTGGGGTTCACACCGAGCCTTAGCGCCACGTCGACGGTCTCATCGAATTTTACGCCTGCCATTTCCTTTACCAGCGCAAGGGCATCGGAAATAGGATAGAGTTTTGTCCTATCCACTTTGCCTTTGGCCTGCTGCAATCTTTTGGATATGTGTTTCATTTCGGCTTTCGCCTCCCATGTGCGCCCTTTTTGCAAGGTCCCACGTGGTAAAACAGACCCGTACTGGGTCCAGATTAGTCTATGACCTCAATGCCCATGGAACGTGCTGTTCCCATTATCGAGAGCATCGCCGCATCGATATCGACCGCGTTCAGGTCGGGCAGCTTGATTTCGGCAATTTTTCGGACCTGGTCCTTGGTCACCTTGGCGATTTTTTCCTTGTTGGGTGTGCCTGAACCTTTTTCTTTTTTTGCCTCTTTTAACAAAAGCCGAGAGGCCGGCGGGGTTTTTGTAACGAAGGTGAAACTACGATCCGCGTAGACCGTAATGACCACCGGTATAACCATACCTTCGGCAGCGTCGGCCTGCGTCCTGGCATTGAACGCCTTACAAAACTCCATGATGTTAACGCCGTGTTGACCGAGGGCCGGCCCAATCGGCGGCGAGGGGTTTGCCTTGCCCGCCGGCACTTGAAGTTTTATTTGACCAATGATCTTCTTCATTTCACATACTCTCCGCTAAAGGAAAGACCTACCTCGGCGAATCGCCTCGCTAGCTCGTTTTCTCGACTTGGGTAAATTCCAGCTCCACTGGCGTGGCGCGACCAAAAATGCTCACGAGAACCACGACTTTCTGCTTTTCCTGCTTCACCTGATCCACAATACCGGCAAACCCATTAAATGCCCCATCTATGACACGTACCTCATCGCCCTCTTCAAAGCGGATGATCTGCGTAGGCTTGGTCGCGCCGGTCTCCATCTGCTGCAATATGGATGCAATCTCGTGGTCCGATACCGGCGTGGGGACTTGATTGCCAATGAAGTTCGTCACCTTGGGCGTATTGCGAACCAGATGCCACGTTTCCTCATTGAGCGCCATCTCCACGAAAATATATCCTGGAAAAAACTTTCTCTCGCCAATGCGCTTCTTGCCGCGCACCACTTCTTGGACGGTTTCTGTGGGGATTAGAATGCGGCCGAAATAGTCCTCCAAACCTTCGCTCTTGATGCGTTCCTCGAGCGATGTTTTTACTTTATTCTCGTAACCGGAATAAGAAATGACCACATAAAATTTCATTGCCATCGCTTCCGGCCCCCTATCCGATTGTCTCGTTGCACATTCGCATGGTGTTGAAAACCAACGTCACCCTAAAGATAAATTAAATCGGTGGTCCAAGCCCAGAAAAAGTCAAACAGCCAGAGAATGGTCGCTGCAATCACAGAAAGTACGATGACGACAACGGTCGAGGCCGACAGTTCCTTGCGCGTGGGCCACGTGACCTTTGAGAGCTCGGTCACTATCTCAACCGAAAGGCGGCTCACCTTGGGGTGGCGCCATAAATACAGGGCGAGCGCAATGGCACCCACACTGCCCGCGGTAATGGCCACCCATGTTTTTGGCGGCGGGGCCCAAACAAATGTCAGGTTAAGGGCTGTCCAAGTGGTTTCGATGATTTTTACAAACAACCACCCGACCACTAGGGTCCCGGCGTAGAACATCGCGTGAAGCCATTTTGTCAGGCCCAGTGTGGCAGCCCCCACTCTCTCCTGTTTTGCGCTCACGTACCACCTCGTTTTCTTGGCCAATGCCAGCAGGCCAGGAGGGATTCGAACCCCCAACCTATGGATTTGGAATCCACCGCTCTACCGTTCGAGCTACTGGCCTTGAGGGTAGGCGATATCAGCTGATATCGCCTTTTTTGACTTTATTTATTTCGTCTCCTTGTGCTCCGTATGGGTGCGACATCTTGGACAATACTTGTTGAAAGAAAGTTTCTGGGGTGTCTTTCTCTTATTTTTTGTGGTCGTATAATTCCGCTCAGAGCACACGCGACACTCCAGTGTGATGATAATTCTGTTGCCAGCAGCCACGTCTGTCTCTCCTATTCAATGATGGAGGAAACAACACCGGCACCCACCGTTCGGCCTCCCTCACGTATGGCAAACCGCATCCCATCTTCCATCGCCACAGGGTCTATCAGCTCCACTGTCATCTCTACCCTATCTCCGGGCATCACCATCTTCA
>JASJCT010000039.1 GCA_030065855.1 Myxococcota bacterium
CAATGATTCTCCCCCTTTCGCAAAGGGGGTCGGGGGGATTTCATTTCTCCAGTTTCCGATGCGAGGCGACAAAATCCCCCTAACCCCCTTTTTCAAAGGGGGAATCTGATATTCCCGCATGCCAGCAATTCGGTTAACGTGTATGGGGGGTCACCCCTCTCAGGCTAGCGGATTGCGCCGATGAACGGGATATTTCTCAGGTATCCGGCGTCGTCGAGCCCATAGCCGACCACATAGCGGTTGGGCACGGTAAACCCCACGTAGTCGATGTGTACGTCCACCATCGTTCGGCTGGGTTTGTGGAGTAGGGCGGCGAGTTTTACCGAGGCAGGCATGCGGGTTGCGAGATTTTTTTTCAAATAGGAGATGGTGAGCCCGGTATCCACAATATCTTCGATGATCAATACATCTTTATCGGTGAGCGGGTATTTTGTATCCAGGGTGATCTCCACGACCCCTGAGGTGGTTTTGCGCGATCCATACGATCGCAGCCCGATAAATTCGACCTTGATGGGTAGATCGATGGCCCGTATCAAATCCGCGGCAAAGACAAAGCTTCCCTTGAGGACGACGAGGGCAGTGAGAGGGGCGCCTTGGTAATCGCGGGTTATCTCTTCTCCCATTTCGGCAACCCGCTGTTTTAGCGCGTCCGCGTCGATAAGGACGTCGATCTCGCGATCCCCGTGCTTCATTTTACTATAGCGCGCCGATACCTAAGTTTGCTGCGATGCGCTGCATGGGGTCTTCCTCGTTTGGCTCAAAAGACTCGCCTGTGATCTGTTGGCAGGCTTGGATATAGCGACTCGCTGCTTCCACGCGAACCTCGTCCGGAATCGGGGGAATGTCCCCGTCCCCGGTAAACCCCTGCTCCTTTTTGAGCCATACGCGCACGTATTCCTTGTCGAGCCCCTGGGGGTCCTGTCCCGCGTCCAGGCGCTCAGCATAGGTGGCGGCCTGCCAAAACCGGGATGAGTCCGGCGTGTGCACCTCGTCAATCACCACGATGCGGCCATCAGGAGTCTTTCCAAATTCGTACTTGGTATCCACCAGGATGAGGCCGCGCTCGGCGCAGTGTTTCTGGCCGAAATCAAAGAGCTCAAAGCTGAACTTGGCGATCGTGTCGAATTCCTCAGCTGAAATCTTTCCCATGGCCAAGATTTCCTCTCGAGACACGGAAACGTCGTGATCTCCTTCCTCGGCCTTGGTCGAGGGGGTCAGGATTGGGGCTGAGAGTTTCTCGTGTTTGCGCATGCCGTCTGGGATCTCATTGCCGCAAAACACCCGGACCCCGTTTTTGTAATGGGTCCAGATGGACGTGGACGTGGATCCGGTAAGATATGCTCGAACGACCATCTCCACAGGCATAGGGGTGCAGTCGAGCACTTCCATTACTTGGGGATCTGGCGTGCCCACCATGTGATTGGGGACGCGTTCCCGGGTCTGTTCAAACCAAAACGCTGCCACGCGGTTGAGTATCTGACCCTTAAACGGCAGTGTGCCGAGCACCCGGTCAAATGCGGAGATGCGGTCGGTGGTAATGATAAAGCGCCGGCCGTCCCGGACGTAAGAATCCCGCACCTTGCCCTGCATCCGATTGTCAAATCCACTAAACTCGGTCTTGTATAGGGTTCGCTTGAGCCCTGCAGTTAGCTTTTCCTTTGAAACCATCATCTCCTCCTCGCCGGTTTTCGGCTGATGTTTCTCTGATTGTGGTCAAGGTGACCTGCGTGTCAATGGGGGACGTCACACAGGGGTGAAATCAGATGGGTTTGTTGACCGGTAGGGAGGTGTACATGTAATCGGCCATGGCCGCGGCAATATACGAAACAATGTCGGCTTCTCCTTGCACAAACCCACCTTTTCTCGGACTGTTTCTGAGCTCGATAACCCCGATGGTGTGGCCGTGGTAGTGGATGGGAACTGCCATTAGGTTGGCTGTGTCAAAGCTGTTCAAACCATCCAATGCCCCATCGAAAATGGGGTCGGTATCGGCGTTGGGGACGCGGATTGGGGTCCCTGTTTGAATTGCGAACCCAGCCACACCGCCAGTCACCGGACGGGTCAGTTGATCTTCTGAGCCACCTCCCGATCCCCAACCAGCTGCGGCGTATAGTTCGAATTTCTCGGCTGAAATGAGGAGTACGCGTACTTCTTCGCATAAGATAAGGTCTCTAGTGAGGACGCGGGTAAACCTGGCCACACCGTCGCGGTCGCCTTCCAGATACATCTCGTGCATGCGCTCGAACGCCTCTATCATCTTGCCTTCTGCATCGAATCCCTCTGCCACGTCCACTTCGACGACAATTTCCTGGTCTTCTCTTGCAAAGCTGTGGAGTGCCGACACGTCGAGTGACAAGCCTTGTTGATGTGGGCCTTCCGTATGCTCGGGAAGGTGGAATTCCAAGTCGTTGAAATCTGACTCCGTCAGGTGGGCACCGGGAGCTGTCTGGCTAAGTTCCGTATTGGGCCGTGTGTCCTCTGGCGGCAGAAAGACGGTCTGAGATATCTCAACGTCGTCGAACAGATGCTGTGGTTTGAACAATGTCTCATCTGTCTGGCCAGATCCCACGCCCTGGGGCTTGCTGAGCCAGTTGGTGATTTTCCAATCCGCGGCACACACAGAGATCCCATCGCCGACCGTTGACTGTGCATCTGTTTCCGGGCTGCTGTGGAGTGGTTCAGCACTTGGCAATGGGGTTTTTTCTTCCGAGGATGTGTCGGCGAAAAGCGGCTGATCCAAAGGTGGCGATGCCGCCGGGTGCTCAGCACCGGCACTGGGTGTCGATGCCAGGTGCCCGGGCAGCGGGTCCGTATCGACCGGGATAGGCGAGGGCGCGGCGATTGATAGGGAAACGCCGTTCGCATCCAGCTTATCCATACCAAAAATCAGGACCCCCATTTTAAAGGGCCGGTCTGTTTTTCGGTTATCAACCACCCATGACACAATGCCCTGGGAGCGATAGGTCACGCTTTGGCCGGGGAATTTGAGGTCCACCAGCACGAGGCCCCCCACTGGAAACGGGGTTTCTGCTTCGACAATGAGCCCAGCAGAAGGCCTTGATCGGCGCCGATCTCCTCCAATGATGCGGTTTTCCAGGTGGTCAGGGGGCAGGGTCTGAACATCGACAAAGCACCCGGGGCTGAGTGTCTTGTATTGTACTGTATCTTTACTCATATATCGCTCGCTATCGAGACCGACCCCATCCCCTTGAACAACCCCCTTTCATATATTCTGGCAGAGATGTGGTAAGGCGCCACGGTTGAATAGCCATAATTCACAAGAGAGAAGAGTCTGACCCCTACCTTCTGACTCCCTACTTCCCCGCGTCTGCCTGAGGCAGATGTTTTGCCAAGACTTTTTTGCCCACAAATTCAATGCCGTTTTGATCCAGGCGGAGACGGGCCTTTTCCGTATTTGCGAAGTAGACCTTGCCGGATGCAACCCAGAGCCACTTGCTCACGCGAGCTCCCTGTTTTAGGTGTCTAGCGAGCTGCTCTTTCGCCGCCTTGCGCTTGTTGATAACCGTCGTGATTTGGTCCTGTTTTGCCGAGTGAGGTTCCACTGCCACAACCCGCTCGCTCGGGTTGTGACCCAAGAGATAATCCCAGCGATTCTCACCTGGATGCCTTTCCTGCAAAGCCGCGTCGAGATCGATGCTGTCGCCAAATGATCCCCGCACGTCATCAGCAAGCATTGCCTGATGTGACTTATTGACCGCACCGATGCCGTCGGTCACCTGTTTCTGAAGCACCGAGGCATCTTTGAGAGCTTGGCGAACAGGCGTCTTTTTTGTGCTCTTCCTACGCGAAGCCATCATTAGCTCTCGTTGACGGCAGCCCGTACGGCATCCCCAAAGCGAGAGCTGAATTCAGTCAGGCCGCCCCATCCGGCGACTTGTTCATCTTCAGCGCTCGGATCCAGCGTGGAAATGTCCTTTGATCGGACCCTGCCATCGTCCTCAAATGCCAAGTAATGGACGCAATAGCTCTTCTTCATTGCAGACTTGGCGACCTTTTGTAGCTGCTGGGAAGGTGTAACGTCGAAAGCGTCGCAGATGAGCTGCCAGCGAGCCCTTTGCTCCTGGAGTCTGCGTACCATCCAAACAGCGGTTAGCACCTGAGGCGAGTGGGTCGAAATCGCGATGCGATACCCGCGCCACAGCAGGTCGAAAATGAGCAGCATCACGACGGTGACAGCCTGTGGATGGAGGCCCATTTCGGGCTCTTCAATCACGACCCAGTCGATGGTCGGTTGCTTGATCGCCTTTCTCGGTGGCAGCAAGTGGTAGAGGCCGAGAAGCAGCGGTGTGAACTCGCGCTGGCCTGCGGTCCAGGTCATGAACGGTAAGTGTGTATCGCCGTGGGTGAGGCGAAGTCGTTTGGCATGTTGGCGATCTTCCTCTATAGCAATGCGACCATCGTGAAAGACAGCCTTGTTGATCTGCTCCCGGTATTCCTTCTTTAAAACACGATCGACCGGAAACAGATCTCCTTCCCCTTTGCCGCTGAATTGGTCGAAGAGATTCTGGCTGAAAATCCGAGCGACCACCGGCGTGTCAGAGGTCAACTTCTGAAACGGCGCGGCCCAGCCGTCGGCGATGAGCATCGAGCGATGGGCAGGGATGTAAAATACTTTCTCCTTGCCGTCGCCAATGCGTCCGAAACCCTTGGGAGCAATATTCTTGCGGTTGAGCTCGACTCTAGTCTTGTTCTTCCATGCCTCCCCCATGCCCGTGCCAAAGATGATGTCGACGAGAACCTCAGGCTTTTCTGTCGGATGACCGGCATCATGAAGGGCCGAGACAATCTGCTTGCCATCCATGGCCACTTTGAGCCACTGCAGCGCTAAGCTCTTACCGGTGCCCTGGGCACCGACCAGCACCGTGAGATCGCCAAGGAGGAGCTTGGCCTCCTCGATCTGAGCGAAATTTCGAATTGTCAGACGGTCTGATCTGCTGGCCATTATTGTCCTCCGTCAGAGCAGTGCCCGTGTGGAAATTTCGTCCGGGCTTGGTGGTCTGAGATTCCGAATATTTCCGCCAGTGCTCGGTCTCCAAGTTGAGGGTTGAGTTTATTCCCCTGATTCTTACCAGATAACCGCATTCTTTTCTTCAATTTTAAAAGAATTCACTCGACAATCGGGCTGTCTTACCTGTTAAGAGCCCATGCCTTCGGAGATCATGTTCCTGAGCTCTTCCGGGTCTGAACTCCGGCCCAGGGCCTCCTCCACCGCAATGAGCCGTCTCTGAACCAGGTAGTACAGGGACTGATTGAAGGTCTGCATGCCGTACTTTCCCTGACCACTCTGCATGGCCGAGTAGAGCTGATGGATCTTATTCTCTCTAATGAGGTTGCGAATACCTGAGGTCGGTACCATTATTTCGCACGCCATGACACGCCCAGGACCGCCGGCCCTGGCCAGCAGCTGCTGTGTGACCACACCTTCGAGTACGAACGAGAGCTGGGCGCGAATTTGGTTCTGCTGGTGGG
Organism: Myxococcota bacterium; assembly: GCA_030065855.1. Taxonomy (GTDB): domain Bacteria; phylum Myxococcota_A; class Polyangia; order JAAYKL01; family JAAYKL01; genus JASJCT01. The sequence goes on from JASJCT010000039.1 coordinate 5,491, forward strand.
GTGGGAAGATGTCGATGATGCGGTTGATCGTTTGAGCGCAGGAATTGGTATGTAGGGTCGTCAGCACCAGGTGGCCGGTTTCCGAAATCGTGAGCGCTGCCTCCACTGCCTCCCGATCCCGCATCTCTCCAATCAGCACCACGTCTGGATCCTGACGCAGGATGTACTTGAGTGCCCCTTCAAAAGAATGGGTGTCGTTGCCCATCTCCCGCTGGTTGATGAGACACCGCTTGTGGGGATGGAGGTACTCGATGGGGTCCTCGATAGTAATGATGTGCTGGCGCGTTGTACTATTGATCTTATCTATCATCGCTGCCAGTGTGGTGGATTTGCCAGATCCCGTCGGCCCGGTAATGATGACGAGCCCCCTTGGTTTTACGGCAAACTCCTCTATCACCGGGGGCAATCCCAATTCGCGGAAGGAGAGAATTTTAAACGGGATCGCTCTAAACGCACCGGCCACAGCGCCCCGTTGGACAAAAATATTGGCCCTGAATCTGGCCAAATTCTTAACGCCGAACGAGAGGTCGAGCTCGTTGTTTTTTTCGAATCTGACTTTCTGCTCCTCTGTGAGAATGGAGTAGCAGAGCTGTTTGGTGTCCACTGGCGTGAGTGGATCCATTTTTAGCGGGACAAGGCTGCCGTCGATTCTGAGCTGCGGTGGAGATCCAGTGGTGATGTGCAGATCAGACGCTCCTTTTTCAATCATCGCGGTCAAGAGTTGGTGCAAATTCGCCATGGTTTCAATTCCTTAACTTTGCCGGGTTTCATGTTGTAGGGCGTGGGTTTATCCCACGCCGACGGCGGGGCATAAAGCCCCGCCCTACTAGTGCTTTGTCCAATCTTCGATGTCGGGTAAAAGGACTCCCCCTTTGGCAAAGGGGGCCGGGGGGATTTCGTCTTTTCCCCTGGCATTGCAAGGTGACAAAATCCCCCTTCCCCCCTTTTTCAAGGGGGAATTTGCTAACTTCACCTGACAAATTTCGTTTGACATTATACTAGTCTGCCGCGGTGACGCGAACCACTTCGGAAAGGGTGGTTACGCCCTCGCCGATCTTTCGCAAGCCCGACATGCGAAGGGTCTGCATGCCCAGCCGAATCGCCTCTGACTTGAGTTCAGCAGTTGAACAGCCCTGTAGGACCATCTCTTTGAGCTCGTCATGGAAGACCATCACTTCGTAAAGTGCCACGCGTCCTTTGAAGCCCGTATCGCTGCAGGCATCGCATCCCGCCCCTTCCATGGGGCGAAACGCATCGGTCAATTGCTCGGGCTTCAAGCCAGCTTCTATCAACGCCTCTTTGGGGATCTCCGACGGTTTTGCGCATTCCTTGCAAATCCTTCGCCCGAGTCGCTGTGCCAGGATAAGGTTGACCGAGGCGGTCACCAAGAACGGCTCCACACCCATGTTGAGCATCCGGCTGACAGTGGACGGTGCGTCGTTGGTGTGGAGCGTGGACAGGACCATATGGCCGGTGAGCGCTGCCTTAATGGCAATTTCAGCGGTCTCGAAATCGCGAATCTCACCCACCATGATGATGTCCGGGTCCTGCCTGAGAAATGATCTGAGGCTAGCCGCAAAGTTCAAGCCGATATCCTCGTGCATCTGGACTTGATTGATGCCCTCGAGGTTGAACTCGACCGGATCTTCGGCCGTGGAAATATTCACGTCGATCCGGTTTAGCTCAGACAGGGCTGAATACAGGGTCGTGGTCTTTCCCGATCCAGTGGGTCCGGTGACGAGCACCATGCCGTAGGGCAGGTGGATGGCCGATTTGAAATCCTGAAGTGGTACCGAGTCAAACCCGAGCTTGGTCATGTCCAGCTGGAGATTTGATTTGTCCAGCAATCGCAGGACCACTTTTTCGCCAAACAGGGTGGGCAATACAGACACGCGAAAGTCCATTTCCCGCCCCTTACCCAGTTTGAGTTTAATACGGCCGTCCTGGGGCAGGCGGCGTTCGGCAATATCCAGCCGGCTCATGATTTTGAGGCGGCTGATAAGCGCGTTTTTCAGCTTGTAGGGTGGACGCATCTCTTCGTGCAGCACCCCGTCGACCCGATACCGCACGCGGATATTCTTCTCGTAGCACTCGATATGAATATCTGACGAGCCCTTTTTGATGGCGTTGACCAGGATGAGGTTGACCAGCCGCACGACCGGTGCGTCCTCGCTGAGCTTCTCCAGCTCCAAGATGTTCTCGTCGTCGTCATCTCCTTCTGCGAATTCGAACTCACTGTCGTCGAACCCATCCATCACGTCTTCGTAGGAATCCAGGGGCGAGGCATAGTGCTGCTCGATTGCCTTTTCGATGGATGCTTCAGACGCGATGACCGGCTCTACGTTGTATCCGGTCAGAAACTTTACGTCGTCAATGGCGTGGAGATTGGTCGGGTCCACCATGGCCACGACAAGAGAGGTGCCTGCCCGGGAGATCGGGAGAATCTTGTGTCTCAGGGCCACTTCCTGTGGGATGAGCTCAATCATCTCGGCGTCCAGGGTGTATTCCGCGAGATCAATAGCAGGAATGTTGTATTGGGTAGCGAGAAAGTCCGTCAGGTCATTATCTGAGATATGACCCAGCTTGGTGAGGGTGGTGCCCAGGTTGGCACCGGTAGATTTTTGCAACTCTTGAGCTTGGCGCAATTCGTTCAGCGAGACCAGTCTCTCGCGAACCAGCAGTTCTCCAAGCCGCTCATCATTCGACATCGTAGCACTCCGATGTTTCCGTCAGAACCAATAACCGGTCCACGCTCAGTTCACCCCCCAATAGGCATGTATCCCGTGGTATTTTAAGTGTTTTCCTTTACATATACCTTTCTATCATAAGGTATACCTCAAAAATGTAAGGGCGACCACCTGGCTGAGCAGTGCACCAGGGCTAACGAGTTTTATGCTGTTTCCAGCACTCTGTCGTCCCCGCGAAAGCGGGGACCCATATACCCAGGAGGCTGAGGCTGGATGCTCGCCTACGCGAGCATGACCAATTTTAGAACTCGATTGCCCTGGCATTGCTGGATCAGCGCTTGCCGAGTCGGCTGGGTTCCCGTATAGATCGCTACCAGATAGGACCCTTTTGCGGGCTTTATGATTGCCCGCTTCGGAGACCCCATGAAAGGCCCGTTATCTATTTCACTGCCGAAAAAATACGACCCCACCGCCATTGAGCGGGAGATCTACCGTTTTTGGGAGCAAGCCGGATGCTTTGTAGCTGCGGAAACGTCGGACAAGCCGGCCTATTGTATTGTGTTGCCGCCCCCGAACGTAACCGGTGCGCTGCACATGGGCCATGCGCTCATCGTCGCTATCCAGGACCTCCTGATCCGCTGGCGGCGCATGCAAGGACACAATACCCTGTGGCTGCCCGGCACAGACCACGCCGGGATTGCGACCCAAATGGTGGTGGAACGCCAGCTGCGAAACGAGGGCAAGAGCCGACACGACTTGGGTCGGGAAAAGTTTCTCGAGCGCGTATGGGAATGGAAGACCGCGTACGGGGGCCGCATCACCGAGCAGCACAAGCGACTGGGCGCCTCCCTGGATTGGACCCGAGAGCGGTTCACCATGGACGAGGGCCTCTCGCGAGCGGTGCGCGAGGCATTTGTCCGCCTATACGAGGCGGGCAAGATCTCCAGAGACAAACGGCTCATCAACTGGTGCACCTCCTGCCGCACAGCCCTGTCTGATGTGGAAGTGGACCGGGACGAACCCGAAACATCAGAGCTGTGGTCTTTTGCCTATCCCCTAACGGGCGGTGGAGAGATCGTCGTGGCCACCACCCGGCCCGAGACCATGCTGGGGGATACAGCAGTGGTGGTCCACCCGGATGATGTCCGATATAAAGATCTGATCGGCAAAATGATATCCCACCCCTTCCAGGAGCGGTCCTTTCCAGTGGTTGCAGACGATATCCTCGCCGATCCCGAACTCGGCACCGGTGCTGTCAAAGTCACCCCCGCCCACGATCCCAACGATTTTGAGTGCGGCGCCCGCCATCAATTGGATTTTATCGACATTTTCAATGATGACGGCACGGTCAACGACAACGGCACCCCCTTTGCCGGCCTCGATCGGTTTGAGGCCCGGGAAAAGGTCAAACAGGCCCTTACCGAGATGGGGCTGTTTCGGGGTCGACAGGATCACGCATACGCCCCGGGTCGCTGCTCCAGGTGCCGTTCCGTGGTAGAACCCAAGCTGTCGACCCAGTGGTTCGTGGATACGGGAGATATGGCAGAAGCAGCCATGCAAGCGGTTCGGGACGATGAAACCAAATTCGTGCCCAAGCACCAGGAACACCGCTACTTTGAATGGCTCGAAAAGAAGTTGCCATGGTGCATCTCCCGTCAGCTCTGGTGGGGCCACCGCATTCCAGCCTGGTACTGCGATGCCTGCGAAGGCATCACCGTGTCGCGCACTGACCCGACCGCCTGCCAAACATGCGGGTCCAGCGAGATTCATCAGGATGAGGACGTCCTGGACACCTGGTTCTCCTCGGCCCTGTGGCCTTTCTCCACCCTGGGGTGGCCTGATGACACGGCGGATTTGTCCACGTTCTATCCCACATCTGTGCTCGAGACCGGGTATGACATCACCACCTTTTGGGTTTCCCGCATGATGATCATGGGGCTCGCGCTGATGGGGGAAAAGCCATTTCACCACGTGTTGCTCCACCCTATGATTCGCGACCAAGACGGCAACAAGATGTCAAAATCACGGGGAAATGTGATTGATCCCCTGGATGTTATCGAGGGCATATCCCTCAAAGATCTGCTGGACAAGACACGGGGCTACACCCTGCCCCAGGCGGAAATCGAACGGGCTGAGGCGTATCAGAGCAAACATTTCCCACAGGGATTTCCCGCCTGTGGCACAGACGCCCTCAGGTTTACCCTTGCGGCCTACACTGGCCAAGACCAGGATATTCGGTTCTCCGTGGACCGGGTGGCTGGGTATCGAAAATTCGGCAACAAAATTTGGCAAGCCGTGGTGGGATTTGCCCTGCCCCATCTAGAGGGTTTAGACGTCGCCGACAGCGTGCCCGAGCCGATGACCCTGGCGGATCGATGGATCCTTTCGCGGACTGCAAGCGTTGCAGCCGAGGTCGGCCAGGGGCTCGAGACATTCCGGGTCGGGGATGTGACCCAAGTCCTGTACCATTTCTTTTGGGATGAGCTGTGCAGTTGGTACATCGAGTTTATCAAACCGGTTTTTACCGACGGCGATGGGGCGGCCAAGGTTGCGGGCAAACACGTGCTCAGGCACGTGCTCGACGTTTCCCTGAGGCTCTTACACCCCTTCATGCCGTTTATTACCGAGGCGTTATGGCAGGTGTTGCACAAGCCACAAGGCGAACCTGAGAGCATTGCCATTGCGCCTTTTCCCACTGCATCGGACGGGCGCCCAGACAAAGAGAGCGAGGATCAAGCCTCACGCCTCATGGGGATTATCAGCGCGGTGCGCGGCATTCGCGCGGACTACAACGTGGCACCTGCTACTGCCATACCGATCGCCGTCTACACCGATGATGCTGCTCTCAAGACCGTCCTAGATGAAAACAACCCCCTCATCGCCTCATTGGCGCGCGTCGATGCCGTGGATATTGCGCCACACGGCGCGCCCCGAATGACAGGTGCGGCCATGGCCGCGGTTTCAGGGGCTGAGGTATTGGTACCGCTCAAGGGCATTGTGGATATCGGTGCGGAACGGGCCAGACTGTTAAAGGAAAAGGAAAAGACAGCGAAAACCATTGCTGGAATTACGAAAAAGCTCGAAAATAAAGGGTTTTTGAATAATGCGCCCGAGGCAATCGTCGCCAAGGAGAGAGAGAAACAACAGGAAAACAGCGCGCTTCTCGTAAAAATCGAGGAAGCGCTCGACCGACTCAAAGAGGTAGAAACAAGATGATGGCCCTCAGACACGTCAACCTGCCTTACGTCCTATTGAGCTTCCTCTTTATCGGTTGCGGCGGCGCACAGATCAGAGAAGGGGCGGACCCATTGGCGCTACTGAGGCAAGGACGTTTTGCAGAAGCGCGATCCGTGGCTGAGCATCGAGGCGTGGCAGATCCCACAATGAGAGCTGTGGTCGCGCTAAGCCTGGTCGCTGAAACGCCCAAGCCCTCGCGGGGAGCCAAGGCCGTGGTCGCCCTTGCTGAAGGAACCAACGAGATCGGCGCGGCTGCGGCTGCCGTGGAAATGCTAGATCTCGCATTTACCATAGAGAAACCCATCTCCACTGAAGCTGCCATGCTCATCTCAGAGGCCGCACTTGGTTCTGTTGGTTATGGCCCCTTAAAAGCCGAGACAGTGCCGTCCCTCCCGCCGGGCATGGCGAGTCGTGCCCTTGGCACGGCTGTTTTGGAGCGGGTGTTTTTCGCCCTCGATGGATCGAACGCTGCCGTTGATTTGAACAGATTGCTCACTATCTGGAACAGCTGTTTCACCTTGGGGGGTGGATCCGCTGCTGCCGAAGATGAGGTCCAAGCATGGCGACTGTTCCGCAGCATTGGGGGATTGGCTGTTATTGTCGAGGGCGTTGCGCCGGATTCAGATTTGTCTAAGGTGTTGCTCGCTGCCGCGGTTGCGGTTGTCGAGAGCAATCCAAACATCGCCATTGCTGCGCGGTGCGATTTGGCCTCCCCGTTTGACCAGCTCAAGATGGCTGTGGCCCATAATCGCAATCTCTTGGGTCGCCTTGAAGGCGCTGTGGTCGCCGCCACCGGATGCACCCGGGGCACCTATGCCCCTGAAGTTAGGTAGCCCTTTTTGAACTGACTGTCCGTTCCTTACATACGATATTGTGGGTGGCGAGCTCGTCGAGGATGGGGGTATAGACGTCGGCTGCTATGGGCGCAATAATGCCGCGGCTGGTGATGACACCCCGGGCGATCATCTTTGTGGCAATGGCCAGGGGCAGGGATACGGTTCGGGCCATGGCGCTGTCGCCACCTGGAATGCCATAATCCACCAGGGTGGCAGCGACCGTTTCTACCCGGTCCGGGTACTGGATGAGGAACGCGTGCTGCAGGACAATCATATCCCGCTCCTCAGGCTTGAAGGGGCATTTTTCGAGCAGTCGCGCTGCCATGACGTCGATATTGCCCCCTTTGGTGATGGGGATGGGCTTATCCTTGAACATGCCCAGCCATTCCAGGGCGGCGATGGTTCGGGCGTCTTCTTGTAAGTCGGTTTCCAGAGCCAGGCCCGCGGCAATATTCCCGGCGCCGTTTACAAATCCCTGCATAAACCGTTGATATGTAAGTTTCTTAAGATCACGGCGCTGATTTTGGTTTAAGAGGCCGAGCTGCACCCAGTGGTACCAGACCTCGCAATGGTGGAGATGTCGCAGCGTGCCTCGGAACATGGTTTGTACACCTGCTAGCCCGTACATATCGATGTACGGCAGGGCGTCCCGGTTTGGATATCCTTCGAATGTGCCGACCCCCTCAACTCGTACCATCTCTGGATGCTTGAAAAGCTCGCGACCCGGGACATCAATTACCTCTCCGTCCTTGAGATAGCGCGCGTCCGCAGTGGCAGCTGCCAGGACCCCCCGGGGCGCCCAGGAAAACTTGTATCCAATCGGGTTGTCGTTCGCCTCTGGCGCCGGCAGTCCACCGCAGTAAGAGCGAAACGAAATGATGCTACCGCCGCTGCGCGCTGCAGTGTGGATAGTGCGCATGGCAGTCATGTGATCTATCCCGGGGTCGACACCGCATTCGTTGACAAAGGTCAAATCCAATGCTTTGGCTTCGGTATCGAGCGCGGCCATTTCCGGACTGATGTAGGACGCGGTGGCCATGTGCTTTTTGTGTTTGAGGCAAGCCTTCGCGACCTTGACGTGCTCCGTGGCAGGGAGAAGAGAGACAGTCACATCACATTGGGAGACGAGCTGTTCGAGGGCTGCATTATCCTTGACGTCGAGTGCAACAGCGCACGCATTGGACCGCCCTGCGGCAAGGGCCTCGGCTTGGGAGACAATGAGATCCGCGATGGTTACTCGGCATCCCTGCCAAGCGGTTAGATATTTCACCAACGGCCCAGCCACAAAGCCAGCTCCGAGAACGAGGATATGCTTCATGTGATCACCCCTTGCTCACAAAATCCCACATGTAATTATAGTCGGCGGTGAATTTACCCTGCCATAAAATAATGGCACGTTTAATGGGTTTAGGCAGGTCAGCCTTTCCAAAAGATCCCTTTAAGTCAACGCGAGATAGGTCTGGAATAAAGGGTGTCAATGCTCGGCTGAACGCAGCTGATGCTTCTTTTGGGAATTCGGCCGGCAAGTTGTACACTGCCATGACGGCAATCCCCGGCCCGTCAAATCCGTCTGAAGCAGTGTGCGTGAGTGGATTGTAAATATAGACGGGGTTTCCAGGATCAGTATCCCGAACCGTACAGGCGAGAGACCCGTTCACATCGCACGAAATATCCCCCACTGCGATGAGGCGCGGCTTTGCAGTATTGGTAAAGAGCCGCTTCAACTGACCTGCGTCCGCCAGTTTTGGGTACTTCTGCTCCCAATAAATACAATTCACGATAACACTCAACAGCTGGAGCTGAGGCTCGAATATGGATGCATACCGCTCGGGTTGCCCATAGTATTCCAGCAGGTCAAATGATTTGGACTGGTCCCGTGGCTGGACCATGTCCATTTCCCGAAAAACGACTTTTACGAGTTGGTTTCGCAAGTCTTTGTTGGCTGCGACAAAGGCAGCTAGATCACCGGGCGCTACTTCTGTATGGGGCAAGCGGTCAAAGATCTCCTGTGCCCCTTGGGAGACATTGCCGTATCCGGTAAAGCCGACCACCAAGGGGGCGATGGCTTGGGGGATGCCCACCTGCCTGATGCGATCGCCAACACTAGTAACAGCCGCCTTTGCCGCTTCGAGATCCGCGTATTGATGCGCGGGTCGAAGATGGTCAAACGGCCCCTCGATGCCCTGCGCGCGGAGCCGTTTACCCAGTGTCCACAGGGTGTTTATCATACCGGCCAATCCAGCGAATCGACCAAAAAAGATAAGCCGTCGGCCGATATCGTCCCTCACCAGTTCGTAATCCAAAAGGGTGCATTTCTTCTCAACAAGGGCGCGGAGCATATCCATGTTGTAGGACTGACCTTTGATCGTATGGGAAAAGAACATATACGCGGCACCCGGTCTGAAGTAATCAAGCGGCATCTCCTTCACACCTAAAATGACCTCGCAATCCCCTACATCGTCAGTAACGCGTGCCTTTGCGTTTTCGTAGGCACTGTCGTCAAATACGCGCCCTTGAAAGCGTTCGACGCGGATATCAATGTTCTTTTCCACCAGGCCGGCGGCATCTTCAGGCGTAATGGGAACCCTGCGCTCCCAATCGTTCTTGTCTTCCCGGCGTATACCAACGCGATTAGCCATTTTTACCTCGTACACAAAGATCTACTTAAGTGTAGCTCCTACCTGGTCCACCTCACAGAATCAAGCAGTAAGATTTTTTTCTCGCAAACCCAATTTCCGGGTCTTTTTTTGAGGGTGTTTTCCAAAAGGACCTGAGTTGCTTCGGATAGCGCGGGTCTGGTATTGTTTTTAGAGAATGTCGAGTCGTTATTTGGGGAGCACCACATGGCTGAACAGTGGGGCAAATACCACTTGAGCAGACGCATCGCCCGCGGGGGCATGGCAGAAGTATTTAAAGCGGACAAGGTGGGGCTGGCCGGTTTCGTAAAGCCGGTCTGCCTCAAGCGCATTCGTCCAGAATTTTCCGATGATCCCGAGTTTGTGGCCATGTTCAAGCGAGAGGCCCGTATCGCTGCAACGCTCCATCACCCGAATATTGTTCAAGTATTTGATTTCGATAGCCACGACGGTCAGCTTTTCCTAGCCATGGAGTTCGTCGATGGGCTCGACTTGCAAGATACTCTCGTCGCAACAGCTCGGATCGGCCTCAGACTGCCCCTTGAATTTGTGATGCGGGTGATGCATGGTCTTCTCGCCGCACTCAGCCACGCCCACCAGCAGCAGATGGGCAATGCACTGCAGCCGGTAGTGCACCGGGACGTATCCCCCCACAACCTGCTCATCTCCACAGGCGGTAACGTTAAGCTCACGGATTTTGGCATCGCTAAGGTGCGCGGCCTTTCCCAGGCAACGCGAGCCGGCATGATCAAGGGGAAGCTTGCATATCTATCGCCTGAGCAGGCGCGGGGAGAAGAGATCGACCACAGGTCTGATCTGTTCAGCGCGGGATTGTTGCTCTATGAAATGCTGCTTGGCCGGCGCCTTTTTCGGGGAAAAAGCGAGGCTGAAATCATATCCCAAGTACTGAAAGTAGGGCCGCCTGAGATGAAGGGTATTTCCAGGCCGCTGACCGTCATTACACAAAAGCTCCTCGCATGGGATCCTCAAGACCGATACCAGAGTGCCCAGACGACCCTGGAAGCGCTGCAGCGCACCGAGTTAGAGGCGTGTAGCGAACGGACGGCAAGTGAGTTGGTTTGCCAGCTGATATCATTGGGACTGCACGATGCATCTGCGACCGGAGATAGGCTTAAAGCACCAGTGGCAGGCCGGGATGAACCAGAGGTCGCCGATGCAGTTGCCGATCCACCCGTAGCAGTGCCAGCATCAAATGATCGGCCGAAAACGCTGATCTATCATGAAAAATCGGATAGCGATGATCTGGATCGGGTCGAGGAACACCAGGCGCCCCCCTTGGGACAGATGCGCCAGTCCGATAACATCCCGCTACCTGAGGTAACCGAGCCCCGCAGCGCCATCCGTCCGGCGTGGCTATGGGCAGGGGCGTTCTTCGTTCTCGCCGTTGCCCTGGGTCTCTGGATGTTGATCGGTCGTGGTGAGAGCCATGATACAGCGGCGCTGGCCACCAGCCTAAATAATGATACTAAGGATTTTGAAGATACCATTGCCGCACCAGCACCCGATACCCAGCCGTCTGTCGTCCACCTGGCAGATCCTTTGTCCCAAGGGGAAGTCGATACCCGGGACCAAACCGCTTCATTGGCAGTATCCGAGGATGATATGCAAGGCGATCCCACTTTCCCCCCTCAGCCCAGCGGTGCAGGTAGTAAGGGCAGCACGGGTAGCACTGGGATGGGATCCATTCAAATCAACGTGCGTCCATGGGCGAGGATTCAAATTAACGGCCTCGATAAGGGGTCGACACCGCTTAAGAAAATACAGTTAAAAGCAGGTATCCACAGGATAACGCTTATCAATGACGAGCTCGGATATCGCAAGAGCATTTCCGTTCGAATCCGCTCCGGCAAAGTAAGCACGATAAACGAGATAATTTCTATGACCGGTGGGGGGGAGCCTAAAAAATAATACCCCTTATCGGTTCCCACCCGTAACCCTGTATTTTGACCCTAAAGACATTTCCCTCTTTCCCAAACGGTTCGGTCGCGATAACACTTACAGAGTTGAGCTGGTTCACACAAATGGAGGAGAGTTACATGATGCCCAGGACGAAACGCTGTATACGAGCCCTGGCCCTGGTGATCGCTGTCACCGCGGTCGTGACAGCCAACGCTCAGGAGACAACTTTGGACGGTGAAGGGATCGACAGCCAAGTCCTTTGGCCCACGCCAGGACCGAGCAATTTCCCCACGGTCCAGTCGAGCGATATTGTCGGGCACAAGAATGTATCGTTTTCCGCCCTTTTCGGCTACGCCAACAAGCCCATGCCAATGCTGGAAGGCCCTGGGGGAAAGGGGTGGGCGGTCAAGCATGCATTCACCGCTGATTTTCTCTGGGCGTTCGGCATCTTTGACTATGCCCAGATTGGTCTTGCCCTACCCGTCATCCTAGACCAAAAGGGCGTCGGTGTGACCCCAATCCAACCCGTGGGTGCGGAGGACGCCGATTATGTCCTGGCCGGGTCTGCGCTTCGCGACCTCAGGTTCAACGTCAAGGGGCGGTTTTTGGGGGGCAAGGCAGCCAATCCAGATACGCGGGGTCTTGGATTGGGCCTGGATATCGGCCTCTCCGTGCCCACGGGCGACGAACTGAACTTTGCTGGTGACGAGGGTGCGGTGCTGTTTCCCACTGGGATCGTCGATTTCCACAAATGCATGTTTTCCGCAGCCGTTAACCTGGGTGCGCGCATCCGCTTTTCCGAGTCTGAAGCACTGGTCAAGGAAGATTTTAAGATAGGACACCAAGGCACTGCAGGTCTGGGCGTTACCGGTCATCTGCTCGATAGACGCCTGCTATTGTCCGCCGAGGGCACCGGGCTGGTGGAGATCGATGGGTTCGATCGGGTGGGCATGGAATTTCGGGGCGGTGTCGGCTATATCCCGGATGATGCCCGGGCGATCACCCTCTGGCTCGCCGGGGGAGCGTCTGCGGCAAGCGAGACATTCCTCGGCGCACCCAGGCTTCGCATGCTGGTCTCAATGACCTATGCGCCATAGGGCGCGTAGAGATGGATTTGTTTGATTCCCACGCCCATTTGGACATGAAAGCCTATCGCCCGGGTCAGGTCGCTGGCATGCTGGCGCGATCCTGGGAAGGCGGCCTCGTGGGCATCATGGCCATTGCCGGTGCCACGCGGGTCGGTGAATATGAAGAGACCCTCGAGATAGCCGGCACTGACGCAAGGATTTTCGCCGCTGCTGGCATCCATCCCCACACTGGATCAGGGGCCACGCCAGATGCCCTCGATAAGCTGCGGTTCGCCCTTGATCACAATCGCGTGCTGGCCCTGGGGGAGATCGGGCTCGACTACCATTACAACCACTCCCCACCCGCTGATCAGCGCCGCGCCTTTATCCGCCAACTCAGGATGGCCCATCAGGTTCAACTGCCAGTGGTCATCCATACCCGCGAAGCTGATGGGGACACTGCTGCCATCCTGAGGGACGAGGGTGCGGACGCCCTTGGCGGGGTCATCCACTGTTTTTCCTCTGGCCCTGAGTTTGCGGAAAAGGTCCTGGATTTGGGATTTTTTATCTCCTTTTCCGGTATCGTCACCTTTCCAAAGGCCGAAGCAGTGCAAGCCGTGGCACGAACAGCACCGGACGATCGCATTCTGGCCGAAACCGATACCCCGTTTCTCTCGCCATTGCCCCACCGGGGCAAGGAGAACGAACCGGCCCGCGTCCGCCACGTGGTAGAAAAACTCGCCGAGCTCAGAGGGGTCGTACCCGAGGACCTGGCACAGACCATCCTGGAAAACACGCGCCGATGTTTTAGAATACCTGTTATTCTAGATTGACATCCTATGCCCTAGCTACGTAGAGTTCCGAGTCTCTTCGAAAGAGGAGGCGGAGCGAAAAAATGCGCCGGCATGGTTCGTGGCCGCAACAGAGAGGAAGAGAGACCGTGGAACTCAAAAGGCTCGATAAAGAAGAACTGGAAATCATTCTCGGTACCTTGAGAGATTTCGCAGAGCGGGAGATGCCCCTCAGCCGACGACTGGAGTGGGACAAGGCAGATGTCTGCCCTGAAACCGTCGTACGGCAAATGCTCAGCCCTGACGTGGGGTTGCACCTGGTCTTTATTCCCGAGCAGTACGACGGCATGGGGGGCGGTGCATATGATGTCTACCGATTGTCTTGTGAATTCGCGAAGATAGACCTGGGTTTGGCCACCGGCATGCTCGCCGTGGCCCTGGGTACAGACCCCATTCGCGTGGGCTGTACCCACGAGCAAAAACAGCAGTGGATGACCCGTATCGCAAACCAAGGGCTGATCGTGGCCTACGGCGTCACCGAGCCCGAAGCCGGGTCCAATGTGGAGAACCTGAAAACCAAGGCCGAGCGGATAACTGACCCAGCCGGCAACATCACCCATTACAGGTTAACTGGCGTCAAGCAGTTTATCTCCAACGGGGCGATTGCCGATCTCTACACTGTTTTGGCAAAGGCACCGGATGGGCCGACATTTTTCGTGGTGGAGCGCAATACCCCGGGCCTCAATCCTGGAAAACAAGAGGAAAAACACGGCATTCGGCTTTCCAACACGTCTCAGCTCATTCTCGAGGACGCGGTCATCCCGGCTGAGAACATCGTGGGCACACAGGAAGGTCAAGGCATCAAGCAATCCAACGAAGTATTCGGGTTTACGCGATTGATGGTGGCAGCGTTTGGCCTGGGTGGGGGCCTGTCCGCGCTTGAAAAGGCCATTGCCTACTCTAGGGAGCGAAAGCAATTCGGCACCTATCTCCACGAAAAACAGGGATATACCCACAAGCTGCTGGTGCCCAACAGCGTGCGCCTTGCCGCTGCCCAGGCGTACATTGAATATGTGGCTGATCTGCTCGATTCGAGCGATGCAGACCGCCAAGTAGAGGGATCCGTGGCCAAGCTGTTTGCCACCGAAGCCGGCAATCAGGCGGCCGAGGATGCGATTCAGGCGTTGGGCGGATACGGCTATTGCCACGAGTACGAGGTTGAAAAAATCAAGCGCGACGCAAGAATTCTGACCATCTACGAGGGCACTTCCGAGATCCAACAGAACATTATCGGTGTCTTTAGGATGCGGGAAAACGTGAAATCCAAGGGTGCGTTCTACGGCAACATGGCAGATGCGGTAGCTGATCTAGATAGTGTGGGGGGCAGCACTGTTGCCCAAGCAGCTCGTTTTCTCTCTGAATGTACGATCCTGGCATTTCGCGGCAAGCTCACGAGAAAGCAGCACGCGATATTCGAGCTCGCTTTGGCCATGGCCGACGTGGAGACCGCCGTGGCCCTTTGCCGCGCAGCCGCGACATCAGACGATGTCCTCCAAAAGGCCCAGGCACGACTTTGGGCGAGCGAAATCGGCATCTCGGTGCCCACCCGTTTACTAAAGCTCTTTGCCGGTGCAAATATCTTAGAAGCTGACAAACTATCGGACCTCATGGCATCAGCAAATCTGCAAAATGCCATTTGCGCTCGACGCAGCAGCCTCGAAGATATGGATTTCGTCGCAAAACAGATTATAACGGATTGATAGACACGCTGTTTATGTGCATACTTCTTTTGCAAGGTGTTTGTGTTCGTGAGTTGAACGACTTTGTTGGCGTTTACAAAATTAGGGCTCGGCGTTCTAGCCGCTAACCGCGATTCTGGTACATTCCTCCCATGAGAATACTCATCACTGGAGGCGCTGGCTTTATCGGTTCCCACTTGGCAGAACGACTGCTCACGGAAACCCACGAAGTTGTGTGCCTCGACAATTTCAACGATTTTTACGATCCGGTACTAAAACAACGAAATATCGAAAAGGCGCTGTCCTATCGCCGATACACATTGATAACGGGCGATATTTTAGATGTAGACCTTCTCGAGCAGGTATTTGGCGATACATTCGACGCGGTGGTCCATCTCGCGGCTTATGCGGGTGTCCGTCCGTCGATTGAGCGACCGAGCACGTACCAGCGGGTGAACGTCGAGGGTACGGTAAACCTTCTCGAACAGTGTCGGATCCACAACATCCCCAAGTTCATCTTTGCCTCCTCTTCCTCTGTGTACGGGGGGCGCACTGACGTGCCGTTTCGGGAAACCGACGATGTGACCCGCCCCATCTCCCCCTATGCCGCGACTAAAGTAGCCGGGGAAGCCCTGTGTCATACGTTCCATCACCTGTTCGGCATCAATATTTACGCGCTTCGGTTTTTTACCGTGTACGGGCCCAGACAGCGCCCGGAAATGGCCATCCATTTGTTTGCAAGTCACATCTTGCGCGGCGAGCCGTTGCCCTTATTCGGAAACGGGAAGTCAGCGCGAGATTATACCTACATCGATGACATTATCGACGGCGTGGTTGCTGCTATCTCCCATTGCGACGGGTTCAGCGTGATCAATCTGGGTGGATCAAACACCACTGCTCTCAATGATCTCGTGGATATTATCGGCAATCGACTTGAATTGACACCGCTGATTAAGCAGGCACCCGATCAACCCGGCGACGTGCCGATTACCTTTGCCGATGTTGAACGGGCAAAGGCGGTATTGGGGTATGCACCCAAGGTCGACATCCGCGAGGGTATTGACAGGTTTTGCGCATGGCTCGAAAAACAGCGCCCTTCTGAAGTTTGGGAAGAAGGTCCTGCTACTGCGACCCTGCCGCCCAGATAAATGATCGAAAATTTGGGCAGCGTTTTCCTTGTCCGAATCGCTTCATGCGTGCAAAATGCACTCAAACCAGATTGGCAGCCCGGGCGTTAGTTTGGACTGAGCAGGAATGATATTACATGTTCATTAAATGCCCAAATTGTTCGATTGACTACGAGGTTCCGGACAAACATATCACTGACAAGCCCCGCAAGTTGCGCTGCTCTCAGTGCAAGAATATCTTCGCCGTTGCCCGTCGTGGCAGCTCTATCCCCATTGGGTTCGAGGTATATGCTGGCAGAAACGCGGTCCAATATGCCGAATTCGTATACCTCAGGCGCACGCCGGATAAAACCGAGGAAACGGACGCGCCCACGTCACGGACAGAGCACGACCAAACGCTGGTAGGCATTCCACAACCAAAAATCATTGACGATAAAGAGCCAAATGTAGCACAGGTGCAACAGGTATCAGATACATCACGAGTGGCGGTTGGTGGAGGCCCAACAGCTGCGGTCGGCAGCGCACCCCTTCCAGCAACGGATCCGGCTGACCTACCTCCGTCCCCTGCCATCCCACCTACTGATGCCGGTCACCAATTGGATAATGACGTTGTTGAGCAGGCGATTCGACGCGCCCAGGAACGCGTAAGACAAAAGGCTCAGGAGCGCGCCGAGTCCACTGCACCCGACCCTTTACAGGCGTCATCGTCCCAATCCCAAGGTGAGGAGCTGGCCTCACCACCTCCTGAAACCAACGCGGCCGCTGTATCGCCGCCTCTGGTCGCATCAACGCCAGCTAAATCGGCACCGATCGCATCGTCGCCAGTTGAATCGGCACCGGCTGAATCGGAGCCAGTGGCATCATCGCCAGTGGCATCATCGCCGGTCCCATCGACGTCAACGGTGCCGGACATCTACGACAGCGCGGTCGCCACCTGGGAAACAGAAGCGCCCCTTGAGCTCGACGATTATGTTGCAAAGTCCGCGCCCTCGGCAGCCCAAATGGCGGGCAAGGTAATGTTCGTCCTGGTTATCGCCGTGACTGTTTTTTTTGTTTTTGTGGCATTTCGCAATGACTGGGAGTTGTCTTTTGACAAGCTCGGCGACCAAATCGGCACTGCCTTTTCAACAGGATCAAGCACGGCGCTTCCAGCTGAGTTGGAAGGCCTTGAGGTGATTATCAGAGAGCGCCGCGTGCTCCATCGAAACCGCAAGCCACCGCTGCTCATCGTCACGGGTCGGGTCTTCAACAACACCCCCTATCGGCGCGCGCGTCTCCTGCTCATTGGAAGTGTTTTAGACGCCGATGATAAGCTGCGCAGGCAAGCGCGCCTACCCTGTGACAAAGTGATTTCAGATGCTCTGCTAAAAAAGGCGCGTGCTGTGGTCCCCCTGTATAGAGACAGGGACGGCTTTCACAATTGCAAAATCGGGCCCGAGTCTACTGCCGTATTCCAGCTCGTATTCGAGGACCCCCCACAGGACTTTGACGATACGTTCCGAGTCGAAGTAATGCCGGTCGTCGCAAGCGCTTCAGACTGAAATATATTGCTTTCCATCCTCAAATGCCTGCCCCACAACCTCTCCCAGGGCGCGGTATTTAGATTCTGACGTGACGTAGATCAGGGGATCGAGGCGGCTGGCATCCACACTGCCCATGTCCGTCAGGACAGCTTCATCGACCTGGGTTTCTAGAACTTCACCAATGCAAAACGTATGGGTTCCAAGGGCGACTTGCTCAACCAACGTGCATTCTAAATTCACGGGGCAGTCGATCAGAATCGGGGCGTTCACGGTATCCCCTTTTACAGTCTCGATGTCTGCAACCGACAGTTTTTTCGGTTCCTTTGCTCCGGAGACGATGCCTAGGAAATCTACTTTAGCGGCCAGTGACGTATTGGGAACAGCGAGGGTAAATGCCTGGTTCTGCTGTAGGTTTGCAAACGTGAGGCGACTCTTGCGTATGGCCACGCCCACGCACACCGGTCGATGGCAACACACGCTGGCCCAGGCAGCGGTCATGGCGTTGGGCGTACCGTCTTCGGAGTAGGTACCCACGAGCACCGCAGGCATGGGGAAAATAAGGGGCTTTGGTCCAATTCTCTTTCTCATGGAGCTCTTCTTCTTTGGTGCGCCAACCAGGGATCGAACCTGGGACCCGCGGATTAAGAATCCGCTGCTCTGCCTAGCTGAGCTATTGGCGCATGCAGTGCCTGTTGCGCGGCGCGCCCGGGGTGACTTGAACACCCGACCTGCGGATTCGAAGTCCGACGCTCTATCCAACTGAGCTACGGGCGCCTATGGCCGTCCCCGGCGCGGGTATCCATTTAATGGGCTTTCCCTTGGATGTCAACCCGCATAGGGTGAGTGACGGGGCTTGAACCCGCAACATCCGGAGCCACAGTCCGGTGCTCTACCATTGAGCTACACCCACCGCAAACTGTTAAAGAACACACCGCGACGGCGCTGGTGGATTATATGCGCCCATCGCGAGTTGGCAACTGCCTTTTTTACCCCACACCAAATACCCGTTCGATTGTTGCCATTATACCCGCCATGACTACAATCATCGCGACCCAGTGCCTGTTGCGCTCGTCAAGGGATGGGGACCACGGGATGGGGACGGAGGTTTGATGGTGAATCCCAATACGATTCGAAATTTTTCGATAGTGGCCCATATCGACCACGG
Organism: Myxococcota bacterium; assembly: GCA_030065855.1. Classification (GTDB taxonomy): domain Bacteria; phylum Myxococcota_A; class Polyangia; order JAAYKL01; family JAAYKL01; genus JASJCT01. The sequence continues at coordinate 24,219 of JASJCT010000039.1, forward strand.
TAAATCAACCCTTGCCGATCGGATCCTCGAGATGACCGGCGCTGTTGAGAGCCGTGCCTTAAAAGCGCAACACCTCGATAAAATGGCCCTCGAGCGGGAGCGGGGTATCACCATCAAAGCCCAAACCGCCCGGTTGTCCTACACCGCCCGAGACGGCCAGGTCTATCTGTTAAATCTCATCGATACGCCGGGTCACGTGGATTTCCACTACGAGGTGGAGCGATCCCTGCAGGCGTGCGAGGGCGCGGTATTGCTCGTCGACGCGACCCAGGGCGTTCAGGCACAGACCCTGGCAAATGCCTACCTGGCCATTGAAGCAGACCTGGAGATCATCCCGGTCGTGAATAAATTGGACGCCCAGGGCGCAGACCCTGACAGCACCCTCTCCCAAATCGAAGAAGTCGTCGGCCTCGACACAAATGAGGCACTGCAGATATCAGCGAAAACTGGCGATGGCATTGCAGATCTTCTCGAGGCGATCATCGCCCGGGTGCCACCGCCCGAGGCCCAGGACGAGGATCCCCTTCGCGCGCTCATTGTCGATTCTTGGTATGATGCCTATCGCGGTGCTGTGGTTCTCACGCGCATTTTTTCAGGTGCGCTTTGCCCGGGTCAAAAAATCAAGTTCATGTCCACCGGTCGAGATTACGACGTCTCAGAAATAGGTGTCTTTACACCGGATGCCAAAAAAGTGGAAAGACTCGGTCCTGGAGAGGTCGGCTACATTATCTGCTCGATAAAATCGGTCCACGATACGCCAATTGGCGATACCATCACCCTTTCCAAAGCACCTTCAGCAGATCCCCTGCCCGGGTTTCGAACGGTTAAACCAGTGGTGTTTTGCGGGGTCTTTCCCACGGATCCGGGCGGCTATGAGGATCTTAGGGACTCATTGGACAAGCTCGTGCTGAACGATGCCTCGTTTGTCTTTGAGCCAGAAACCTCGGAAGCCCTGGGGTTTGGATTTCGGTGTGGATTCCTGGGCCTGTTGCACATGGATATCATTCAAGAGCGCCTAGAACGAGAATACGACTTGGACATCATTACTACCGCACCCACGGTGGTCTACAAAGTGAACATGCGGGAAGGCGAGGTACTGGAAATCGATAACCCGGCCAAGGCCCCAGAACCGGGCAAGTATGAATCCATCGAAGAGCCGTTTATCCGGGCGACAATTCACGTGCCATCCGATCACGTGGGCGGTGTTATCAAATTGTGTGAGGATCGTCGAGGCACTCAGGAGAGCTTGAGTTATGCCGGGCCGGGTCGGGTCATCCTCATCTATGCCCTGCCCATGGCCGAAGTACTGTACGATTTTCACGACAAGTTGAAATCGGTCACCCGGGGATATGCCTCGATGGATTACGAGGTGATCGGCCACCGCGCCGGTAACCTGGTACGGCTCGATATCCTCGTCAACGGCGCGCCCGTGGATGCCTTGTCTGCCATTGTGCACGCCGACAATACCTACCTTATCGGACGGGATCTCACCCGTAAAATCAAAGAGCTCGTGCCCAGACAACAATTCGAAGTGGCGGTCCAAGCAGCCATTGGCACCCGGGTCATTGCGCGCACGAACGTCAAGGCCCTGCGCAAGAACGTCACGGCAAAGTGCTATGGTGGGGACATCTCGAGAAAGCGCAAGCTCCTCGAAAAACAAAAGGCAGGTAAACGAAGGATGAAGGCCGTCGGCAACGTGGTGATTCCACAGGAGGCCTTTTTAGCCCTTCTCAAAATCGATCGCTAGCCCCTGCCGTCCCCGGTTTAACCCCCATTTCCCCATTTCCTCTGTGCCCATCTCCTGACATAATGAAGCGCATGGGATCGCGCACCAAGACTGGAACAGCCGGATCTACCCTCGGACGCCTTTTTTTGCCCCTTGCGTCCCTAGTGGTGCTGGCCATCTGCTGGCGCTTGGACCTGAAATGGATGACCGTGCCGATTGTGGGCTTCCTTGTCGTTTATTATTTCGTCCTGCCGAGACTGATCAGCTCTCGCTTAGACCGATTTCGACGCGAGGCACTCAGGCTGCTGGCAATTGGTAAGCCCCAAGATATTCAAGGACTTGTACGGCGAAATGTTCTGCTTCAGCTTTTTGGACCGCGTGCGATCCTGGATGCAAAGTTGGCGCTCGCCTTTGCTGCAAGTGGGCAGTACTTGAGATCCATTGCCCACTTCGAACGGGCGCTGCCCACAGCGATCGAACAAGAGCGCATCCCATTGCGCATCGGACTTGCAAAGGCCCTGTTCGTCACGGGTGACCTGGCGCGCGCCGCAGCTGAAGGGCAAAAAGTGTTGGACCAGGGAACGCGATTGCCCGAGCTATTGGCCATCGTGGCCCGTTCCCGAGTGGGCCTGGCAAAAAACGACGATGTCACCCGCGCGTTGATAGAAGAGGGATTCAGGCTTGCCGAAGATGGGGACCCACGGCTCATGCTCGAGTTGACGCGCATCGAACTGGCACTCGCCACAGGCAGATCCCCTGGACAAGTGCCAGATGCAGCAGATTCGCAGCAGGGGTTTATCAGGGCCTGGATTCATCTCGTCCGCGGCCTGGTGCGCCACCACCAACAGGATGCCGCAGCAGCAAAAAAAGGGTATGATCGGTGCATTAAAACAGACGCCAACTGCTTTGCAGCAGCAGTGGCCAGGGAGCGCCTCCTGTCCGTAAACAGTGAGCCAGAGAGTCGTAGCTCACCGCCGGTCAGTCGTCAGGATGCGCCAGTGCGCAGAAAGAAAAAAAGGCGCAAACGGTGATCCTTGTAAATGACGCGTTATGCGCTTGAATGTGCTGCTATCCATTGAAATACGTCCTGATATACTTCTTGCCGGTTGGTTTCATTTAGCATTTCGTGCCTGCCATCGGGATAAAGTTTGAGCGTTACGTCCTTTATGCCGGCCTTTTTGAATTTGTCGTAGACGTCTCGAACCCCTTTGGCGTTGCCGCCCACTGGATCCCGCTCTCCTGAAAAAATATAGATGGGCAAATCCACTGGCATTTTTTTAATATTTTTTATCTTGTTGATACTCATCACGCCTGTAAACAGATCATAGAAAAACCCAGCTGAAAAAACCCCACCGCAGTATGGATCTCGAATATATGCATCTACTTGCTGCTCATCTCGACTGAGCCAATCATACCCCGTGCGATTTGGTTTGAACCGCGCGTTGAATTGGCCAAACGTCAGTTTGTCGAGGAGCTCGCTTTTGCCCCGTTTTCCCCTGATTTTCATTTCCACTTTGCAGATCAAGATACCGAGGTGCCCCAGCATTCCCGGATCGCTACTCATCCCGGAAAGTATTGCCCCATCTATGTTTCGGCCATATTGAAACAGGAAGCTCCTCAGAACGCTAGAGCCCATACTGTGGCCAAAGATAAAAAAGGGCACGTTGGGATGCGCATCCTTGATCCATTCAGAAACAGCGCGTAGATCTTCCTTTACCAACTCCCAGCCATTTGCTTCTGAAAAAAAACCAACATCACTGAGGGACTTAGCTGTCTTGCCGTGACCCCGGTGATCGTAGGCATACACGGCGATTCCTTTAGATGTCAGAAACGCGGCAAAATCCCCATATCGGCCGGCATGCTCGGCCATGCCGTGGCTGATCAACAGGGCGGCCGTTGTCTGATCCGAATACTCCGGTAGCCATTTAAAGCCGTGCAACTCTATTTGATCCGGTGTTCGAAGCGAAAAATGCGCTGATTTCATTGTCTACCCTTTAAGGCGCATGCAACGCGCACTAGTAGCCGTAAAGCGCGCTTCTTACGTGCCTGCCGCCATCGACGAAGATGATCTGCCCAGTAATAAAATCGCTCCTGATGAGAAAGTCAACCGCTGCCACCACACTGTCGGCGTCTCCGAATCGCTTCAGGGGGAGCGTGTGTTTGTTCTTCTCGAGGTAGGTCTCGTCTTCACCCGGTGGTGGAAGCACCAATCCAGGTGCCACACCGCCAACGCGGATAGATGGGGCCAATTCCAAAGCGAGGATCCGGGTCATGGCGTAGAGCATGCGCTTGCTCAGATGGTAGGCGGCGTGGGCATCATCCGTGCCAGTGATTCGGCTGTCGAGGAGGTTGATGATCACGCCATTGCTCGCCTGATCGGCAAATGCGCGCGAGAGTAACAGGGGCGCAAACGCGTTGACCTGGATATTTAAATCGAGATCTTCACCTGAGAATTCTGTAATCCGATTCTTAGGGAAAATAGACGCGCTGTTCACGAGGATGTCCACAGGGCCGGCGAGCCCATTGACCCGCGCCATTGCTTCCTGGGTTTCGACCCGACTGGACAGGTCCCAATTTAGCTTCCAGGCCTTGACATCAAAAGAGGCCAGCTCATCGATGAGTGCGTCAGCAGCACTTGCGGATGTGTTGTAGTGGACGACCACATTTGCCCCGGACTGGGCAAGCCCCAAACAAATGGCGCGTCCGATCCGCTTGGCCCCCCCAGTTACGAGGGCGGTTCGATTTTTAAGGTCATACATCGCATGAGTATCCTTGTTTGAGCCAAAGGCGTCCCACATACGAGGCGGAAGCGCCACAGAAAATCTTGACCAAAGCGGCGGTCGGCGTCAAGAGCGCTGGTTGGTAAGATATTTCACGATTCTCCGCGTGTTTAATATTTGGCGCGTGTATGGCATACATATGCTTATGCGCTGGGCTCGATTTATTATCCCGATTATTGTTCTCGGGATTGGTTTCTATGCCATTTGGTCGATGGTCTCAGGGGATGATCAGGACCGCACTCGACCCAATCGCGCAACTTCATCTGAAAGACCGCTACCCCCAAAGCAGTCCCAACCAAAGCAGACCCGTGCAAAAGCGTTACGAACACTCATCCGGAAACTGGAACAGAATGAGCGCAGTGACGATACTGAGACGCAATCAAACCAAGAGCCAACTGCTAGGATCAGCAGGGATTTGCCATTCCCCGAGGCCCTGCGCCAACTCAACGCTGTGACAGCTGAGCTCAAGCGGGCCGAGCCGCTGCTGTCGACCCTGTCGGCGAGCGAACAGCAGCAACTCTTTTTCCGCGGCATGGGAGCCTACGACACTGCGCTTGCGAGTGCACACCGCACCGGCGGTGCTGCCCTTGAGGAGCTCAAGGCAATCTATCCGGCGTTCTCTCAAGTGATGCGCAAACTAAGCGAAAACCTAGAGAGCATCGATCAATAAGCTCGGTTAAATATTCCTTTTTATTCTTGTTTTATATTTTTATATTGACGCATCATCACCAGCTAATACTATCGATATTGGGTGTTACTAACGACGGTTGCTTGGATAAACATCAAAGGAGATACCATGGGGTTGTCAAAACCTTCAGCTCGAATAACAGGGCTTTTAAGCTGCTTGGCAGTGCTGCAGTTTTCCACTGCTATTTTTGCAAAAGGGTCGGGTGGCCATGGGGGCCCTATTGGTGAGCGCGAGGACTGGCCCTGCGATGGGTGTTTGTTTCAAGCACCAGATGATATGGATCCCAACGTTCCCACACCGATCATGGTGACGTTTCACGGGGATGAGGGAAAGCCAAGCTATATCCACAACTCGTTTAAAAACGCTGCTAATGACGCGGGATTTTTGCTTCTGTCGCTCATGTGTCCTGAATCAGAGGGGTGTCAAAATCCAGCGTGGGAATACCCGGGGAGTTGGTACAGATGGCGCGCGAGCGACGATCACAACCCGCTATGGGTCGGTCTGCAGGTAGATGCGGTAGAAGAGGAGTATAACGTCGACGTGGACATGGAATATTTGGCCGGATTTTCTGGCGGGTCGATATATATCAGCTGGTACATGCTCGAGTTCTCGGATCGGTTTGCCGGCGGTAATTTCCTTGGGGGCGGCTCCCAGCAGGGAAGTTGCTTTGCCGAATGCGAAACCCCTGCTTACTTTTTGATCGGCAGTGAGGATTTTCTGATCAACGGGGCCAGGAAAATGCACGACTACTTAGAGGAGTGCGGGCACGAGGTCCTGTGGGACGAAGTCCCTGGGGTCGATCACTCGATCATCCGGGATAACCTGCCGGCGATGTTCGATTGGTTTTCCGAGCGTCCCTATCCCTGTAATGAAGAAGATACCGATTCAGACACTGGTTCAGATACCGACACGGACGCTGACACGGACACTGATACCGACATCGATACAGACACTGATACAGACGCCGATACTGATACTGATACTGATACTGATTCAGACAGCGATTCAGATGCCGACACCGATAGCGACACCGATAGCGACGCTGATTCGGACAGCGACAGCGATTCAGACAGTGATGGCGATGGCGATCAGGGCAACGCCACCAACGATGAAAGCGGTTGCGGGTGCAGCGCCGTGGGCCAGCACAGCAACAGCGCGCTGTTTTCTCTGATTGAATCGTTACTGTAACATCAAAGGAAACATATGGGGCGACTGTGGGGGAGGTGGCGGACCGGCCGAGATCGCCCGGTCGTTTGGCGATCGCTTTTCCCATTGATAGCACGCGCATCCAGGCGGTTCATAACACGGAGGTATGCACCCTTGTGGTCGACAGTCATCTCCGCAGGGAAATGTGCCTTCAGGACACCTTATGCAGCACTCCCCCTTGGCAGCTGATTTGTATGTTGGATTCTGCGCTCGAGCGGATTGTACAACCTGGGCCGGTAGGGCAATGGCCAAAACAAAGGCGGCCTTGGCGTATGTTTCGTCATTTGATCTGACCGCAACTGCCGAGGTATGACACGTTCCATCCAGATTAGAGTAGCAATGTGTTCCCTGGCATTCGTTAAGACAGAGAAATGAACCACGCTTGGATTTGGCGTGCTTTCCCGACGAGCTCTTTGTGGATGCAGCTGCCACTGCGCCTGCTGTTGCGGCAGCCGCTGCCACGCCAGCAACTGCATATGCTGTTTTGGCCTTATCTCCGCAGGCCCCGATGGTCATCAAGATCAAAGGGCTGAGCAATATGAGCCGCATCCAATCTCCTCGAGCCATGAGTGATGGCACACACGCTTAGTATCCTTTGCAATTCCTACGCCACAGATTAACGCCATCTCTTTTGGCCGGGTTAAGAGATCAGATCCTTTTCAATGTGTATTCGTATCGTCACAGATTTTCTAGAATGTGACGAAGATGCAACAGCGTGAACTAGGTCGTGTCCCGTATTTCTGAGAGAGTTGAGCTTTCGTCGTCCCCGCGCATGCGGACCCACAATTAGGCCGACTCAGTCAAGAATTTGCTGCCATAAATCATTCCTGTAAGGGTTCTTCTCTTCAATTGCCCTGTGCCCCTAATGCCTAGACATATCAATTCCAAAAAATTAATGTTACTTAAACGACTCGGGTGGATGCCTCTGTCGTCTCGGTACAACCGGGCGCAATATTTTGCCACCAGGAGGTCGGTATGATTCAGCAACCACAACTCTCACACTATTTTCGAGATCGCAAACCCTCGGCCATACGCTTGGCGCAAATTGAGTTTATGACGCGGACAGACCGGGTCATTGCGATCAATACGGCTATCGGCAATGTTTCTTTGCCCATGCATCCGGCCATGCAGGCTCGGATGGGGGCGCTCACAGCTGCGGACAGTCCGTTTTGCGATGGCGTGGTGGCCTACTCAGCGACCGTGGGCATGGAAGAAGCCCGACGTGCGGTGCGCAATATCATCGCCTCAAGCGGATGCGCGGCCGACGATCTCCACGTGCAGATAACCGACGGGGGCAGCGCAGCCATGGAGCTGGTCGTTGTCGGGGCCTGCGGGCCAGCCGGCACATCGGAAAAACCTTTACTCCTGATAGACGCGGCGTATACGAATTACAAGGCCATGGCCGAGCGCACGGGTAGAAAGACCGTCAGCGTTGAGCGCGCCCTCAGTTCTGACGGCAAGTTTACCCTCCCGGATATTTCGGAAATAGAACAGACCATACGCGCACACGACCCAGGTGCCCTCGTGGTGATTCCCTATGACAATCCCACTGGCCACTACTACAACCACGGGTCAATGGTGGCCCTAGCCGAGCTCTGCGTTAAGTACAACCTGTGGATGATAAGCGATGAGGCCTATCGGGAACTCTACTATGTGGGTGGCGCGCCGAGCAGTATCTGGCGCATTAAAGAAACAGAGGTGCCAGGCATCTCTGGCCGGCGCATCAGTATCGAGACGGCGTCAAAGGTATGGAATGCGTGCGGCCTGCGCATCGGGGCCCTGGTCACTGATAATGAGGCATTTCATTCAAAAGCAGTGGCTGAGTTCACTGCAAATTTGTGCACCAATGTCATCGGACAGCACATCTTCGGCGCCCTGGCTGGGGAAAACCACGAAGATTTGCAAAAATGGTATGAACAGCAACGCCGGTATTATAAAGATCTGATGGTCGAGGTTTCGGGAGGTCTGAAAGCCGCCGTACCCGGCATGATCGTCTCCAGTCCAGATGCATCGATTTACTCGGTCGTGGATGTACGCAATGTCGTGAAACCGGGATTTGATGCCCTAGACTTTGTGCTGTTCTGCGCAAAAGAGGGGGCGGTCGATTTAGCTAATGGTCGCCATACCCTCCTCGTCAGCCCGATGGCCGGGTTTTACCAGGCAGCATCGGGTGCTGATAATCCAGGTACGACCCAGATGCGGATTTCCTATGTGGAACCACCGGCGCGCATGGCCCTCGTACCCCAGCTGTTTGCCGCGCTGTTCAACCAGTATGAGCAGCAACGCGGTGCGTGACCGTTTTCAACTTCCGGGACTGCCCATGGCATTGAGCATTGATTTTTTTCCTTGCCTGTAAGTAAGAAAAAAATTATTCTTACTTAGGGGAGGCTTGTATGCGGATTACATCAAAAGGTCAGGTAACGATTCCGGTGGAAATAAGAGAAAAACTCGGACTTTTGCCAGATACAGAGGTCGAGTTTGTCGTAGTGGGCAACGACATTAGGCTTCGCAAAAAGAAAGGCAAACGCTCCAGGGGACAGTCGATTATCTCTCATCTGAAGGGAAGGGCAACTGTGCCCATGTCTACTGATGAAATTTTGGCGCTCACGCGAGGCAGCTGATGCAACGGGCGAAGGCAATATTGGTGGATAGCAATGTAATCCTTGATATCCTGACTGAAGACGACAAATGGTTTGATTGGTCCTCCCGGACTCTAGAAAGCTATGCGGAGGACGTGCTGCTAGCGATCAATCCAATTGTCTACGCTGAAATATCGGTTGGATTCGAGAAAATAGAGGACCTCGATGATGCAATTCCGGAGTCGATGTTTCAGCGCCTTCCGTTGCCTTGGGAAGCAGCATTTCTTTCCGGAAAGTGCTTCTACAAATATCGGAAAAAAGGGGGAGCAAAACGAGCGCCATTGCCCGATTTCTATATTGGTGCACATGCTGCGATTAAAGGAATGCCACTGTTAACGAGAGACGCAGCGAGGTATAGAACCTATTTCCCCACGCTAAACCTCATTTCGCCGAAAATCCACTAAGGGCTCGCGCAGAAATAACTTCCCGTTTTCGTATCCCATTTGCACGCCGTCTTCGGCGGTTGCTCATTCGCAAAATCCTCGACGTAGCGCTGCTACGCCTGCGGTTTGGCTCAATCGCTCCCACCAAATCCGACGCCCATCTGGGTCTGAAAAACTGGGAAGTTATTTCTGCGCGAGCCCTAACATGCCCTCTCTCATACCTCAATCAGCCCCCTCCACCATGGGAACAAAGCGCACGGGCAGGGTTTTTTCCAATTTGAGCTCGCCAGCTACTTTTTTTAGGACTTTGAGATCCTGAACAAAATTCCCCACCGGAATGACGAGTCGTCCCCCCTCCTTGAGTTGCGCGACAAGAGCAGGTGGAATGGTTAACGGTGCGGCGGTAACGATAATGCCGTCAAAAGGCGCTGCCTCGGGCCAGCCTTTGTAACCGTCGCCGATGCGTGCGTGAACCTTGTACCCCAGGCTCTGGAGTGTCTCGCGTGCCCGCAGACCCAAGGCCTCAATAATCTCTATGGTGTAGACCGCTGCGCCCATCTCGGCCAAAATCGCGGCTTGATAGCCAGAACCGGTGCCGATTTCCAATATTCGTTGCCCTTTTTTAATCGCCAGGGCTTCTGTCATGTAGGCCACGATATAGGGCTGGCTAATGGTCTGGTCGTTGCCGATGGGAAGTGGATGGTCGGCATATGCGGCGCCTATCTGATTGGCGGGTACGAATTTGTGCCTTGGTACGACGCCCATGGCATTGAGGACTGATTTATCTTCTATGCCTCGGGCAGCGAGCTGGTTCTCGACCATTGCCGCCCGTAGGCGCGCAAAGTCGTGCTTTTTTTTCTCTTTATTCCCTGCATTTGATGCGCATGCGATGATAGCTATCATTAGCACGACCAATGAATGGGTCAGCGATGTCCCTATTTGCATCCCCATCCCCTTTGTATGACGACACACCTTCTTGCACATGTTGTTAACCGCTCGATGAACGGCGCGCCCTGTGCAAGTGTAACCGATCCCTTCACCACTGGCCACTGCGAAAGGAGTCCGATGCCGCCTCATTTATCTCTAAGAAAGACTCGTTTGGGGTTTCGTTTTATCATTGAAAGGCAACCACATACCGTTTACTTTAAAAACGGCCAAGTTTGAGAAGCTCCAGCGAAGCTCCCTGATAACGGTATCGTGCCAATCGAAGAAAAGGGAGATGAGATGTCTAGGAGTTGGAGGAATTGCCGTGCCAATGCCTGCTGAGCTAAAGATCTACCACATCGTCCACGTTGATCGTTTGTCGTCGATCATCTCGGACGGTCAACTGTGGTGCGATGCAGAGGTTGCTCGCCATTCTCCAACGGGTACGACCATCGGCATGAGCAACATCAAGCAGCGCCGTCTGGAATTGCAGATTAGCAGCCGTCCGGGACTCCGTGTGGGAGATTGTGTACCCTTTTACTTCTGCCCTCGTTCCATTATGCTCTATGTGATAGCCAAGAAAAATCATCATGAGCTGGACTACAAAAATGGCCAGACTCCAATTGTTCATTTGGAGGCAGATTTGCATCAAGCTGTTGACTGGGCCGAACAGCACAACCAGCGTTGGGCTTTCACACTTTCCAATGCAGGCTCAACCTATTTCGAAGACAGATGTAGCCTGGCACAACTTAACGAAATCAATTGGGATGCTGTACAAGCAGGGGACTGGCGAAATTGCCAAGAAGGCAAACAAGCAGAATTTTTGGTTGAATACTGCTTTCCTTGGCAGCTTGTGGAGCGAATTGGTGTACTCACTAGATCGACCTATGACGTTGTTCACGCCGCCTTGGCGCAGGCCTCGCACATGCCGAAGGTGGAAATCACCTCGAAGTGGTATTATTAGAGAGGAGGCTAGAGATGTTTACCTACAAAACCGGCAACATTCTCACCGAGAACGTGGAAGCGATCGTCAACACGGTAAACTGCGTCGGTGTTATGGGGAGGGGGATCGCCCTTCAGTTTAAAAAGTCCTATCCCAACAACTTCAAAGCCTATGCGGCCGCATGCAAGAACGAGGAAGTCCAGCCAGGCAAGATGTTTGTCTTCGAGACACAGAGTCTCACCAATCCACGCTACATTATTAACTTCCCTACCAAAAGGCACTGGAAGGGTAAAAGCCGCATGGAAGACATCGAGGCCGGTCTTGCCGGTTTGGTTGAGGTGATTCGAACGCGAGGTATTCGTTCCATTGCAATTCCACCACTTGGTAGCGGCCTCGGGGGGCTAAGCTGGCCTGGCGTGAAGCAACGCATAGAGGCTGCTCTCAGCGACTTGGATGACGTTCAAATCGTAATTTTCGAGCCAGGAAAAGCAAGGCCGGATGAGCGGATTAACCGCTCCAAAGACGTGCCGAACATGACCGCCGGGCGCGCCGCGCTCGTTGAGCTGATGGACCGCTACCTTAAAGGTCTTCTAGATCCATTCGTAACCTTGCTTGAGGTGCACAAGCTCATGTACTTCATGCAAGTTTCTGGGCAACCATTGGATTTGAACTACACCAAAGGTATTTATGGCCCCTACGCCGAGAACCTCAGACATGTCCTCAATGCCATAGAGGGTCATTTCGTTACCGGATACGAGGACGGTGGCGATGCTCCGGGGAAGCAGCTTTCCCTGGTTCCGGGGGCACTCAAGGACGCTCGGACTTTCCTCGAGAAAGATGAAAACACTAGGAAGCATCTGCAGCGTGTCTACGAACTAGTGGAAGGATTTGAGTCGCCATTTGGTTTGGAACTGTTGGCAACCGTTCACTGGATTGCGGAGGAAGAACATCTCACCTCCACCGACGATATCGCCAAGCGTGTCTACGTATGGAATTCCCGCAAAAAGCAGTTCACCAAACGTCAAATCGAGATTGCCTATAAAGTCCTCAAGCGCAACGGATGGTTCGATTAATCCATATTCAGCTTTGTAGTAGTGATGTCATAAGCTCGTTTAGGTATGATATCTCTTTTGGGTCCAGCATTTTCTGCAAACGGTCCCAGGTTAGTTCTTTGTCATCTCCTTTAATGCGCTCAAACAATGCGCTGCGCAAGGGCGAGGTAACTAGTCTCGCTACCCGTCGGCTCACTTCGTCTGGCTTAAACTGGAAAAAGGGATCCATCGTGGCCATGATGGAGTAGAGAAAATTACCGAATACATAGTTGTGATCTATGATGCCGTGGGCAGCCTCGGAGATGAATCCGGGCACGTTCTTCCAATCGGTATAGGTCGCGGGATCCCCCAGGAATGTAATTTTGGGCTTGCCGAACCGCTCGACCGCCAGTTGCATGTACGGGCTCACCATGGGGTCGTACCCCATTTTAGACGCGGCCACCCAGTCCACAGCCACCAGATTGTCTCCACCCAAGATAGTGCCGGTATAGTTCGGCTCGGTATCGGCAAAGATGCCAAAGGCGTCATCCGCGCTGATGTAGCCGTCTATCAACCCGAAGTGCACTGGAAAGGCCTCTAGGTAGTCGATGGTGGGGTGGTAAATGCCCAGCGACTCATTGCAGTGGTAATCCCGAAACTTGTTCTCCCTGGGCAAGGCGCCGTAAATGTTTTTAATGGTCAGCGTGTAGTAGGCGTAGGAGTGGGTCTTGTTTTTGGCAAACGAAATTCTGTAATCCGCATCTCTCCAGGTCGGGTGAACCTCATGTCGACCCAAGGTGCGGCTGTAATCAAAGGGCTCTGTACCCTCAGATAGATCGACGATGTTGTAATTTCGCGGTTTGTAACCCACATACCGAGCCAATGTGGGCACGTCCCGGTTAGTAAAAAACACGGCATAGGTGCTCCTGGCCTCGACCAATGAGATGTTTTCGTATCCCCTTTCGCTGATGCGGTCGATCAGGTGTTCCACCAAATCCGGATCAGTAAAGGTCGACCTATCGGACAAGGAGTACATAAAGCTGAAACTCGGTTTGACGACAATGGAGAAGCCCTGTTTGGTCTTGCCCGATGCAACCCGGGCCGCTTCGAGGCCCTCGAAAAACCCGGTCAAAGTCAGCACTTCGTCAAGCGCCCCGAATCTATCCGGCCGTTTTACAGCAGCCACTTTTGCTGTGGATTGACTGCGGCGGGGTGCCAAGTTGAGCACGTGCATGTTTTCTTCCAAGGCCAGGACAGACTGCATCTCGGATCCGGGTAGCTGCACCACACGTCGTTGAAAAGTCGCCGTGGGAAAGTGATCGTTATTGATTTCGAGCAGACATTCGTCGCCGTCAATCAGCCTGTCTCCTAATGCCCGGTCAATTGATTGTGGTTCATTTTCTTTTACGGCGAGATCCATGGAGACCAACTGTCCCACGACGTCGCTCATTACCTCTTTGATCTCAGTTTTCAGTGCGCCTTGGGCCAGGGTTTTCAACACCCCGCACCGAATGTGCACTCGAAACAGATCTGCCCCGGGTTCGACAGCGCAAAAATAATTGTAATAAAGAGGGGGGGTGCGCAAGCTGGATATGATCCCGTTTTCCCCTTCGCCGCTCGTGCGGTTTGTAACCGGGATCAGCTCTTTCCCATCGATGCGAAGCCTGCCTTTAGTGTCTGTCAAGCGGTAGATCTCCGAAGTATAGCCAAGGGCCGCGTTGATATCTCGCCATTTACTAAGTTCGGTTGCCACCGCAGATGTCTCGAGTTCCTGCCACAGCTTTTTGTGGCGTTCCTTTAGCCGGTCCAGTTTCATCTCAAACGGCAACTGCTTGCGCGTTATTTTCTGCGCGGTGAACCTTAGATCTATCTCTACTGCTGCCTGCCGATGATGGGATGGCGCTTCACCGTGGATCTCGCTGAAGCTCAACTGACACCCCGCTTCTATTTCGAAAAGGCGCCCTGTGAATCGATATTCCCCCTGATGAAGCTGCAACGTTAGCCCTGGTATTGCGTGGTCGGTGATGGCAAACCGGCGCCACCTGCCCCTATCTCGAAACACCAATCCAATGTCGCTAAACGCCGCGTTGTCCCCCATTGGAAAGCCCTTGTCGTGAACCCCTGAGAAAAAGAAGAGGTCGGTCTCCTCGCCACCGTACTGACACCGGCCACTTATCACGAGGTTGGTGTAGGCCGCTTCGTAGGTCGGCTTCACAGCACGGAAATAATCGCTGATTTCCCTGTTTACAAAGGAGAAGAACGCAGCTGTCATGCGCATTCGATTGAGCGGGGTGTCGTCGCTGGGCGTGCGCATGGAAAGTACCATTTCTGGGAAATCTTCCACGTGGTAGTGGATGATCCCGCGGGCGACCAACTGCCGGGCGCTACCCTCGACTGTTTCCACCTTGGCAAACAGGGTGGTTTGATCCTCAAGGATGTCGAATTCTCCCTTATCGTGGACAATGACTTTATACCCTGAAAACCGATAGTCTCGACCATCTTGCCCTTTGAAATCGAATTTGTAGGAGATGCGACGGCCGCCGGTTTTGGGGTCGATCCAGTACAGGCCATACTCTCCGTTTGCGATGGGTAATTTCTCTCCCAATGTCTTGGGTACGCTCACCCAGCCGGTCATGGGTGCGCGGCGTCCTGATGGCGCAATAAACGCCTTAAAGTCATCGACCCGCAGGGTTACTTCGTACGCGAGTTTGTTACCCTGCTTCTTTCCCATCGCGTAGTCTTCGAGGTACTGCGCTTCCCCAGGGTCTGAATCCGGGTCGGTTGGAGACGGCACTGGTGGGTGCAACATCGCCATGTATCCCCACATGGTTTCGGTGAGTTCAAAGTCATTGGCTGTGGCAGGCACTGGTTTGGGTTTTCTAAACCAGTCTCTAAGCCATTCGAACTTAAAAAACTCGGCCATTGTCATTGGCGATGCCCTCCCATGCGCGTGTGCGCTTTGGCTGCTTTTTCAAAACTTGACAGTAACTTGTTCGTGAAATTTAATATATTTTATACACATAAAAAAGGTCGCATCACAACCCCATCGAGATTGGGGTGTGCAATGCCAACCGGGGCGTCCACAAGAGAGGGGGTATGATGGAAAGAGTCGAAAAAACCAAACGACACATTGCCGTGCCAATGTTCCTGCTGCTAGCAACGGCATGCGGCGACCTGATCATCAGGGATGATGGAAAGGTAAAGCTCGGTCTTGAAGAATGCGACGGGGTATCGTTCCAAATTCTCGTCAAGCAGTCGGGCAAACCAAATACGAGTAAGGTGGTTAAAGTCGAAGATGGGGAGCTCGAGTTCGACGTCAGCTCAGCTGGCTATGATTTTGACCGCCAGATCACAGTTCAGATCATGGCCGTGGGTTCAGGTGCCGAGGCATGTGGCATCTCTGGGGTGCTGGAATTCAATGGTACAGCTGAATCGACCGGGATCGGAGATCACAAGATCAGCCTCGGTGATTTCAAGGAGCGCTCATAGAAGAAAAGGGAACGCAACACCAAGGCAGCACCCCCTTTCCCGGTTCAACAGAACTGTTTTTCGGACTCTGTGCGACGATAAAGCACTTTCCCGTACACGTCGATGTGTTGTTTTAATGCCTGATGCTTGACCTCTTTGTAGTTTGTGACATCAAAAATATAAGGGAGGGGCAACTCGTCCAACTCCAAAACAACATTGCCCAATAAGTCTTGATCAATATCGCCGAAAAGAGCAATGTCAATATCTGAGTTCGCTTCCTGTGTCCCTTGGGCGCGAGAGCCAAAGATGCGAACCTCCCGAATCCTAACGTGTTTTTTGAATACGGTTTCGATAAGCGAGAACTCCGATGGGGTCAATCCAAAGGTCATTCCTCGATACTCTTTTCTTTTAGCAACGTAAAAACCTGATCGAATGCATCGAGATACGCTGCCCCTATCCTCTCGATCGTCGCTTCGAAAGTATCGCGTTCATAAACATGACTCATCAGGTTGCGCCGCTTCAACATGTCTATCCATAGCTGACCATTTTGGATGATCTTTGCTGCAAAAGCAGCTTTGATCACCGACCGAGGTGTGATTTGTTCGAGAAGGATGCCGGAGTGTGTCAAGTAGTCCTTAAGTGTTTTCCACGCCAATTCGAAGGTGTATTCAAATCTCTGGATGACACCTTCTTTTTCGAGATCCGAGAGTGTCGAGATGTCGTTTCGAAAAGCATCTTGCAACAGTACATATGCCTTTTCGAAATTCTCTAACCGTTGTTTCCAGCGGGGTGTTTCCATCGTTCGCATCTCCCTAACAGATACGATAAAATTATCATAGGTTCTCGATTCAAAAAGTAAAAAAAGCTGCTGGGCGGCCGCTATCGAATTAAGCCATACCTGACAGATGATCGAACACCTCGCCGTCAGTTGTGAGATACCCCCCGGCAGCTTGGGCTGTGAGGCACGAATGAATGGGTAACACGCCCAACAAATGGCCTGGTTGGTAGTTGTCGATCCAAGGGCGCGGCAGGGAAATGATGCCGTGTTCCTGTGAAATGGATCGAACAGATGCCCCTGGTATCGGCCCATGCCAGCCGGTGGTTGTCAGTGGGACGACAGCGCCATAGGACGGACGACCATCCCCTGTGATGAGTGATTCCTTGCCCAGGTGGATAGCACCACCGTAGACCACGACCTCGCCACGATCCGGATATGTGGCAATAATGGGACAGGCCAAGGCAACGCCGATGTGGTCAGTAGCGCAGGAACCGAGCTCAGCCTGCATTACATCGTAGAAGACAAAATTGCCGGGCCGGATTTCATCCATGCCTAAAAAATCGTCTGCGATGCTGCAGCACGGGGTATCGCCGATGGAAAGTACCACCTCTGGCCAATCGCGGACAACTTCAGCTTTCAAAGAGCGCATCTTTTGGGTGGTCTCGTTGTGGATCGCCCTGATTTCATCCGGGCTGCGGGCTTCGTATGCATTGCCCGCGTGGGTGAGAAACCCCTTGAACACCAACTTCTTGGAGGATTTGATCGCGGCGAGCACGTGGGCAATTTCAGCAGTATCCTCCCTTAGAATACCCGTTCGATGGTATCCGCAGTCAATCTCGATAAACACGCCGAGCTCAGCAGTAAGCGCTGCGTCAAGGGCGACCGCAGTGGATGCGGATACGATCAGGCAGCTGAGGGAAATCTGATGGGCCAGTGCATTGATCGCTTGCTTTTGCCTAATATTCGCTGGCACCGCAATGACAATGTCTGCTACCCCGTCTGCGGCAAAGTACTGGGCCATGCGAACAGACGAAACAGTAATGGCATTCACACCCGCCTCTTTAAACCACTTGCCGATACAGCGGGATTGATGGGTCTTGAAGTGGGGTCGGAATGCAACGCTGTTTGCGCGCGCTTTGTCCAGCATCCTCGCGATGTTTTGCCTGCACTTTTGCCCGTCGAGCACCAGGGTCGGTGCGGTGATTTTTTCTCTATAATCAATGGCCGCGCGGGGGGGCATGATATACTCCTTGTTTGGCGCTTTGTGATCTCACATAAACTGTGTCAGTATTGGGCATGTTTCATTTGTCGACAACCCGAATTGATGAACAGCGATGTATTGGTTGCGGTGCTTGCGCATCGATTTGTCCGACCCAGAGCCTGGCAGTAGTGGATGGCACAGCTGCGGTCGTCAATGATCGCTCCCTTCAGTGCGGACAATGCGCTGCCGTGTGTCCGAGCAGTGCGATCACTGTAACGGGTATCGAGCCAGATGCGCTTGCCTTGGCTTCAATACCGCCACCACATGATGCCCTGGTGCCTTACGGCAAATTCGATATATCAACGCTTTTTTGCCTGATGCAATCCCGACGGTCATGCCGCCTATACTCAGATGCGCCCGTGGACAAGAAGATCCTAGAGGATTTGGTAAAAATCGGATCTACTGCCCCGTCTGGCACCAATAGCCAGCTGTGGACGTTCACCGTGTTGCCCCATCGGGCTGCGGTGGAACGACTCGCAAAGGAAGTTTCCGTTGTCTTTGAAAAAGTCAACAGGCTGGCCCAGAGCCGGATAGCGCGATTGCACTCGAAGATCTTCTCCAAAGGCGTGTTGGGAAAATACTATCGCGAGCATTACGAAACCGTAAAAGAAGCGATGCGGCAATGGAACGAGGAAGGGCGGGATCGCCTCTTTCACGGGGCCACCGCGGTTATGCTCATCGGAATGAAACCAGGCGCCTCCTGCCCGTGTGAAGATGCGGCAATGGCGTCTCAGAACATACTGCTCGCAGCCCATGCCATGGGCCTGGGCACGTGTATGGTCGGTTTTGCTGTGGCAGCCATGAAACGCGCGCCTGAAATTAAGCTCTCCGTTGGCATTCCCCAAGAGGAGACCATCTATTCGGCCATTGCTCTGGGCATTCCCACCGTGCGTTATCTGAGGCCGGCAGGCAGGAAAAAACCAGTGATGCGATACGCGGATTAAGCCCCTCTGACTGCTTGTGTTCATAAAGGTGGTTTGAAGTTGTCGTAAGCAGCCGCTATCCATTGACTGAACGATGGGAACTGCCTATAGTCGCCTGCGTGAGCCTTTATATCACCGAAGATTGCATCAATTGCGGCGCATGCGACGAGACGTGCCCAGTAAGCGCCATCAGCGAAGACGTCGAGAATTCCATTCGGGTGATAGATCCAGAGCGCTGTACCGAATGCGTGGGCTTTTACGAGCGCACGATGTGTCAGGTAGAGTGCCCGGTCGAGTGCTGCCTGCCAGATCCTGAGCGACGAGAAACAGCTGAAGCACTGTTCAAGCGGGCAAAGCAACTCCACCCAAACCATGATTTTCCCTCACCGCCGCCGTCCCATTTTAAATAATACCCCGGCCCTACAATGCGTTTTTATGAATAGGTTTAATAAAGCACTATCCGTTCGCGGCGATGGCTTGAGACACGGTATTGAGACGCACGGAAACCATCTTGGAAACACCGGGCTCCTCCATGGTTACACCGTACAGAGTGTCACTCCGCTCCATGGTCAGCTTAGAGTGCGTAATAATAATGAACTGGGATCGATCGCACATTTGATGAACAATATCGATGAATCGATCCACATTGGCTTCGTCGAGCGGTGCATCCACCTCGTCGAGGATGCAAAACGGGCTGGGCCGGTGGAGGAATATGGCAAATAGAAGCGCCACAGCTGTGAGGGCTTTTTCCCCGCCACTCATCAGCTCCACATTGCCCAGGCGCTTCCCTGGCGGTTGTGCTGCGATATCAACCCCGGAATGCAGCATGTCTGAGGGGTCTGTCAGTAAGAGCTCGGCGCGCCCGCCCTTGAATAGCCGCGGGAAAATTTCCTTGAACTTCTCATTTATATCGTCAAACGTCTCCCTGAAGCGACGGCGCGAATCCCGGTCCATTCGGTCTATGGATCGCTGCAGATCTTCTAGGGCCTGATCCAGATCTGTTTTTTGCGCGGCCAGTTCTTCGCACCGCTTGCTCTCGCTCTCAAATTCATCAATCGCGGCCAGATTGATGGGTCCCATGCGGTCGATGAGATGGGAGAGCTCATCGATGCGGGCGCGCGTATCTTCGCCTGGGATCGATCGCAGGTGGTAATCCCCGATGACGCGCAACAAGTCGCAGCCGTTTCGATCTGCTACGCGCTTGAACAGGTGATCCATATCGAGGGCGACCTCCCGATCGCCCATTTTGAGCTCAGAGATCTCAGTAGCCAGGGCTTCAACCCCGGCGCGCTGTGCCTTTTGATCTGCTTCAGCCCCTGCAACTTCTGCTGCTGCTAGTCGCTGGGCTTCTCTTAATGCTTCGATTTTTTCGGTAACAACAATATTCTCGTCGAGTTTCAGGTTGAGTCGCTCTCGCTGCAAAAAGGCCTGGCCCGCGGCTCGTCCTATCTCTGACGCGGTCAAGCGGCGATGGTCAACCATCTTTGCTACGTTCTTCTCGACATCTGCGCACGTGGTTTCGAGTTGGCGCTTGCGATCGATCGCGTTTTGCCACTGTTGTTCAAGGGCAGCAAGCTGCACGCGCAGGTCTGAGACCGCGGCTGATAGTCTGTCAGCTTCACTGCGACAGGCCTCGATCTTCGCGTTCTGATCGACCAATGACGCTTCCAGCGTGTCAATTTCGATACGGGATTTTTCTTCCTCCTCAATCGCCCGCTCCCGATCGATGCGCGCTTGGGCGAGCATTTCTCCCTGGTGCGCGATTTCCCGTTCTATTGTCTCAAATCGTTGACCCAGGCGTTCTAAGTCTTCGACAGCGCGGACATTGTCCTTGCGCACCTCAGCGAGGGCTATTTCCTGTGCCTGCGCGTCCTGCCTGGCCAGATCGCCCGCTCCTTTGCGAATTGCGAGTTCCTCTTTGAGCACCTCGAATCGCTCTTCCAGTTCATCTCGGCGCCGGGTCAATGTTTCGATTTCGTCTGTAAGCTCGCGCACTTGGCGTTTTTGTTTGAGCAAGTCCGCCCCTGCTGAGCCAGATCGCCCGCCCCGCATCACGCCAGTGATCTCGAGCAGCTGGCCATCCAAGGTGACGAACGCTGCCTGGCCGTTGCTTGCGTTCCAGAGGTGTTTGGCCTGCTCAAGGGTCTCGACGACAAAGACACCGGCGAGCAGGGGCTCTGTAAACCCGATCGCCTCTGTATCTATTGTCAAAAAGTCCACCAGTGGGCCAAGGACCATCTCGGTATCCAACGCCAATGTGTCGGACACTGGGTTAGGAACGAGGCCGTCTTTGGCCAGGACAGCCACGCGGCCCATGTCTTGTTCTTTGAGAAATTCGAGCAGCTCAAAGCCGGCATTCCGATCTCGGACGATGAGGGCTTGCAATCGATCCCCAAGTGCAGCAGCCAGGGCCTTTTCATAGCGTTCGGGGCACTCGATGGCGTCGATAAGCAATCCCTCAAGAAGCCCCCTATCGTCTTTATCGAGCAGCGCAACTGCGTCTCGGACCGCGCGATCGTGGCTCTCCAAGCCCTTCATGACCTCTTCGAGAGATGCCTTTCGCGATAGCTTTGCCTGCAATGCATCTCGAACAGCGAGTCTCTCTTCATCGCAGGTATCGACCTGGTGATTGAGCTGATCGAGCATCTCTGCTTCTCGCTCTTCTGTTTCCCGGGCAGACGAGAGTTGCTGTTCGACCTCTGCTTTCTTTTCCGACAGCAGTGAGGCCTGCTGGGTGAGCGCTTCGGCGTTTTTTGTCACCGCGTCTCGCTCTTCCTGAATGGTCGCAATCCTCAATTGGATGTCATCCATTCTCTGGCCCAGGTTCTCAATCGCGCTTTTTGACGCTGCCTGACGCGCGCGCGCGCGACTGACCTGGTCTCGTCCGGCATTGTGCTCGTCTGCCAAGGTTTCCAAGCGGTCTTTGGCCTGATCTGCCTGCAAAGCCAACGCCTCGTGACTTGTGGTTGCATTGGCCCGCTCCTTTTCGATGCGAGCGATCTGCTCTAACAGCAGTTGGGACTCGTCGCCGATCTCTTGAAGTTGCTGCCGCGCTGCAGTCACCTGTTCGGCAGCACTTGCCTCTTGCATCTGATAGCGGCCAACCGCCTCGACAAGATGGCGCACTTCGTTCTCAAGAACCTGGATTTCTTTATTTATTTCGTAACCTTGCGCTGTTTTCTCGTCTAGCCGAGACTGGGTATCCCGCTCGTCCAAGCGCAGTGTCTCGACCCGGGTTTCAGTCGCTGCCAAGGCGTTTTTCCCGGTCTCGTAGGATGCTTCCTGCTCTTGTAACGATTCTTTTATAACGAGCCCTTGCGCTCTGAGCTCCAGGTATCTATGGCTCGCGATGTAGAGATCGAGATCGGTCTGCTCAGCCCGGTACCGCTTAAAGCGCTGGGCTTTCTTGGCTTGACGGTTCAGGCTGGCGAGATTTCGCTCTATTTCGTTAATGATATCTGTGATGCGTGCCAGGTTTTGCCTGGTTTGATCCATGCGGCGCTCTGCTTTGCGCCTCGCTGCCTTGTACTTGGTGATGCCGGCCGCCTCTTCGATCATGTTCCTACGATCTTCAGAGCGGGAGCTAACAATAAGCCCAATGCGACCCTGCTCGATGATTGAATATGCCCGGGCCCCACCGCCTGTACCGAGGAATAAGTTCGTAATATCCATCAAGCGGCAGGGGGTTTTATTGATGATATATTCGCTTGTCCCGTCTCGATGAAGGCGTCTCGTAACGGCAATTTCGGAAAAATTCACATACGCCGGGTCTGATAACCCGTCGGTATTGTCAAAGGTAACGGTGACCTCGGCCATGGCCTGCTGACTGCGACTGTCCGAACCGTTGAATATCACGTCATCCATGGCGCGTCCCCGCAGGTTTTTTGCGGATTGCTCCCCTAGGGCCCACCGGATCGCGTCGACAATATTGCTTTTTCCACAGCCGTTCGGGCCTACTACCGCTGTGACCTCGCTATCAAAGGAGATGCGGGTCTGGTCGCAGAATGATTTAAACCCGGAGATTTGAAGTTGTTTGATTCTCATCGGTTACCCTCTCCACCCACACAGTGCCCAAAAGGGGTGAAGCACACTTTCCAACGCCGTTTGGCGATGAAGAATACATTAACAGATAGGGCATGACGTCACAACATAATTCAATGCTATATATGTATGGTATGGCAGTAAGTGGTTGTCCATTTTTAATTTAAACCTACATTGATCTTTGACGAAATTTCGAGGTACTTCCCTATATAAATGACAATGACGCCCCACATTGACCCCTCTCACCCGAGTTTCCCCGGCGATCCACTGCCCCAACCGCCGTTTGGGTTTCGCGACACTGTGCGGTCAGCCCTGATGTGGGCTGTCGGATTGGTAGAGCTTATGGGCTGGAGCGCAGTTGTCAATACAGTTTCAAATTACGTAGATGTACGAGAAATCGACTTTCTACTGAAATGGATGTCAAAGGCGATGCCAGCGTCCCTGGGTATCCGGGTACAGGTCACAGGTGCGCATCAGCTCGACCCTGACCGGCCGTACGTGTATGTGGCAAACCACGTGAATATCTTTGATATGTTCGTGCTGTATCAGGCGATTCCTCAATTTTCTCGAGGACTTGAGTTGGCCGAACATTTTTCATGGCCGATTGTCGGACCGCTGATTCGGGCAGCCGGGCAAATACCGATCAACCAGGAAGACGCGCGGGAGAACGTCAAAAGTCTAAAGCGGGCGGCCCAGATGCTCAAGCAGGGGGAATCGATCACTGTACTGCCAGAGGGATCCCGCACATGGGACGGCAGCGTCGGCCATTTTTATCCCGGTGCCTTTAGGCTGGCTATTGGTCAGCGCGTCCCGGTCGTACCAATGGCCATTCGCGGCGGTCGGGCTGTTTGCAGACGAGGGGATTGGCGATTTCGGCCGGGTCGGGAAGAGGTTCTAATCGGAACGCCTGTGGTCACAGAGGGGTTGAGGATGTCTGAGGCCTCTGATCTGGCCTCGACGTGCCGCCAAATCATCATCGACATGCTACACGGCCGCTCGACCCCTTAGGGCGTGTCGAATGATTAAATTCTTGAAAACTCTTGGATAATTGCGCTCACGAGTTCGGTTCTGCTGCCAACTTCAAATGCGGTCATGGCCTGCCGGACGTGGCTGCGCACTGTTGACCACGACAGGCCCAGCGCCTCGCCGATTTCCCGATTGCTGCCCCCGGTCGCGTACAGACTCAGGATGGTCGGGTGGATACGATCGGTGAGCCCCCGATCCTTGAGAATGCATCGAATGCGTTCTTCGACTGTCATGCAGGCAAACGGCACTGATTTCTCGTAGAGTATGCTGCGGATTTTATCGATCATGCGCTCGTCAAAAGGCTTTACAAAGTAGTCGACTACTTTTAGGCGACCCGCTTCGAGGGCTGTGTCGATACTCGGCTTTGCCGTCAAGATAACCGTGTAGGGTTGAATGCCGTCTCGTGCGATGATGTGGAGCAGCTCGAGGCCACTGATACCGGGCATATCAAGGTCGAGCAGCATGAGATCCGGGATTGATCGGTGCAACAAGTTAAGTGCCTCGAATCCATCTGCTGCGGTCTCTGTGTTAAATCCGGCGTGGACGAGGATCCGCTTGACAGCTGTTCTAACGAGAGGATCGTCATCCACAATTAAAATTGTCGGTACCCGTTTTTCTTCTACCTGTAGCACCGCCTCCCCTGATTCATGCTGATGTTTTTACGCCTGGGGATTCTGCAAGAAAATCCCCTTTTTGTGAATTTTTTTTTAATCGCCCCATAAAATTATTTAATTTCAAATATTTACGCCATTACGCCATTGCCATGGGTCACTATAGCTGATGCTTTCGTTGGCTTGGAAAAGCAGGAGAGATGTAGGGCCCCCAAGTTCTCGATGGGATCCGAGAAATACGTTTTGATTCGGCGCTCTTCAAGCAAGCGTCAAATCCGTCGTGGCAAGCGGGGCCTGGTGCGCTTTTTTTTTCTTGGGTCGGATTTTTTATCGTGCATATCAAATTTCTGGTCAAAAATGAGAATTTGGTTGTTCTCGGGGATGGACGCCCGTCGGGTCGGCATGGCGGGTCGCAGCGCGGGGTGATCTGACGTATCAATCACCACCTCGAATTCATCGCTGGGAACACCTTTGATCACAGCCTGGGCGACCCCGTTGTCATCGGTTACTGCCGCATTCATGCCCAGGACGCGCACTGGCAGTCTTGCCCGACCATTGGTTCGCACGACCAGCAGCACCTCGCGAAACTTGGGCTCACAGCGAAACTGAATCTTCATCGGCATGGACTGCTTTGCCGTTGAGTCTAAAGAATGGAGGAATTGAACCGCAACCTCCCGGGTATCCCCTCCAGCAGGGATCCAACCCTCTGGACAGGAAACACGCACGTGTACGCGGCGTCCTTCTGGTCCAGTTATCGGCAGTTTTATTTCACCAGTATCGTCGGTACTAAGTGCGATGTTGCCTGCAATATAAATCTCGGCCTCGGCTACTGGATTTTCAGATAGGTCCAACACCCGCACGATGAGCGCTACCGAGTTGGGCACGGGATCTGGTCCACATGTGACACCTGCCACTGCCAGTACTAAAAGGATGGTGCCTTTCATGGATTATTTTCCTTTAATCGCCGCGACAATATATCCACGGCTAACTGAAATGAACGGTTCTCTGGGTATGCGGCAAGGAGCTTTCTGTACCACGCCAAAGCATCTTCGAATCGACCTGCCGCAAGGGCATCTACAGCGGATTTCAGGTTTTTGGAGGTGACAGATGTTGCGTCACTTTTAACCGACGTTGCCCTCAGGTTTTTGGAGGTGACAGATATTGCGCCGCTTACGACAGGAGCGGATCTCTGCACAGATTTTGACGCGGTATCAGGCGGTCCCTTTGAAACGTCACGAGCAGTCCTTGAAACGCTCGCTGTTGGGGGCATGGCGAGGTCTTGGTGCATTTTCCATGCTGCGATAGAGCAGAGCGCTGCTAACGCAAAGATTAACAATATTGGGCGAAACCGTTCGGTGAGAAGTTGTAAACCCACGCCTTGAACCTTTTTTTTAAGTGCTGACAGGCCAAACCGAGGTTTGGCTCTCCAGGGAACGGTGGCATCCCCTATTGCGCGCTGCCTTGAAAGCGGTATGAATTCAGCTGTTCGCCGATGTAGGGGCTGGCGTTCATTTTTTCTCGGGGCGGCGACGATAGTCATCTCCCCATGATCCGATGGCTCCCCTGTCCAACCTCCTTTTTTGGTGTAATCGTCCATCGTGGTCCTCAGCTGTCACCAGTATCAGCCTGCGTGAGCTGCCCGTCCGTAGTCGTCAAGAAGACCCTCTGGGTGAGGTACGTGCCGCCCTCGGATAGGCCTTGGACGCTTGCGATTTCGCAGACCCGACGTCGGCCGCTCCGATCTCGGCACACCTGTACCACGAGATCAACTGCAGCGGCGACTTGAGCCCGAAGCGCAGAGAGGGGCAGATCTGTGTCATCCATTAGCGCCATTGTTTCGATGCGCCTGAGCGCACCTTGGGGGGAACTGGCGTGGGCAGTTGTCATGGATCCGCCGTGCCCCGAAGTCATTGCCTGAATGAGATCCAGCGCTTCGGCACCGCGTACTTCCCCGACGACAATACGATCCGGCCGAAGCCTCAAGGTTGCCCTCAAAAGATCTCTAGTGGTCACTCGCCCTCGGCCTTGTTCGTCAGCCGATCGGGTTTCCAAATAGATAACATGGGACTTTTGCAACTGGACTTCCCGTGTATCTTCTATCACCACAATGCGTTCATTGTCGCCGACGAAGGACGAAAGTGCCCCGAGCAGAGATGTCTTGCCTGACCCGGTGCCGCCGGAAACCACAATGCTCAGCTTTTGTTCAACCGCATTGGATAGCCAGTTCGCAGCTTGTAGTGTTAGCGATCCGACCGCGACGAGCCTTTCCACGGTCAGCGTGGATTTGGAAAACCGTCGGATTGCAACGACAGGTCCATTTTCGGCAATCGGGGCGAGCACCGCCTCAATGCGGGATCCGTCGGGGAGATAGGCCTCGAGAATGGGTAGGTCGTCTCCTAGATATCGACCGGCAAACTGGGCAATGTTTTTTAGAGCTGCATAGAGCGCCTCAGGGCAGGAAAACGCACAGTCGGTTCGACAGAGTTGACCGCTGCGTTCGACCCAGATTTCGTTGGGTCCGTTGATCATAATCTCGCTTACGGTTGGATCTGCCATCAGATCGGCAACCGGAGCCAGAAAGCTCGCAATGGATCGTTTGTAAGCGCCTGTAGGGATCATTGCGCTTCTCCAGAGGCAGGCGTATCTGGGTTCGGCGTAAGTCGGACGAGAAGATTTACGAGTTCTATCACAACGGGCTTGGGTGCGATTTGGTGCAGACGTACGACATTCTTTTTTGCGGCTCGAAGGCGCCCCGACCTTATTTGAGACGCAATGAGATGTGGCAATAGGGTTCGCTCATCACAGCCATTAGCAATGGCCGCCTCAAAAAAAATGCTTGCCTCTAGATAGTGGCCACTCTCTTGGAGGCGTTTTGCGATTTTCAGTGGCTCCTCTGTTTGCGCTCCTCTGGTTTTGTTTGCACTGTTTTCTATGCGCGGTTGCACAGCCGATGCACAGGCGAGTGACAAGTAGATGCATCCCATCGCGAGATGACAAACACATTTTGTGAACCAATGTTTTATGTTCATCTTTCATTCCTTTCTGTGGTCAGTGTGGGTGACAAGGCGATGTAGCCATTGGCGGCCCGGGCCGTCACAAAATGCGAGATAGTTGGATAGCCGGCTGGCCATAGACGCTACAGCCTCTTGATTGGATGTACTTTTTTCCAAGATCTGCTTTAAAGCCAAGGCATCCCGTTGATAGGCAACGACGACGTTTTCCTCGGCAATTTTGGCTGCATTCGTAATGACTCGTATCTCGGGATCATCAGCTGCTTGACCCAGCTGAACCGCTCTTTTAAGGAGCATCGCGGCATGGATTTGAACCCCGGGATCATCACCGGGTCGGGACAGCATTTCTTGGGCTCGTGAGGCGAAGAGGCGTATCCGCTCTCGGCAAACAAGAGCATCATCGCAAGTGTCTTCTGGGATCCGGCAAATGGGATGTGGTGGTAGGAGGGTATAACCGTCAAGGGACCTGCTGCCAACCGTATTGAGTTGCGTTGTCAGGGCAATGAGCACCAAAACCAGTCCGATGATACCAATGATAACTGTCCGAGCCGAGTTCAATTTGCCAATGTTTATGGTTGGGTCTTTTCTCGACGCAGAAGGTTCAAACGTCAGCCCAACTGGCCCTACTGAAACATCGATACGCGGACCTGATATCCCTCCATCCACCAGGCGCTGATGTTGAAGCAGTGGATTTGTCAGGTGGGGTCGCTCCTCCACACGGACGGTCCGACCGCGGTTCTCTAACCAGGCAATGCAGAGCTCCCTTGGTACGGCTTCGTGGCAAATAGACAAGTGGCATTCAGGGGACCTGCCAATTCGTACTGGGAATTCCCGGAACTGATAGGTCCTGCTGTTTTCGCCTTCGGCCGTAACTACAATAGATAGTTCCTGCATGGGTGCCACCTGTGTTCATCACTGTTCCTCTCTTCGGTCGTTCGGTGCCAAAGGTTTCCCCGTCGACCGCTCAATTCTGTCAATTTTGCTCTAACTATTTAATAAGATTGGAGAAATTTTGTTCATTTTTTTATTTCAAGTTGTTGGGAATTGAACCCGGCCTTACACCCATTGACGTTGGACTTGCTCCCATGGCTTAATGATGGTGGAGAGCAACAATGTATAAACTCATTTACATATCTTTTATCTGTTCGTTTTTGGCCTTTGCCTGGGCCTGCGGTCAATCCAACAACTCGGGTGAAGGAGATTCAGACACAGGTACTGGAGACGGCGATTCTGATACGGACTCGGATTCAGATACAGACTCGGATTCGGATTCAGATACAGACTCGGACGGGGATTCTGATTCAGACTCGGATACGGATTCTGATTCAGAAACTGATTTAGATACAGACTCGGTTACGGATTCGGGTTCAAATACTGACTCAGATACGGACTCGGATACAGATTCGGATACGGAACAGGACGATCCTGAGACCAAACTACGGATCGCTGCTGAGTGGGAGCCGGCCCTGGGCGCGCTGATCAGCTGGCCGTTGCACATCCCAGAAGGGCTGGTAGTGGAGCTGGCCCGTGACGATCAGCTGTTCGTGATGGTGCAAAGCGCTAACCAGCAGTCCCAGGCCGAGGCGTCTTTTGCCGACTGGGGCATCGATCTGGCAGTGGTCACCTTTATCATTGCGCCCAAAGGAAACGTTGCCCGGTGGACCCGGGACTGGGGTCCCCATGCCCTGTTCGACACAGACATGGCATTCCACCTGGCTGATCCGGTTTTTCAGGACTATCCCCGAAGTGATCCACCGTGTGACGACGACCTTACCCCGGGCGGGTTCGACGCGGACAACGACGACCAAGCCCCGGGCTACATCGCCGATCTGCTCGGGTTGGACCACCTGGAACTCCCGTTCATCCTGACCGGGGGCAACGTGATGCACGACGGCCACGGCCGGGCCCTGTCCACTTGTGTCATGACTAACGAAAACGGGGACTTTGGGCTCTCGGAAAACGAATTCTTCGATCTGACCAAAACCCATATCGGAGTGACCGACTACGCGGTCACGTCCAACTTCGAGGCATACGGCATCCAGCACATCGATTGCTTGCTGAAGATGCTCGACGAGGAGCGGATCCTCGTGGCCCGCACCCCGCCCGGACATGACGCCGAGGATCGCTACGAAACCGTGGTAGAGGAGCTGACCGAACTGACCAATGCCTATGGCAGGCCGTATAAAATCCTGCGCCTCGACACCGCACCTTTCAGCGGCAACGCTTTGGCCGCGTATATGAACTCGCTCGTTCTGAACAAGAAGATATACGTCCCCCTGTACCGCATCGATCAGGACGAGGTCGCGCTCCAGACCTGGGAAAACGCCATGCCCGGCTATGAGGTGTTGGGATTCGAGCATACAAACACCTCCAGCCCCTGGCGAGCCAACGACGCCTTGCACTGCCGGGTTCGCGCCATATGGGATCCCCAGATGCTGTACATGACCCACAAGCGGGTCGAAGAGATCGTGTCACCCGAGGACGCCTATCCCATCGACATTCAGATCCTGGACTACTCCAGGGCCGGCTTTGAAGAAGACTCCCTCAACCTGAACTGGCGGCTTTCAGGAGAGGTCGCCTGGCAAAAAATACCCCTCGATCATACATCGGTATACGGCAATTTCACCGTGGAGATACCCGGCGCCCAGTCCGGCCAGACCGTCGAATACTACATAGAAGCTGGTGACAAATCCGGCCGCAAAGAGGCTCTGCCCCGGACCGCGCCAGACGGGTTCTACGCCTTTAGTGTGGAATAGGACGGATCATTAACTGCTAGGGCCCCAAAACCCTTGTTAAACGATGGCGCATTACTTTTCTATGTTAGAGATTTTCGCAACACCATCGCAGCCCGCCGAGCTGCTGGTTAGATCCAGTTTTTGATCGATGATTTGCTCTGATCTAAACCCGGTGAGTCCAAGTAGCGTGTGAAATACATGGTCGTGTTTTAGATTTTTGTTTGTGCATTTTTTTAGCGCATCAAATTTGTCGCCATACATTGTCAAAAACATGTCCGATCCCCACACAATAAGCGGTACATGCATCTGCGCAGCAACATGTTCTCTAGCGTGGAGAAAAATACCATCCTCTCCCAGGGATTCCCCATGATCTCCTACATAGATCATGACTGCGTTTTGATTCTCTAAGCGCTTTATCACTTCGTTGAGAAAGTAATCCACAAACAAAATGGTATTGTCATACGCGTTCACTAGGGACTCGGGATCGCATTTTGCTGGGTTGCTGCTTAACTTATCAACCGGTTTAAAGATCTCAAACTCTTTGGGATAACGTCGATCATACCGCCAATGACTACCCCGTGTGTGAAGAACGATAAACTGACGCTGCCTGGGAAATCCGTTTAGTTTTTTCTCAAACGGTGGCAATAAATACCCATCCATACCGTAAGAATACTTTTCTTCGTACTCCTTTCGCACGAACACATCGTCGGCTTCATGAATAAAATGGGACGTGGTGATGTTGGATTTTCCATAGAAGTTGTTCATCGTAATCCACGATGTATGAAACCCGTGTTTTTTAAACAAGGTGATAATCGACGTTTCTCTGCCTAAATCCTTTATGCGGGATGATTTTTGGCGGGTCATGATATTGGGAATCGCCAGGCGGGTAAACCCGGTTCTAGAGTGCACGTCTGAAAAGGCGATAAGATTGGAGCGCTTCGATAGCAATGGCGTGGTAGGTCGCTCATACCCCAATAACTGGAAATGATCCGGCCGGGATGATTCTCCCAAGACCAAAACAACTTTTAGATTATTGCCTCTCTCCTGATCAAACGTAGAGGGCAAGGCAGAAATATCGAATCTTTTTTTAAGGGCCTCGCGTATTTTAGCAACCTGATTCATATGTTTATTGATGTAGTAGCTGTAGTCAAATGGCCTAAATTTCCTTGTCTCTTTGATGTTGAGGATGCAAAATCCTATCAGCACGCCCATGATCCCAAACGCCAGCAGTTGATATTTATTTTTGATACGAGCAAGCTGTTGCGTCTTATTGAATAAGATGATGCCAAAGCTGATCTCAAAAATGATTACGAGCATATAGCGATGTTTATGGTTAACTGGTTCAAGGCAGAAAAAAACCACTGAGCATCCAACAAGAAACAGAAAACTATCCAACGGCCAATCTCGCTTCGTTGGCACTCCATTTGATATGTAAAACAAAGCGCCTGAAAAAATTATGCACAGTAACACTGAGAAGAAAATCCAGAGGTAGAAATCCACTGACAACAGTTCTCCGGCTTCTGAAGCGGAGGTCTCTATTAGTGCCGCGGCGATATTGGTACTCATCTTTACATCAAACCGCGAGAAAAAAAAACTTGCAGCTGCCGAGGGAAGAAAGAGGACTGGCGTCCCAAGGGCAAAGGCCCATCGGCTCCTCGACAATATTTCCGTCAAAAAAAAGACATATAAAAATGAACAGAATAGCTCATCAAACACCAGATTCCAATTGTATAAAAAGGAAAAAGAAACCGATACAATTATACATAAGCCATGTCGAATGCCGGCTTTTTTGAACACCTATCTCTCCACTACCCTTGGGGATATTTTGAAACAGTTATTAAATGTTTTAAAATAATACAGCATCTGATTATTGAGTAAGGCAATTATTGTGCCAAGAATCTCGACCTCGTGATAAGGTTACCTTTCGAGCCATCCAGGTATCACTTTCACCACTGATTCAAACCTGGATGGCACATCTTGTGCCATCTATTGTAATGATTGCTTATTGCTTGGGCTGAACAAACCACTGAAAGCACCGAACATCTGCTGTCCATTCACTTTACAGATGCCAACAACGGATGGGCAGTCGGCATGAACGGCACTATCTTGCATACAACCAGCAGATAATTGCGAGAAAAGCCATTCACGGGCGTTCAAGGGGTGATGCGCCAATGTCATCGTTCCAGCCCGTCGCGTCTTGAGAGATTACACCGTTGCTCGGGTACCTACCGGCACTGTCCTGCTTGAGTCCACGATTACCGAGCCGTCGTCATTGACGTTAACTGATAGGTTGTCGAGCGGCCTGTTAGCTGGTCCCCGTATTACGGCACCATCAAAATCAAAAATACTGCCGTGACATGGGCAAGGAAGCTCGGTTTCGCCCAC
Organism: Myxococcota bacterium; assembly: GCA_030065855.1. Lineage (GTDB taxonomy): Bacteria > Myxococcota_A > Polyangia > JAAYKL01 > JAAYKL01 > JASJCT01. The sequence continues at coordinate 56,778 of JASJCT010000039.1, forward strand.
ACCCACATCGCACTGCTGGTGCGTGCAGATCGCGGTCATTGCCCAGAGGCCTTGTTCATCTCTCAGAACGAAAAACGGCCCCTCGTCGAACCGTTTCACTTGGCCTAAGGTAAAATCGTTTACTTGGCCCACTGGGAACTCTCCCTGTTCAACCTCACCGCCCTCTTCCGTTTCTTCGCAACTACTCATTCCAGAGACCGCGAGGATACAAGCGCTCCCGCTCGCCACTAGGAAAGATCGCCTATCCAACCCTTTTGAAGTGGGTGAGGGTGTCAGGTGCGAGACTGCTTCTGCTGGCTGCAGGCGCCCGGATCCCGACATTGCTGAAGGTGTAGCACTGGCCCTCCCCCCCTTCTTGTTTTCGTTTTGCATATCAACGTCCTTTCAATGAAATCCACCTTTCAGATATAGAGCCATCATCCCGGCAAGACGTTACCAAGAGCAGTCCTCGAGTGAAGCTAGCGGTCAGGGGTGGGTTGTCTTTGTTGTTGGATGTTGCGGCAGTTACTTTTAGAATGCATCAACCGTCGGAGGAGAAATGAGAACAGGGGTAGTTTTTTTATTATCGTCGTTTTTCTTGTTTGGCATTGTGCGGTGCAGTCAGGATCAAGATGCTGACAATACAGATACGGGATCTGAGACGGGTGAATCGCCGATAACGGTTTACTATGGTCTAAACGAGAGTCATAGCAGAAGTTGGGCGCAAGTAACGGGCGACGGGCTTGTCGGTATATCGTACTTTCAGCGGTTTTCAGATAGCGATGATGAAGGAACCCTGATCTATAAAACAATCCGACCTGATGGCTCGGAGAATAATGAGACTGTCACCACAGGCCGGAGGCTCGAGAAATCAGTCCTGTTGTTTGACACACTATCTGCTCCCCACATCTTTGTCGCAAGCTCGGACAACTCAGACCAGGTAATTGAACATTACTTTAAAAATAGTAATCAATGGCAAAGCGAAACAATCATCCACTTTAACAACGAAGGGGGCAGGGCCATTTACGAATTGTCGGCTGATACAGGTCCTGATCATGCATTCCATTTGTTGATTTTAAAGACGCGGTCCGACGTTGACTCAGCTGATTTTATGGATGCTTGGCTAGATTCAAATCTATACCACCTTACAAATGCAACAGGCAGTTGGGAAAAGGAACACATCCTCAATTACGACATGATGTACACGTACGATATGTACATCAAATCATCCATTCGCCAGGACATTGAGGTAGATGATCAGGGTGATGTGCACGTGGTTTTTAGCGAGCAGATCAACGCGACAGAGGATCCGTCTCGATTGCACTATGCCACAAATAAAACGGGAAAATGGGAAATAGAGACAGCCTTCGACCCTGAAGCAGGGACACGGGATGATGCGGGTTGGTTTCCATCATTGGCCTTGGATAGGGATGGTATCCCCTACATTTCATGCATCTATATCGATCGCGTGCCCACAGGTTCTGCCACCTACAGCAAATTGTTTCTCCTCAAGCGAGTTGGCCCTGGAGATTGGCATGCAGCAATCATTGCTGACCATGATGACGGATACTATGGCGGTGATGGGAGGGATTATACCGGTGCTCTCTCTCATCTGGTTTTTGATAGTCAAAACACACCCCACATCGTTTTTTCAGACATTGCATCAACCCACTGGCCAGGTTCTCAGGCCCTCAATGTAGGCAATATCCGTTACGGCACGCTCGAAGGCGACGCATGGAGCTTCAACACCATCTATCAACAGCCGTTACCCACCGGGTTTCATAGCGCCACTGAGATGCATGGGTTGGTGTTGCTCATCTCAGAAGAAACCAGTGCGATGCATGTCATTGGACAGGAATTAATAACAATAGAAGAGGATCAGTATACGTGCACCCTGCTCAATTTTTCATTATTCGAATTATGGGACAGTTCGGGAACCCTCAATGAGATCGCGCACGGCGGGTGGAACAAATATATTTGAGAGGTCTACCGATCCCAAGGCTCTTGCGATCTCAAGGCATTGCATTGTCGGATCGAGTCTGCTGTCGATGAGCAGGATGGCATCCTTTTGCACGCGACATAACCCACTGCGAATGGGCGATGTATCACTCTCCTCGCCGAGCAATTCATAGCGAATGTTAATGCCTAGGGTGGCAGCAATCCGCTCGAGATGCATCAATAACAAAGAGGCGTCTTCGTCGCGAATCGCGCGCACGGCTCATTCCGCCGGTGGCACGACAGATGGCGCCCTTCCAAATACTTCCCGGTACTGGTCCACGTATCGGTCCTTGCCACAGAGAAGGCAGGCGCCCAGGGGAATGGCGGATTTGGCAGCACAGCGCATTTTCGTCGCCAATTCGCGAATATCCCACTGTGCATGTGCATCTTCGCGAAGGCGGACGAAGTGATAGAGTTCCCGTAGGTTAATCGTGGCCAGCACGCGGCGTCTGTGAGCATTTGTGAGCACATAGGGCGCCACGTGCGGCATGGTTTTTTTGAGCGTTACAAACAGATCCTCGGCTCGCGCCAAGTGGTCCATAAACACACCCCTAAGGCCTATCTCGTCAATGGCGGGCGGTATGGTAACGCCCAGGTTTGGATCGTATGCCTGGGCGGATTGGGTCGTCATTCGATGTCGTTTCAACTGCGCAAAAGCCGAGGAGGACAACGCGATCTCAAAAGTAAGACTCACGTGCTCGAATTCCCTGGGCACTGCGTCATAGAATTCCATGCGGCCCATGGCTGTCTGAAAGACCCGGGTGAGGGCTTCCTCTGGCATGTTCAGTGCCGCGCGAAGGCAAGTGTCAAACGATTCCGAGGAAAATACATGGAGCAGTGCCGCAGCAATGGTCCTGTCGGCATTTTCGCTACAGTGAACCAGGCGCACCTCTGGCTCGCCCCCATTGGACGCGGGTTCCCCTTTCAGCAGCTCATCTGCCAGGGCACCGAGCTCCTCGGCCCGCTGGGCATCATAAGGAGATGCCTCTGTAAAGAGCAGTAAGGACGGGGCGATTTCAGCAGCGGTATTGTAGAGGGATATGCCCAAATTTTGAACTTCGGACAGGGGTGCGGCAGCAAAGCGCCGTACCATTAGCTCGAGATTGCGAGCGTTAGCCGTTAGGCCCAGCTGACCGGTCGTGGCGAGCAGTGTCACATAGCGAGCGTCTTCCTTGGCCCATCCGTCGAGGAGACGCCGCCCGCGCCGCTTTTTTTCCATGTCTGGATATTTTTTCTTGAGATGCTCTCGCAAGCATTGGTTAATGTGGTCATAACACTTGGATTGGGCAGTGATAAGCGAGAGTAAGGCCGATTCGTAGGGTGTGTTCTCCAGCTCCGGCGGGATGACAAAATCGTGGTCCAGCGTGATGTATCGCTGGCTTTTTTCCGTATAGGAACACAGTCGAAACCGCTCCAGCCACTCGATGGCCAGTCGCGATATTCCCATAATGTCGAAGTTGAAGACCGCGTGTTCAGCGACCGAGTGGTGGCCCATCTCAAAAATAATCCGCCTGTTGGAGGCGCGGGCGGTTTCCAGCTCTTCCAGCGCAACGCGCCTCAGCTCTCCGATAGGCCGTGGATCGCGGCTGATCCTCGCATATGCGGCAGATAACACCTCTGGCGTAAGCTGTTCGGCTCGGATCCCCCCGTCCGCCACTGCTTGGGCAAGCACCCGAGCGTCGACATTGTATCCAGCTAGAACGACTCTCATTCCATTCAATGCTCCCAATACCGATGAAAAACCCTACAATTCGTCGCTCAAAAGCGCAAGCCCCAGTTATCAAAGAATAGGACACGGGTCTTACGTTGACAGGCTTTCGCGAGGCGCCTACAGTAAAATAACAAAAAGTCGTGCCCAAGGAGTGAGAAGAATGGCAAGTGATAAAATGACAACCGTCAACGATAATACGTTTTCCCCCGAAGTCGAGCAGTCTTCAATCCCCGTACTCGTGGACTTCGGTGCCACCTGGTGTGGCCCGTGCAAGGCGCTGGGCGCGACATTGGACGGGATGATCGACGGATATGAGGGCAAGGTAAAATTTTGCTACGTGGATATTCAAGAGGCCCCCATGGCTGCTCAAAAGTTCAGTGTTCGCTCTGTGCCGACCCTGGTTCTCTTTAAAGACGGCACCCCATCTGGATCACTCATCGGCGCCCAACCCAAGGGAAAAATCGAGGCCTTACTCGCCACCGCCCTGTAAGCACGTAACCCGGCAGAGACGGGACCAAAATGAAAACCTCTTTCCGAAGTTTCCCAAACGCTTCCGCTGAGAGATTAGTAAGTTTTCTTCCCGAATGCTTTCAACCTATCTTGTAGCCGTGGGGGGGACCGATCAAATTCCATATATTTTGCTTTACAGTTATATATTTCATACAAGATTAAATAGCATCGCTGAGAGCTATTGGAAGAATAGGGATTATCGTAACCGAACCGGCTATCCTAATATGCCAAATTGGATGGC
>JASJCT010000038.1 GCA_030065855.1 Myxococcota bacterium
CGGCGAAGCGTACCCTTGACGCGGGTGAGAACTGCGGCATTTTGTTTCGGCGACGGGCTGAGGGCGCAACTCACCGTTTTTAAACAAATATTATCCATTCGTCATCCTCATTTTACCCACTACGAATGCAGGAGAGCCAGTTTATTACCCATCACTCATCACTTGACGAGGTACTAGTCCAGACGAATATTCAGCTTGCAAGAGGCAATATGCATGGGCTTTTTATGGATATCGAGGTATAAAAGGCGTCTGGGGCCATCAACCATGAGGAGGAGACAATGTCGACCAAAGAGGCTCAAGAGACGCTCGTAACCATTATGCATCGCTGGCAAAAGATCGAAGGCGCATCTGTAGGATCTACTGGCAAGGTATTTGAAAAAAGCAACAACCCGATTGTGCGTACAGTAATGGAGATCATCCAGCGCGACTCGATGATGCATCATCGGGTCCAGGGAATGATTGCAGACTCACTGTCGGTGCCCACGCGCGCCTTTTCCCTCACACCGGACGAGCTGGGCGACGTTTGGGGCATGATCGAAAAGCACCTCGAGATTGAGAAAAAAACCATCGATCTCGCCAAAGAAGCACTTGCGACCATCAAGGGCAAGCAGATGCCTATTCACGAATACTTGATCAACTATCTGCTCATCGACGAGGAAAAGCACAACAAGATACTCGACGCATTGGAAGCCATCAAAAAGGGCATGTACCCCTACGCCTAAGATCTTCTAAGGGAGTTATATATGGGCGATATCTTGTATTAGGCCCGCCAGAGATTTAATATATCCGAAATCTCATCTATTCCCGTATGAAGTATATGTATCTGATCGGGATTATTGACGCCTAGGCCAATTCTTCCCGCGTGGATTATCTGTCGCTGTTCCCACACGGATTTATGTACATAATTTCTGTCTATATTCTGTAGTCCAGCATAATATTTCAGTATTGCTACACTGACAGCATCACAGGCCACCCGGTCTTTTGACGCCAATACAATGCCAGGTGTAGCAAATTCCATCGTTGGAAATACTGGGCCGTTGGTCAGGATAATCTTTGTGGCATCCACAACGTTCATTGTCACATGAGGCCGGCTCAAGTTTAATTCAGCGACTTTCTCGGGAAAGTGTTCGGAATGCAGCTTAACCTGATGATGATTGCGGTCATCGTCCTTGCACACACCGACAAAGGTTTTGATGCAGTTTGTAAATTCCGCCTGTTCATTTGGATCCTGAAGGGCTGGGACTCCGGGAATCATTTCGTGGTTTTTGAGCACCGGTACATTGATAAAATGGTCAAATGCAAAAACTGATTTGGGAATACGCACGGCAGGTAGGTAATGGGCGTTTTCCGCGGTCCAGGAAACGTATTCTTCGTCATCCCAGGGCATGACCGTAACACCTTCTTCAATGGCGACATCGTATATGCCCGTTAACATGAGCATGTTTAATGTAGAGGATAAGACAGCAGATCGCTCTGCAATACATATTTTTTCCGGGGCCTTATTTTTTGCTTTTACCGCTCGAATAACCGCGCGTATCACCTCTGGATTTGTACAAGTACCGCTGCGATTTCCCGCATCCAGGAGATTCTCCATAAACATGACCCCATTGGGTTTAATCATCACTGAATCCCCGTGCTGTATCTCATCCAGTCCACCGGCCACCTGAATCGCACGGTACACATCTGTTTCAACGGAGCTCCCCCTTACCATGGCGACAATAGGTTCCTCATTTGAATAGTATTTACTCTTCGCAAGTGTTATAAGCTTCTTTCTTTCACCACTTTTAGCGGTTACAATATCTTCTTTTTCACCACTCCTAGCGGTTACAATGCCACCTCTTGCTCCACTTTTATAATAGACGGTATTCAAATCATCCGCTTGGGTATCGAGAATATCTTCAGCGCTTTTTGTACAAGAAATAAACGGTAATGTGGCGCTTGCCATAAAAATGCCTGCTGCTTTGAGGAAATTCCGACGGTTTATTCCGGGTAAGTATCTCCCCAAAATTCTTTTTGTCAGGCGAAATGAATGGTCCAATTTCTTTTCAATAATTCTGACACTTCTTTCTGATTCAATCAAATGCCGCATAGCGTGGGTATAAGGACACTTTTCTATGTCTTGCAGATGATGGATGTGTTCGCTATTGAACAGGTTCTTTCCAAATCTCTCTTCAAGATATTTCAAATTCCTTTTAAAGGTATTGCTGGAGGAGGGGTTAAAATAATAGCTTTTGTTATGTTTTATATTTTTATTTCTTAATTCACTTTTCATGACTGTGGGCTCCTATTTATATCCCAGCATACAGTATTTGGGATGCCTAATTAAAAATACAATCGTTTGTTCCCTTATTTTATATCAAGGTGGCAGAAAAACTTCAATATTAGCATTATCAGATTTATAAAAACTGTCTCAATTTTGACATAATAGATTGTCATACGGGTAAATTACTACAACAACCCTCGGCTAGCCACAGAAAGCAAACTCGAATTTAAATTTATAATGCAATATTATGATAATAATGCTCAAAATCTATTTATTGAAAAGACATATTGTCTATGAAAAGAACTATTGTCTATGAAAGTCTTATAATTTTGTTGGAGGCATTGCTTTTTTTTCAGCTTACAAATATATACATCTGAGATTTTAACAAAAAGGAGAGAGTAATGTACAAATTTGGTAGTGAAGAAATGAGAAAATGGTTGCCCTATATAATAATGGTGTTAATGGTCACAATGTCCTTTGGCCCTGTTTCATGTGGCGACGATGACGATTCAGGTGGAGACGCTGATACCGATACTGATACTGATAGTGATACCGATACTGACACTGACACCGATACTGATACTGACACTGACACTGACACTGACACTGATACTGATACTGATACTGATACCGATACTGATACCGATACTGATAGTGACACCGATACTGATACGGACACTGACACCGATACCGACACTGACACGGATACCGATACCGATACGGGATTCTCCGACAAGGATATCGGTTCTGGTTGTACTTGTGAAGGTACTGGATGCACGCAGCTCGGTACCGATGTTCCAATCCCCAATGGCGGGACGATCCTCCACTGCGATGATGTTTCATCAACCCAGGCCGGCGCTGAACTCGTGTGTCTCAGAAGTTACGCTGGTGATCTTGCAAATGATACGTTCTTTGCTAACGGATACTGCTCCCTTATGGCCACAGAGTGCGAAGGCGCCCAAGTGATTTGCGACGGGGCCACATTCGGAACCTTCGCGGACATGGCGGCTTGCCCAGCCGGAGCTGTACTTCTCACCTACGACGTAGCAGTTAATGTAGAAGTTGCAGGGATCCCATTGGAAGCAACAGTCAGCAATAAAACGTGTGCTGCGCCGTGTCAGCAAGAGGGCGATTGCCGAGAGTCAGAGACCGACCCTGCACTCAACAACGAAGCCACCCAGTATGCGTGCTTGGATAAAGACGGCGTTAAATTTTGCTTTGATCCAAGAAGCCTACCAGAAACCTATACCGCAGTGCAGTTCTAGTTGAGATCTTAAAAATCCCCCCAAAAACGCCCTAGCCAACTATTCGTGCCACTATGACAACATGATTGTCGAAATGTCTGCGCTATGACAAAATGGCAAAAAATTCTCCTACCAAACACTTATCCGATTGAAATCATTTAAATATTTCCACATAAAAATTGGCGTGCGGTTTGCTTGTACGAACAGAAAGGATTTGAGAACCGATGTGCGTTTACCTAGCTCCAGATGCTCATTCGGTTTATTGGGCTTGTATTAAGGATATCGACCGGAGGGCGGGATGACAGGAACACAGCCCACGCTGCTGATAGTAGATGATGACAAAAACAACCTTCTCTCGCTAAAAAAGATCTTTAGCCGGGAATCCATGAACGTCCTCACCGCATTGGACGGTCGAGAAGGACTGGACCTGGTGCGTAAGCACAACGTGGATGTGGTGCTTACGGACTTGCGGATGCCCGGCCTGGGCGGAGATGACCTGCTCTCAGCGGTCAAGACCCTATCTCCAGATGCCGAAGTCGTTCTGATGACAGCATATGGCACTGTCGGTACTGCCGTGGAAATGATGAAAAACGGGGCCTATGACTTTGTCGAAAAGCCCCTGAAACGCGCCGCAATTGTAAAGACCGTGCAAAAGGCCCTCGAAAAGCACTGCTTGGTGGTCGAGAATCGAACACTCAAGCAGCGGTTGATGGGGTTTGAAAAAAAAGCCATCATTGGGAACCATCCCATCTTCCGCCATACCCTGGAGGTTGCGATTCAAGCTGCGCCGTCCATGGCCACCGTCCTTATTCTAGGAGAATCAGGCACTGGAAAAGAGCTTGTGGCGCGCGCAATACACGACAACTCACCCCGTGCAGACAACCCCTTTGTGGCAGTGAACTGCGCGGCCTTGCCCGAAACCATTATGGAGGCAGAGCTATTCGGCTATGAACGCGGTGCCTTCACCGGCGCGGTAAAGCGCCGGGATGGCCGTTTTAAAGCTGCTGACAAGGGGACCTTGTTTCTGGACGAGGTCGCCGAGATGAGCCCTGCGGTGCAAGTGAAGTTGCTAAGGGTGCTGCAAGAGGGGGAATTCGAACCCCTCGGCGGTACCACAGTTAAGTCGGATGTTCGCGTTGTCGCAGCTACGAATCGCGACTTAGAAGAAGAGGTAAAGCGCGGGAGCTTTCGCGAGGACCTCTATTACCGGCTCAATGTCATCGTTGTAAACCTGCCGCCCCTGCGCCAGCGGCTCGTGGACGTGCCCCTTTTGGCCGAGCACTTCCTGTCGCTTTACGCCATGCGCAACAGCAAGGAAATCCAGGCCATCTCAAACGAAGCCATGGAACTCCTGACCAGCTACTACTGGCCTGGCAATGTTCGGGAGCTCGAGAATGTTATCGAACGCGCCGTGGTCCTGACCCGGGAAAAAGTCATTGGTCCCAGTGATCTACCGTCCCATGTTTGCAAGGGCGAGCGCATTCAGGGGCAGGTGACCTTTTCCATTGGCACGCCGCTTTCAGATATTGAGCTCAGCATGATTCGGGAAACCCTGCGGTACACCAAGGGAGATAAAAAGCTGGCCGCCCAGCTGCTCGGCATTGCACCGAGGACAATTTACCGCAAGCTCGATGCCATGGAAGGATGAGTTGCCGATTTGGCAATATTTTGGAAGATGCTGAAAAACGATTGTCATTTTGTCTTTTTAAAGGCAAATACCAATCTCTTGGTAGGGTAACTACTTGAATGAAAAAGAAAAATTAATAGCCGAGCTCGGTATGCCACTTGCATAAAGACCCGGCAATAAACTCGGCCGGGCCACCAGAGGAGGGAGTAGAGCGTTGTCGATAATGACGATAAAGACGACCCGATGGGTAAGAAAACACACCATTGCCCTTTGGGTCGGATGCATGGCGATGAGCACCATCGGGCTTGCCACATGGGCAAACGCATCGCCGGAGGATGAGACACCTGGGGATCTACCCGCCCCGCTCAAAAGGGCCGAACGCCCCAATAATAAACCCCCTGTCCCACCAGCTAGACCGGACAAGGCACTGCTCTCAGCTGCACAAGTCAAAGAGAATGCGTTCAAAGCAAGGCGCAGTGCGGCAAAAAAAGTGCGCGGCCACTCTGCCAAGGGTACCGGGCAACCACCGTCCACAGGCCCAGCTGGAAAGGCGCGGGGAAATCGCCCGCTGCCTGGGGCGGGAAAAACAGCAGCGCCTGCACCAGGACCCGATACCCCTGAGGCGGGCGCTGAAGATCCCTGGTCCAATGTCAACATGCCCGATGAACTCGCCGCAGGTATCGAGTACAAGCGACCTGGGAAAGGCACGCGCTTCTCCTTCAATCTCGTAGATGTAGATCTAGTCCAACTTATCAAGATCATTGGAAACATTACCGGCAAGGCATTTATACTCGGCAGCAAAACACCTCAAATCAAAGCAACGATATACGCGCCCACCAAGATTACGGCCGGCGAAGCCTATCAGGCATTCCTGAGCGTGTTGCAGGTAAACGGACTAACCGTCGTTCCAGCCGGGCGGTACTTGAAGATTCTCGCGCTTGGGGGCAGCACGTCCAGAAATCTCCCGATCATTCGGGGCAGGAACGTACCCCCTGGAGACGAAATCGTTACCCGCCTCCACCTCCTGAAGCACATTTCAGCCGAGGAGATAGCGGAATTGCTCGGTCGATTCAAATCCCCAGAGGGGGACCTGACCATCTACTCCCCGACGAACACGCTCATCATCACCGACTATGGGTCATCGATTCGCCGCTTGCTCAAGCTGATCCGCATCCTCGATGTGCCGGGCACTGGCGAGCAAATATGGATTGAACCGGTCAACTACGCAGATGCCTCTGAGCTCGCCAATCGCATCATGGAGATTTTTGATGTCTCAGCCTCAGCATCAGCTGGCAAGAAAAGGCCCAAGGCACCGACAAAAGCAAAGGGAAAGCGACCCAAGTCCCCTGCACCATCAATTGTAGGCCAGGAAACGACCGAAACCCAGATCTCCAAGATTCTTCCCGATGAACGGACGAATTCACTGATCATCGTCGCCACGGAAACGTCCTACCTTAGAATTCTCGAGCTCATCAAGCGGCTCGATGTGCCGATCGCCGGCGAGGGCACCCTTCACGTGCATAAGCTGCAGCACGCAGACGCCACCGAGCTCGCAAAGACCCTGAATAACCTGTCAAAACGGTCGAAAACAGCGTCCAAAAAAAAGGGCAAATCCGCACAAGATGCGTCTGTATCCCTATTCGAAGGGCAAGTCGAAATTTCTGCGGATAAGGCGACCAATTCCCTCGTGATTGTCTCGTCTCTTCGGGACTACATGAGCCTGAAACGGGTTATCGACCGGCTCGATGTCATGCTGCGCCAGGTCTTTGTCGAGGCCGTGATTATGGAAGTCAGCCTGGACAAAACCCGAGACCTGGGACTGGGATTTCACGTGGGCAATACCCTGGACACCGACGGCAAGACATCCCTTATCTACGGATCGAGCCAGCCCAATGACAAGCTCAATTCCCTGCTGCTCGGTCCAGGGGCCATGAGCGGCCTGGCCGCTGGTATTCGGGGGCCAGCCCTCGAGGGCACCGAGGATCTGCTCGGCGTGGGCATCTCCATTCCATCGTTTGGGGTGGCGCTGCAGGCACTCCAGACAAACTCGGATGTGAACGTGCTCTCCACACCCCATATTCTGGCCACAGACAATGTGGAGGCGGCCATCACCGTGGGCGAAAACGTGCCGCTCCAGCAGGGCTACAATCCCATGGGGTCGATTCTCAGTCAGGTAGCGAGTAGTGGTGCTGGAAATGCAGCCGCCGGCAACCTGGGAGGCATTGGGGCGCTCGCTGGATACGGCGGGTTCGGTGGGATCGGTGGCTTTTCCATTGCGCGGCAGAACGTGGGACTCACATTAAAAATCACCCCTCAGATAAATGACGACAATCAAGTGCGCCTAGAGATCAATCTCGAAATCAAAGAGGTGAAATCCGCTAATTCCGATCTCGGACCCAATATCTCCCAAAAAAGCGCCACCACGACTTCTGTGGTCGCTGATCAACAGACCATTATCATCGGCGGTCTCATCACTGATAACGATGTCATCACCACGCAAAAGGTGCCCTTCTTGGGGGATATCCCAATCCTTGGCTTTCTCTTTAGGCAAAAAAGCAGCATCAATCGAAAGCGCAATCTGCTCATCTTTCTCACGCCCTATATCATCCGCACCGCTGAGGATTTTCGAGAGATATTTAATCGCAAGATGGCCGAGCGGCGGGAGTTCTTAGAGCGGTGGACCGCATTTGAATACCACCGGGTCGATCCCCATTTGGATTGGTCCCGGACCAACGGCGTTATCGCGGAGATGAACCGGGTGATCTCAGAGGCAGAAGCAGAGGAAGCCCTGAGAAGGGAATCAGAAATTCTCAATGAGGTGGAACACACCCCCAAAGATCCGGTTCATCTTCCCACGGGTGACGCTGAAAAAGACGAAAGTGAGTCAGACGGTACCGCGCTGGATTGGGAGCACCACATCGAACACAATACCACCACATTGGGGAAACTCGAACCCTCTGGGGTGACCATCGAGGAGGCGACCGAGTGACCGCACCCAGGGACACATTCATAGGTGAAATCCTCGTTGAGCGAGATATCATCTCTCCTGATCGAATGGATGGGCTGCTCGCTTTAAAGGCGGAAAAGGGCGGATCCTTTGTCGAGCTGCTCCTGTCCTCTGAGGCGGTAAACGAGAAGCAATTGTGGACAGCTGTGGCCGAGGCCATGGACATTGCCTATCTCGATCCGATTCCCGTAGCCGATCTCGACCCGTCCCTGATTGCCGAACTGCCCATCAGCTTTGCCAAGTCCAACCGGGTGCTGCCGATCAACGAGGGTGTCGACGGGGTCAAGGTCGCGTGTACGAGCCCCTTCGACCTGGGCGCCCTGGATGCGGTGCAGGCGATTTTGGGCAGGCCCGTGGTGCCTCAAATCGCATCTGGGGAGGCAATCCTCGATGCCATTAATACGGTCTACGAAAGGCGGGCCGGCCAGGACGAGTTGGGCGAAAAAGAAGGGGTCGAAGAAGAGGAGCTGACCGACCTTATTGACGTTGAGGATGAAGCGCCCATCATTCGTTGGGTCAATACCCTTTTCTTCGAGGCGGTCAAACGGCGGGCCAGCGATATCCATATCGAATCATTTGAACGGGAAGTGGTGGTTCGATACCGGATTGACGGTGTCTTGCACCACGTAAAGACCGCCAAAAAGGCTTTTTTAGCGTCGATTATCTCCCGGGTGAAGATCTTGGCCAAGCTCAATATTGCCGAAAAGCGATTGCCGCAGGACGGTCGCATTGCCCTCAAGATCGCCGGCAAGAGCATCGACGTTCGCGTCTCCACCATCCCGACGAGCCAAGGAGAACGGGTGGTGATGCGGCTTTTGGACAAGCAGTCCGTGCTTCACGATGTCTCTGATCTCGGGTTCCTGGCCGATCACTATACCCTGTTTCACAGCCTTATCCGGCGTCCCCACGGCATCATCCTGGTGACCGGACCCACCGGATCCGGCAAGACCACCACTTTGTACGCGGGCCTGTCTCAGATAAACACACCGGACAAGAACATCCTTACCATTGAAGACCCGGTGGAGTACGACATCGAAGGCATTGGCCAGGTCCACGTCAATCCCAAAATCGACCTCACGTTTTCGAGCGGGTTGCGCGCATTTTTACGCCAAGACCCAGACGTCATCATGGTCGGTGAGATTCGCGACCGGGAGACCGCAGAGATCGCCATCCACGCCTCACTCACCGGGCACCTGGTGCTGTCGACCATTCACACCAATGATGCGCCAGGAGCTCTGACACGGCTGGTCGAAATGGACATCGAGCCGTTTCTGGTTGCCTCGTCCCTCATCGGCATTCAGGCCCAGCGGCTCGTTCGTGTGCTGTGTCCTGAATGCAAAACCCTCTACGAGCCCGAACCAGAGCAGTTGGAGGAGATAGGTATCGTCCCCGGAACCGCACATATCCTAGGAGACCCGCCCCGCAGTCCCCTGTACCGAGCGGGATGGGAGCAGTTGAAACCACCGCCACCACTCGTGCCGGGCAAGTTCATGCTCTACGAAGCCAGCGGTTGCGATGCGTGCTTGGGCACGGGATACCGGGGGCGTACCGGGGTATATGAAATGGTAATGATTACAGACGAGATCCGAATGAATGTCCTGCGCAACGCAGATTCAAATACCATTAAAAAGATCGCCCATGCCGAGGGGATGATATCCCTTCGGGATGACGGCGCGCGCAAGGTGCTCCAGGGTATCACGACGATTGAGGAGGTGCTCCGCGTCACCCACGAAGATGCGGCGTAAAATGAGTGCAATGTCAGATGAACTGCGCCGGGTAAGGTTAGCAAATTCCCCCTTGAAAAGGGGGTTAGGGGGATTTCGTCACTTCTCAACGGAAGGGATAATGACGAAATCCCCCCATCCCCCTTTACGAAAGGGGGAGCCTTCTTTCCCGATATTTTGGGACTGAAACAGTGCGAGGGTAACGAGCTTTGCCGATTTACGAGTACAAAGGCATCCGCAGAAGTGACGGCAAGGGAGTCAAGGGACTTCAAGATGCAGACGGAGAAAAGAGCCTGCGCGCCCAGCTCAAGCGCGACGGTATCCTCATTACCGATATTCGGGAAAAAGATCACAGGGAACGGCGCGGCGAGATCGACTTTAAAAAACTCTTTGTCAACCGGGTCGGCAAGCTCGACATCGCCGCCACCACCCGTCAGCTCGCCACCCTCACCAAGGCGGGAATTTCTCTGGTAGAGGCGCTCACCGCAGTCATCGATCAGAACGAAAAACCAGACCTCAAGGGCGCCTTGACCGACGTGCGCGATCAGGTCAATCAGGGCATGAGCCTGTCCGAGGCATTTGGGCGGCATCCAAAGTTGTTCGATACCCTGTTTTGCAACATGGTGCACGCCGGAGAGCAGTCCGGCACCCTGGAACAGGTGCTTGCCCGGCTCGCGGATTTCATCGAGGCCCAGAGCAAACTGCGCAACAAGGTCTTTTCGGCAATGGCATATCCCGCGTTCATGGCCCTGTTCGGTCTGCTCATCATCGGGGTGATGATGATCGTCGTCGTTCCCAAGGTCACATCGATCTTTGAAAATTTCGGTCGGGAGCTGCCCTGGTATACAGAGGTGCTCATCGCCATGAGCAACTTTTTCCGCGGATTTTGGTGGCTCGCACTCGCCCTGCTCATTACCGCCATCTATGCATTCAACAAGTGGAAACAAAGCCCAGACGGGAAACAACGCTGGCATCGCTTCATCTTGTGGTCCCCTATCTTTGGCGGATTGGCAATGATGATCGCCATTTCCCGTTTTTCAAAGACCCTGGCAACCCTGTTGGTATCTGGCGTGCCTATCGTAACGGCCATGGATATCACCAAGGGGGTGCTCGGCAATGTGGTGCTCGAAACGGTCATTTCAGAGGCCACCTCGTCGATCCAAGAGGGAGAGAGCATCGCAGAGCCCCTCAAAGAATCCGGGCGGTTTCCCCCGATTGTGACCCACATGATAGCCATTGGAGAGCGCTCTGGACAGCTGGAGCAGATGCTCGAAAATGTGGCTGAATCCTACGATGCCCAAGTCGAGAGCAAGGTCGCGGCCCTGACCTCCATGCTCGAACCGGTCATGATCGTGCTGATGGGCGCGGGCGCGGGCGGGATTGCAGCTGCGATTCTCATGCCCCTGATCCAAATGAACGAGTTTGTCCAATGATACGGCGCGGCGAGATAGTGCTCGGCGATAAGCGCGGCTATCGGCGCCTCTCAGGCCGATTTCGGCGGCGGGTCTTTCGCGCAGCAGCAGTCATTTTGGTGCTCATCTACCTGTCGTGGGCAGTGGCTGAGATGAAAACGCGGACCCAAATCAAGCAGGCGCTCCTCGACATTTCCCGCATCGAGCACGCCACCCGTTTGTTTCGGGCAGACCAAGGCCGATGCCCAGAGGATATGGCAGAGCTGCTCTCGCCCGTGGGAGACCGCCGCTATTTTGCCCCAGAGGTAGACCCATGGGGACACCCCTATAGGTTGCAATGCCCGGCCATCCTCGACCCGGGGGGGGTCAGCGTATCTTCTGGTGGACCAGACGGCGATTTTGGCGGTGAGGACAATATATCGAGCCTCTAGTAAGGGGCTATTAAAGAAAAGGAGATAATAAATGGAGGTATCCAAGATGAAGAAAATGTCCAGGTGCCGCAAACGGCGATACGTGGCAGAGCAGGGCATGACCCTGATTGAAATCATGATCGTCGTCATCATCATGGCGATGATTGCAACGGGCGTGGCGGTTGCGGTCATTCCCCGGCTCGAAAAGGCCCGGGTCGATTCGGCAAAATCAGATGTGGCGGCCATTCGAACCGCGGTTCAGCTATACCTGGCAGAGAATCCGGGAAAGTGCCCGAGCATCGACGATCTCAAGACAGAGCGGTATCTCGACCAGGGGAAACGAACCACAGATCCGTGGGATAAGGATTTCCTCATCAGTTGTTCGGAAGGCGATGACCCCGATGTCTTTTCAATGGGGCCTGATATGCAGGAAGGCACGGAAGACGACGTTCGGTAAAATGTCAAAGGTTTTGTGGTGGGCAATATTGGGCATTCCCCCTTTGAAAAAGGGGGGAAGGGGGATTTTTGAACGCTATGGAAATATTGACGAAATCCCCCCAGCCCCCTTTTCAAGGGGGAGCTTATTGCCAGATAAGCATCACTTGACGAGGTACTAGGCATGGTCAAGATGCGCACACAGCTCGGGTTTTCCCTCATCGAGGTATTGGTGGTCACTATCATCGCAGCGGTCGCGGTGACTGGGGTTGCCCTGTCTTTGGGGGCGATGAGCCAATCCCGGCTCCGATCCTCTTGTTGGATGATCGTCGCGGCTGCGCGCTATGCCTATTCCCACTCTGTGACCCGTGGCATGACCACTCGGCTCGTCATGGACTTTGAAGACAAAACCATTCATTTGGAAGAGACCAGCGGCAGGGTCGTGCTGAATCGAGAGGACGAGACCGGCGAAGGGCTGAGACGCGAGGATGAGGCCCTGTTCGACCCGGATGGTGGCCCAAAGGGAAGGGGGCTGCTCGATTTTCAAATGAATAGCAGCGCCTTTGGCACGTCGAGCAGTACTGGCGGGGCTGGCGGCTTACAGCAAGGCATGGGCATAGGTGCAGGGCTCGGCATGGGACTGGGCATGGGTGGACAAGGTGAGGGCCAAGAAGGCGATATGTTCAGCATGATGGCCAATTTCACGAGCGGCGCCCTTAGCGATCCTTTCCTGGCATCGATGCAGCGTGGTCTCAGCGGTGGCTCCTTGGGGTATCGCAAGCCCAAGTTCTCGCCCTTGGGCGGCCGCCGCGGTGAAAAGCGATCCCTTGAAGGGGATACAACATTCGTTACGGTCTTCACGCCCCACGCACCCAAGCCCCAGGAAGAGGGCCGCGCCTTTGTCTACTTTTTTCCCGGCGGCATGACAGAGCACGCCATTATTCAAGTTTCAGACGGGGATGAGCGCATCTATTCCGTGGAAATTCACCCCATGACCGGCCGCGCGGTGATTCACAACGAACCGATCGAACCTGACGGGGAACTCGATGACCTGCAGGAGGCCGAGTAATGCCCGTGCGGCCATCGGCATCGCGCCTGCGGAACCTTCACAAGGCGGCCGGGTTTACCATCATGGAAGTGATGGTGGCAATTATGATCCTAGCGGTTTCGGTTGTTTCCATATTCGGCGCCCAGTTCGCAGCTGTCGCAACCACTGATTTTGCCAGATACACCACCCAGGCCATTGAGCTCGCGCGCTGCCGGATGAGCGAAATTGAACTCGAGATTCAAACTGAAAACGGTTTTGAAGAAGCCGATGTGATATCCAGCGGTGACTGTTGCGAGTTGCTAGAGAGCGAGCCTGGCATCGATGCGTTCGAATGTGCGTGGGAGATCAAAGCAGTTGAGTTGCCAGACATTGCCACGTTGATGTCGGACGCAGACGGGGGCGGTGGGTTCTTAGGGGATTTTGGCCTTGGCGGCGGCGGTATGGGGGCCGGTGATCCGGCCGACAATATGGCCGAGATGGACGAGATGGGCATTGTCTCTTCGTTTGCGCCCATGCTGTCGGATATGCTGCGCCAAGCCATGCGCCGCGTCACAGTGACAGTAGAATGGGAGCAGGGACCCCGCAAGCGACAGTTTGTTTTGTCCCAATACTTGACCCACCCGACCCAGGGGCCCCTCGAGTTTATGCACGGCGCAGCAAGCGCTGCTGAAATGTCCGAAGCCATACAGGAAGGGGATATGACATCGCCCTTTGGGCCATCCGAATCCCAATCAGACAGGCCATCGCCACGTCCGGGGAAACCCAAATGAACAGGTACCCCAAAAAGGTAAATCCCATAGGGCCATCCGGCCTCACGCTAATCGAAGTGCTCGTGGCCGTGGCTGTGTTATCCATGGTGGGTATCACCATCTGGACTGCGACAAGTCAGACCACGCGCACCCGGACCATCATTACCGATGCGCACGAGCGCTTTCACCAGGTGCGCACCGCATTCGATTACCTGAGTCGGGACCTGACGTCGGCGTTTCTGTCCAAGCACAGGGGCACTGTCGAGCCCACCCACGATACCGTGTTTATCGGTCAAAACAGCGGAGATGAAGATCGCTTGGACTTTGCCGCGTTTACCCATGAACGCCGTTATTTCGACGTGGACGAATCTGACCAGTGCGAAATTGGATACGCCATTGCAGAGGATCCAAATGTGTCTGGTCAAAAAAATCTGATCCGCCGCGAGTCCCCCATCTTGGACTTGGAACCCCTCGAAGGGGGCCAATCCCTCATCTTGGTCGAAGATGTGGTTGCTTTTGACGTTCAGTATTTTGACCTGCCAATGAATGAATGGCAGGACGAATGGGACACCACCGAGGTCTCCGGCGAGCTGGATACCCTGCCCCACCAGGTCCGCATCACCCTCGTGGTCAACGACCGGCGCGGCGAAGAAGTGGTCTATGGGACCCAGATCCCCATCCCCATGCGAACCCCCATTTACCGAGCCCCCTTTGTCCCGGGGCCGCCCATTCCGGTGAACAAATGAGCGTCCGCCGCACGCGCAGGCAACGCGGGGTCGCCCTGCTCATGGTCCTCATTGCCCTCACCATCCTCGGGGCCATGACCGCGGATCTGATGGAGTCCAACGAAGTTTACTTGGCCACGACCGTGAATGCGAGGGATTCGGTGCGCGCAGAATACATGGCCCGGTCAGGTATCCACTTGAGTCGGCTGCTACTCTCCTTTCAGCGACTGCTCGGCAGCTCGGTGAGCTTTCCGTTTTGGCAGTATGCCGATCTAATCGTGGATGTATTTACCGATTCAGAAGGCGGGGGGCTGCTCGGCGATCTTGCCGGGATAGATGTGTCCGGCGTCGAAGGGCTTGGATTGGGCGTGAAAGATGGAGATCTTAAGGTCACGATTATCGACGAAGATTCCAAGATAAACGTCAATCTCGCCAATTCCCAGGGCTATCGCAACATGCGCAAGATGATGTTCGATCAACTGATGCAACTCATTGCCCCCATGGAATACGACCCTATCTTCGATCGAGAGGCAAAGGCCGGCCAGGTCTTTGACCGGGAGAGCATCATCTGCGAAATCATGGATTGGGCAGACGGCGATGAAGACCTCTGCGACATGTCGGGCAGTGAGGATCCCTCGTATTATCAAATGCTGGATCCCGAGTACCTGCGCAAGAACGCGCCCTTTGACAGCCTGATGGAGCTACACCTCGTCAAAGGCATTGACGACGACTTTTGGAGTGCGTTTGTAGAGCCGAACCCCGAGGATCCAGAGGCCCGGGTAATGACCGTGTGGGGGCGGGGCCGCATCAATGTCAACACCGCCCCTGCCCAGGTGCTGCTGCCGGTTATCTGCATGCTGGCCTCAGACCAATCGGGTGTCAGCCTGTGCGCGGATCCCGCCCAGTACGCCAACCTCCTTGTGATCCTCCAAGCATTTGTTTTTATCAGACAATTTATGCCCTTTAGTCGATCCGGAGAATTTCTATCAGCTATTCAGAATCCCGAGCGGCTGTTTTTGCAGATACCGGGATTTCCCATTGGGGGCAAGGGCATGGCGCGCCGGGTGCTTTCCACCCGGTCAACCGTGTTTTCGATTTACGCCGAGGGCACTGTGGGCCGCGTTACCAAGCGCATTCATGCGGTTATCGATACCAAGGGAGAAGATATGATGATGTTGGGACCTGAAAATGCAGTTGCCGCTGCCGGCGGCAAAGTCCTTTACTGGCGGATGGATTAGGAGATCAGATGGCGCACGATGTGGTAGGACTCGATCTCGGGTCGAGCGAGGTCAAGGCGGTGGTCGTAAGGATGGCCCTTCGAGGGGCCGAAGTGGTGCGGTGCGAATCCGAGCCAGTGCCCCTTGGCAAAGATGGAAAATCCCTGTGGCCCGATGTGCTGCAAGCCGCGAAGCGACTGACAAAAAAGCTGGGCCTCACTGCCGAGGCGACCGTTCACTGTGCGATTCAAGGGGAGCTCGTTTCTACCCGGCGCATGACCGTGCCGTCAAGCGCAGCAAAACAGCTCGACCAAGTCCTCAAGTTCGAAGTAGACGAGGTCATCCCCTTTGATGTGGACGATGCGGTCTTTGACTATATCGAAATCGAGCGCACCGCAGATCAAATCGGCGTCGTCACAGCGGCTGCCTTGCACGCTGAGGTGGCAAGGCGCATCGAGGGACTCGAAGAGGCCGGTATCACGCCCCGAGAGCTCGGGGTTGCCACACTCTCCTATGTGTTGGGTGTGGATACACCTGCAGACCCGGATGACATTCTCGCTATCGTCGATATTGGGCACGAGCGAACCAATATCGCGATACTCGATCAAACCGCCCCCACTGTGAGGACAGCCCTGCGGGGTGGCCGCGAAATAACGGCCAAGCTCGCAGAGGTCGGGGGCGTTGATTTTTCAAAAGCCGAGGCACTGAAGCAGCAGTATGGATTGGACGGGAAAGTCGGTGAGGTCCTCAAGGATGCGTTAAAGGCACAGGTACGGGAAATCCAGCAAACCCTTAAAGGGCACCTGGCCTCAGGCGGTCGGGCAGCTAAACGCATCCTCCTCTGCGGCGGCGGTGGGCAGCTAAACGGCCTGGCCACCTACCTCGCCGATGAATTGGGCCTGCCGGTCGAGCGCTTCGAACCCACCTTGGGGGCCCTGAGCGCAATGAAAAGCGCGGACGATAATAATCGCTTCTTCCTGGCATATGCGTTGGCGAGGCGGGAAACCACGCAGCGGAACAAGCGCATCGATCTCAGACAGGGCGATCTCGCTTTCAGAGGAGACTACGAATTTGTAAAACGGCGGATTGGGGGGATGGGGATTTTAGCCCTCCTCGTTATTCTGGCGTGGATCTTCGCGAGCTATGCTGAATACTCTGTACTCTCCGACAGGGTGGCAGCGCAACAGGCCGAACTCAGCGACCGCACCAAACAGCTGTTCGGAAAACCCGAGAGCGATGTAGAAAGAATAAAGGAAAAATTGAGCGGACAAAAGGCCGAACAGGCGCCCATGCCGTCCAAGGACGCCTTTGACATCGTCGTCGAGCTATCAAGACGGATACCCCCAGAGGTGGTCCACGACGTAGAGCTCCTCGAAATAAAGCCCAAGCGGGTCACCTTGCGAGGCACGGTCGACGCCGAGCTAAAGGCACCTGAATTATCCGAAGACGTGGCGGGTGCCAAGACACCTGATGCAGGCACTGGCACGGATCTCTCGCCAACCGATCTCATCAAACAAAAACTCGAGGCGTTTAGCGAGTGTTTTACTGCCATACGCGTGGGTAAAGTGACCGCAGTGGAAGAGCGGCGGCGGTATCAAATGGACATCGACAGCCGCTGTCCATAGGAGTTTGTGTATGATTGAATCTCTGCGGAACCTCATCGCCGGTCTATCAGAACGAGAGCGTCGGATGGTCGCGATCCTAGGGGGGGCGTTTATCGTATTCATCCTATTTCTGTTTGTTTTTCTCGTGCAATCCAAAATTGGCGATCTCGCTGAACAGACCGAGATCACCGCTCAAGCCCTTCGCTTAATCGAGGAAAAGGAAGCCGACTATCTCAACCAAAAACGGGAGCAACAGCGCCTCCAAAGCCAGGGAAAGGTAAAGCCAACCCCATTGCGTACGCTGATCGACAAGATATCTAAGCAGCTCGACGTAACCGTACCAGACGTCAAAGAGCTCCCTGATCAGCGCCACGGCACCCTTTGGGTCGAGCATGGGGTCGAGCTCTCAATGCGCGCCATCGGCATCAAAAACCTGACCCGTTTTATGGAGGAAGTGGAGAAAAATCGCAGGCGGTTCCCAGTGGCGATTACAAAGCTAGAAATAAGGAATCGCAGGCGGACCCAAGACACCTATGACGTAAAAATGGTCATTTCCACATACGAACAAACGGCCAATGGCCAAACACCGAGTAAGCGGCTCGCCGGCGCCTCCAGGAAAGGAGGCATCTGATGCTGACCTTTCTCGATCGCAAACTCTTTCGCTACCTGGGGTACGGGGTCTTCTTTGTCGTTCTATTTTTTGTGTTTCTGTTGTTGGGGTTTCCCATCGAGCGCTTTAAAGGAGCAGCAGAGCAGCAGCTGGCAACCCTGCTTAAGCGGGACATCCGCATCGGCGATATGGACATGACCATGAGCGGCAATATCGTCCTCACCAATGTGGAGATTGCAAAGAAAGACGATGATAATCCAGCATCCCCCCCCCCACCTGTGGAAGACGGTTCAGCCGATGCTTCGCAATCAGAACCGCGGATTAGTACGCGTGCCATACCGTACCGGATCGAAGAGATTCAGGTGAATGTGGGGTTTCTGGATCTTCTCTTTGACAGACTCGACGTGAAAGTCGACATCCAGGCATTTGGTGGTGGCATTACCGCTGCCTACTCAGGACCGATGCCCCAACAAGAGACCAGAGAGAAACAGCGAATAAGGCCCCGTCGCACAGAGGATCCCTCTGCCGAAGAAACTCAAGATAGCGACATTCCCCTCTCATTGGAAATGCGGGCAGAGGGCCTCGTGATGAAGCGCATGCCAGGACTGAGCGAAAAAATACCCGTACCAGTGGACGGATCCATGGACCTTGCCGTTGAACTGACATCTCAGGCTGGACTCTTTTCCCAGAGTGATGGTCGTATCGCCCTGACCTTAAAAGATGTGGGCCTATCAAAGCCGGGCTATGAAGCTGAGATGTTCGATATGAAATTGGCGGTCCCGCCCCTAAAAATATCCTCTTTGAAGGCTGAAATGAACATCGAAGATGGCACTGGTGAAATAAACAATTTTGCTGTGACATCCAAACACTTCGATGCCAAAGTTGAAGGGACCATCGCGTTTAGGGATCCTCTATCGAGAACACAGCTCGACCTGTATTTGACGTTTAAAATAATGGACGCCTACATCAACCAGAGCGACGCATTAAAAACCCTGTTTTCCAGTCTCGACCTGTTCAGCCGAGATTTTAAGCGCGCCCATCGGGATGACGGATACTACGGTTTCAGATATAGGGGCCGGATAGGTGAGGGGCGCTTTTTACCACAGAAAAAATATACGCCGCCGAGAAATAGCAAAACGCGGCGACCGGACACTGAAACTGGCCGACGCCCTGCTCGGCCTGAGCGCCGCATCCGACCGTCGCGTCAGAAGCCGTCAGCAGAAAAAAGTGAGCGACCCCCTGCCCGGCATCTGGACGAACCCATGGC
This sequence comes from Myxococcota bacterium, assembly GCA_030065855.1. GTDB lineage: Bacteria > Myxococcota_A > Polyangia > JAAYKL01 > JAAYKL01 > JASJCT01. The sequence continues at coordinate 19,343 of JASJCT010000038.1, forward strand.
CCCTCCAAAAATGCCCACAACAGTGCGCCCCCCGACGATACCACCCAAAGTACCCGATATGGAGATGGATAATTTGGAGCGCCGGCGAAAACTGCAACATCTATCCCATAAAAAGCCAAATCCAATGGATCATTCCGCCGATGAAACAATAGAGATGGGTGAGCGTGAAGAGGGCGAAGCAGAGCAAGACGAAGCAGACGAGGCGCCCGAAGGTGATGAGGCTGAAGGAGAAGAGGGAGAAGCAGAGGAGGCGCCCGAAGGTGATGAGGCTGAAGGAGAAGAGGGAGAGGCAGAGGAGGCCAACGGAGAAGAGGATGAAGCAGGGGAGGCCGACGAGGACCCATCAGAAGAAGAGGCGCCTGAAAATGAAGACAATGAAGACGACAACCCCTAATTGAGTCATCACGATGAGCGAAAGCATCATTCCCTTTTTCGACCCCAAGCCACTGCGGGGTGGCGTGACGTTCGAGTCCAGTTGCCGCTATCAACTATTGCGAAGGCTGGGCCAGGGCGGTATGGGAGAAGTCTGGCTGGCCGAACGGGTGAGCGCGGGCAAGCACGTCCAAATGGTGGCCATTAAATTTCTGAACAACCCCTTTACCAAAAAGATGCTCGCCAACGAAGCACTGCGGATTTCCCGCCTGTCCCACGACAATATCGTGCCGTTTATCGATTCCGGAAGAGATGGGGACGGGAGATTCTTTTTCGTGATGGCGTATATCCACGGCATTGACCTCATCGGCCTCAGAAATATCGGTGGTCTTGACGCTGAAGCAGTCACTTCTCAACAAGCATCCTTCCGCTTGCCAGATCCTATCGTCGGCTTCATCGCATTGATGGTCCTAAGAGCACTCCACCATGCCCACACCTATCATTTTGAGGATGGGGAAATCGGTCTGATCCATCGGGATGTGTCTCCTGGAAACATCCTCATTGAAGAGACCCGCGGATTTGTCAAGCTGACGGATTTCGGTGTTGCCGCGCGCTGTTCCAGCGATAACAGCGACAGGACGATCGCCGGAAAGGTGCCCTACATGGCTCCTGAAGTCATCAGCGGCGGCCCGGTCGATACGCGGTCCGACCTGTATGCCCTCGGGCTCGTCATGTACGAGCTCTTGACAGGGTTCAACCCGAATGTTCGCCTGCCTGATTTATCAAGTGTCTTGGGCGCGATAACAAGCGTCATGCTGTCACTGGAAAAGCCGCTCCGCGCTCCCCACGACGTGGTCGAAGGCATCGATCCGGATCTGTCCCACATTGTCGTTCGCCTTTTAGAACCCAGGCCCGATGACCGGTATGCCTCGGCCGAAGCTGCGATTGCAGATCTCACCTTGTGCATTTATAACCGCGGCGTGGGTCCGACGACAGACAGCCTGGCGAGCTACATCGCACTCATGCGAGAGCCGGAGATAACACCGCAGCGAGCAATGCAGCGCAATCTCACTTTTTTGTCGACCCCAAGGGGTGAATTGAATATTCGACCCAGCTGGATCCTCACACCCCATGCGCAACAGGCGTTGCGCATGGGCGAAAACCCCTGCCGAGGCCTTTGAAATGGGCCCAACGCCCTTTTCTGATGCCATACTCCTGCTGGGCGGCGGCGCAGCCGTATGGGTCGGCGCAGAAGGGATGGTCCGGGGGGCTGTGAAACTGGCCGCGTACCTGGGGATACCCTCCTTAATCATCGGCCTCACTGTCGTCGCCTTTGGCACATCAGCTCCCGAACTGGTCGTCAGTGTATTCGCAGCAGCCCAGGGACACGGCCAGGTTGCCTTGGGCAACGTCCTTGGATCGAACGTCCTTAATATTGCCCTGGTCCTCGGTCTGTCTGTCGTTATCGCACCTATCCGAGTGAGTTTAGACGTATTAAAGCGAGACATTCCCTTTGTCGTCATCATCACCGTAGGGGTTATCTGCATGGCCTGGATAGGGAATCAGCTGGGTCGAATCGACGCAACGCTGCTATTGCTCCTGCTCGCTGGCCATACCTGGATGAATTATCGCCTGGCCCAAAAAGAACAGGCCCGAGTGACCGCCCAACCCGATTGGGAAAAGCCGGATTTTAAAAGCTTGCACCTGGTGTTTCTCGTAGGCGGGATGATCGTGCTCGCCGCTGGCGCCCACGGCATGGTAGTCGGTGCTGTGGGGCTTGCAACATCCATCGGCATCAGTGAACGGGTTGTCGGAACGACCATCGTCGCCTTTGGCACGTCCGTACCCGAGCTGGCGGCTTCTGTTGTCGCAGCCAAAAACGGGGAGGGAAACTTGGCACTTGGCAACGTCCTGGGCTCGAATATCTACAATATCCTGCTCATCCTTGGCACAACCGCGATGATCTCACCGGTGACGAGTCAGATCAGCGTTGCGTCTTATGATTTTCTCTTTTTCTTAGGGGTGGCCCTGATACTCCTGCCAATGGCCTGGATAGGGCAGCGCCTAAACCGAACCGACGGCCTCATCCTGTTGCTGGCTTACGCACTGTTCAATGGTTTACTTTTTGCTTAGCAGCTCTGTTGTGTCCCATCTGCTTCATTGATTTTCTTTTTTTCTTTTCCACGTTATGATCAAACATACGAATATCCAAAGAAGGATTTCCCATGGGAATGAATAAACCGGCGATCCTCAGTACAATCCTTTGTCTTTTCACGGCAGTGTGGTTGCTCTCACTGTCAGCACAGGCCAGCAAGAAAAAGGATACGGCCGGCAGTGCCACCGATTGTGTAAAGTGGACCACAGAAGCGCGGTTTGTGGGGGTCGCCTATGATCACCTGGTGCATCTCCACAGTCAGTGTGAATGGGTCGCTGTGTGCCAGGTGTCGACCGATGTGAATCCAGAAGGGCTCTCTGTTGCGTTGGCCCCCAAGGAGAAAAAGGAAGTGCTGACCTTTCGGGGATCACCAGCGCGAACTTTTAAAGCAGAGGTTGCATGCCAGCGTAAAACAGGCGGCAAACAATAACCACTCATATCCCATCTGATCGAAAAAGGAGGAACAACATGCGGATCCTTTTTGCCTATGCCATAGCGCTCACTTTGGGCATCAGCGGGCATGCTGTTGCAGTAGACGGGCTCTCGGCCGATACGTTCAAGACATCCAAGGGAAATCTCAAAGTCACGGTTATCGGCCACGGATCGTTAATGCTGGCATATAACGGGAAGATCATGCACGTGGATCCGTTTGGCCAGATGGCCGACTACGAAAAATTGCCAAAGGCAGATGTGATTTTGGTGACCCACGAACACGTCGACCACCTAGATCCTAAGGCGATCAGTGCGATTCGAAAAAAAAATGCCATTATCTTAGTTTCCCCAAAATGCGCCGACAAGGTTAACGGCAGCCAGGTCATGCACAACGGCGACGTGAAGCAGGTTGCCGGTATTACCATTGAGGCAGTGCCGGCCTACAATCTCGTTCACAAGAGAGAGGATAAAAAACCGTTTCACCCCAAAGGAGAGGGCAACGGCTACGTGATGACCTTGGGCAATAAGCGGCTATATGTAGCAGGAGACACGGAAAACACGCCCGAGATGAAAGCACTAAAAAATATTGACATCGCCTTTTTGCCCATGAACCTGCCCTATACGATGACCCCCGAGATGGTGGCCGACGCTGCACAAGCCATGAAGCCAAAAGTGCTCTATCCCTATCACTATCATTTCGGAAAAACCGATACGAAAAAGCTCCTAAATCTCATGAAGGGCGAGAAAAGCATCGAGGTGCGGATCAAAAAAAAGAAGTGATCTTCCGATGCTCAGCAGGGGCCAAGACCCACTTGGCGTTTTCCCCGAATCCGAGTTATAAGTGCTGCGAAAGGCAATGCGGGATACAGCCGCGCCAAGGTGGGAACTCATATGACGGCTAGTGTACTCAACGTCTGCATCAGCGAAACAAAGGGCGTGCAAAAAAAGCCGGTCCAAGCCGTTAATGTCATTGAAGGGTTCGGCATCGAAGGAGATGCCCACGGTGGAGACTGGCATCGACAGGTAAGCTTGCTCGCCGATGAAAGCGCCGAAAAGATGCGCCATCTCGGCGCAGAGGTTGGCCCGGGGGACTTTGCAGAGAACCTTCTCACCAGGGGCATTGATCTTCACGTATTGCCGATCGGCAGCCAGATTCGCGTTGGAGATGTGCTGTTGGAGGTCACGCAAATCGGCAAGGAATGCCACACGCGATGCGCTATTTACAAAGTCGCTGGCAATTGTATCATGCCCACACACGGCATCTTTTGCAAAGTACTGAGAGGCGGTACGATTACCCCTGGCATGCCCATCGAAGTTACTTCCAAATAGCAGATAACCACTTGACCAAAGGGCTGTAAATCGGACATACTCATAGAGAACCCTCTGGGGTGTACGTGACGCGGCGACAAGCATAGATTAATCCCGCTGTACCTAACCCCTGGGATCCGTCCCTTGCCGTTATGTGCATGCCGGTCATTGCGAATCGGACGCCTGATGCGGTTACTATGGAGCCCACCTATCAGAGGACGCGGGGTTAGAGAGCCGATGCTCACCGGCACTGACGGAGGGTTTTTATTTTTTTAAATCTAGCCCTTTATTGGCGTGGCGCGGAGGGAGGCTTTGCCGTCCTTTTCGTATACTTGAAATTTCACCTGCTTACAGTCGTAGCGAGCCATGAGGGTATCCCGATTCTTTTTGAGCGTGCCCAAAAACCGATCAAAGGTCAGTTGGGCAACTGATTCGCCGAGCTTCTTTTTGAGCGCGACAAATTCATCGTAGATCTCTCGGAAATAATCCTGTTCCTCTGTCAAACCCGCTGACACCCCAGCTGGCGGGGTCTTTGGCGGTATTCCCGGAGGGGTCTTTGGCGGTATTCCCGGCTTCGAACCTGCTGGTGATTGATTCATCGCCGGTGCTGGCGGCGCCTTAGGCGGGGTCGGAGCCACCTCTCTTTCCCCTTTTGACTCTGCAGGCGCAGCATCCAATGGCGCGGATTCAGATGATGGTTCAGCAGGCGGTGGTGGTGGAATATCCTCAGCCGCAGGCTCTGCGAACTTGAATGAGGCCGAGGATTTTCGAACGTTATCATGGGTGGCCAAAATAGAATCGATACTCTTTGACGCACTGTCCGTGTTCTCAATAAGAGACTTTATTTTGTAATCCATTAATCCGTTGATCGCTTTAGCGACCTTGCGTATTCGCCGCTTGAAGCGGTAGATATTCAGTTGATCTTTTGGATCTGATTTTTCAAGCGCAACGATATTTTCCAGCAACTTGGTTATCGGACGCTCTCCCTCGATATAATTCCAGGCCCCACCAAACAGTGCAATGAGAATAACACCGACTATCAGCCATCCATACGGAAGCGCGTCCACATCCTGAGAGCCGGCGTTCTCATAGATCTCAGCCGAGGAGGACATGAAAGAAATCGGCGTTATAAGTGCAAACCCCACGTCGTTGTCAGCTGCTTCCCCTCGAATTCGGGAGTAAACAGCCAAGAACTGCTTCTCCGGCGATTCAATTCTCTTCACCTCGGAGTAACCATCCTTGGTGAATTTTGTACTGCCAATAACCTTGTCGAGCGGCTTGGCGATAAGCGCTCCCTGGGCTTTGTCTTCGCCGATTTCGCCAGGTGTACCCACGGCGATCATGACATTCCCCGAGAAAAAAGCCAATTGCATGCTGGGCGATAGTTCCGTAGCCAGCTGATCGGTGATCTTCATTGCGTGGACCAAAGCGCCCACGTATCGGCCTTGTTCGATGACCGGCCGCGCAGCTATTAAAAATACATCGTTCCCTATCTTCCAGACATCGTCCCGCAAATATCCCCTGAGTGCCGCGTCCACGGCTGGAAACCCGGCGAGGTTGTGGCCGTGTTGCCGCTCGGTGTGTCCGACCTGGCAAATCGCATTGCCCGAGACATCCAATGTTAGGAGTAAATCACCCCTGAAGGTGCCGAGATCGGCGTTTCGCTTGCGCAAGGTACCCAACAGGGTATCGCGTATTTTAGCAGCCCGATCTGGTCCTGAAGACGCGACGAAGAGGAACTTTCGTATATCTGGATCAACCGAAACGCTCAGCAATGCATCGAGTCTTTTTCGCGCATGCAGTTTGAGCGCCACATCTGCCTTTGTCATTTCTTTGTAAAGAAGAACCGTCGCGTTTTCGACACGCTCCCGGTTGATCACATCCTTCCCCAGCATAATGATGGCAAGCATCGCCGCGATCACTAAAGCTAATAGCAGTGTCCAGAACTTGGATACGAACATTTGACCTCTTTATGACTGCTTCGAGTCCCGGCTAATTGGCCTTGCTCTCAGGTTTATTGTCCTTTTTTTTCATCCTTTGACTGCGCGTCCGCGGATGATTCTGGCTTGAGCTCGATCTCCAGCTTGGCTTCCCGAGGATTTCCATTGCCCAAGGCAAACGACTGGGTGTGCAGCCACTTACCCTCGTGAAATACCTTTAGCGTATAATTCCCCGCTTCTACATCAGCTAGGGCAAATGTCCCGTCGGGTTTGACCGGGACGATTGCGCTGGCCTTCGTAACGACAACATAGGCTTTGAAATGTGGCATGAGGCGGCAGTGCACCTCGTACACGCCCTCGTTTTGAAACTCAATCGGGCGAAATGCCCCGTTTGATTGTTGCTCAGCCTTGAATACCGGCAGGGTGGGTGAAAACAGGGCATGATCGAACGGGTCCACGTTGCGAAATCGAATGGTGCTGCCCGGTCGCGTTACTACCACCCGCCGCTCCAGAGCACCTGCGTGGACTTTGACAGTGGAAAGTGGATCGGGTTTAGGGTCGCTCGCCCCGTCTCGAAACAGCACAACCGCAAGGTCTCGGGACGGGTCAATGCTAGGGGGGCGAACCGGAACGATGCCGTTTGGTTCATTCCAATAATATGCCCGCTTTGTATCTGCCCGTCTTTTTTCTGCTGCTGCAAGCGACGCTTTGAGTTCTTCGGAGCTAACGATTTTTCCAGTAACCTTCTCAGCACGAACCACAGGCGCGGCGGTAAATAAGATAAAAACGGCTATGACTCGAATTACTCGCATTCAAACCTCCGAACCAGTACCTACTTATAATGCAGTTTAGCTCCAAGACATCGACGACTCAAGTTCGCGTTTCACATTGCATCTATGAACCTGCGATGGAGCCACATCCAGTGATCCGGACGCCGGGCGACCCACGCCCCGACTATCTCATTGATTTCATTTACCCAAGCACGGATATCGTCGCCATTTTTAAGGGTTGAAGTGTCGATGGCAGGTTCAATGTAAATGTCGTGGTCCCCATCCCAGCGCCGATCAATTCGCACTGGTAGGAGCGGGGCGCCGGTTCTCATTGCGAGCATGGCCGGGGCCGTGGTGGTCCACGCCATCTGCCCCATAAACGGCGATCGAATGCCGCCCCGTGTAGGGGGGGTGCGTTGGTCCACTGTCAATCCGAGGACATTTCCCTGTCGGAGCCATTTTAATATGCGCTTGGCAGCGCCCTTATCGGGAAAAATCTCGAGCCCGCATCGATGGCGCGTTTCCATCCAGAATCGACTGATGCCGCTGTGATGGAGTTCCCGGCTGACAATGGCGAGGGGGGCCCCAGAAGCTGCCTGAGAGCACGCGAGCAAATCAAAATTACCGTAATGGGCGGTTACGACGATCACACCGGCGCCTCGCGCCAGGGCTGCATTGTAGTTGGCCGCGCCATGGACGTGCACCCGGGCCGAGATTTGCTCGTTGGTCATCTGGCGCAGCTTTAAAAACTCCATCGCCGATATACCAAAATGAGAATAGGCGTTGCGTGCAATATCGAAATGGTCATCCTGCTGCTTGGGAAGTGCCAGGGCCAGGTTATTAAGGACGGTCTTTCGTCGAATGCGAACCAGGTGAAACCACAGGCGACCGAGCAGGGCCCCGATCTGTTGCACCTGTTGCCAGGACAGCAGTCCGACCGGGAACAGCAACATTCTAAGGAGCAAGGTCGACACAGGGCATCTCCACGTGTTATTTTTTTGTAATGGCAATGAATGCCATTGCTACAAGGTAGCTGCAAATGAAAACCAATACCATCATCTATGTCATTCTGGGCTGTTGCGTGATAACCGCCTGCGGCCCATCGACCCTGGGGTCTTATCCGTCTTATGAGAGAACACTTGAGCAGTACGCACCGCAAGGCAGACCAAACGGCGTCAAGCTCACAGACCCCAAGGCCACCCCTGCGTCTGATACGTGCGACTGCCCACGGGTCTGGTATCGCGATCACTGGGTGTACTACTATCACGGCTCTTGGATATATTGGCACCATGGGTTTTGGTACTACTACCCATACTTTCACTGGTATTACTTTGGCTATGGTCCGGTGTTTTACACGGGGCCTGACCGCATTATTGTATCTCGTCCCCCTTCTGAAACCCGGCCCGCGCGGATACGTCCCACGGTGATCGATGCTGACGACGCACATACGAACCCCCGGGTACAGCCCGTGGTAACGGACCCGGTGCCAACACGTCCAACAAGAGTCAGGCCAGCACCCACCCCGCCACCACAGCGACGCATCCGGCCCGTGTCCCCACCCCCTTCTCCCCAGCGCGTGCGTCCGCCTGAGCGCAACCCGTCATCAGGGGGGTCGGGCAGGAGAAAACCGAGCTAGTTTCTCTAGCGTTCAAAATACCAGGTGGCGATCTCTTCGGCCGCGGGTTTACCTCTAGGGGTGTATTCTTTGCTCTTGCGTCCACCCCATCCGAACCAATTCCAGAAATACACCCCAGCTAAGCTTGGCTCTCCACCCCAAACCAAGCGGAATGCCTCGTAACACCGCCGTTGCCCTTCGAGGTCAATGGGGTCGTCCGCGCCTTCTTTCCAAGGCCATGCAGCTGTGTTCTTTTGGCTTAAATAGCCCACCTCGGTTAGGATAAGGGGTTTCTTTATTCGGCTTTGAAAGTCGAGCAGCCGGGTCTTGATGCCCTGCCAGGACCGCACCAGGTCTGATACAGTAGGGTCAGTGCCCGGTTGGGTGAGCTCAAAATAGCCCGTAACGCCCACATAATCGAGCGCATCAAAAAACGCGACTTTTTCGAAGTGATCCCAGTTTGCCGAATAGAGCAGGTCGCCACTGTAAACTTCGCGTACTTTGGCAATGATCCCTCGCCACTTTTCTTCGTGCACGTCCATGCTAGATAGTTCAGAGCCGATGGAAAACAAGGGAACGCAAAGCGTCTCTGCAAAGGCAGCAAGCCGAAGAATAAATGCCTCGTAATTGGCGAAAAACGCATCCACATCCGCTGGTGCAAGGGTGCCGCGCCACCCTCCGTTTGACTTGTCCTCGACCCTCAAAATGGGAAAGAACAAAATAGATAGCCCCTGGGATCTGGCGTCTGCAATGGCTTTTTTTATGGTGCGCTCTGGAACAGTGAACTCGGGATGGGCAAAGATCGACACATCGATAGAAGTTTTCATATACCACGGCACCACAATCGCAGCGTGGTTCGCGCCTACTGCTGCCATCTCTTCGAGCATTGGCACATAAGACCAATCCGGGTCCTCGCTGTAGAGTCCAAGGGCAATACCGCGTTGATCTGGCGGGCAGCGCTGGTCTGGCGTAGCTGTTTTTTGTACTGACTCTCCACTGTTGCGGCACTGTGGTTGTTTTGGAGCGGGCTGTTGCAGTTGGGGCTGAGATGATACCAATAAAACGGCTAGAACGCCACCTAAGGCGCTGACAATATTAAAGTATCTCACTGCCAGGGTACCGATACACGTGTTGAATACGTACATTAGAATATTTATCGAGTTTGAGGCGCATTTTGTCGAGATAGTCCGATAGGTTTCTCGTGGGAATCTCTTCCTTCAAGCCGCGTGCGATAATCTCTTTAATAACTTGGCGAGCTTCGATCGGGTGCAGCACAATACCTTTACCGATCGTTGGCCTGCCATCCCAATAGACAATCCGAGCGCCGAATATATCTCCTTTGCTGAGCCCGAGGGTCGGCAGTGTGCTATGGGCCATCCAGTGGCCCCCGCCTAGTAGATCCAAGAGATTCAGTACGTCGTTGCGTGATTCGATAAGCTCGAACACGGATCGCAGGGTCACGGTGAGGTACGCCATTTGGTCCAGCTCTTGGCGATCCATCTCGCTAGCGTGTCGAATAAGATACGTTTCGACCGGGGTGTTGCCATCTGGGCCGGGCCGATCCATGAGGTACCAATCGAGAAACATGGCCATTCTCAATTCAAACCACGGTTCTCCATCCTCGAACTTGCCCGTCAAGTTGTGGAACTCTTCCCGCGCCAGGCGAAAGTCCGCGAGTCCCGATGAGATAGCTTCGTTTTCGATGCGTTCATAGTACTTATCGTACGTCGATACAACCATAGCGAAGCATAAACCAAATGCAGGGTATATTTCCAGTCCCCCCAGGTCCCAGTCCCCTGGAGTACAACGTCTTGGTCAAGGCGTGCGCCCCAAGAATTCTAAGAGAAAATACCGGAGCGCAGTGGGCAGGGCAGCCCGATGGGCCTCGACACCTTCACCGGTATCGATGACAAATGATCGCACGGTACCATCGCCGGTTGCAGCGCACCGATAGGGTTGGTTCCGCAGGCGAAGCCCAGGGAGATTGTCCGGGCAAGTCGTTTTATCGATGCCGAGCGGTCCATAGGCCCTGCCAAAGTCAAACCACGACTGGTATTCAGGCCGCTGCTTGGGTCTAAATCCAGCAGTTTCGACCGAATGGATATTGATGGTCTGAACGCCACGCCGCTTTAGACGCTGAATTTCATCCTGCCATCCCCTACCCAAGCACGTATCAAAGAACCCCACTGCCTTGGGAGCCAGGCGATGGACACTGTTCATACCATCTCCGCCGCATCCAGCCGCACCAGAATGGCCAAAGACAAACCAGTCGCCTGGGGTGATCCCCTCTTTTTTCAGTTGTTCAGCGACCTCGGTTTTAAAGGCCCGCACATCGAAGCCCGGCCAATTCTGTCCCATAAATCGGAAAACCGGGAGCACCAGCACTGGGCGTTGGATTTCCCTCTTGTGTACCATCTCGCCGACCAGCGCGCGGACCACTTTTAAAAAGCTGTAATCCCTTGGGAGCACGCCCCGTTTGGGTTGGCCGTGAAATCCAATGATGACCGGATAGGTTCCATTTTTTTCAGTACCAGGATAGAGCACAATTCGGTGCTGATCCAATGGGTCGGGCGTTCGGTACGGCGCGTTTGGCGCACCTGGCGGCTGCCAAGAAAACGCGATGGTCCGATCCTTTGGGTTCGGTTCCTGGATACCGGTCGCACTGCCTGGCAGGGAAGTGGCAAGTCCAAGAACAATTAAAAAATAAAACAACGAACTTACATGGGAGTATCGCTGATGCATGCGACGGGTCATGTTAGTATCCAATCGCCAATCCATCCTTGCGCGATTCGCTGGCGCCGATGAGCGTCTTGTTCTTTTGGTCGATCCATATGCCCTGATATCCACCAAACCCACCGCTTGTTTTTGCCACAGTGTGGCCTTTTTGAACCAGTTCACGCATCACGTTGGGGGGGATGCCGCTCTCGAGCAGCACTGTGCCCCCGTCGGTCATGCGACCCCCGGTCGGCTGGGATGCGCCCCTGTGGCGAAACCGGGGTGCATCGCCTGCTGCTTGGATGTTCATGCCAAATGCCAATATATTGAGCAGGACCTGTACGTGCCCCTGGGGCTGCATGGCCCCACCCATCACGCCAAACGAAAACACCGGCTCCCCCTTTTGGGTGACAAATGCCGGGATGATGGTGTGAAACGGCCGCTTGCCAGGCGCGTAGACATTGGGATGCCCTTTTTCGAGACTGAACAGCGCCCCCCGATCCTGAATGCAAAACCCCACGCCGTCTGGCACGTTGCCCGATCCAAAGCCGTAATAGTTGCTCTGGATGAGGGATACCGCATTGAATTCACTGTCCACGACCGTGAGATACACCGTATCTCCGGCTTCGAGTTTCTCTTCCCCGTGGCTGAGGCGACGGCGTGCCTTTTGGGGATGAAACAGTTTTAAGCGTTTTTTGGCGTATGCAGTCGAAAGCAGTTTTCGTATCGGGGCCTTGAAAAAAGCCGGATCCGCGTAAAACCGCGCCCGGTCTTCGTACACGATTTTCTTGGTCTCTATCAACGCGTGTAAATAGTCAGCTGAATTGTGCCCCATGGACTTGAGGTCCATCTGCTCGAGCAGCCTAAGCCACTGCAAGACGGCCATGCCTTGGCCATTGGGAGGCAGCTCCCAGATGCGATATCCCTTGTACGACACCTTAAGGGGTCTTACCCACTCGGGTTCGTAGTCGGCAAAATCGGCGAGCTGAAAAAAGCCACCCACCCTCTTGGAATAGGCGACGATTCGCTTGGCGATCTCCCCCTTGTAAAACCCTTTTTGACCCTGCTTTGCAATGTACTGCAGGGTTTTAGCGAGGGTTTTATTTCGAAAGATCTCGCCTTTTTTCGGGGCGCGACCATCCGGTGCGTAGAGCTTTTGAAAATTGGGAAAATCCGCAAAGCGTTCAACCGATCTCCCCCAATAATAGGCGATAAGCTCTGATACGGGGAACCCGTTTTGTGCGTATGCAATCGTTGGGGCAAGTAGGTCTGTCATGGGAAGCTTGCCGAATTTTTCGTGTAGGGCAAACCACCCAGCCACGCACCCCGGCACTGTCCAGGGCAAGGGTCCTTCAGTGGGCACCTCGGTAATGCCACGCGCGTTGAAATGGTCGAATGTAAGGGATTTGGGCGATGGTCCACTGGCGTTCAGTCCGTAGATCCGCTTCTTTTTGTTGTCCCATACAATGGCGAACAGATCGCCGCCAATACCGCTCCCTGTGGGTTCCATCAATCCTAAAGCCGCGTTGACAGCAATGGCGGCGTCTACTGCTGTACCGCCCTTTTTGAGAATATCGAGGCCAATTTGGGCGGCAAGGGGTTGACTTGTTGCGACCATGCCGTTGGTGGCAATCACTTCGGATCGGGTGGCGAACATGGCGCCTGTAAGGCGATCCCCGGCCTCGGCACCGCCAATAGCCAATACCCCAATGAGCAGAAAAATGGTGGTCTTCTTCATGTCACACCTTTGAAAAACTGACGACTACCTACAGCTGATGTTGCGGATATTACTGCGAAGCAGCAAAGGAATAAAGCCTCTGCTTTTGAACCCCGGTCGAACTTCTCTCAGGGCTTTATGCCCCGCGCAGTCGGCACGGGGAAATCCGTGCCCTACAACCCGGTTTGATAAGCGCAGCGGGCTATCAAACCTGGGCTGCGCACAGGGTGAGGAGTTGGGCCAAACGAGACGGGCTGTTGACGGCAAATACAGGCTCTAACTTTTCGTAAATCCTGGAAAATGACTTTCGTAAGCGGTTTTCCGATTGGCCGAGTCGCGCAGCAAGCTCGCCGAGGCGAGGAAAATCTTGAGCATAAGCAACCAGAAGTTGGATCTGCTTGGGCGTTAGCCCGATCGAACGAAAAAGCCCCATCTTCTGTATATTCATCGGCTTCCAGTCTGTGCTCAGGGTCTGTTTTCTGGTGGCGTACAGCCGAACCACCTCCTCGGTGATATCCAAATACTTCCCGACAACCAGATAATCGTTGGCCCCCGTGCGAATGGCCGCGACCAGGTCTTTCATAGAGGGGGTCTCCGTGAGAATTGCGAGCACACCTGGAAAGCGAAGGCCGCGCAGATATTCCATTGCGCGCATGTGCCCATACCACCCATTTTCGGCAGTGGCAGGTATGAGAACGATGTCAGGGTACTCGGTTTGGAAGGCGGCGATGGCCGTGCCCGCGTCCGGGACGACCGTTGTTGGATTGAATCCGGATGTCATCATCTTTTCTACCGCCGCTGTTGTAAAAAAGCGACTGGTACCTAGAATCAAAACAGCCGGTGAGCACGGATTGGACAGAACTTCTATTTTTCGCGCTACCATCCCTTCATCCTTTCCACTTGCTAGGTACATGTTTCACCTATCTTCGGACTAAAAAACCTCCCCCCATCGTTCCATTTGCAAGGCGCATGCTGCCTCTTGCCCAGTGTCAGGAGGCGTTAGAAAGCTCCCTCGCTCCCTCCGATTGAACGTTGTACACTGCACACCAAGCGCCTTGGCGCCGTTCAAAATGATGCTCATATTTAATGCACAATTTATACCAACTCTTGGAAAATCCCCTCTGATGGGGTTGATTATTCTTAGAATCCAGGAGGTTTTAATTTCGCCACCCGATTCATTCGTGCCACTTGTGTCAGCTTCAATTTAGAGGCCCTTCTGAGAACGACACCTGAAGCATAGATTTTGGGAAAAAAAACATCACTATGTATAACGCTGCGTCAGTGGTACGTGCGTACCTCAAAGGGTGAGGTATACTTTTTTTGTACTGCAATGCGATGACTGGGGGCGAGACAAAGCATGTTTAATAACGAAGATACCCAACTGCACACCGGCCGCGTGATCGTCGTCGATGCGGATGCTATTGCGCCGCCTGGTGTATGGGCAGCGTTAGAGGAAGCTGGACACGAAGTACGCGCTGTTGAGGGATTGAGCGAGGCATTGACGTCAATCGAGCAGATTCCACCGCATGTGCTTATCTTCGCCGCATCTGCCGAGACAGGCGTTGATACCCTGCTCAACCGGGCGTCGGTTTTAGATCCGACAATGCAAGTCTTGGCGGTCGGCGACCCAGGGGCAGCTGCAAATGAAGCCTCATACAAGGTTGGATCGACGCAAATCGTTTCCAGAGAGGAGCTGCTAGCAGCGCCACTTGCCATTGTCGAAAAAGCCCTCGCGTGCTTTTCCGAACGGGAATCGGCAGCAGGGCACCAGGACGATACAGCCAGCTACGGGGACAAACTGCTGGCATGTATTTCGTCCGCACTCATCGGCCTCAACGGCTATGGCGTGGTGAGACTCTGGAACAGCACCACCCAAGACACATTTGGCCTGCCCGGTCCTAAGGCCCTGGGGCGACCCTTTGCTGCGCTGCCAATAGAATGGCGCGACGAAGACGTGGTCGATAAAATATACGAAGCCAGTCTGAGAGAAACCCCCACTCGGATCGATGATCTGCGGTTTGTCGGACCGTCGGGCAAGGAGCGATTCCTAGGGATGACGGTCAATCCCATTCCCGGAAGAAATCCCGCCCGCAGGGGCATGCTCATCCTGGCCCGAGACATCACTGATGTGAAAGCCGTGTCGGCGCGCTTGCTCAATGCGCAGAAGCTGGAATCCATCTGGGAACTGGCAGGGGGCATGGCGCACGAAATCAATACACCACTTCAGTACATAACCGATAATCTAGATTTTATCTCAGATGCGATCCGAGATATCACGAGCATTATCGAGAAAATCCAGCCAGCAATGGAGCAATGCGGCGCGCACGAAGAAATGGCAGCAGAGATGCGCACACTGAAGGAGAAAATAGAACAGAGCGATGTCAGCTACTTGGCCGAAGAAACACCGCTTGCGATCGACCAAACGCGAGAGGGCATTACGCATATATCCAAAATCGTGGGGGCGATGATATCTTTTTCAGCACCGAACAGTCTGGATAAGGTGGCTGTGGACATCAATCAAGCAATCGGCAGTACACTGACCATATCTGCACCCCAGTGGAAAGAAGTGGCCGAGGTCGAGACTGATCTGCAGGAAGGCCTGCCACCTGTTCACGGCATGCCGGGTGATTTGAATCAGGCGTTCTTACACATCATCGTGAACGCGGCCCAGGCAATTTCCGAACGGGCACAGCAAGCAGGCGGCCACCATGGCAAAATCTCTATTAAAACCCGGAGCGATGGCGATGGTATAGGGGTGAGTATTGCGGACAATGGCATGGGCATTCCCGATGATGTGTTGCCCCGCATATTTGAGCCTCTTTTTTCAACCAAGGAAGTGGGATCCGGGCATGGTCAAGGCCTAACAGTGGCCCGAGCAGTGATAGTTGAAGAGCACGGAGGGGATATTCAGGTGCATTCTGTAACCGGCGAGGGAACAGAGGTCACCATGCGACTGCCCGCCGCGCTGTAGCGAGGAACATGGCTTCTCTTAACCCGAGGACCAAGGAAATTCTTATAAAAATAGTCTACTACGGGCCTGGGCTCGGCGGTAAGACAACCACTCTTCAGCACATCCATCGCACGGCAAAGCCAGAACACAGGGGCAAAATGGTCTCCCTTGCCACGCCTGTCGATCGGACCCTGTACTTTGACTTCCTACCCATTCGATTGCCGAAGATCGGTTCCTACATCCTGCGGTTGCAGTTGTTTACCGTTCCCGGGCAGGTGCATTACAATGCCACACGCAAGTTGGTACTGACGGGCGCCGACGGTATTGTGCTCGTCGCAGACAGTCAGACCACACGAATGGATGCCAACATCGAGAGCTTAGAGAACCTGCGAGATAATCTAGCCGAGCAGAAAATCGATCTAGATGCCGTGCCCCTATCGTTCCAGTACAATAAAAGAGATCTGCCAAATATAGCGCCTATTGAAGACCTCAATCGGTCGCTCAACCCGGACGGCCGATTTGCAATTGGTACATGCGCTGTAACAGGCGACGGTGTTTACGAGGGGCTCGAGGTGATCACCAAAGAGGTGCTAAAAGACCTAAAGCGCCGTGAAGTGCTGATTCACGATGAAAAAAAAGCCAGCGAGCCGTTTGAAAAGCAGATTGCTTTTACAAAAGAAGATCAGGGTATCTTGAACACGGTTCAGGAATTCAGCGAGAGTTCGGCCAAGACCATTCGAGCCCCTGTATCAGAAGAACTGACAGCAACCTATCCTGCAAATGTTAAAGACCTGGGCTTCGATGTGCCCTCGACGAAGCGCTCTGAGCCAAGTCCACCTGGCCATGAAGGCAATCGTACCGAACCCAAAACACGTGTCGATGCCGCGCCAACATCACCGCCACCGGCAGCAAACCGATCGACCCGGCCGACGACCCAATCAACAGACATGCCGGCTGCTGGAGAATACCTCCTCTCATTCGCGCCCCTGTGGCCGCTTGGGAGTGAAGCCAAGGCCCAAGACATTGAACGCGCTATTGCTGAAAACAGAAGTGAAGACGCGATTAAGGCGATATGGGAGGAAATCGAAAAATCTCTTCACGATCTAAAAACAGCCGTGTCCGATACATCCGAAAAGAGCATCATTGCCCTTCTCGGTCTCGATGGGCGCCAGTATTTGGAGATCGCTCACCTGGCGCGTCAAAAAAACTTGGTAGATACGCCCATGACTGGAACGCTGCTGAGGTCCTACCTCTTCCTCTTGCAGCTTCTAATGGCCAAGCCCTGATGAAAAAGTGCTCCTTAACCAGTCTTCGATAAGTGCTTTTTCGTAGTAGAAGTGGCGCATGTGTTTGGGTGGCTTGCCCAAGCGGTGAAACCGGTGCTGCCTCAGGGTCTTTTGACCCTTGGTGATGATCTTGCCGGCAGCATCCGCGAGCGTATAGGCCAGGTCAATCCGAGCAAAAAATGGCTTGTCTAAAACCCTTACCATATGGCCAGGTGGGCCCAAATAGCCGGATTTGATTTCGCCGGCAAGGTCGATGTCGCGAATCTCGATGCCAAGGGATTGGCCTTTGCGGATATATGGGGTCGCTTGTTTCCGAATGAACTGCTCGAGCTCGGTGAAAAGGCGACTCTCAAACCGTTCCCTGGTGTCTCTCACAGGGCGGATATCGGTGAAACGTTCGGAATGCCGCCAAGTAACGGTGATTGATGGTTGCTGTGCCAGAACGCCGCGCCCGCCATCCACCGCGGTGATCGCGCAAACAACAATTAAAATTTGAACAATTCTCACAATCATCGCTCCTCCTCCGGGTTCAGGCGAGAACCCAATGTCAGGGCTATTTTACCGCGATTCCACACAGGGGGGGAGTGTTGTTCGACTAGAATGTTAGCGAAGCTTCGCCTGAAATTGAACAGTACGAATGACGTAGCCCGCCTACGCGTGGCGTTGACGTGTCCGCCTCCGCCAAGCCTCCGGCGTGTCCGCCTCCGCCAGGCCTACGGCGGGATTATCGAGCTTCGAATTAATTTTTGAGAATCCAAGATCCCGCCGTAGGCCTGGCGGAGGCGGACACGTCAACGCTTTACTCTTTTTTTGACTACAGGTAGGACAATTGACTACAATGTAGTACGAATATGTGTGAGGTGTAATCGATTGCTATTTGGCGAGGAGACGAACATGCTCCGACTCTTAATTTTTACGGGGGTGATATGCCCTTTGGGGGCGTTTGGCTGTGCTGCAAACAAGGGGTCATTGGAAGCAACAGTCAAAACCCTTGAACAAGAGGTCACACGCCTCAAGACCGAGCGGGTGAATCTCAATGCGCGCAACCGCGCCCTTGATGATGAAATGCTCGTTTTAAAAAAACGCCTTTCAAGATGTCAGCAAGGCGCGTCACCCCGGTTGGCAGTTGTAAAACTTCACCCAGATACGGTCTCAGACGCTGAGCCGCCTGAGTGGGCGACACTGCCTGTGGAAGCCAACCCAGCTCCCAAGCCCAAGGGGCCCAGACCCAAGCTTGTGCTCAGTGGCCCTCGGCAGCGCAGCACGCGTCCCAGTTCAGCTGCCACTGCCATAAGGCCTGATAACGCAGAGCCACTCGAAGCCCTGCCACAGGATAACCTGGGTGTCGTGCCGCTGGACAACACCGACCCCATACAAATGGATGGGTTTCAAGCGGCCTACCGGGCCTATGCAAACAAACAATACAAAGAAGCCCTCGGCGGGTTTTCGGATTTCTTGCGGCATCGCCCCCAGCATCAATACGCAGATGACGCCATTTTTTGGAGAGCTGAATGTTACATTTCACTCGGCCAGCTTTTCAAGGCCATTGGCGAGCTGGAGCGCCTGGTGGCGAGATTCCCCAAGTCAGAGAAGATTCCCACTGGGCTCTATCGCATTGGGTTTGCATACGACAAGCTCAGAGATCGACAAAAGGCGCTCGAGTATTACTACCGCGTTGTTGACCAGTACCCGGGGTCTGATGCGGCCCGCCGCGCCAGTCATCGGGTTTCAACACTAACTGATAAAAGCGATCAGACCGGCAGACTGGTGCCGGCCGCTTCAAAGAGGTGATGAAATGGTAAAGCCCACAAAAGGACGCTGCTCGATTGGGTGTGCTCTCTTCTTGATAGTCATTCCCTGTCGTGGGCTCGTCCAAGAAGCAGCTGCCCCAGAAGCAGTCGACGAATACGTGCCAGACATTCAACCCGGCATTCGAGCGACCGGGAATGCGTCCAATGGATCTCTGCTTGCCGAGGCAGCGCGACAGGGCCGATCCGTGGTCATCACCGAAGACGAGATCGAAGATGACCGAGATGCGCCCGGCCCTGTGGCGGGGACCTCGGAGGTGTACACGGTCCAACCAGGAGATACCCTATGGGATATCTGCGAGCGATTCTTCATGGATCCCTATGTCTGGCCCCGCATCTGGTCGTACAATACAACCATTACCAATCCAAATTGGATCTACCCTGGGGACGTGCTCTGGCTGTCCCCGCCGCCAGCAGGCGGCGCTAGGGCACTCGGTGCTGGCCAGCCCGCACCGATGACGGATGGCGTGTGGAAAAGACCCCCGTCGGCCACGGGCCTGCGCAACCGTGGATTTGTCGACAAGAAGCTGCTCAAACAGTCGGGTACACTGGTCGGTGCGCACAAGGAAGTACAGTTTCTGGCCCAATTCGATGAAGCCTACGTCGCATTTAAAGAAAACGAAACTGTTAAGGCCGGGGATGCATTTGCCGCCTTTCAAGTGCTCAGTTCAGTGGACGCCGTGGATGATCCTGGCACAGAGATCGGAAAACTCGTCGAAATCCTGGGCCTGGTGCGCGTCACCCAATTCAGCAAAAAAACTGGCATGGCCCGTGTGGTCGTGGAAGAGTCCATGCGAACCATGGAACGGGGTACGCGCGTGGGCCCGGTACATCGGCGCTTTGATTTGATTCCGGTCGTATCAAATGATCGCGATCTCAAGGGACACCTCATCGCGTTTCTCGATCCCACGATCTTATCGGCCACCCATCAAGTGGTATTCATCGACAAGGGCGCAGAACACGGCGTGCGGGAAGGAAATCGGTTTTTCGCCGTGGAATCCCGTGATAACTGGCGCAAGAGTTGGGGCGAACCAGACGATCGGAAGGGCTACCCCAAGGAGGTGCTGGCGGAAATCCGAGTGGTGGAGACCCGACCTAAGACGTCAACGTGTCTGATCACGAGTGCTATTCGAGAACTCGAGGTGGGTCAAAAAGTGGAGATGCGAAAGGGGTATTGACAGCAGGGGAGATTGACAGCAGGGGAGCGGCGCGGGGACTACATGCCCATGCCGCCCATACCGCCCATACCGCCCATACCGCCCATGCCGCCGCCCATGTCGGGCATGCCGCCGGGGCCGTCATCTTTCTTTGGCTTCTCAGTGATGAGCGCCTCAGTGGTGATCATCAGGCCAGAAACTGAAGAGGCATTTTGCAGCGCAGTCCGCACCACCTTTGTGGGGTCGATCACGCCTGCCTTGATCATGTCCTCGTACTTATCTGTCGCGGCATTGTATCCGCTCGATCCCTTGGCCTCGAGCACTTTTTGAACGACGATGGACCCCTCACTGCCCGCGTTCTCAGCGATCTGCCGCAAGGGCTCTTCCAGGGAGCGGCGAATGATGGCAACGCCCACATCTTCGTCCTCAGGCACCTCGAACTTTTTCAGCCCGTCCAGGGAGCGGAGCAGGGCCACGCCGCCACCCGGCACGATCCCTTCTTCCACTGCGGCGCGGGTCGCGTTCAGAGCGTCTTCCACGCGGGCCTTCTTCTCCTTCATCTCAGTCTCGGTTGCTGCGCCGACTTTGATCACCGCAACACCACCGACCAGCTTGGCCAACCGCTCCTGCAGTTTCTCCCTATCATAATCAGAGCTCGTCTCTTCGATCTGGCGGCGAATCTGCTCGACCCGACCCTTGATGTCGGCTTTCTTGCCAGCGCCGTCGACGATGGTGGTGTTGTCCTTATCTATGGCAATGCGCTTGGCTTTACCGAGATCGTTGATGCTCACCTTCTCGAGGGACAGGCCGAGTTCCTCAGCGATGACCTGTCCACCGGTTAGGGTGGCGATGTCTTTGAGCATTTCCTTGCGGCGATCGCCGAATCCCGGCGCCTTAACGGCCGCGCAGGTAAAGGTACCGCGAAGCTTGTTCACCACGAGGGTAGCCAGGGCTTCGCCCTCCACGTCTTCAGCGATGATGAGCAGGGGTTTGCTCATGCGGGCGATCTGCTCCAGGATCGGAAGCAGGTCTTTCATGTTGGATATCTTTTTCTCGTGGATCAGCACATAGGCGTCTTCGAGGACCGCTTCCATGCGCTCGGCATCGGTGATGAAATAGGGGGAGAGGTATCCGCGGTCAAACTGCATCCCCTCGACCACCTCCATGGTGGAGTCCATTGACTTGGCTTCCTCCACTGTGATGACACCTTCCTTGCCGACCTTTTCCATGGCCTGGGCAATCATCTCGCCGATGGTGGTATCCCCATTGGCGGAAATCGTGCCGACCTGGGCGATTTCGGTCTGATCTTTGACCGACTTGCTCATCTTGCCCAGCCGTGCCACCACTTCGCCGACTGCCTTGTCGACGCCGCGCTTGATGGACATGGGATTGTGACCAGCGCTGACCAGCTTCGACCCCTCGCGATAGATGACCTGGGCCAGCACAGTTGCCGTGGTAGTGCCGTCGCCTGCCACATCAGAGGTCTTGGAAGCGACTTCTTTGACCATCTGGGCGCCCATGTTCTCGAATTTATTTTCGAGCTCTACCTCTTTGGCTACGGTCACGCCGTCCTTGGTCACGGTAGGGGAACCAAAGGACTTGTCGATGACGACGTTGCGACCCTTGGGGCCGAGGGTTACCTTCACTGCATTGGCGAGTTGGTTCACACCCCGCAGGATCAATCCGCGGGCGGATTCGTCAAAAATAATATCTTTTGCTGACATGGTATGCTCCTTTTCCGCTTGCTATTCAACAATTGCCAGGACGTCGTCCTCGCGGAGGATCACCAGATCCTCCTGATCTACCTTGACTTCAGTACCCGCATACTTACCAAAAAGAATCTTGTCGCCCTTTTTTACGGCGAGCTCGCGGACAGATCCGTCGTCCAAAATCTTGCCGTTCCCGACAGAGATGACCTTCCCCTCCAGCGGCTTCTCCTTTGCAGATTCAGGAATGATAATGCCACCCTTGGTTTTTTCCTCTGACTCTAACCTCGAGACCAGAATTCGATCGTACAGCGGCCTTAATGCCATGGTCTTCCTCCTGTTTTTCTAAAAAATTTCGAGTGTTTTGGTTTCCCTAGCTTGGTGAGCACTTATCCTTCAAGAGTGCTCAGTGGGGACATACTAACCATCGTTTTGGCGATGTCAACTCTTTGCCAGACACTTGACACGTGATATCTGTTTTTTTATGAAATCCCTCCAATTTCCCCTGGTTTGTTTTGATCTGGACGGCACCCTGGTTGATGACACGGTATTTATTTGGCAGACCCTGCACGACCAGTTTCGCACTGACCTCAACGCGCGGAAAATGGCGCGGGCAGATTACCTGGCCGGCCGCATCAGCTACGCCGACTGGTTTCACCACGACCTCGAGTTACTGGATAGCGCCGGTGCCACAAGAGAAAAAATCGCAGATATCGTCCGCACCTTGACCCCCATGCCCGGCGCCCTGAACATGCTTGAGGACCTTAAAAAAAGAGGCCATACCCTAGCCATCATTTCAGGGAGCCTGGACATTGTCGTAGAGATGATCTTTGGCTTAGACCTATTTAAATACGTCTACATTAATAAGATCCATTTCCGCGAAGACGGCAGAATTGCTGGCGGCACACCAACCCCTTACGACTTCGAAGGCAAAGCTGAAGGATTAAAAGATCTGGCCAGGCAGGAGAACCTCCACTTGGACAGCACTGTGTTTGTAGGTGATAACGACAATGACGTCTGGATAGCCAAAGCAGCCGGTCTCGCCATCGCAGTCAACTGCAAAAGCCCCGAGCTCAAGGCCACTTGCCACTGCGAGATCAAGGGAAAAGACCTGACGCCACTCAGCGCGATGATTTCCTAGTACCTCGTCAAGTGATGAGTGATGGGTCATAAACTCCCCCTTTGAAAAAGGGGGGAGGGGGGATTTCGTCAATATTCCCGAAGTGTTTAGAAATCCCCCTAACCCCCTTTTTCAAAGGGGGAAATCGGAATCTCCATCCGTCAGAGTAGGCTTGAATGAGCACTAGTTCACCATTTCGATTTACTGTTGCCAGGAAATCTCGAACAGCAGTACCCGTATCCTCTCAATGCGCTGAACCTGCTTCATGTCATTATAAAACTCCCAGATCGACGAAGCACCCGAGGCCGTGTTGATATTGAGTTTAACAGTCGACTCATCGGCCAAAAGGGGTCGCTCGGCAATCCGTTGTTCCCATGCCTCCAAATCTAGGAGCAGCTGCACCAAGGCCCTGAGATCCGCTGCGGACACCTGCTGTTTTGGCGTACCAGCTGATGCCCCGCCTGGAAATTTGGCTTCCTGGGCAATCGCACCAGTGCCGGCCACGCTCAGTCGTATTCCCCCATGGAGCTCGTGCAGCGCATCATAGGAGATGCTGAGATGCCCCGGATCGCCCTTGCCGGCCAGAAAAGCCTCGAGATCAGCCTTGACGCCACCCTGCTTAATGCCTGGATCGCGCGCCACAGCATCTTGTTGTTCCAAAGCGGTTCCTTCGGGTTTCTTCTCCAACGCGTTTTTAGTTTCTGATCCCTGCGACCCCTGGGGGGTTGCACAAGCGGACATACAACAAAACACGAGGACCAATCCCATTGACTTTTTCATGATCACCTCACGTGAGCATACTAAACGCCTCTGCTGGCGAACCGTCAACGGGTTTGCATCTGGTTCAAAAAACAATCAACAGGTTTACGATCACGCAATGTGGCTCTGGACTATATCTGTGGTCTGATTTTCCAGTTTTTACACCCAAACATTAAAAATGATCGCTGTTAATCGGGATTTCGAGGTGGAAAAAGAAGGGGTTAGCTGCTAAAAGCCATTTTGGAAAACGCCCCGACAATGGGGATTGGATGGCAAGATGACGGACTCCGAACAAAAATACAGCGAACTTCCCGAGCCCCTCAAGGGGCGTCGACAACTTTCAAAAAACGATACGTTCTGCTTTGATTGCCAACCGGGCATCTCGTGCTTTACCCAGTGTTGCGCAGATATCAATATCCTGCTCACCCCACTCGATGTGCTCCGGCTGGCGCGACGACTCGATATGTCTACCCGCGAATTCCTGGATACCCATACAATGATGCCGATTACCAAGGACCTCCACCTACCGGTGGTGATGCTGAAAATGAGCGACGCAGAAGATAAGCGGTGCTCATTTGTCGATAAAAATGGGTGCGGTGTATATGAAGATCGTCCTTGGTCCTGCCGCATGTATCCACTGGGCATGGGCCTTCCACCAGCGCGGGCAGGTGAGGATCCAGTGCCCGTGTACGTGCTCTTCGAAGACGACTTCTGCAAGGGCACAAAGGAAAAAAACGAGTGGACCGTGGATTCGTGGAAGCAAAACCAGGCCGTTCCCGAGCGGGAGGCGTTCGAGGTGGGATTTCAAGAAATCGTCTCCCATCCCTGGTTTATCGGCGGGCGGCAGCTGGATCCCCGCCGCATCGAGATGTTCCATATGGCCTGCTACGACCTGGACACGTTCAGGCGGTTTGTTTTCTCGAGTACGTTTCTCAATAGATTTGAATTAGAAGAAGACCTCATTGAAGAAATGCGCACCAGCGACGAGGCGCTGTTGCAGTTTGCGTTTCGCTGGCTGCGCTTTGCACTTTTTGCCGAACCCACGATGAAAGTGCGGGAAACCGCACAAAAGCCCGGGAGGAATCCATGAACGCATCATCTAAGCCCCTGCTCGTTGTCGGGGCGGGGATTGCCGGTGTCACCGCTGCATTGGAGGCAGCAGAAGCCGGCGCCAACGTGTTTCTCGTGGAGCGCGATCCATCGATTGGCGGTCGCGTTGTGCGCAACCACAACTATTTTCCCAAGCTGTGCCCACCTACCTGTGGCATGGAGATCAATATCCGTCGCCTGGAGCGCAACCCTCGGATTCGCGTTATGGCGAACACAGAGGTGGCCCAGGCAAACCAAGCCAACGACGGCTGGTCCGTCACCCTCAAGACCAGTCCCAAATACGTGAACGAGCGATGCACCGCCTGTGGGGCATGTATTGCGGTGTGTCCTGCAAAGGTCAAAG
Source organism: Myxococcota bacterium (assembly GCA_030065855.1). Taxonomy (GTDB): domain Bacteria; phylum Myxococcota_A; class Polyangia; order JAAYKL01; family JAAYKL01; genus JASJCT01. The sequence continues at coordinate 44,606 of JASJCT010000038.1, forward strand.
ATCCGTTCAACGTGGGGATGAATGAAGTGACAGCCATTCGGCTGCCCCACCCAGAGGCGTGGCCCCACTTGTTCACCCTCGACCGGAACGCGTGTCCAGACGGATGCACCAAGTGCAAAGAGGCGTGCCAATACGACGCCATCGACCTGGAGGCGAAGGAAACAGAAACAGCCGTGGATGTGAGCGCCGTGGTCCTCTCCACGGGATGGCATCCCTACCCCATTGAGAACCTGACCGATTTGGGCGGCGGAGCGCTACAGGACGTCATCGCAAACGTGCAAATGGAGCGCCTGGTTTCTGAAACCGGTCCCACTGGCGGCAAGATTCTAAAACCGTCCAACGGCGAACCGCCCAAGAAGGTGGCCTTTGTCCAATGCGCTGGATCGCGGGATGTCAACCACCTCGCATACTGCTCTGCCGTGTGCTGCCTGGCATCCCTCAAGCAGGCGATTTATGTGCGAGAGCAGCTGCCCGAAGCCGAGGTCACCATGTACTACATCGACCGTCGAACCCCAGGCCGGAACGAGGACATGCTCACCCGCGTGGCCGATATGGAGGGGGTGACCCTGGTCAAAGGGAAGGTCGGCAAGATCACCCAAGGCACGGGCGGTATGATGGCCCTCAGGCTCGAAGATGTGGCTGCGGGCCAGCTTCTCGAGGCCGAGGCCGATATGGTGGTGCTCGCAACCGGCATGGTGCCCAACCTCAAACAGGACATCTCGCCATTTAACATACAAAAAGACGATGACGGATTTGGTCTCGATACCCATGCGGCCAACCTGTTTGTCGCTGGCGTCACGCGGCGGCCCGAGGATGTGGCCGCTTCGACCCGCGATGCCACCGGAGTCGCCGCGAAATCCCTCATTGCGGCAGGAAGGAGGGCGTGATGGATGCCATCGGAACGTTCGTTTGTACTGGCTGTGATATCGGCGCTGCAGTTGACGTAAATGCACTCGAAGAAGCGGCAAAAGAAGAAAAATCAAAGTTATTCGTCACCCATCCATGCCTCTGCGGCCCAGAGGGCTTGGCAGAAATCAACAAGGCGCTCGATGACGGTATCAACGGCATTTGTATCGCGGCCTGCTCCCATCGGATGAAGCAGAACGAATTTCGCTTTGATCGCCTGAAAGTGGCGTGTGAGCGGGTGAGTTTCCGCGAGCAGGTGGCATGGTCCCAAAAGCCCGGGGACGAAGATACCCAGATGGTCGCCGAAGATCTCCTTCGCATGGGCCTTGCCCGCGTGGGCAAGATGGAGCTGCCCAAGCCGTTTGAGGGCGAGATTGAAAAGACCGTGCTCATCGTCGGCGGCGGCATGACCGGCCTGCAGGCAGCCATTGCAGCTTCAGGCCTGGGACACCCGGTCGTGCTCGTGGAATCTTCTGATCAACTCGGCGGTTACCTGAACGATGTCAAAGATTTGGTACCTGAGCAGCCGCCCTACGATACAGTGGCGCCCAACTCGATCGGCAATGTGATTGCCCAAGTCGAAGGGGATAGCAATATCCGCGTGGTTAAAGGCGCGACGACCAAGGCGATCGATGGACAACCCGGTCAGTTCGACGTGACCCTGAACAACGGCGACACCTTTAAAGCCGGCGCCATTGTTCAGGCAACCGGTGCTCGCCCCTATGACGCGAGCAAGCTCGATACCCTGGGCTATGGCACGTCGCCCAACATCATCACCACACGCGACTTGGAGAAGATGGTCAAGGCCGGTGCGCTGACCTGCCCGGGCGGCGGTCAGGCACCCAAGCGTATTGTGTTCGTTCAGTGCGCTGGATCACGGGACGCGGACCACCTGCCCTATTGCTCGAGCGAGTGCTGCGGCACGACCCTCAAGCTGGTGGCATCGATCAATCGAGACTTTCCAGATGTGGAATGCGCAGTGGTCTATCGAGACATGCGCGCACCTGGACAGCTCGAGCATTTCTACCTCGGCGTGCAAGAGAACACCGGGGCCATGCTCACCCGAGGCGACGTCGATAAGGTAGCGCAGAGCGGTAGCGGCCTCAGCGTTCACGTCAAAGACAGCCTGCTGGGCGACGACGTGTCCCTGGACGCAGACCTGGTGGTGTTGGCAGTGGGTATGGTGCCCAACTCAGCCGACGGCACTGAGATCCGCGAGCTAATGGACGCCTACGGCCGCATCGAGAAAAACGAATCCGAGAGTCAAGTGAAAGCGGCACAGGAAGTGGTCGAGCGCCTCAAGCACCACGAGGGCACGGAGATACTCAACCTGAACTATCGGCAGGGACCGGATCTGCCCGTGCTGCGCTACGGATATCCAGATTCCCATTACATCTGCTTTCCCTATGAGACCCGACGAACCGGCATATACGCGGCCGGTGCCCTGCACGCACCTATGGACGTGGCCCAGGCCATCGAGGATGCCCACGGCGCTGCCATGAAGGCCGTTCAGTGTATTAACGCAATCACCCGCTCAGAGGCGGTGCACCCGCGCGCCGGCGATATCTCGGTGGCTGATTTCTTCCTGCAGCGCTGTACCCAGTGCAAGCGCTGCACAGAGGAATGCCCGTTCGGCTCGATCAACGAGGACGAGAAGGGCACCCCCCAGTACAACGAGCTTCGCTGCCGCCGCTGCGGCACCTGCTTGGGCGCCTGCCCAGAGCGCATCATCTCGTTCCCCGAATACTCGGTGGACCAGGTGGCGAGCATGATCAAGGCGTTCGAAGTACCAGAAGAGGACGAGGAGAAACCCAGGGTCATCGCATTCCTCTGTGAAAACGACGCCCTGCCCGCCCTCGACGAAGCAGCTGCGAGAAAGATGCAGTGGAACCCCTGGGTACGAGTGATCCCCGTACGCTGCCTGGGCGCAGTGAACACAGTGTGGATCGCCGACTCCCTGTCTCGAGGTATCGACGGCATCCTACTCATCGGCTGTAAGAGCGGAGACGACTACCAGTGCCACTACATGCAGGGGTCTGAGCTCGCAAAGACCCGAATGACCAATGTGCAGGAGACCCTAGAGCGACTCACCTTGGAATCAGAGCGCGTCAAAATTGTGGAAATCGGACGCGACGACTACGCAAAGATTCCAGAGATAATGGAGGAGTTTGCCGAAACCATCGATGATGTGGGACCCAACCCATACAAGGGCTTCTAGCGGAGGTAACCATGGCCCAACATGCCAAAATCATTCCGTCCTCAGAATTTCGGACGGAACTCAGGAAGCGCGGTGGTGAAACTGCGTTTCGATGCTATCAGTGCGCCACCTGCTCCAGCGTGTGTGAGTTGGCGCCAGAGGGATCGCCGTTTCCCAGGCGTCAGATGGCGAGTGCCCAATGGGGCCTCGTGGATCAGCTCGCTGCGGATCCAGCGGTATGGCTCTGCCATCAATGCAACGATTGTACGGCCAGGTGTCCCAGGGATGCCAAACCCGGGGATGTGATGCAAATCGTCCGATCGCTGATGGTCGAAAACATGGCCGCGCCCAAATTCCTTGGAAAACTCGTGGGCAAGGCAGGAGCGACCTGGCCCCTGCTGATCGGTCTGCCGTTTGTGTTTTGGATTGTGTTCATCCATGCGGTGAATGGGTTTGCCATTCCCACACCCCAGGAGATCAACGGCGCCATGACCATTGCCTGGCACGACTTCGTGCCCCATTGGATGATTTATGTGGTCTATGTTCCAGTGACCCTATGGGTAACGATCGCCATTGGCATTAGCGGCAAGCGATACTGGAGCCTCATGGGAGAAGGGGTGAACCGTTCGGGTAGCTTTTTGAGCAACCTGATACCGGCGGTCACCGAAATCCTTACCCACAAGCGGTTCTCCTCTTGTGACACCACAAAATCCCGAAAAAGCCCCCACCTGTTGTTCTTTTGGGGCTTTGTCGGCGCGGCCATCACTACCGCCCTCATCATCGTCGCCATGTACGGGTTCAGCTATCCCCTGCCTGTCGAGCAGACCAATTTCATGAAGATCATTGGCAACCTCTCAGGTGTCCTATTGGTCATTGGCGGATTGTGGCTCCTGTTCAACCGCATGGGCGGCGGCGATGCAGTTGGAAAATCAACTGCGTTCGATATCTTTTTCCTCTTTGTGGCCGTGATGGTGGGATTTACAGGCGTGCTAACCGAAGTCAGCCGCCTGGCAATGGATCCCGGCATTGCCGTGTGGATCTATGTCTCCCACCTGAGCTTCATCCTCTGTCTCTTTGCCACATTTCCCTACTCCAAATTCGCCCACATGGTCTATCGCACCTTGGCGATGGTCCACGAGCGAATGACCGCCAAATAACGTCTGGTCTTGGGGGAAGGCCGGCTATCTAAGCCGATAATCTATCTCTAGGCTTTCGGACTCTGGAATATCGAGAAATTGAACCCCCACACCGCAAGTGGCGTCGTCGATATCGGTCTTTCGAACAACGCGGCCCGTACCCTTGAAGAATTCAAAGGTATTGGGCTTAAGGAAGTACATCTGCAGCAGATCCCCCACATCTGTCAGATTTTCCATATTTAAAAAGATGCCATTGCCACTCAAGTTCTTTGCTCTACCGATGGTGCTCTCGATACCCATTTTCTCCCCGCCCCCCACGGGTTTGGATACGCGCACGTCAAACTCTATATTGTACCTCTGATACCCTCGCTTCTCCTTGATATCCGCCATTTGTAGGCTCCACAAGCTTAGCCGAGTGCTTATAACACTCAGATTTTAAAGAGAAAAATACCATAATCCCGGCAAGGGGTCAAGCATTGGGCAAGAGGGCGGATATCGGCGTCAACCCATCCAGTACTTTGGTAGGACCAAGTCAACAATATCTAGGATTCAATCCTAGTCGTCCTGTGGGGTCTCCTGTTCGGTCTCCTCTGCGGTTTCGAGGATGACAAATTCCACGCGGCGATTTCGCTCGTAGTCTTCCTCGGTCTTTTCCTTCTTCACGATGGGTCGCTTTTCGCCGTAGCCTTGAGAGGTCAGCCGCACTGCCTCGATGCCTTTGTCGATGAGATAGGCCATCACTGCTTTGGCCCTGGCTTCGGACAACTTGAGGTTATATTTGGCCCGACCACGTGTGTCAGTATGGCCCTCCACACGCAGCTTGATCAGTTGTGGATTCTCTTTGAGCACGTTAACAACGTCGTCCAGAATCGGGTAGCTCTTGGCCAAGATCACGTCCTTGTTGTACTCGAAATAGACCTTGTCCAAGATGATGATTTTCTTGCCCTCGACTTTGGCCTTGCTATCAGGACATCCATCCTCGTCTTGTTCGCCGTTAAACACCTCTGGTTCGAGCGGGCATTGATCGTCTATATCTAGGATACCGTCCGCGTCGTTGTCCGGATCCGGACAGCCGTCTTCATCTTGAAAGCCATCCTTGTCCTCGGGCTCGTTTACGCAATTATCGTCCACATCCAGGATACCGTCCGCGTCGTTGTCTGGATCTGGACAGCCGTCATTATCTGCGAATTCATCCATGTCCTCGGGCTCGTTCACGCAATTATCGTCCACATCCAGGATTCCGTCCGCGTCGTTGTCTGGATCCGGACAGCCATCATTATCTTGAAAGTTATCCTTGTCCTCTGGATTTGTTGGGCATTGGTCCTCAGGATCTAAGAGACCATCTCCGTCAGTATCTTTGGGTGGCGCTTTGCGAATCCTCGTAAACACAACCCCGGCAAAGATGCGATAGTTCGGGGCTGCCACACCTTGGGTCAGCCCTGTGCCGCCCCCTACGTTCAGGTGCATCCACGGTTTGGGAAAAATCCGAAATCCACCCACCACTTCGAGCGGGGTATCATATCCCTCAGAAAACGGTTCCTTCGCTCTGGTGGCACTGTTTAGCTCGGCAATCAAGCCGAATTTCTCCGGTACAAACCAGGCAGCACTGCCCAGTCTCAGTATCAGCTGGTCTGACAAAGCCAGATTTGATATCTTTTCGTTCTTAACAACTCGGTATCCACCGTTGAACGAAATGCCAAAGTACCGAAAGGATAGACTGGCCACCAATTGGGGAACCACTGTAAATCCCAAGGAGCCGCCGAATTGACTCGTCAACCGTCCGGTGGGCGCAGATGCATACGGCGCAAACGCCAGGGCAAACACCTTGTTTTCGGTTCGAAACAGGCGAAATTTTAAGTGCAACCGCACATCACCGAGGCTGGCTGCCTCTGGTGAAGATTGATCCGCAAAGCCCTCCCCCTCTTGGAATAGAACAAAAGGGAGCGCCACCCCCACATCAAACCATTTGGCAATGCTGACCGCCCCGAGCAAATCCGCGCTCAAGTGATGCGCCACAATTTTGCGAGAGACATCGTCGGTCGCGTTGCGCAATACCAGTGGTTCGTTTTGATAATCCAAATAGAGCCCCAGGTTCCAGCGATACGCATCGTACAACGTATCCCCTTGGGCCGTATTGTAGTAATCGTTGAAAAACGGAGAGGGCGTAAAAGCCTGCACATTGACCGTGGGTTCAGCACGGGCCACGCCAGCGGCTAGAACCACAACTGAAATAAGAACACCCCATCTGGCTGCTGATCTTCGCCGCCAACAGAAGGTCACGATCAATAGTAACGCGAAGCCAAGTAAGACATGGGGAGGCGTTGTTGACTGCCCCACCCCTGTGGTGCTGCAGGATCCACCGCTGTAGAAAAACGTCTCGCCATCGCAGACGTCACCCTGGCCGTCCGCGTTGATGTCGGCCTGATCCGAATTGGGCACGGTGTCGCAGTTATCGTCTGCATTGGGTACACCATCCCCGTCCATGTCGTCATCGCATAGATCGCCGATACCATCGCCATCCATATCCGATTGAGTCGAATTCGGCACATCAGGACAGTTGTCGTCGTTGTTAATGATGCCGTCAGCATCATTGTCTTGTCCGTCTGTGTCTGTGTCCGTATCTGTATCTGTATCTGTATCTGCGTCCGTGTCCACGTCTGTGTCCGTATCTGTATCTGAACCAGTGTCAGTGTCGGTATCTGAGTCTGTATCGGTCTCTTCACACGCGTCGCCGATCCCATCCCCATCGGTGTCGGCCTGGTCGGGATTGGCTACGTCTGGGCAATTGTCACAGGCGTCGCCAAGCGCATCAGCATCAGCATCAAGCTGATCCGGGTTGGCCATTTCCGGACAGTTGTCGCACACATCTCCCAGTAGATCCCCATCCGCATCGGCCTGGTCGGGATTGGCCACCAATGGACAGTTATCCTCGCTATCGATGACACCATCTCCATCCGTGTCCAGTGGTACGTCATCAGTCGGATCCAATGGATCTGTGTCATTAATCAACACTTCTTGGCCGTCATTGACCGAACCATCATCTGTATCCCAATCCAGCGGATCGGTCTCCCCAGTATCCACGACACCGTTTTGATTTGCGTCCTCTTCTCCATCCAGCAATCCATCGCCGTCTGTGTCTGGATTCAAGGGGTCGGTCTCACCGCTGCCCGCTGTTCCTGTGCCACCAATGATGTTTTCTGTGATGCCATCTTGATTGGCATCCTCCACGCCATCCAGAATCCCGTCCCCATCTGTGTCTGGATTCAGTGGATCCGTCTCGTCCGGATCCACAATACTATCGTGGTCCGCATCTTCAACACCGTCCAGTAGGCCATCGTCATCCGAGTCCGGATCTAACGGGTCGGTTTCCCCTGGGTCCACAGTGCCGTCCTTGTCCGCGTCCTCAATCCCATCCAACAGGCCATCGTCATCTGAGTCAGGATCCAAGGGGTCGGTTTCCCCCGGGTCCACAGTACCGTCCTGATCCGCGTCCTCAATCCCATCCAACAGGCCATCGTCATCCGAATCCGGATCCAAGGGGTCGGTATCTTCTGGATCCAGCGTGCCATCTGGTCCCACCTCGATGCCATCCAACAACCCATCGTCATCCGAGTCCGGGTCAAAGGGATCAGTGCCCAAGTCCTCCTCCTGGTCATTGGTCAATCCATCCCCATCTGCATCGCCATACAGTGTCACGGTCGCCTCGTTGGAGACCCCGCCTTCGGTGTCATAGACCACATAGGCAAACGTATCGTTTGCTCCGTCTGAAGGCGTGTAGGTTATCTCTCCAGTCACGGCATCCACATCTGCAGTGCCATGGGTTGGATCGACCATCACGGCCACTGTCGTGGGATCCAGCGCGCCATCTGGATCTGCATCGTTGTCCAACACAGGGATCACCACGGGCGCAGTGGCTACAAAAACCGAGACATCGTTCTGGGCCAGTGGCGCGTCGTTGAAAATCTCGATCTCAGTTGGCTCGTCTGCGGCTGTTGAGGTATCTCCATCGGTAACACCATTTATGCCCCCGTCCCCGGTGATATCGGCCTGGTTGGAGATGGTCCGGCCAAGGCCCGGGTCTACGGTGACGCGAAATGATATGGTTTGCGTGCCTGGATTGTCCACATCGATTGCAGCTGGCACTGTGATGCCTGAAACAGTGATCGGTCCGGCATCGTCAATCGCGCCGTCAGACGACTGGGCGCTACCAGCCACATAGGTTGTGCTCGCGGGAATCGGGGCAACCACGGTCACATTGGTCGCTGCTTCGGCAATGCCGGTGTTCACCAGCGTAATCGCATATTCTAACGTCACCAGCGGACGGGGATCTCCCCCTCCGACCACTGCTACTGTCATTGTGCTCGACGAGAGATTGGCATCGGTTTCCAATACCACTACTTCGAGGAACGCCTCGTCCGACGCACCGTACACATAGGTATCGATAAAGGCCACATCTCCCGCGTCATTGGTCCAACCGTGGGTATTGACGTCTGCGTCAGCTGGGTCGGTAAACGCGCCAGAGGATCGGCCATCTGGATAGGACGAGACGAGATTAATGTTGGCCTTGTCTGCAGGATCGAGCAGGGTATCGTTCCAAAACATGGTCGCCGGCTGAATATCAGCTGGATCATTGGCATTAAAAATGCGAATGCCCGCGTCGCATTGCTCGATGTCTTTTCCCACAAAGTGATACTCACCAGCTCGCAGGGAGAGCTTGGCGTCGTGGGATCCCACCTGCATGGGTTGACCCGTATTGTCCAATCCGTCAAACACCACTGTATTTTCCCCCACCACTGCCAGGCCAGCCAGCAACACATCTGCCGTGTTCGTGGGGTCGTAGATCTCGTCATCGTTGCCGTCGATAAAGATAGCGTAGGTCCCAGTAATGTCAGAAGTAAAGTAAAATACCCCTGTATCTTCAACCGTGGCAGACGTACCCGGAGAGATACTGTTGTCTATCCCTTCGTCGTCTAAAAATCTAAAGTTCTCGATGGTGGGTGACACACCAGGCGGGTCTGCCACTGCTGGATGACTGAGGTAGACTGGAAACTCAGGAATCAAATCATTGTCGGTCATATAGACACTAAACCCGGCGACCTCTACAGGCGGCACCGCATCGTTGGGGGATTTCACCCCGGTAAAATTGCCGCCGATTTCGTACATGTACCCATCGAGCCCGTTCAAATCCAACAGCCAGACATAGTTCTCGCCATCACGGCCCCCTGGAACCAGCACGTAGTAATTGGCGTAAGAAATGCTTTCGCCGCCGAAATCATTGGCATCCAGGCTCCAGAGGGTGGAAAACAGGCGCCCGCCCAAATAGGCCTGGGTAGCGTTGGTGTCCTGGTCGATGTCGACAAAGCCGTCGTTGTCCCGGTCCGAAGCACAGGGGTAAACTGTCTCGCTGTCAGAACTGGTTACCGTCACGTCCAGGGGCCGCAATTCGGACTCGCTATAGCTCGTTCCGTCTACGACAAATGAAAGGGTGTACACCCCAGCCTCGGTGGTAACATGCTGCAGGGGAATATCCGCATCCAAACTCTGAAAACTGTAGCTCACCGCATCTATCGCAGGGCAGGCAGTGATCGCTGTATTGCTGCTGAGCAGCCCGCCATTGGATCCAGCGCTGAGCAACTGGTTATCGATGACCGCAACACTACTGGGGCTGGTCAAGGTGACCCGGGTATCGTCTCCAGTGGCCGAACGCGCGGAGATATTGATCACCTCTCCGGCCTGTTCAATATTCACTGAAAGCGGCGTGGCCAACCGCAGGGCCCCGCCAAAGTAGACCTCTTCGACGAAAATCCGCTGAATGGTGCCAATCTGGGCCGTGCCTTCAGCCCGAGCGCTTGCCGGTACCAACAACAACCCCCAGGAGAGACACAACACTGCGAGCTGTAACGTACGACGCTTAAGGGTCAATTGCTGGTTAGCGATATGGTTTGACAGAATTTTATTTTGCATAGGGATTACTCCTTTTTCAAAACAGCGGTAAAAAACTATAGATCCATCTCAGATAAACGCTACCGTACCCTAAAAGTTACAGGAATGGGATGCTCAGATTGGCCTAACTTCTCAGGTATATCGAGATAGCTGTGGGCTCCTTATCGACGTCGACATATTGTAAATGTAAACTATACTGGCAGGAACACAACATATCGGTTCATTCCGCTGTGGACCGGGAAAGGCCGCTCGCGTGGTAATTGGAACGAAACCCCATCTACGGATGTGTTTTTTTTGTTGTTTTGCTCTCACTGCCCTTGACCTTTCTGCTGTTGCAGCAGCCTCAGACGACCCTATTGAAGTGGAGCTCCCGGATGAGAGCGAATGGCCCGAGGAGACCGCGCCAAAAGAGGAAACCACACCCCAAGATGTGGATTCAGATACGCCCCAGCAAGGGGATCCACCGCCCCCAGAGACAGCTGAGCCCATACAGGAGCCCTCGCCGACCCCTGACCCTGCTGCCCCTTCAGATCCGCCCGCGGTGACACCAGAAACAACGCCGACCCCAACGCCGGGCACACCGCCAGAAACAGCGGCGCCGATCACGCCAAAACCACCTGAGCCGCCAGCTAACAATACAGTACCGCCGACATCCACAGAACCCATGGCCCTGCCCCCTGCGCCAGCAGGGGAGGCGACCTTGGTGACAGAAGCAAAGCAGCCCACCCTCATGCCCGAACCTATAGATGAACAGGCAGAACAGGAGAGCCCATTTTCGTTTTTTACCATAGCGCCCAAGTTTGGATATCTGTTCTTCCCCAAGAGCTCTATATCATACAACGAGTTTGAATTTACCGTGGATACACGGCACGGATTCATCGCCAAACTCCACCTGGATGTGGGTGGCGACGGCTTTGCCTTTGAAATCGCTCCCTTTTTCGCGGTTCAGACCGGCGGCATCGAGCCATCCAGTGGGTTGGATTTGAGCTCCGGGTTTACCGGCGGCAGCTATCAGGCCCTGGGCGGGCAACTCGGCCTGGCCTACCGCCTTGCGTTTGGCCGCTTCTTTCCCAGCTTTGGCGCTGGTATTTATGCGGACTACGTCATGGGGGATCAGGTGGACTACGGCACTGAGATCTATGGCCGCATCCCCATCGGTCTGACCGTGTACTTAAACCAGCACATCGGGATTACCGTGGAACTCGGCCTGATGTTCGGCGTCACCGGCATTAAAACCCCGTTTACTATCCCAGCGGAGCTCCAGCCAGTGCTAGAGGATCTGGACGGAGACACATTGGCAGAATTGGAAGCTGCGAGCTCGCCTGAGGATTATCAGCAATGGTACTTCGACCACCAGGAAGAGGTGGACCAGATTATCTTAGAGCACGGGGATGAGCTGAGCGAGCAGTTTGCCGACTATGACGCGGATCAGCTAAAAGAGGATTTTATCAGGGAACAGTTTTCAAACAGCATTCGATTTGGGTATGGCTTTGGCCTTGACTTCACCATAGGCTTGCGATTTCCTTAGCCCGTGTCTGATGCTCACAGAACGAGCCCGGTTGAGATTTCCTCGAGCTGGGATGCAAAGCGGATATCCCTGTGGTTGATGAGCGGGGCCATGGTGGCCATTGTGGCGCTCAAGCCAGACAGGGTGGCATGGCCCCATTGGCATTGGGTCGGCTGGCCGCTAATGGCAGCATCCCTCTTCATCTCGCTGCGCCACCCGGATCGCACCTGGTTTAAAACGTGTGTGCTGTTTGCCTACACCATCGCACTGCTCTGGATCACTCGGATAGACGGGGATACATCCAACTGGCACGTGGTCGAGCTCACCCTTTCCCTGGGCGTGGGCATTCTCGTCGTTCCGGCCCTACTGGCCAAATACTGGTTAAAAACCCCGCTGGACTATCAATGGCTGAGCGGCCGGTGGACCCTGAGCATGTGGCTGTGGCTCCCAGCCGGGTTCGGTCTGGCCTTTGTTATCCTGTGGGCCTATTTTTTTCATTGGACCCCCACCCTGCACCACGCCTGGCCCCTACCCCTTGAAGGGGACCGCTCAGAAGCGCTGTGGCGCATTTTCTGGGGCTGCAACTTTGTGGGTGCCTGGGACGAGCTGGCCTGGATCAACTTTGTCTTTTGCCTCTTGCTCCGCCACTTCAAGTTTTGGGAGGCCAACCTGGCCCAGGGGGTGTTTTTTACGAGCTTTCTTTATGATATGGCGTTTTTCGGGGTCGGTCCGATCATCATCTTCGCGTTTGCGTTGATTCAGGGGTACACCTATGTGAAGACCCGGTCCTTGCTGTATATCATGGTCTTGCACCTCCTCATCGACACCGCGCTTTTCTACATGATCGCCAATCGCTGGTACCCAGGTTGGGGCTGGCATCCCTGATCAGCCTGCCGATTATTTCAGCTCCCGTAAGAGCTGTCTCGCCCGCGGCCGCCAGAGCTCCCCGTCCCTGGCCCAGCGGCCCATTTTCGGTGCGGCCAGGACCCTTCGGAGCTCCTCTCGGGCTTGGGCCGGGAATCCATTCTCGATGAGAACCTCGGCCAAAATGAGGTGGTTTAAGGGAAAGTCCGAGTGTGCCACTGCCTTTTTTGCGTAGTCCAAGCCGAGATCCACATCCCCAATGCTGGTCGGCCAGGGGGGTGCCTTGGCATAGAGCATGGCTAGGAGCCGATAGGGGCCCCCAGCCTCAAACCCGGGTGCCAATTCGACTGCCTTTAGTCCCAAAATCTCGATTTCCTTAACTTGGCCGAGCCCACCGAGGCCCCCTCGCTCTGCGAGGCGCCCCTTGATAAGGGCGAGGTAGTAATACCCCTCTACCCGATCCGGGCGTTCCCGGATGGCTGTGGTCGCTTCATCGCTGCCGTCTTTGAGCCAGGTGGTCTTTCGAACGCCATCGGACTCGTATTCTGCCGTCATAAAACACGCATGGGCCAGGCGAAAGGAGATTTCAAAGAGAGCGGTATTGGTTTCCTGGGTCTGGATCTGCACCTTCGCCTTTTTCAGCGCTGCCAAAGCGCGACCCATCCCATGGACGTCTGTGGCGGTTTCGATAACCTCGTCTGCCATTTCGATTAGTGCTGGGATGTCATTGGGTAGGCTGGGGTCATCAGCCGGGTCTACTGGGTTGGATTTAGCTGACAGACTAGAAAAGAAACAACCGCCTAGCCAGACGGTCAGATGGAGCAGGCCGAGTGCCTGGATATGATAAAACCTTCTTATATGTCTTTTTAACCCGATTGCTGTCCTCAGCGCATCCTAATTTCGCGAATTCTCGCAGCTTTGCCGCGGCGTTCCCTCAGATAGTACAGGCGGGCCTGGCGCACGCGCCCCCGGCTCTTTACTTCGAGGCGCTCGATAAGGGGGGAATGAACTGGAAAAATCCGCTCGACACCGATGCCATAGGATACTTTGCGCACCGTAAACGTACTCCTGAGGCCCCCGCGGTGGCGACTTAAGACCACGCCCTCGAAGACCTGCACCCGCTCCTTGTCTCCTTCGCGAATTTTGTAAGAAACCCGAACAGTGTCTCCAGCCTTGAATGGCGGAAGGGGCATGGGGCGTAGCTGTTCGTTCTCGATTTCGAATATTTTCGAGATGTTGCCGCTCATCGTTTTAAACCTCACATCAACACTCGCCCCGGCGCTGGGGTGAGGGGATTATGCAAATTTCGTCACTGATGTCAACATGGGCAGTCAAATTATAGTGGATCTAAAGGGGTGATCGTCAACCGCTGACCCCACCCTATGGGATGTATCTGGCCCTTGAAATATCGTTCTCCCAGACATCGCAACACCGAATGTGCAAGGCCGAGCTCGGCAATCGCTCCTGTAGGCGGTCGCAAATCACCCGGGCGATGTTCTCGGCAGACGGGTTTATTTCGTCAAAAGGCGGTACCGCGTTTAGGTGCTGGTGTTCAAACGGCGCAAGGGACTCGATTATCAGGCGGTCGAGCTCGTGAAAATCGATCACCATGCCATTGGCGTCCAAGTCTTTGCCGGCCAAGTGCACCCGAACTTTCCAATTGTGTCCATGGAGCTGTTCGCACCGGCCGCCAGATCCCATAAGCTGATGTGACGCAGAAAAAGATCGCTCGCGTGAGACCTCGTACATTTTAATTTCACCCTTTTGTTAAGCCCTATTGGGGCCTGCCGGGGGCGCCACAGCAGCGCAGATGAGGTAGGTCCCCGACGGTTTTTATGCCTGTAAGAGCGACGTAAGAAAATAATCCAGAATAAAAATAACGACAAATCCGTGGACAACGGCCTTGGTCGTGGCCTGGCCCACGCCTGCCGCGCCACCTGTGGCGAAGAACCCACGCCTACAGGCGATAAGGCTGACAAAAAATCCGAGCACGGTCACCTTGATCAGGCCAGAGGTAATATCTTCGGGATCCACCCAATAGGAAATCGTGTCTTGAAAAACACCGGGATCCAAATCCCGAATGATAATACAGATCACATAGCCGCCGCCGATGCCGAGAAAATTGAACAGCATGCACAACACCGGGGCCATTACGGTACACGCGAAAACGCGGGGGGTCACCAGGTATTGGGTCGGGCTGATACCCATGGTGGCAAGGGCATCTATCTGGTCGGTGACGCGCATGGTGCCGAGCTCGGTTGCCATGGCTGAGCCAGCGCGGGCTGTGAGTAGCAGCGCTGTAAAAACCGGAGCCATTTCCGTGGCAAATGCATACCCCACGAGCCCGCCCACCATGTTTTCGGCGCCGAACATTTCAAGGCCGATAATGCTCTGCAGGGCAAACACGGCACCTGTGAAGCTGCCCACGAGGAACACGATGAAAATCGTGCCCACACCCACGAAGTACATGGATTCCAAGAACACGCGTCCCCGATACGGAGGTCGCACCAGCCAATAAAGGACCTGGCCTGCTAAGATAGTGAGCTCGCCGATTTCTGCGAACAGGGCAGCCATGCCGGAAAGCAAGCGCCCGTAAAAGCGAACAATCGCATGCTCTTTTTTCTCGCGTTCCACAAGCTAGATCGTGTCTCCTAATCTGGGCTAAAGTCAAGTTCGACGACCCACGGGTTAGTGTAGACCGAAGCTACTGAAAGTACACGACCCGCCCCTTGTTGATCAAGTCTCTCAGGGTCTCGAGGTAGGTGTTGGGAGCGACGTAATCCGGGTGACTCTTGAACAGCGCGGCCAACCGCTGCAGGGAATCGAGTTGCTCGAGATAGTCCAGGGGGAGCTCCTTTTCTCTGGAGCGACACGGGTGTTGGGTGAAAACGAGCTTCTCTGGATCGATTGCTCCGGCGCGAACGGCCAAGGGGGCCACCCGCTCACAACGACATCGATTCTCAGCGTTCATGAAATGGCAGTGATTCGACAAAAAGGTCAACAGGCTTTTTCGGGCCCGCGCGAGCCGTTTTCGGTAGGCCGCCGGGGTGATGTCGAGGACATGCGCCGCCTCCTGGCTCTTGAGATCGAAAACATCGCTCAAGATGTAGGCGATGCGCAATGGACGGCTCAGACACAGCAGCATGCTCTGGATGCACAAGAGCCGCGCCTCTTGTTGGACGAGCGCCCACTCGATGTTCGGCTGGAGGGTTGGACGGTCAGCGACGATCTCCCGTTCCACCCACGCGACGTGTTCCTCGAAGGACATGGCCCTGATTTCTGCCCTGCGTTTTCGGGTGGTCAGTAGATGGTTGGTGGCGACCCGGAAAGCCCACGAGGTGAATTTGCTCTCAGCCCGGAAGCTATTGAGGCGTGTAATGATTTTAATCAGGATCTCCTGCGCGGCATCTTCGGCATCAGCGGGATTGCCGAGCATACGCAGGGCCAACCCATACACCCGATCCTGAATCCTCGAGATCAAGCCTTCGAGGGATTCCTTGTGGCCTTCTTTGGCCAGCTGAACCAGGTCTTCCAGGGGAATCTCCATCAAGGTTCCTCTTCATTCGATCTCCGCGATGCAAGCATCGCTATATCGCGTAGTGAGAGCGGTCCTTCATCACCTCAAAAAAGGCCTCGGGACCGATGGCTTTCATGCGCTGGTTGGCCTGGAGCCACTTGATCTTGAGCATGGGATCGAAGTCGGCCTTGGCGCAAGAAGGAAACACGTCGCACAGATAACAGAAGTCGTGCCCGCGCTCTTGAGCGCAGGCAGCGATCTCGCATCCCGGGTGCTTGGCGACCCCATCTCGGCAGCCCTCGCAACCCGCTTCGGCGAGCATCTGCAACCCTTGCTCGAAGTACGGGTACTTCTCCAAACGCGAATCCATCGATGACATCCGCTCCGCAACGACGCTGAATCCGTCGAGGTGTCGCAGCAGCGTTCGGCTCTGGGCGCGGAGCAAGCCGCGCTTCGACGCCGCACAGGTGTAGCAGACCACACCGCACGGTGCAATTTTCTCCAGCAACAATTCACGGTCCATGGCATTTCTCCTTTTGCTCGGGATTTCCACCGGCTCCCCAGTCGCTCTTTCTCATGACTCCGAAAGCTGCTGAAGTGTGACATCTCTCTTGGAAGACGCGTGCAAGATACGGAAAAATAGGCCGTGTCGGCTGTGTGAGTTGCACGGCGGTGAATGGTTCCTGGAAACGCTGCCAGCCCCCGACGCCGGTGGCGAGAATTAGAGAGTTTTCCCCGCCATCAGTGATTTTGCGGTCTATAACAGGAGCGGCAAGATGAACATGATATCTAGCACTACCCTGCCACTTCTACATCGACTGCGGCCGAATCCGCCCGCCGCATCACGGTTTTCGTCCTCGCTCCCTCGGTCGACGTGGTTTTGGCCACTCCTTGATCGGTCGCTCCGGGCGCACGCGTGCTGCGGCCCGGCCGGCCCCCCTTAATGGCCTATAAGAAAAAGTGTTCACTCTCTTTTCGCCATGGGTTGTTTATTTCTTCAATAAAATTTTCTATTATCTGCCAATACAGGTCTCTGCATTACTGATCGGGCCGGTACAGTGCGACACAATGAGGAGCACATCAAATGACTGACTTTTTTGCCCTATCTGGCTGGGTCCCCAGAACCGAGCTCTTAAGCGATGCCTGGGAATACGGCATCGACGCCATGCAGCGTTCGATCCTGTTTGCGGACATTCTGCGCAAACGGGGCAACAACTACTTGGCTCACATTCGCGCTGGCAAACCGCCGGTTCTGATATTTAATTACAAAGTAATTGTTGACGGTCGCGAATTTGACGAGCGTCCGGTAAATTACTCCTTGGTCGCAATTGAGGCAGATGATCAGCAAAACATCGACCCGAAAAAACGCCCGATTGTGGTCATCGATCCGCGGGCAGGACACGGTCCTGGCATCGGCGGGTTCAAGCGGGATTCAGAAATCGGCATGGCCGTGCAGGCAGGGCACCCCACATACTTCATCCTGTTCTATCCAGAACCGATCCCAGGCCAGACCCTGGCAGATGTAGAGCGGGCTGAGGTGATTTTTCTAGAGGAAGTTGCAAAGCGCCATCCCAATGCCGATCCGCCAACCCTGGTGGGTAACTGTCAAGCTGGGTGGGCCAGCGCACTGATCGGCGCGGATCGCCCGGATCTCACCGGCCCTCTCGTCATTGCCGTTAGATCTCGAAAATCCAAGATCCCGCTGTAGCCTTGGCGAAGGCGGACACGACCGGTATGAATGACGACGCCCGCCTACGCCGGGCCTCCGGCGGGGTTATCGAATCTCGAGTTAAACCTCGAAAATCCAAGATCCCGCCGTAGCCTTGGCGAAGGCGGACACGTCAAAACTCAACTCATCTGTTAAGAACTCAGACGTTGCAGATGTCCAGTCTCGAGCCC
>JASJCT010000144.1 GCA_030065855.1 Myxococcota bacterium
CCAGTCCTTCGAGGTGACTGGTCAGAAACGCGTCAAGGCTGTCCCTTAATGATGCAAATGTCGACATACATTCTGAAGATCTTATCTCTGCCCCACGAATCAAGTTTTGAGCTTAATCAAGTAGTGCTAGGCTGCGTCGGGTATGAGACCCCAGTGTCTAGTCAGCTCGAAAACAGGGGGGAGGAGGAGATAGATCCCTTCAAAACTGCATTGTCACTGGCGTAGATTCGTGGTTCTGTGGCGCTTTGGCGCGACCGTGCGCAAAATTGGTATTGAAAGGGATGCGATGTACCTTCAGTCTCAGTTAGATGTATGGTGGAAAAAAATTTAATCGGAGGGTTGCGATGCGTAATGCGTCCAAGGTGGCAATGGCCTTTTGGCTTGTGCTCCTTTCACTGACCGGCTTGAAATCTGGGAATGCAAATGACGACATCGAGCTGCCAGAGCGATTTACAAACACCCCAGCTGGTTCACCACTGGATAATAATAATACACCCTTTTGGCATCGCCTCGGAGATCCCATGCTCGCCGATCTTATTCGCACAGGGCTGGCTGGAAACTTCGACATCGCTTCTGCCCGCCACCGCATTGCCCAGGCCGAGGCAGCCGCTCGTCAGCAGAAGGCAGCCTTGCTGCCATCGGTGAGTGTGGAAGCCGCCTACAATATATCGCCATACAACGCCGTTGGAACGGGCCTGGAAATCGATCCCATACCTGGTATGACACCTGACGGAGACACCCAAATTCGGCACGCAGTCTCAGCCCTGCTCAAGGCGAGCTACCTCTTGGATATTACGGGTCGCAACTATGTCGAGCGTCAGGCCGCGCTACAGGATGCCGCAGCAGCCAAAGCCGATGCAGAGACCGCAGCGCTCAATCTGGCAGCCCTTATCGCCTTGACCTACTTCGATGTGGTCGCTGCCAAGATGCGACGCACCGTTATCGAAGAGCAGATCGAAACCAACGCAGCGTTGCTCGAGCTCATGGAAGCGCGGCTCGATACGGGATCGGCCAATGCTCTGGACGTACTGCAGCAGCGACAACAATTGGCAGCGACCACATCCCAATTGCCCTTGGCCAAATCCGCGGTCGAGACCGGGCAGAACCAGCTGGCGTTGTTGATCGGTGCGACTTCAGTTGACGACTTGCCCCAGATCCCGAGGATTCTCCCGGATCTATCCGCTGATCCAGCTGTGGGAACCCCTGGCCATCTCATCGATGCCCGTCCTGACCTCAGGGCCCAATCCGCGCGGGTCGCCGCAGCTGAGCAGCGGAAAAAAGGCGCATTCCGAACCCTCTTGCCCAGCCTCGGCCTCACCGGGCAGGTGGGATATCAAATGAACTATATCGATCAACTGGACGACGGCGAGATATGGGGGGTGGGGCTGCTGCTGTCGATTCCCATCTTCGAAGGCGGCAGGAACAGGGCGGTATTACAGCAGGTATCAGCTGCACAGTCAGCAGTTGAGAATACATATCGACAGGCAGCCTTGAGCGCTGTTGAACAAGTTCAGTCGGCGTTGGTTCGGTTCGGCGAGCAGCACCGCTTCTACAAAGCCGTTCGCAGCCAGCGGGACGCTGCTCAGACCGCGTTCACCGAAGCCAAGGAACGGTACATGGTGGGACTTTCCGACTATCTGAACGTCCTCGTAACCCTGGGCACTTATCAACAGGTTCAACTCAGTGTTGTCCAAGCCCGCCGAGACCTTATTATTCACCGCGTCCACTTGCTCGCCGCCCTGGGGGGTGGATGGACGCGCCATCTCCTGGCTCAAAAAGCGAGGTAACTGACGCATGAAACGAATTATCGCACACGTCATCATCCCGATTGTGATCATTGCACTGGCAGTTTTTGCAGCTCGAAAGATCATCCAATCTGCTGCGCCCCCGGAGCGAACCACAGCAGAAGCACTCGCCCCTCCCGTATCCCTCATTGCGGTCGAACCCCGGGAAATGACCCTACAAATCAGCGCAACCGGAACGGTTGTCCCGGCTCGCCAAGTTACGGTCAGCCCGGAGGTCAGCGGCCGTATTATTAAACTCTCCAAGGCACTCGTGCCCGGCGCCAAGCTGCGCAAGGGGGCGGTGATCGCCCGCTTGGATCCCAGGGATTATCGACTGGCCATCACCCAAGAAGAGGGCCGGTTGCGGCAAGCTGAGCTGGAGCTCAAACTGGAACAAGGTCGGGTTGAAATCGCCGAGCGCGAACTCACAGTGCTCGGTCGCACCGGAGATAGGGCAGATGCGGTTTCAGAACTCGCCCGCCGCAAACCACACCTCAACGTTGCTGAGCAGAATGTCTCGTCTGCCAAAAGCCGGCTGGCCAAGGCCGAGCTCAACCTGGACCGCACGGTGATCAAGGCACCGTTCAACGCGATCGTGCTCGAAAAAAGAGGCGATGTGGGGCAGTTCACAGGGCCTGGCACGCCAATCGCCGTGCTCATGGGCACAGACGCCTTGTGGATAGATGTGTCCGTGCCAGTAGAGAGGTTGCAGCATATCCAAGTACCGGGCATCAATACCACTGGGCAAGGATCTCGGGTAGAAGTAACCCATCGCATCGGCCCGGACGCTATCATTACTCGGGTGGGACACGTGATTCGCCTGCAGGGACAGCTGGACGATAAAAACCGGACAGCCAGTGTCTTGGTGGCCATCGACGATCCCTTTCAAACAGGGGACAAGACCGATGGGGATGGCGACCTACCCCTGCTTTCGAGCGCCTATGTGTCCGTTCGGATCGAAAGCAAGAACACCGTGTCAGGTATCGAGCTCCCACGGCAGGCCCTTTATGACGGCTCATATGTCTGGACCCTGACAGCTGACAACCGTATTGCCAAGCAAGGGATCACCATTGGCTGGCGCTCCCGCGATACGGTGATCGCCATTGGTGGGTTAGCACCCAATACCAACGTCGTGGTCAGTCCCCTTTCCAATCCCATAGATGGGATGAAAGTGGCACCAATAGACAATGCCCCGGCCCTTGGATTCCAGAAAAACCGCTTGGACAACGCCGCGAGCAAGGCCTTGTAGTGCCATGGAAGATCAAGGTAAAAAGAATAAATCCAAGAGTAAATTTCCACTAACCGGCCCCATCGCATGGATGAGTCAAAACAGTGTGGCAGCCAACCTGTTGCTTGCCATTGTGATCATCGGCGGCCTATTGGCGACCACGTTCAAGATCAAGCAAGAGGTTTTTCCCGAGTTTTCCCTCGATATGGTCACTGTTCAGGTGCCTTATCCCGGAGCCAGTCCAGAAGATACGGAACAGGGTATTGTCCTCGTCGTCGAAGAGGCCGTACGTGGGATAGACGGTGTAAAGAGGGTCACATCCACGGCAAAAGAGGGGCTCGGCACTGTCAACGTGGAGCTGCAGCTCGGCGTCAATGGGGACAAGGCGCTGATGGATATCAAAAATGCAGTGGATCGCATCGTCACCTTCCCCAGGGAGGCGGAAAAGCCCATCGTCAGCCTGGCGACCCCAAAGAGCCGGGTGATCTCCCTGATTATCTCAGGAGATCGGGATCTGGAGGAGCTCAACCGCATTGCAGAAATGGCCAGGGACGAGCTGTTGGATCTGGACGGGATCACGCAGGTGGCTGTGGATGGCGTTCCCCCGTTGGAAGTCAGCATTGAAATTCCCCAGTCCACCCTGGAGGCATATGGCCTCAGCCTCGAGCAAGTGGCAGCAGAAGTCCGCGCTGCATCTATTGAGATACCGGGTGGATCAGTAAAAACAAGTGCTGGCGAAGTGTTGGTGCGGGTAACGGATCGCAGGAAACAGGGCCATGAATTTCGCAACATTGTCCTAAGGAGCACAAAGGACGGGTCGAAGATCCGCCTGGGCGAGATTGCGATCATCCGCGATGCATTCCGCGAGAGCGATGCTGCGTCCTATTTCAATGGCCAGCGCGCCGTGCGACTCACTGCCCTGCGCCTCGGTAGAGAGACCCCCAAACAAGTGTCATCCCTTGTAAGGCAATATCGCGACACCCTTGCCCAGCGACTGCCGCCGGGCATTGCCCTCGATCTGTGGCAGGACGATTCTGAACTGCTCACCGGACGCATCGACCTGCTCGTAAAAAACGCCACCTACGGCTTGATATTGGTCTTCGTCCTCCTGACGCTGTTTTTAAACCTGAGACTCGCGTTCTGGGTGGCGATCGGTATTCCCTTTTCGTTCTTGGGCGCCTTTTTTCTCATGCCCCTAGCAGACATGTCCATCAACATGATCAGCCTGTTCGCATTTATCGTTACCCTCGGCATGGTGGTGGACGACGCCATTGTCATTGGAGAAAACATCTTTAAAAAAATGCAAGAGGGCTTGCCCAAGCTTCAAGCCGCCGTGGCAGGCACCAGGGAAATGGCTGTTCCCGTGACCTTTTCTGTCTTGACCACCATGGTGGCGTTCGCGCCGATGTTCTTTGTACCAGGTGTCATTGGCAAGGTCTTTGCTCTAATGCCGTTTATCGTCGTCGTGGTCCTGGCATTCTCGCTGATAGAGTCGTTTTTCATCCTGCCCGCCCACTTGGCCCACACCAAGACAGGCAGTACGACCTCTTTTTTCAAGTACCTCAGTTGGCCCATCGAGCGATTACAAGCACGCGTTGCCGCTGGCCTCGACGCCTTTACCCGCCGTGCCTATGCACCGTTTTTAAGGGGGCTCCTCAAATATCGCTACATTTCACTGTCTATTTCCATTGGGGTCCTGGGTATCACTGCCGCTATGGTAAGGGGTGGTGTGATTCCGTTTAACTTCCTTCCGAAGATCGAAGGTGACCTGATACAAGTCACTGCCAAGATGCCCTTTGGCACATCGGTTGCGTTTACACGGCAGGTGCAACAAGAGCTCGAGACAGCAGCGCGCAAAGCGCTTGATCAAAACGGACCGGACGACGTCCTCAGGGGCATTTACAGCCAATTGGCGCAAGGGCCGTCCGTGCCAAGGGGACCCCGTGCTGGCGAGGGCGGGGAAGAGGGCAGTCATCTAGTAACCATAGAGATGAACCTGGTGCCAGGTGACCAGCGGACCGTGAGCGCCGCCAAGATCGCTGCTGACTGGGAAGCGAATATGCCGGTGATCCCGGGAATCGAGTCCCTGGTGTTTAAATACTCGACCGGCCCGAGTGCCGGTGCTCCTGTGGATGTTCAACTCACGCATGCTGACAATCGCGTGCTTAAAGAAGCCTCGTGGGCGCTGGTCAAGGAACTCGACAGGTTCGACGATTTGGTCAGCATTGAAAACAGTTTTGTCGATGGGAAAACCCAGCTCAATTATCAACTGTTGGATGAAGCGCGAACCCTGGGACTCTCGTCGAGGGATATCGCTAGGCAGCTACGCAGCGCATTCTACGGAGAAGAGGCCATTCGGGAACAGCGGGGCAGACATGAAATCAAGATCATGGTGCGATTTCCTGAGAAGTATCGGCGTTCGGAGTTCGATATTGAGAACCTGCTCATCCGCACGCCTCAGGGCGGAGAGGTGCCCTTTAGCTACGTGGCTGCAGTAAAGCGGGATCGGGCACCCACGGCAATTCATCGGGAAGACGCCAAACGCGTCGTCAATGTCAAAGCCGAATTGGCGCCTGGCGTGGCGTCTCCAGGGGAAATCATCGCATCCCTCAAAAAGGATATCTTGCCCCAGCTGATCAGGCAATACCCTGGGTTATCGTGGGATATGACCGGCCAGTCGCGGGAGCAACAGGAATCCTTCCAATCCCTGGGCATTAATTTTGCCATCGCGCTTTTTGTGATGTTTGCACTTATCGCTATTCCTTTCAAAAGCTACATCCAGCCGGTCATCATCATGTTTGCGATCCCCTTTGGCTTTGTAGGCGCAGTCCTGGGGCATCTCTTGATGGGATACAGCATCAGCGTGATCAGCATGTTCGGCATCGTGGCCCTGGCTGGCGTTGTGGTAAATGACTCCCTGGTGCTGGTAGATGCTGCAAACAGGGCGCTTAAAGGAGGCATGTCACACTGGGAGGCGATTCAGTGGGCAGCTGCAAGGCGCCTACGCCCCATTCTGCTCACCTCCCTAACCACGTTCTTTGGCCTCATGCCCATGATCAGCGAGACCTCACTTCAGGCCAGGTTCCTCATCCCCATGGCGCTGAGTCTGGGGTTTGGCGTTCTTTTCGCGACTTTCGTCATCTTGCTGCTCGTGCCCGCGCTCTACATCATCATCGAGGACATCAGAGGCTTCTTCAGTCGCATGGGAGAGACCTGGAAGGCGCTTTTTTCTGGAAGGGTTTCAGCACTGAGCAAAAAGAACCCCTAGTACCTCGTGAAGTAATCAACTCCCCCTTTGAAAAAGGGGGATGGGGGGATTTCATCACTATCCCCGCAGCTCTTGAAAATCCCCCTAACCCCCTTTTTCAAAGGGGGAAATCGGAATCTGCACCCATCAGAATGAGCACTAGCCATAGACGCCTTCCAATCGGAGCGTGGTGTCGACGTTCAAGCGAGTCTCCCCAGAAAACAATCCATATTTTTCATGGCATATTCAATTTCTTTGTTGTTCCAAATTAGGATTTTCAATATAATTCATACTGGGGAGAATAGGAGTTTTGTTCGATGATATGCATTAGGACCGTTAAAAGAACCGATCGCGCTTATTGGCATTTGCTTGCAAACCCCGCGGTGTTGATCGCGTTGAGCTGGGCCATGTGCTCGATGATGTGGCTCGGTAAGGCGCAGGCGCAGACCAACAACTACGACATTGGTGTCGGCATCTACGATGTTACAGGCCAAATCGCGGAAACCAATTTCTTTGGTTATGCAAAGCTCACCCACCGCAACAATGGGCTGCGCGACCGGCAGTATGCCAGGGCGTTTATCGTCCAAGAGCCAGGTCAGACACCTGTGGTCTTCGTGTCCATTGACAAGGGCGCCATGTTTCAGTCGGTCAACGAGGCCGTGATGGGTCGACTTCGGTCCACCTTTGGGTCACTGTACACGGACGACAATGTCGTTATCAGTGCAACCCATACGCACGTTGCGGCCGGTGGGGTGTCCCATTTCGAGCTCTACGATACTTCGACTGGTGGGTATTGGCGAGCGAACTTCGATAACATGGTCGAGGGCATCTATATGTCCATTGTTCACGCGCACAACAACCTCGCACCGGGTCGCATCTACTACAATCGCGGATCCCTGACGAACGCGAGCATCAACCGATCTATCGAAGCCTACCTAAACAACGACGACTATTATCGTTTTCCCGACATCGACCCGGAAATGACCGTCCTCAAATTTGTTCAGGGAAGATACCAAGAGGTCGGTATGATTTCCTGGTTTCCGGTACATCCGGTCAACTTACCCCAGACGTGGAAGCTCAACAGCACTGACAACAAAGGATGGGGACAAATCAAGTTCGAGAGGCTGAAAGGGTCGACGTACAGCGACGTGGGCGCTTTTGTGGCTGCCTTTGCCCAGTCAAATGCGGGTGACATGTCACCCAACCTCAACCAACCCGCTCCAGGGGATAGGTATACGGACGCCAGCGGGCCGGGTCGCACGCCAGAGGAGAGCCTCGAGATCATCGGCGAGCGACAATTTCAAAAAGCCCTGTCGCTTTACAATACTGCTACTGAGCAGCTCAAGGGATCTGTGCGGTTTGTGTCTCGCAATATCGATATGTCCGACGAGTGGGTTTCGCCCCAGTACACGGACGGCAGTTGGCACAAGACCTGTCCGGCGGCCCTGGGGTCATCGTTTGCAGCAGGTGCTGAAGACGGGCGCAGTGGGATTTCCAGGGAGGGCATTACAAAGAATCCAGAAGCAGGTCTAGAGATCGACCGCTGTCATGCGGAAAAGCCGATCTTCTTCTTCCCTGGCCGGAATACATCTAACCCCGAGGTGCCGCATGTGGTTTCGACCACCCTATTGAAAATCGGACGCCTCGGCATCTTGGCTGCGCCGGCAGAGTTCACCATCATGGCAGGGCGGCGTGCCCGCGCTGCGGTTGAAGAGGTTACGAACGATGGGATCACCACCACCGTCCTTGCGGGCTATGCAGATGCATACAACGGCTACGTCACCACGCGAGAGGAGTACGCGCTGCAACACTACGAAGGGGCGAGCACATTATACGGACCTTGGACATGTGCGGCTTATGCCCAGCAGTTTCATCGGCTCGCGCTGAAGATCGCCAACCCCTCGTCCAATCCCTGGTCCTCACAGGAGCCGCGCCTGCTATCCAAGCCGCGTCCTGCACTCGATAAAACCGTAAACATCCTGTTCGACGATAAGCCATTGTTCGCCAAATTTGGAGACGTCGTCCTACAGCCAGATAATCGCTATTATCGCGGCAATACCGTTCGGGTCACCTTTCAGGGCGGTCATCCGAACAATAATCTAAAGGTCAATGGCTCATACCTGTTCGTCCAGCGATGGAACTCAAGCACCAGGACCTGGGAAGACTACATGTACGACCGCGATCAAAGCACGAAGCTCATTTGGGAGCGCCGCTTGGTTTCCCATTCGTGGAACCACGTCGAGTGGAAGATCCCAAGGGATACACCAGCGGGCTACTACCGCATTCGCCACGACGGTCACTGGAAGAATGGCTGGAACGGCCGCATCCGCTCGTACAGCGGCACGACCCGCTATTTCTACGTGCGCTAGGAAACGCTCATGGGATCCTAAGCTGCTATTGGAAAGGTCTGAGCTCGGTGCAAACCGTGTTTTGGGGCAGTGCGTCGATACCGTTGCGGACGATTGCTTTCCTGGAAGGCAGCTTATCGCCAATCGACACGCAGATTTGAGTTGGCGCGTTGCCGGTGAGGCGAAACGCGCCTCGCAGGGGTCGGTGGTTGCCACAGTTGAGGATCTTACCTGCCTCAAGGGGAAAATAGACCCGATCGTTTTGAAAGACCACGGCCTCCCACTGGACAGACCCCTGAGGAGGACAGGTGATCCTTAGACTGAATCGATCTCCCTGGGCAAACAGGATGGGGTTCTCCACTATCCGCCCCTCTCTTTCGCGAACAACGGTCAATGCTAAATCTCCACCTTTTATTGCTATAGATGGGGGGGGATAGCGCAAATCATTGTGCTTGGGTGTCAACAAAACAAGACCCAAGGCCACGCCGAGTAGCGTTGCCGTGCTGACAGTCCAAATTTGAGGACCACCCAACCGTTGGTAACATTTTATACCTTTGCATCGCTGATACAACTTCATGCCATACACGTGATCACCCCTAGCCAGAGTTGACTCAGGTCAATCTGTCTAGCCAGTTTTAGTGGCGCCAATTCTATTTTTTAACATCCGGCGCCTTATATCAGATAACTCCCCAAAGACTCGTAATGGGAATACCCTGCAGGGATTGGCTACACGGTTGCTATTTGGTAGAAGAGGTGGCGTGTGACTGGGCAAGCTGGGATCGATTTATTTTTCAATAATTTAAATGAGTCGTTCCCATGGCAGGGTGCAGGGGTGTCATCGTTAAGAGTGCAGTATTTACTAGCAGTGAGGGGTAACAGAACATGTTGAGAGTATGCCTTTCTATGGGGCTGATGTTGGCTATGACCTTTGTTGCGCTGCCAGTGCAGGCGAATCTCAAGCACAGTAACGTCCGCGCTTATGCGCTGGTCATCGGATCCAATAATCCAGGGAAAAATCAGCAGCCTTTGCGCTACGCACACGATGACGCCAGGCGAATGGTGCAGGTGCTGACAGAAGTCGGCATCTATCCGGATCTTCGCCTCAAAACCCTGATCGACCCTAAGTTGAGACACTTGCACACCGCGCTTAATGAGATTTCAGAACAGATTAAAACCCATCAGCGTCGAGATGAGAATACGACGTTTCTATTTTATTACTCCGGCCATGCCAGGGCCCATGCCCTAAACTTGGGACAAGAAGAATTTCGCCTCGAAGCGTTGCGCTATTTCCTAGAAAAGCTACCGGCCAAGTTAAAAGTTGTCATTTTAGATGCATGTCAAACCGGTGCGTTCTCTCAAGTCAAAGGACTTCAAGCAGCCAAGGATTTTTCGTACAATTCCGTGAATATGTTGCAGACAGAAGGCATGGCGGTCATTGCGTCGAGCACTGGTTCGGAGCTGAGCCAGGAATCAGATGACCTCGGCGGATCAGTGTTTACCCATCACCTAGTGGCTGGATTGCGAGGTGCAGCTGATTCAGATAGCGATGGGCGGATCACCTTGTTCGAAGCTTATCGATATACCTATAACCAGACACTCGTGGCCACTGCTGGCACATACGTGGGTAGACAACACGTCACCTTGGAAACCAACCTGGTGGGAAAAGGGGAGTTGGTTCTGGCATGGCCAGAAAAAGGCAGCTCAGCGCTGGACCTACCCGAACCGCTCGAATCGGAAATCCTGGTTTATCGCACGGACAATCAAGCGATTGTGGCTGAGGTTCACAAGGTGGGCGGTTCGAGCATTCGCTTGGCCCTTGCCCCGGGCAAGTACACTGTGCTGGTGCGGAGCGATCGGTCTGTTTCCAGCTGCCTCGTAACCCTCGATGAAAATCACTCCGTAGCCTTGGACTTAACAGACTGCCAACTGCTAGATAGCAACCCCGCGCCAAAGGGCAGTTTAGCCGATTATTTGGGACAGGTTCCCAAAGACGTGTCTCAAACCCGACATTCCCCTTCAATGCCAGCCACTACCCAATCGACACCTGATAGATCATCTACTGCTAAGGACCGACAAGGCCGAGTCTCAATAGGACAATCCCAACTATCTGCATCGGCCAATATTCATCCGGGTCGCGTGCCGATCATCATCGCCACAGGCGTTGCAGTACTTGGGCTGATTATCGGAAGCATTAGTTGGGGAATATATGCCTATTACAATTCGCTCGAACAGTATTACGGAGAAAAACTTTCTGCAAATAACCTTGCTGGAATGACGTGGCAAGACACGTGTTCGAATTCTAGCTTGGACAATGACATGGAAACATATTTTTGCAATACGGAGCTAAAGCGTCGGAAAATCGGCGAATCCAGGCATAGGTCGTTTATTATTGGTATATCCAGCAGCGCAGCCCTAGTGGCAGGTGGTGTTTTTGCTCTGGTATTCTATAAAAATCCCGATTTGTTCTCCCACAAAGATAAGCAGGCAAAATATGCCCTGCGTCCCTATTTGGGCGCAAAGAGCGTGGGCCTGGTGTTTACCAATCGATTTTAATCGAGGACCAGTGGCCCTAGCGTAAGCAGGAGTCCCCCCGGCTTTGCCGGGGGATAATTAGTGAGGCGCGCCAGAGCAATCGTGCGTAATGGTCACTTCCCGATCGTATAGCGTCTGGATGTGGTCCAGGGTTTCTTGGTCTTCGCAGTCCAGGTTATTCGAGGTCAGAATGACTTTGTCCCCTAAATCGATACCGGTGTTTATCACCAGGGGCGCTATGTCGACCACCTGGTTGAGTTCCAAATCCAATTGATTGAGCTTTGTCATGTTACTGACGGCACTGATATCGACGATTTGGTTGTTCCTTAAAAAGAGGTATTTCAAATTTGTCAGCTCGCTGAGCGCGCTGATGTCTGCGATTTCGTTCCCACCTACGAGAAGCTCTCCCAAGTAAAGATCTTCCAGTTGGGTCAATTTGCTTAACGCGCTGACATCGCTAATCTGGTTGTCGCTTAGGTACAGGTGCTTGAGATCTGTCAGTTCGCTGAGTCCGCTGATGTCTGTTATCGCGTTGCTGTCAGCGTGGAGCCAGAACAGGTCTGTCAATTCACTTATCTCGTCCAAGTCGGTCAGCTGATTATCGCTCACGTCGAGCCACACCAGGTTCTCAAGATCGCTCGTTGCGCTTAACTCGCTGATCTGGTTGAGGCCGATATCGAGGCTGGTTAAGGCCGTTAAGTCGCTAATGACATCCACGTTATTTAGATTGTTGCCGTACAGTTCCAACCGGATAAGGTTCGTCAAATCACTGAGCGGGCCGATGTCGCTAATCTCGTTGTAGCTCAATAAGAGCTCTGTGAGACCGGTTAGGTCCCGGAGCGGACTTACGTCACTCACCTGGTTGCGGTAAAGCTCGAGCCGGACGAGGTTTGTCAGTCCACTTAAGGGCTCGATATCGCTGATTTGGTTGCCCGTGAGTTCGAGTTCCGCCAGGTTGGTTAGCTCGCTGAGTGGGCTGATGTCGCTGATTTCGTTTTTGGCTAGATAGAGCCCCTGCAGGCTATTAAGCCCGCTAAGCGGGCTGATGTCGCTGATTTTGTTTTCCCGCAGGAAGAGATAGCGCAGGTTGGTCAGCTCGCTGAGTGGGCTGATATCGCTAATGGCCGCCTCACTAAATTCCTTGGTGCGCAGACCGAGCGTCGCCAGATTGGTTAACTCGCCAATGGGGCTTAAATCGCTGATCTCGTTGTCGTATAGGTAGAGCTGCACCAGACCGGTAAAACACTCTAACCCCGTTAGATCTGCGATACCGTCATCCTCTGATTGGAGGATTGTCAGCCCTTTTACATCCTCAAAAGAGATATCCCCCTCGGGTTTGTCTATCGCCTTCCTGATGTTCGCTTCTAAGTTCGGGTCTGGAATTTCAATTGCGTCTTCACATCCCTCGGGAGGGTCATCTACAGTGGTTGTATCGGTGTCAATGTCTTCTGTGTCATCCTCACTGTCCCCTGTGAAATATTCCGATTCATCAAAAAGACACCCGGTAGTTGCCAAATATGCTCCTAAAATCAATGCGATTTTAAGATACCTTGAAATTTGCATATATAAAGTCCTCAGCGCCTCTCGCAATTGCAGAGACTTTATTGAAAAATAGCAAACCGCAAAGAAAATATCTACCGCGATGGCCTCAAAGCGCATTCTAAGGGCTCGCGCAGAAATAACTTCCCAGTTTTTCAGGCCCAGATGTGCGTCGGATTTGGTGGGTGCGATTGAGCGAGACCGCAGGCGTAGCAACTCCAGGTCGAGGATTTTGCGACTGAGCAACCGCCGAAGACGGCGTGCAGATGGGATACGAAAATGGGAAGTTATTTCTGCGTGAGTCCTAAAGTGTGGACTCAAAGTAAATATACATATATTATTGAAAATGAATAAAATTGGGATAGCCACCGATAACGATTGCTATTCAGTTGATTTGGAAAAAACGATTATTTATGGGAGCTCGCAGTTGATCCGAATTGAAGTGCCACGTGTAGGTATCATCATGCTGCTGCTCGCGATCCTCGCTGCTGGATGTGAAACAGACGAGATGAGCGATAGTGCTGACGATTGCAGCGAAGATGACGACACTGAAAACGACGATAGCGATACAGGCGAAATCGGTGATCCATGTGAGAAGATAGAACAGGGCAACTACGAGGCGTGGGAAGTTGGAGATGATAGCTTTGCCCCGGGCAAACTGGTGAGCATTACGAGCCAAGAGGGCCACAAGCCAGGGTGGGAAAGGGCGCGATGCCACGAATGCCATGGCTTGGGGCAGGCGTTTTCAGTTGCAGGTCATGACCCGGCCATGGACTGCTGGGCCTGGTCTTGCGCTCGGGGGTTTCCAGGTGGCGCGTGCCATGGACATGGGCCGAACATGGACAATCAGTTCAACCACAGCGGTACTGAAGAATTTTACAATTGTACAAAAGCAACCTGCCACGATGTTTTTGATGGCGGCTATGCGCGCGAGAACCACGGGTTTCACGGGGCACCAGATCCCCTATGCAATGCCTGTCACGATCCGTTCTGGAAGGGCTGGCCCGAAGACATGATTTAGCCAACAGACAGCAATGCCTTTGATAGGCATGCAGCTGTCAAATGGAGGTAATATAAAATGGACGGCAAGGACAAGAAAACAAAGCTCAAAGACATCGATCTGGATGTCGAGGAGACCGAAGAGGAACCCGGTTCAGTAGGCAGGCGCCAATTTCTCCTGGCTACGGCCGCGGGTACAGTCACGGCGATAATCGGCCAAGCCTGTGGCAGTACCGACAATCCAGATGGTGAATCGAGCAGTGACTCGGACTCTGATGCTGACAGTGATTCTGATGCTGACAGTGATTCTGATGCTGACAGTGATTCTGATGCTGACAGTGATTCTGATGCTGACAGTGATTCTGATGCTGACAGTGATTCTGATTCAGACACCGACTCAGACACGGATACTGACTCCGATACTGATACCGACACTGATACTGATAGCGATACAGACACAGATACTGATACCGATACTGATACTGATACCGACACAGACACTGACACAGATACAGACACGGAAACGGATCCACCGCCATATAATCGCGTGGTTCGGGTTATCGACTCAAACGCCACAACATGGACACCCGGTGACTCCTGGAACAACTTTTACCAGTATGCCAAACAGGATGTTGTGGATGCCATGTTTGAACGGGGCATCAAGAAGCTGGCGAATAAGAGCTCCTTAAAAGAGGCCTGGGAGTTTCTCATTCCATACCAATCCGGAGACCTGATCGCAATCAAGCCTAATACGATAATGGCCGGCGATAACGATCGAAAAAATAACATTTACCACGTTGTAAGCGCCATCGTCTACGGATTGGTCGACCTGATGGGCATACCACCAGATAAAATCGCCATTTCAGATCCCTCCCATCTCATTACCCAGGGGGGTAATGCCGGCCCTTCGGCTGATCGGATGATCGACAATTGCCGACACTCCGAACAGCTAAAGTGGGATTTATATGGAAAAGATCTGTCTTCGACAGAAATCCAATTTACAGACGGCCACGCAACTGGAGCGACGCACAGGTTATACAAACTTTACAATGAGGCTGACCACGTCATTTGCCTGCCCGTGCTCAGCTGGCACAGCATCAATGCCATTACTGGCGCACTGAAGAACCTGATGGGCATTACCACGAATATGGGCGAATACCACAACTCCGTTTCTGGTGGCTTTAGCAATAGCGCGCGATTTGCTGACTATACGATGCCGATAAAAGACAAGCTTCGGCTCTCCATTGGCGAAGGCCTGTTCGGCAACGTGACGGACATGAACGCGCGTCCATCGCCGTATCAAACCCTGGGCGGAGACGGGGGAAAACACCCGTCGAGCGTGCTCTATTTCAGCAGGGATATTGTCGCTTTAGACAGCGTTATGTTCGACGATGAGATTACTGAGCGCAACGCCAAAGGAATACGGTCCACCAGGGTGAATAAGGGGTTCTTGGTATATGCTGCAGATGACGACCACGGCCTAGGTACCTATGAAATGAAAGACACAACAGGTGAATCCACGTACAATGAAATTGACTTCATCGACGTTTAGATTGTATCCCGTAATCCATCCAACATAGGCATTTCCATGCAGGGGGTGTTGCAAAAGACCTGTCATAATATCCCCAACCCATGGGATATCCACACAAATTTTTTTCGATTTCGCTAATTCCGTTGTAGGGCGTGGGTTTATCCCATGCCGCCAAACATGCATCACGCTCGGTACACTGCCGGGGATAAACCCCGGCCCTACACCGAGTTCTTATGAGTTCGCGAAACAAACTGGGGATATCCCAGCATTAGCCCATTTATCAAGGTGGAGCATTGATAAGTCCCCTTTGAAAGGGGATTTAGGGGATTTCGTCCTAACGGCAACGTCTTCAACAAGACACACGCTCCTTGACGCTGCTCCTAAGAAGCTACTATTCTGTCACTATCTCTAAAACCTAATCGGTAACAAATTGCAGAAGGGGAATCAGAAATGTCGACTAGGGCCTGTCTTCAAATTCTCCCATCACCAGCTTGCCATAAGTAATTTCAATCACTTCCACTCCTCAGTCACATACTGCTAGTATGCTCCTTCGTCTTGTAAGCGCCTGAAATCACTTCTGCCTGCGCTGGCTCGGTCCG
>JASJCT010000145.1 GCA_030065855.1 Myxococcota bacterium
TCAGATAAACCGCGCAGTGTCTGTCTGTCAAGGATTTTGACCTGCCTTATTGATGGTTTGTTTGATTTAGCTATTTGGATGAGCCTTATGATGTAAGACTTGCGGAGATCTTAGTCGTATTTAATATGCGCGGCCATATAACAAGAGACATCCGGTTAAAACACCCACACCTCTCATTATGACCTCCAAAGACACCGCCTTTTTTCAATTCTACTGTATAAATATAATCATCATGTTAATTCTCGACCACTCATGTAGGCAAATAAAATGAGATAGAAAGATAGGATGAATCGGGAAAGGGGTCAGAAAAGGGGTCACCCATTAGAAGTGTTGGTTGGGTTCGGGTTCGCGCCGCCAATTGACATCAATGAGTCGGATGGTGTCGATGGGGCCGAAGGTGCTCCATACAGCGGAGGCTAGGAAGTCGTAGGCGTTGGCGTGCTGCTTCTGGTGTACGGGGGTTACTGGGGTTAGCTGAATCGCAACGACGAAGGCAATATAGACGCAGGCAATGGCGATGAGGGTGATGAGGGTGGGTACGGACGGTTTTTCTCTTGGGATTTTATATTCCATATTGGTTGGGACAACCGGTGGGGTGAAAAGTTCCTTGGAACCCTGTTCCAGTGCACTGGTATTATCTCCGTTCCAAGTGCCGGAGCAGGGGGGTAAACAACCGGCTCGCTAGCTGGCAAAACCCGAAGTCCGGTGCGATGCTGTTTTCTTCGAGCATGTCCCACGTGGTGTAAAGTCTCTGGATGGCATTATCAGCGCGTTCATATTCGTATGACCCCACCCACGCTGCGCGGGCCTTTGCCATGGCTTTTGGGTCAATTGCGGCGTCACTGGCATCGTCCATCGCAAGGGCGTATGCCATGGACGCGGCTGGAAAGAAACGAATGGGTTCCTGCTGGCCTGAAAGAAAGATCGCCACGAGATCGGTCAAAATGGCCTTGGACTCGGTGGAGACTGGGCTAAGCACCGCTGTTTCCAGGCCCGTGCGAGCGGTGAAGCCGATGAGCATGCTGCGCCTGGGATAGGCCTCTGGTGCCATGCTGCATAAAGCCAAATGATGGATCCACATATCGATCAGGGCATTTGGCGTTACCCCGCCGTATCTAACCCCCAATCTCACGCTAGGCCAGAGATTATCCAGGTGACCTGTCAGCACAACAGGTGCCTGACCCACATGCAGGGAAAGGGTCACATCCAATGGCGCCAAAGGGTCTGAACGAGATGCTGATTTCCAAGCGTCGAGTATTGAGGCAATGTGTTGCGCCACCGCTTGGAACCGGACGCGTCCAACAGCTCCCAGGGGCAGGACGCCCTTGGCGCGAAAGAGATCCCAAAGGCGCTCCAAATCCCTTTCCGATCGCCCCATTTCGAGTAGGGCCGTTCCCAATGCATGGGTGTCCAAGGGATCGGGTTCGATGGGTTCCCGCGTATCAACAAGGGGCAGGTCTGATCCTGCAGCAAGGCCGAGGCGCTCGCGCAAAAAATAGCGGGCCGGTAACAACAAAAAGCGCGAGAGATCTGTCAGTGCGATTGTTTCACGCGGTGGAACTTCTAGCGGGAGTGGTCCCTGGACGAATGGTCTATCCCGGCGCTCCCGCTCCATATGGGCCAAGGCCCCATCGCAATAAGCGTTTCGATAGCTGAAGAGCCGCGGGTCATCTCCACCGTCAAAATAACGAGGGCTGAACGGCTGTAGGGGATGGTAAACCACCAGGTGTTGCCGCAGCGATCCTCGGTCTGCTGCTCCAGGACAGCTCTCTCCTAGGTCTTTGAGATAGTATCCAATTTCAATAGCCTCGATGAGTTCCTCTACCACGACGGCCGGGGGGCGGCGGCTGTTGTCTTGGGGGTCCTGCCCCACATAGGTGATAATAAATCGCTCCCTTGCTGAGAGAAGTGCGAGTAGAAAAAGGTACTGATCATCGGTGCGAAAGCGTCGATCCCCGAGACGTGGAGCCTCTGCGATAAGATCGAAACTCGGCACAGATGCGATCCGAGGGAAATCGCCCTCGTTCATGCCCATCAGGCAAACGACTTTGTGGGGTGTATCGCCCATGGGGAGGAGAGAGCAGCACGTCACCCCGATGTGCCGGGCCAAAGAAATGGCTTCCGTATCACTCAGCCGGTCGCGTGCGAATGACCGCACGACCTCCAGATCCAGGGCGCCATCGTAACCTGCAGCAGCTGTCAGATGCTCCAGGGTCGCGAGTACCTCTCGAATGCGCTGATGATCCGAAGTGGTCTGCCGATCCTCAAGCAGCATCTCGGCCAGCAAGTCGCACAGCCCGGTCCGCCACTCAGCGGCCGGCCGAGGCTTTCTCAGATACCTTACCCAGCGGAACAGGGCATCGAGAAAAGCAGCCAGGTGCCCTGCGATAGCAGCTTCTGTTCCCTCAATCTCGTCATAGGGTAACACACCCTGAAAAAGGGTCTCGCCGCGTCCGGGCATGGCGTATCCCAGGAACAAGCGCTGCAAGCCAAAGCGCCACGTGTTTTCTTCGTACGCGGGTTGGCCAAAGTGTGTCCGATGATGCTTATCAATGCCCCAGCGAACGCCAATGTCAACCATCCAATCGCAAGCGGTCTCCACCTCACTCTCGTTGAGCCCAAAGCGCTGTCGTACAGGTGCTATGCGCAAAAGCTCGAAAACCTCCTGTGCTGTAAGCCGGCTGGCCGCCAATTCCAAAATTGATAAAAAAGCGCGTGACACCTGTGGCTTGGGGGCGTTGACGCGTCCAATGATGCGGTAGGGAAATGTGGGGATGTCCGTATCATCACTGTGAAACACGGCGTGGATAAACGGCGCATAGACCGAGATATCTGGCGCAGCGACTAGCACGTCCTCGGGCCGGAGGCATAGGTCCGGGTCGTCGAACAGGTCGAGGAGCTGATCAAAGAGCACCTCGACTTCCCGCATGGGGCTGTGGCACGAGTGAATCTGAATAGATCTATCTTCTGTAGGTATCGGCGCAGCAGGTGCAGATCCAGTATCTCCTTCGCGTCGATCCCTTAAATGTAGCAAGTCCGATTGCACTGACTGAAGCAGGTGATGACCCATGGGGGTAACCGGGTCCTCGTAGAGGTTCCCCAGTGGTTCAGCGTAGGTGGCCGCTGCCTCGAAGATGCTTTGAAAATCCCTGCCCAGCTGTCCTAGGGAAGCCAGCAATGGGTGGCCTGCGTCTTCAAAAAGTGCGGTACCTGCCGTGGTGCCATTGGCTTGAACGCCGCCAGACTGTCCGCCCCACTTGCTGATATATCCCCAATATTCGCGAGAGGGACTGCTCAGAAAAAGATGGACCTCGGTGAGGGTGCTTGCCGCAGCCAGTAGGTGCACAAACAGGGGAGGGAGGTGGTAGATGCCAAAGAGGAAGATTCGAGCGGGTAGCGCCTTCGGATCGATGCTGCCCGTCTCGACAGCACGCAGAAATCGGCGCGCGCCTGTGGCGATATGGTCATGAGGGATAGTAGCGGCGATCGCATTCCAAAGTATTGCTTGCCAGTGGTTCGGCCTTTGGTGCTCCCATTCGAGAACCATCTCGGGTCGATACACTGCATATTCGTCGAATACCCGGGCGATCTGATGGCTGAGTTGATAGCAGATCACCCCGGTCTTGTCGTCGTTGAGATACGCGTCGAGGGGTCTAAATTCGGGGTGCTTTCGGAGCAGAGGGAGGTATTTTGATACGCGCCAAGCTAGGTTTTCCCTCGTGTATGCGCTCCAGTCAGTGGTGCTGCTTCCATAAGCCGTCCCGAGCAGGTGCTCGATAAGGGCGCGCGGGAATGGGAAATAAGCGCCGGCCCAAATGCCCAGACGGCTGGCAAGGGCCATTCGGAGCCAAGTTTCCATGGCGCGGCTGTGGACAGCCACCCATTCTAGTAAAAATGGATCACCAGGTGGGGGATGGAGAACGCGGACAAATGCGTCAACCAGCCGCTCCATTCGGTTGCTGCGGTAGACGTTCAGCATGGCGTGATGTTTCTAAACTAAACTCCCCCTTGAAAAGGGGGCTGATACCTCCCCCTTTGGCAAAGGGGGCCGGGGGGATTTCGTCAATAATATCTCATCATTTGAAAATCCCCCTTCCCCCCTTTTTGAAGGGGGAATGCTTAATTTCATGGACCGAAATAGGCTCAACATGGTGTTCAGGAAAAAGGCCTGCTGTGGCAGCACATCATTTGGGCCGGATGAGAACGTCGCGAATCCCCCCGTCGTAGACTTGAATGCCTGAAATCGGCGTGCCCCGCTTGCCGGTTCCCATTTCTGCCTCGTATTGCCCGGCCATCAAGGACATTTCAACACACGTGTAGAACTTGCCCTTGTACCAGTCGGTCGCGCCTTGTTCTCTGATTCTGATGGGTTTTTTCACACACCTGCCACCCGTGACCAGGGTGATCTTTCCCACCGGGAATTTCACATCCCGCTTTATTCGTTGACCTGCCGGTATTTCCACATCCCGCTGGGTGAGCTTAGGATTGCCAACGATTTTGCCGGTGGTGAAGGTAATGTCGTAGTACCCTGGATCGAGGCGTATTTCCTTGCCGGTTGGAATGTCCTGCTTTACCACCTCCCCCGAGCCCGAGGATCGCGTGACCGTGAAACTTCCCTTGACTTCCTTGCCGTTGACTAAGAGCCGCGCGACAAACGCGCCACGCCCGCCACCGATGGCCTCGCCGTCGATGTTTTCTTCTGCGTAATCCGACACCGCTTCTTGAGGTCGTTCCGCATCTGGGTCCTTTTCTACTGCGACGCTAGACGAATCGTCGATACCAGTGAGGTGTTCGTACAAATCCACGTCCTGTTCCCCCTCGAGGAGCCGGGCTGTTCTAGATTCGGGTCGCTTCTTAGCACAGCCTAAGAGTACTGCACCGGCCAAGAGTCCCACTGCGATGCCCATCAGTTTTGTTTTCATGAATCTATCCTCCATTTCCACTGAGATAAATGCCAGAAGCGCGACTTGCCTTTTGATATTTCCGCGCACAGATATGGATGTTAGAAAATCAAAGCAAAAATCGCAAGTGCTATTGATGTCAAGCCACCTATCTTGGCGAGATTGGCTGCGACCCACTATTCTTTGAAAAAGTCTTTATAGTTGAATATTTTCATTGTTATTGCTAAAAACGCGAAAGCGGTTTCTCAAGGGAAAAAAGTACATTGACTACGGTATTTACGCCGACGTCAGTTGTTGGGATGGGAAAGCAAAAAACGCGGTCTCTTTAAAGGCACAGCTGCGAGACCGGCCGGAGTATCCAAGGGGACCAGGATGCGTACGTTATCTATCTATTTGGTTTTTGGTGCTGTTTTTCTCGCCATTTGTGCGACTGCAGCACCAAAGAAGGCAAAGCAATCCAATATTCGAAACACCCTTGAGCAGTTGAACAGCCCAGATCCCGAAGCGGTCATGGCGACAATTCAAGCCCTTGCCGCCTCTGGATCAAAAGAGGCAACCGAACCACTCATCAGCTTACTGCGCAAAGGGCCGAGGAACGATATTACAAACGCGATCATACAGGCTCTGGGGGCCATCGGCGACCCAAATGCCATTGACACGCTCCTCGAATATCTCAGCCATCGGCGTCCAGATGCCCGCATGTTGGCCATTTACGCACTCGAAGATTTTGAAGATCCCCGCATCGTCCGAGCTTTTGAAACCGCACTGCGGGATTCGGACAGCCAGGTTCGCAGCACAGCGGCCTTGGCCCTTGGAAAACGGGGCCGGATCGACTCTGTGCCAATCCTTTTCAAGGCGTTTGAACGCGGGGTTTCCGATGCGGTGATTTCCATCGGCCAGCTCGGTACACCCGAGCACGCGCGCCGATTGGCCGGGTATCTGGGCGAGGCCGACATTGGGGTACTCCTGCCTGGATTTGACGAGTTTTTGAGGCGAGAGGACTTCCCCAAGGCTGACAAGCTCGACATTCTGACCCAGCTCTTCGAGCTCGCCGGGCCGGACGTAAAGCGGTTTGCCAAGGCCTATAAAGCGTCCTTCCCAGAGGGGACAAAAGAAGAAAACGATGAGCTTTACAAAATGGTGTCTCGCATGGTGCGCCAGATCCAGGAGGAATAGATGATGCCAGGACAAAAGATAGGGCGGGTGATGAGACTCATCGGCGTCGGCCTGTTGGTTATCTTTTCCTTTGGCGCTGCAGGGGAGATCTGCGGTCGTTTTTTTGAAACAACCCCAGCTGCCTTTGGTTCTAAATTTCGCGACAACAACCCTGAAGATATTCGCTCGGTTTTATCGAGGGTTCGGGGTGCCCGCCCCAGGGCAGGACAACCGGAGAACACAGAGCAAACACCCATCGCAGTGATGGTGGTCGAAGCGGCGCCCCGGGCGCTCGTCGGTTGGGATCTCAAAAAGCGCAGAGAAATTTGGAAGATT
Organism: Myxococcota bacterium; assembly: GCA_030065855.1. Lineage (GTDB taxonomy): Bacteria > Myxococcota_A > Polyangia > JAAYKL01 > JAAYKL01 > JASJCT01. The sequence continues at coordinate 6,393 of JASJCT010000145.1, forward strand.
TCATCCCCGATTAGCTCAGAGGTGACCCTTGGGGGCGACCTGGTCATTTTTCAATCGGGCAATGCAGTCGCAGCCCACGATATTGCAAGTGGCGAGCTGGTGTTTACCTACCCCATAGAAGAGGGATGGGATTATCACGGTGCAGACGTGGGCAACGCCCACGTGGCCATCTCCGTGGGCGTTGGGGGTCGAGATATCGGCACCTATGCCAACGGCCGCCTGATACTGCTCTCGGCTAAGACCGGATCGGTCCTATGGGAGCTGGGATCTGGCGGGGGACTGCTTGGCAGTCCGGTTATTCGGGGGGATGTGGTGTTCGTGCCTTGGGATAGGCAAAAAATTGTCGCGATCGATGCATCTAACGGTGAAGAGATTTGCCGGCTGCGTGCCGTTGATTTTACGATTAATCATCTAGAAGCGAATTCATACGGTGTCTTCTACGGATCCCTGGCGACCGAAAAAACCGTGAGCGCCCTCTATCGCCTCGATGAAAATGCAGCGACCGGTACCCGGGAGGGATCGACCATGATGGTCCCAGGCCTCGACCCAGTACCCGGCGATCCCGGCTTCAGCAGGGATACATTTGCAAAGGCCGAGGCCGGCCGCTCAGCAGATGAAAAAATTAGGTTCCACTGGCAGGCAGCCCGATCTGCACCAGGGTCGATCGCCATGGCCAACGGTCAGTTCTACTTGCATTACTGGCGGTATATTATCGCCTTTGACGCCGCGACAAATCAGGTCCTCTGGACCTATCGATCCACTGAGGACATTGAGAGCATGAAAGCCCTCGATGGCGGTGTGATTGGTGTCGATTCGAACGGCCGCGTGTTCTTCCTCTTCGCCAAGAACGGTGCGCCGGCTTGGCATCAGGAGACAGGCCAAAAGGTGCTCACAGCTGTTTTCGATACGGGCACCTTTAAGCCCAGCAATAGGCCGACCAAAAAGCCGGATCCCCTGGTGGGACTCAAGGAGATGATCTGGGACAAAGACAACCGCATGTTGCCGATTCGCGCCTACGTAGCATTTCTCATCGCTGCGATAGATCGGCCCGAAGTGACCCGCGATCTATTGCAGATCTATGGAGATGCATCTATGCCCAGGGGGCTTCGAGATGCTGCGGTTCGAGCGCTAGAGCGACGTAAGAAGGGTGCGAAATACCTCATCGATTCGCTGAAAACGCGCTACGATTACCTGGAAAATACCACCGCCCCGCCGATGAATGTGGTGGCGCCGGCGCTCGTTAATATGAAAGAGCGCTCAGCTGTTCCCGGGCTTTTGGCGCACCTGATGGATCACGAAACACCGCCTAAAAATCTGGTCCACATCGCTGCGGCCATCCATTACTTGGGGGATCCGTCTGTCGTGGGTGTGCTCAAGCAATTTGTCACGCGGTATCACGCGGATTCTTCACTCATGGACCACGAAGATGCGCTGGCCATTGCGTCTGAGGCTATCCTCAAATTTGACAACCGGCAGATGGCCGAACAATTTATTCAGGAAATTAGGGAGGACAGCCAGACCCTGCCAGAGCTCAAGACACAGCTCGCCAGGATTATTGATCCCATAGCGGCAGCCAAGGCCGAAGCTGTGGCCAGGGAAAAAGCAGCAGCTGTGGCCAAGGCTCAAAAAGAAGCGTTGGCCAAGGCTGAAGCGGAAAAGACAAAGCAGCCCCCCAGGGCACTCACCAAAGATCAAATAAACCAGGTCCTCGCCGACCAGCAACAGGCGCTCCGTCCTTGTGTTCAGGCGGCTCTGGTCAAAGTCCCCACGCTGCAGAGCATCCGCATGCGTTTCCTCCTCACCGGCAGCACAGGCCGGGCATCTGATCTTAGAATCCTGCCAAACAATATCTCGGGACTGCGCGAATGCCTAGGGAACGCCATCAGCGGGATGGCCTTTCCCACCTTCAAGAATCTAAGGCAAATGGCCACCTACAGTATCAGTATTAATACTGGGAAGTCCTACCAAGAATCAGACCAAGCGTCATCGAACGGCACGCATCCAGATGATCGGTAACAGACCTCCCCCTTTGGCAAAAGGGGCCGTTTTGTTTGAATGGCTACCGAGTATACAGGGTCACGGCAAAGGTCGACCCCTGTCCGAGGGCACTTGTGACCGCAATTTCCGCGTTGTGATTGACCAGGATGTTGCGAACAATGGAAAGCCCAAGTCCGGTCCCAAGCCCCTCTGGCTTTGTCGTAAAGAACGGGGTAAAGATCTCCTTTAGTTGATCTTCGGGAATCCCCTGGCCCGTGTCTCGAACGCTCACCCGGATGCGCTCCTTTTCGATGGGTTGCGCCGAGATATGGATTTCTCCGCCCATTTCGGGCAACGCGTGACAGGCATTGGTTATTAAATTTACAAAAACTTGTTCTATTTGACCCTGGAGACCGTAGATGGGTGCCAAGTCCTCGGCAATGTCCAGGACCACGTCTGCCTCGCTCTCTGTCACCACATGCTCACAAAACGAGAAGGCCCGCCGTAACATATCAGAAACATTTATCAATTTAGGTTCTTCGCTCGCTGGCCGCGCATATGCCACGAGGTCCCGCGTAAAGGTCTGGATGCGATTTGCCGCTTCTGAAATACGCCCTATCTTTGAGGTATCGCTCTCGTCTATCACGCTGGCGAGCTTTTTTTTGAGGTAACTCGCGTAGACTGAAATCGATGTTAGGGGGTTGTTGAGCTCGTGCACAACCCCAGCAGCGACCTGTCCCAGGGTGGCGAGCTTTTCTGAATGGATGACCTGCTTCTGCAGGGCGCGGATTTCAGTGAGATCTTGCCCGACAAAAATAATGCCGTCCGGCTCCCCGAATCTGGATTGTATGACGGCCGTGTTAAAGGCCACATGCGCCTCCCCTTCCCCATCGGCCCGTGGAATGCGCACCTCGATGTTGGAGGCTGATTCCCCCCGCATTGCTGCTAACACCGTGGGTAATAATCGAACGCGTTCTTCCTCGGGAACCAGGTTCATCAGGTCTGATTTCAACAGTTGGGTGCGTTTAAAGCCGGTCTGACGTTCAAAGGCCTGATTGATAACCGTTATCCGGCAATTTCTGTCGACCACTAGCACCGGAGCATTGGCACAGTCGAGGAGTTTTGCGAGGTAGTCTTTAAGAAATGTCGCCTCTGTGAGAAGCCGGGCGTTTCTCAAGGCCGCGCACATCTGATGGGCCAGTGGCATGGCGATCGGCTGATCCGCGGTTATCAACGCGTCATCCGCACTGTACTCAAAATTCACGATGCCATATAAAGACGTACCATCCCAGAGAAGAATATCAAACCCCCCCCAACTATCTGAAAAGATTGGCTCATAGGCATCGAGTACAGTGATATTTTGTTGCTTGAGCAGATCCATTCGCTCTGGGTCGTCGAGGCTCTGTGCAGTACAGGCGGCCCGTGTCACTTGCACCATCTCGCGCATTTCCGGACGCAACCGCCCGTTGGCGTAAACATGGGCAGTCGCCGTGCCATTGGGAGCGAACAATCGAATGCACAACCACCGGGTTGGAAAGAGCTCCTCATAGGTCCGCACAAAGAGTCGCAATAACGCCTCTTCCCCCATGGTGAGGTGCAGTTCATGGGACAGGAAGAGCAATGCCTCGAGGAGCTTATCCCCTGTTGGGGGTGTTTGAGAATTGCGGCATTCTTCGACTTTGGCCGGGGCAGGAGACCGTACGTCTGCATGGCTCTTAGGTGAAAACACGCAGCTAAAGAGGTGACCGGCCTGTCCCATATGCAAGGTATACTGGGCACATCCGAGCACTGCGTCGGCGGATATCTCAGCGCCTGATGTGCGCTTAGCAGATTCCCATAAAGGGGATGCATCTCTCTCAAATGTCACAAAATTACCAAGACATGCACCCTCTAATATCTCACTGCTCCCGCTTGCTGCTAAAAATCGATCATTTGCCCAGAAGATCTGCCCGCATTCATCGCAAATCACTGCGGGCAATGGAACGTGCTCCAAGCCGAAAACGTAGGGTCTTTCAGGACGGCCATTATCTCGTATCATTAATTTTCGTCCTCCTCGGGATCGCTAAGGCACGCGTTTTCCAAATCGATGATTTTTGCTTCACCCACGTATGATTTTGTCGAGTAGTTCGTTATTTTGGTCATCCGACGAATGATCGCTGCCATTCGTTCGGACTCCTGCTCCATCGTGGAGAGGATATGTTGCTCCCGATCCATTCCGGCCAGCAGGCGGCGCAACATGGCGAGCGTTGTCATGACCGACGTGAGGGGTTGGTTTAACTCGTGGGCCGTGGCGCCAGCGAGCTCGGCCATTGCCGCTCGCTTCTCACTTTGGACGAGCCGACGCTGTGCTTCTGCGAGTTGCTGCTGGGTGAGGCGCGCCTCGGTCACGTCCCGCATGGTCAGCAGCATCATGCCCTTTTCTCCGAAAAGGGACCCCGCGGAGATGGCCATCACGCGCCTTGGTTTGCGGTTCTCGCTGACGCTGAAATCCATGCTGCGCCGGGCCTCTCCGCGAACAAATTCATCAAGCAGGGTCTCAAACGCGCCTTTCTCCTCAGGAATGAGAAAGTCGGCAAAGAGGGTACCTTTCATCAATGCCGCGTCAACGCCGATCAACTCAGATGCTTTGGGATTGGAAAATACGATTCTGCCCGATTGATCGAGGGCCACCATGCCGTCCAGGGCCCCCAAAAAGAACTCCTCGTATTGCTTTAAGCTGCGCAGTTGGTCCCGCGCCTCGGTTTGAACTTTTTCGATCTCGCGGGTTTTGGCCTTGAGGAGCTCCAGTATTTCCGCATTGCGCAGTGCAATGGACGCCGCGTTGGCAACGGTTTGGCAAAATACCATCTCCCGCTCTTCGAACTCAGCGCGCCGGTCAGAGAACCTGAGAAAAATCACGCCCAGTACCTCGCCTTGCCGAGCGATGGGAAAAAGCGCCACAGAAGAAATACCTACTTGTCTCATGCTGGGCAGCACCTGAGCGAGTAGCTCGGAGTTGAGGATATCGTCAATTATCAGGGGTTGACCGCGTTCCACGGCCCTTGCGATTTCTGGATAGCGCTTCAAGTTGATGGCCAGGCTTCTGAGTTCAGGGTCGTCACTTGAAGCCACCACGAGACCAAAATCGCCCTGGGGTCGCACGAGCACCACCGAACACCGGTTCACATCAAGCTCTTTTGCGATCAACACGGCCACGTCGTACAGGTTATCGAGAATATCAGCCGAGCCCACCAGGCGGGATGTGACATCGATCAGCACCTCTGAATCGTGCACCCGAAGTGCCAACTTCTTAGCAGCGGCGATACGACTCAAATGCGCCCTTATCCGCGCTTTAAAACTGAGTGGTTTGAGGCTGTGCCCAACGAGGCCGTCTGCCCCTGCGAAGAGCAGGGATGTGAGCGCGGCATCTCCCATCTCTTCACCAACGACCACTAGAATGGCCAGCCTATCCGGTCCTGCCACCTTGCGAATGTCAATGCACACCTGCTCGACCAGCTCCATGCCAATCCGCGTATCGACAAGTGCGATCTCGGTGGTTTCTGACGTTAGAAAATCCCGAATCATGCGAGGGTCGGCAACATGTGCATAGGGCATCGACATCTTGCCGAGGGTCGTTTCGACCTGGCGAAGCAATCCCTCATCTCGAGTGATGATCAGCAGTTGGGGGTCGGCTTTCACGGATTGCATCATAATCGACGATTGCATCTCCTGTCCAAGTTTCACCCCATGGGTCGCTGCGTTCTAAGCACCGGATCGATGGGCGCTAAAATTTTTGTTCGAGTCCGAGGGCCTTTTCTATGGCTGCGATGACGGTAAGGGCTGTATCAGGCCTGTCATCTGGGTTTTTTTCCAGCATGGTGAGCAGCAAGCGCTCGGCTTCGTCGTTGATCGGCAGATCCGGCTTAAGCTGGCGAATGGGCGGCGCGGATTCCTTTACGCGATTGTAAAGCGCCGTGGCCACATTTTCGTCCTCAAAAGGCACCTTTCCGGTAAGCAGACGGTAGAGCATCAAGCCAAAAGAAAAGATGTCTGCGCGGTGATCAACGGGCTTTGCCTGGCCCTGCTCGGGTGAGAGGTATTTTACCGTTCCAACCACGATGCCGTCCAGGGTGAGCCTCGCGCCACCTATCATTTCCGGTCCGATGGCGAACCCGAAATCCGAAAGTTTGGGGATTATCCGGCCGTCGGCCGTGTGGTGGAGCAGGATATTGCCAGGCTTGACATCCCGGTGCACCAGACCGGTGGCGTGGACACCTGCGAGGCCGCAAGCAATGCCCCGGGCATAGCCAACGACCTCCTGGAGGGGCAACGTTCCCCCGCTCGCTTCCAAAACCTGGTCCAGGGGTTCGCCGTCAACCAGCTCCATGGCCATGAACGTGGTGCCTTTGTCGTCGGTACCAAAGTCAAATACTGAAACGATGTTCGGATGCTGCACGGCAGAGGCGAGTTTTGCCTCCCTCAAAAACCGGGCCGCGGCATCTGAATCCCGCATCACTTCGTCGAACGGCACCTTTACCGCGCATTGGCGATTCATGAGCAGGTGATCCGCCCGGTAGATAGTGGCCTGTCCCCCGCGACCAATGACTTCGATCATGCGCAGCCGGTTGCCGACAATCCGGCCCACCAGGTCTTTGGCATCTGGTCTGGAATCGCGCAGCAGCCCCGGGAATCTGGCACGAACCGCCTCAATGGCGCCGCGCACAGCTGGCTTGAAATCCTTGAGGGGAATGCTCTTGTCGAGCACCACACAATCGGCCAGGGTCGGTGGCAGGGTGGGGCAGCTCTCGATGAGCCGATCGACATCGGAAAATACCACGAACTGTAGATAGTCCTTGGCCGAGGTGAGCTCGTCAATAATGCTTACAATCGCGCTGAGCTCAAAGCGATAGGCATCGACAAAGACAACCTTTATATGCTCCTTATCGATGATTTCCTTGAGCTTTGTCAGCCCATTGCCCTCGATGACATTGGCCACGGTGGGCGTTTCCCTGAGCACTCGGGCCAGCAGGGCCTGCATCAGTGGATCGTCGTCGATCACCAGTACATTGAGGAGCAGTGCGCGCTTGAGAGCGTCAGACAAAAGGCCATTGTCCTGGAGGAACCCAATGCCGCCGGCGGTGAGTCCCATGAGGAGTGAATCAAGGGAATAGGGGTTGTCCGTGGGATCGAACAGATGGGTTAAGTGTCTGACCCATGCGGTGATGACGGCCTGATCCCCAGCGGGAACTGCCAGGCCTGCCTGCTCCAGCTCGCTGATAATCATATCCCGGGTAAAGGCCCTGGCTATCAGTCGGTATGCTTGGGGTGGTAAATTGAAGTCGCTCACACATCACTCCGGATCGGTCTGGTCTGTACCGGGTTCACCTAAGGGAACGGCCCCAAACCCATCATTATTTTATTACCATGAAAATTATCTAGTGCCCGTCCTGGAAACCGCTCTTCTTTCCGGATTCCCGAGGAAATGGCTTACCAGGGTGCGGGATCCCTGTGAATGTATGTATGTCTGCCTGTGCGATGCGAGATCAATTGTTTTTCAGGGTTCCCGACCGGAGGGCCTCTCCAATACGGTCGAGGCCTTCTGCGAGGTGCGTGCCAGCTTGCAGCCAGCTGATGCGCATCGTGCCTGGCGCGCTGAAGTGACTGCCTGGAACGGCGAGCACGCCATGCTTTTGATGAAGGTAATCCACAAAGCCAATATCGTCGCTTTGGGATGGGGGCAGTGCCACACAACCAAACCCCTGCCCCATGGGTTTTGACCAATAGATTTCGTCTGTCGCTCGGACCCATGTGTCAACAGTATCCACACCCGCGGCCACACACCGAACTGCCCGCTCCACCAGTGCATCGACCGTAGCCAGCAAGCCGATACCGTAGGCAGCGGCCGGTTGGGTGGGCATGCCCATGTTCATATGCCCTGTGCGGAGTTGCCGGATAAGGGTCGGGCTTGCCTGAAGCCAGCCCAATCGAAACCCATATGCGCCCACGATCTTGGAGAAACTCGATACAACGACGATGTTCTCCCGCTCTCCATGGAAAGACGGCGCCCGTGTGAATCCACGGTATACCTCGTTGATGAGGAGTGTAGCGCCATATCTCGCGGCCAGGTCAGCCAGATCGAGGATGTCGTGCCGGCGGCCAAACGTACCGCTCGGGTTAGATGGTTCGGTTATCATCACGAGGCCGGTCTTATCCGATATCAGGTCCCCCATGCGGTCCAGCGGTAACTGCCAGTTATCTGCGATACTGCGCTCAAACCGATGGACAGGTGCCAGCCGCAGGGCTTGGCGGCGCATGGGTTCGTAAATCGGAGATTCCATAACGATCTTTTTCCCAGGCGCGACAAGAGAGAGCAGAGCGAGCAGGGTCCCCCCAGTGGCACCGGGAACAAAGCACACCTCGTCCTCAGGTACGTTGAGCCAATGGGCCAATTGGGCTTCGAATCGCGGCACCAGCTCAAAAGGCGGACCATCGGCCATTTCAATATCGGCTGGGCTGAGCGCGGGCATGCCGCTCGAATGGAGATTTATGGGGTGGTCCCCACGCCGCAACTTGGGAATATACCAGTGCAAATAGTCGTTGTGCACAAAGGCCATGGCGTTCTCCTCAATTTTTTTTCCGCGCTGCCCAGGAGCAGATCGGGCAAGCAGCAGGATCGTGTCCCCGGGCCGGGCAGTGCTCCCTACCGAAATAGATAATCTGCAAGTGCGCCTTTAGCCAACTGGCCTGTGGAATGAGCAATTTTAAATCCCTTTCGGTTTGCGCGACAGATTTTCCTGTGGATAGTCCCCAGCGGGCCGCTAGGCGATGAATGTGTGTATCCACTGGAAAAGCGGGTTTTCCAAAGGCCTGGGACATGACCACGCTCGCGGTTTTGTGTCCAACCCCTGGCAGGGCCTCGAGGGCTTGAAAGGTTTCGGGCACGACACCGCCGTATTGGTCGACGAGGATTTTCGAGGTCTTAAAAATCGCCGCTGCCTTTGTCGGGGCCAGCCCGCAAGGGCGGATAATATCTCGAATTTCATCGATCGTAAGGCGCATCATCTCAAACGGCGTGGACGCCCGGTCAAATAGCAGGGGTGTGATTTGATTCACGCGCACGTCTTTACATTGGGCTGACAGTATGGTGGCGATGAGCAGGGAGTAAGCATCCCGATGCCCAAGGGGAATCGCCGGGTCTGGATAGAGCCTGTCGAGAATCGCCAAAATTTTTGCGGTCTTTTGTTTTCGATCCATCCCACTTGGGTTATACCGCCATAGCATGGGTCTTGAAAGGCCAGCGCTATGTCAACCGAATCTTGTTGGCAAATTCCCCCTTGAAAAAGGGGGTTAGATACTATGAAGGGCTGCCGGAGTCGAGATATCCTCTTGGAAACATCAACAACCCAGGAGGAAGAAATGACCCAGACAGCCCTAGCAAGAAATAATAGCGTAAATGAGCAGGTATTGTACATGGCCATGG
>JASJCT010000037.1 GCA_030065855.1 Myxococcota bacterium
GTTTTCAAAGGTAAAATTCGATTGGACGTGTCAAAATCCCCCTAACCCCCTTTTTCAAGGGGGAGATCCTTTACCCGGCATAAAAATAGCAAAAATCGCGACATTTGCCCTTAACCGAATGCCATTGTGGCAAAGGGGGCCGGGGGGATTTCGTCATTTTTCCTGGCATTGCAAGGTGACAAAATCCCCCTTCCCCCCTTTTTCAAGGGGGAATTTGCTAACTTCACCTGATAAATTTCGTTTGACATTGCACCACCTGACAACATCCCCCTGCCACTACATGGGTAAGCGAGTGGCGCACGGCATTCGGGTCGACTTGCTGATCTGGCATCGATGTTGCTAACAGCAAAAATGCATCAACCCGTGCGATCGTTCCTTATGCGTGCGATCGCTCGCAACAAAAGGCATTAACAATGACGCAGCTCAAACGCGGAGACAATGCGCCTGATTTTTCCCTACTCGACCAAAACCAAAACACGGTGCGGCTCAGTGATTTCAAGGGTAAAAAACTACTCGTTTACTTCTATCCAAAAGCCAACACACCGGGGTGAACCCGACAATCCTGCGCCGTGAGCGATGCAATGCCAGATTTAGAGCGAGCCGGGACTGCAGCTGTGGGCATCAGTCCGGACAAACCTGAGAAACAGAAAAAATTTGCCGACAAATACGGGCTCGGCTTTCCCCTTCTTGCCGACGAAAACCGGGAAATTGCCGAGGCTTTTGGCGCCATACGCGGGCCAATTATCCCGGGTACCAATATTGGGAAAATTGTTCGCTCTGCCTTTCTCATCGATGAGGATCAAAAAATCGCCGAGGCATGGTACAACATCAAAGCAAACGACACTGTGCCAAAGGCCATGGCTGCCCTGGCGCTGTAATAACAGTTTAAAAGGTGATGAATGAGTGCCAAGGCGAAGTATGTCATGGGCCTGACAATGACCATCGCGCTGATGTTCGGATTCCTCGATCCGATCTGGCCGGACGCGGTGGTTTCGTTTAAGCGGCTGCACATCTTCCTGTTCAACCTGCTCACAGGCGGGTCTTTAATTTTGTACTACACCGAGGGCAAGGGTATCTTTACGGTCAAGGTGCGGGCCTTCTTTGCCTTAGCGCTCCTCTACGCACTTTTTGCTGCAGCTGGCTTGTACATACCCACACTGATACTCTCGGCACCCCTATTTTTGATCGTCGAGTCGGTTCGCAACAGCCGGTTTTCGTTTTTACCGCTTGATTTTTTTAGACCCCGAGTGCCGGTGCACGAAAAATTCAACCAGGCCTCGTTGCTGTGCCTTAGTCTGGGCATTGTCATCGCCTCTCTGGTTATCATTAATAACGAATACGCCGGGTGGGTTCAGTACGAAAAGCTCACCATCGAGGTCTTCTTTTTAGGATATTCCTTTCCGGTCTCCCTCATTACCATGGCATTGATGTTTTCCTTTATGACCGAGCGATCCAGTCGGCTGATCGGGGTTTTAAAGGAGATAGGCTTCTGGTCGGTTAACTTAGGGGTGATCATTTTTTTCGTCTTTATTATCTTTAAGTGGTTTGCGGCAGAGATGGTCATCTCGATCACCCTCTTTTTCACAGTGTTCATGATCTTTTTCATGTTTATCATCACCGCACCCGCGGTTCAGCAGAAGACCTTTCTCCTTTCGGGCATGGTTTTTTTGCTGTTCACCGCATTGACCGGCATTGCCTATATCCTGGCCTATCCATTTCCGTTTTTGAGCGAGTACAAGGATTTCCTGCTGCAGCTTCACGCCATGGTGTCGCTCTACGGGTGGAACCTATCCGGTCTGTTCATCATCATCCGATATAACGACTTCCCCATTCGCCTGAATTCATTTTTGGCGATTTTTCTCCACTGGGCCATTGTCCTGGTACTCGCCCCCCTCGGCAAATACGACTGGCCGATCGCGGTCGCTGCCCTTGGGGCCTATGTGGGCCTGTTGACGGTTGTTTTCCTGGGACACGCCATTCAAAGGAGCGTTCGACAATGAAATCCACGTTTACCAAAAGCTCTTTCTTTTCCGTGCCCAAGCAGGTCCTTTTTGAGTTTCACGAGCGGGACGACGCCTTTTCCGTGCTCACACCTGAGGAAGAGAAGATCGAGGTATACAGCACTGCGTCGACCCTGGCGCCCTCTGAGGACGTGGTGCGATTTGCGGTCAACTTTCTGGTATTTAAATTTCAATTTGAAAACGTGCACACGGTATACGAGCCGTTTGATCGGTTTGTGGACGAGCAGAAAAAAGGCCTTTTTTCATTGTGGCGGCACGAACACAGATTTGTCGAGGCTGGCTGGCAGCAGGATCCGGCTGCCATGCTCATCGACGAGATAACCTATGCCCATCCATTGCTTCCTGCGTTTAATCCGTTTGTAAAACACAAGCTCGGCCAGCTCTTTGCCTACAGACACGCCACGACTGGTAAATATGTCCAAGACAGCAAGGCAAGCACTGAAACCCCGACCAAGACCGTTGCTGTGACCGGCGCGACCGGACTGATCGGCAAGCGGATTGTCCAGATTCTCGTCGAAAAGGGCATGCGGGTGGTGGCGCTGGTCCGAAATGTGAACAAGGCCAGCAAAGCACTCGGTAGCGGTGTGACCTGTGTTCACTGGGATTTTACCAAGCCCGAACAGGGGGAGTGGAAAGAGGCCCTCACGGCTGCTGACGGGGTGATCCACCTCGCTGGCACGCCCCTGTTTAAACAGCGCTGGACCCCTGCTTTTAAGCGGGAGATGGAGCAGAGCCGGGTTCAGGGTACGCGCCAGCTCGTCGACGCGATTGCCGGGTCTGCTAAAAAGCCCGGGGTGTTTATCTCTGCATCGGCCATGGGTATTTACGGCACAGATCCAACGCGCTCTGTAGATGAAGGCTCGGCCACGGCCGAAGATCTGCTCGCCCGCATCTGCCTGAATTGGGAAGACGAGTCAAAAAAACTAGATACCCACGGCGTGCGCACGGTTCAAATGCGCATCGGCATCGCCCTCAGCACGGAATCCGGGGCCCTCAAGGAGCTATTGCCCTTGTTTCGCACGGGATTGGGGGGAACCATGGGTTCCCCAGACCACTACATCAACTGGATTCACATCGAAGACGTGGCTCGAATGTTTGTCATGGCACTTGAAAACCAAGCCATGCAGGGACCGTACAACGCGGTTGGCCCCAGACCGGTTAAGAACGCCGGGTTTGCACAGGCCATTGCCCGCGCCTTGAACAGGCCGTCAGTGATGAGCTTCCCAACGTCAATGCTCAAGGTGATGATCGGCGAGGCCGGGGAATATGCCTCGGGGGGTCCCAAGGCCAGTTGCAAACGCATTCAAGACGCCGGGTATCGATTCTTTTTTAATGACATAGACAGTGCGCTGAACCATCTCCTCAGCAATTCTTGAATTCCCTCAAAGCTTAAATAGGATTGGATTTGGGACAGCAAATGGTTAGATTGGCTGTTGATTGGTGAGTAGAATGAATAAAAAAAACAAGCCTTTACTCGTTATCTCGACCATCTGTCTCGTCATGGGCGCATTCGTCTATCTCGTGTTATCCAGCGCAGGGGAATCAATGGTTTATTACAAAACCGTGGACGAACTGCTCAATGACACGGGCCGGTTTGCCGGGCAATCCATTCGCGTGAACGGCGCGCTCGTGCCCGACTCCCTCAGACAAAAGCCCGGCACGGATCAGTATCGTTTCAAGGTGAGCAAGCGGGGAAAGATCATGGAGGTCGCCTATGCCGGGGTGCTCCCGGACGCAATGGGCGATGGCCAGGATGTCATTGTTCACGGTATATTTTCCGAGAAGAAAAATATTTTTAGTGCCACTGAAATTCTCACCAAATGTCCGTCAAAATACGAAGCCAAGGCCCAATCAATAGCCCCCTAAAACCTGCGATCCGAAATTTTTTTTTAATTTTACCATTCTCTCTCGGGGATTTTTTTGCTATGCCTAGTGTACCGTTTTCACAACACAAGCAACATGGGAGGACATCATGGAACGTAGGGGAAGTACGAGTGGGATAGGGTTAACCATCGCGGCGTTGATCGCGGTTTTATCGATGGGGTTTTCCGCTGCTGCAGCTGAGGGGCCAAAGGTGCCGTCCATAGACTGGCAGCCGTGTGGGGAAGCGTTTCCCACAGCTGAGTGCGCAATGGTCGAGGTACCCCTGGATTACGACACCCCACACGGTCAACAAATCGACCTGGCGCTGGCGCGCATACCAGCCAGCAACCCCGAAGAAAAAATAGGCTCACTTTTTGTCAACCCCGGGGGGCCTGGCGGTTCCGGTGTGGACTTTGTGCTGTTCGGTTGGGGTGACTACCTCTCCGCGGCCACTGGCGGACGGTTTGATGTGGTGGGGTTTGACCCCCGGGGCATTGGTGCCTCCACTCCGATTCGCTGTTTTGAGAGTCAGGATGAGTTTTTTGATTTTATCTATGGCGTTCCACTATTTCCCTACGAGGAAGAACAGAAACGACCGTTTTTCGACCACTTAAACGAATTCACCGCAAAATGCCTCGAGAAAGGCCTGGACATCACCCACCACATGAGCACAGCTGACGTGGTGCGGGACCTGGATTTGCTGCGCCGGGCAGTGGGCGACAGCAAGTTGACCTATCTCGGATTTTCGTACGGATCACATATCGGCAACACGTACGCCAATCTATTTCCGAAGAAGGTCCGCGCGTTGGTCATCGATGGCGTGCTCAACCCCATATTGTGGACCTTTGGCCTGCAAATCGTCGCTGACCGAACTGCCACCAAAGAGGTGTTCGACGAGTTCGCGCGCCTGTGCGACGAGGCCGGGCCCGAGCACTGCGCGTTGACCGGACCGGACGGCACACTAACCCGATGGGAGGCGCTGGCTGCGGCACTGCTCGAAGAACCGTTTGTGTTTCCCGATGGGTTTGTCTACTACTACGATTACCTCATCGGAGACACCACTTCTGTGATGTACAGGCCGGAGATCTGGGGCGGGCCCGATGGTGCGGCCGTTTTCTTCGACTTTCTGGCCGATGCGGTGCTCAATAGAGATGCCTGGGCTGCCGAGGCAGCCCGTGAGGTACACCTGGCGCTGAAGCGGCGCTTTGAGGCGGCCCGTCCGAGCCGGGACGAATACGACAACGGTTTTGATGCCCTTTTCGGCAATCACTGCGGCGACGCCCAGTACCCCTCCCACTACGCCGGCCACTATGCCATGGGCGAGTATGCAGAGGAGGGTTCCATATTCGGCCCCTACTGGTCGTGGTTCACCGCACCCTGCGCCACCTGGCCTACCGCAGAAGACCGATACGTCTGGCCCTGGCGCGCGCGGACATCTAGACCTGTGCTGGTGGTGGGCAACTATTTCGACCCTGCGACCGATTATGACGGCGCCGTGGCGAGCGATAAGCTGCTGAAAAACAGTCGGCTGCTGAGCTACGCCGGATGGGGGCACTGCGCGTTTGGCCGCAGTGCTTGTGTGGATAATTACGTGGTGCAGTACCTGCTGGACGGCAGCTTGCCGCCAGAAGGCACGGTTTGCCCGGCCAATCCCAATCCGTTCTTGCCCGCCACAGCCAGGGGACTGAACAAGCGAGCCGTCCGCACAACCCTACCGGCCATTGGCCGCCCGCCCCTGACCAGCTCTTTCAGGTAGTCTGACTACATAGCCCCGATTTGCCCACCTGGGTTGCTGCTCACAGACCCCAAACAGTTGTCATTGGAGAGAGGCGGTCAAAGCGGTCTGTCCAAAATTGACAAATAACCGGGAAGGGATAAATTACGCACGCGAATCGAGGACTCGTTTAAACTTTAAAAAAAGGAGTGTTTATGAGCAATTATGAGTTCTATCGGGTTGAAAAAAAGCCGCCAGTGGCGTGGGTATATTTAAACCGACCTGAGAAAAAGAATGCCTTGAATCCACCGGCGTGGAAAGAGCCGATTCCGATTTTTGACGACCTTGATAAAGACCCTGAAATACGAGTCGTCGTTCTTAGCGGCAAGGGGCCGTGCTTTTCATCGGGAATTGATTTATTTGGCATGATGCCAGAGATGCCCGAGCTCATGGATAATGAGCAAAAGGGGGGCACTAAATGGAAATTTATCCCGAAGCTTTTACAAATGCAGGAAGGTATTAATTGTATTCAAAGATGCAAAAAACCTGTGATTGCAGCCATACATGGGTATTGCATCGGCGGTGCACTTGATATGGTGACCGCTTGTGATATTCGGATATGTGCTGAAGATGCCGTGTTTTCTTTAAAAGAAGCGGCGGTTGGCTTTGTGGCTGACATGGGTGTGTTGCAGCGAATACCGCTTATTGTGGGTCAGGGAATTGCAAGAGAACTCGCCTATACTGCAAAACAGTTTGATGCCAAGCGGGCAAAAGAGATCCTTTTGGTGAATGAAGTGTATCAAACCTACGAGGCATTGATAGCAGCAGCGGAAAAAATGGCACTGGCCATTAGTGAGAATTCTCCTCTGGCCGTGCAAGCCTCCAAAGACGTATTGAATTTCGGTATTGGCAACACGATTGAAGACTCTTTGAAGTACGTTGCAGCGATCAGTTCAAATATCATTCCATCAAATGATTTGATGGAAGCAGTAGCGGCGTTTACCGAAAAAAGAAAACCAACGTTTTCAGGAGAATAGAAAAAGGGTCAAGAACGCCTTAGGAAGCAGTCGTCGATGAGACCTATCTTGTCCCGTGTTTCCCGCGTGTCTGCAATAAATCCAGCGGTGACGGGATCTCGATACCCGCTTGCGAATCTGACTGTTGAGGACGCCAACCGGCGATTCAAGTCGCGCATGGCCAGCTCTCGCAGGTATTTTCCTACCATCGAGGCCATGGCAATGGGTAGATGGCTGGCATCACCGTCCCGGACAAAAGAAACCCGACCGATCTGCCGCACGCGATACGTGCTCACCTCGGGCATCTCGGTTTCTACCCACCACGGGTCAAATTCGAAATCAGAGAACCAGGGACGGTATCGCCGGGTGGATCCCACTTTTCCGCAGAGCACGGTTACATCTTCAGATGTATCTTTTGCAAGGGCCGCGGCAAGGGCTGTCATCAGTTGGAAATCGAGCTTGAATTTGTTCATCTTCGCAGGGGCCGTCGCAAGGTTAAATGCACCGGGACAGGCTGAAACAGCTTTCACAGCAACTGGTCGAATGCCCGCCTCTAGAAGAAATGGGCGCACATTTGCAGAAGCAATGTTGGAAGATGTTTTTTGAAATGCCGGTAGTGCCTGATCCGATGGATGGCAATGGCCAGGTCGTTCTCCAGGTGGACAGGGCATGGGAATCGGCGGCTCCATGCAAATGAGACGCACCGCATCTGCATGGGTGTGGGGTGTCATATCAAATGCCGATAACCAGCTGAGCGTGGCCTGCTCGGCCAAAGCGAGATGGCCCTTCTTAAATATTTTTTTTGAATCGTCTGCTGCGATCACGGCTGTGGCGTGATCCCAGAACGCCTTTGGGTCATATTGATCCACATCAAACGCTGTTGCCGTGACAATAAGCGGGCCTAAAACCGGGCCTAGTCCGTTTTCGTCTATGCCGATCACGCGCATGGCTCAGACCTGTGGTCGCTCATTTTTTTTAAATGAATAAAGACTTCTTGATTCCCCTTTGGACCTGGAATTCGGGCATTGGCGCGTCCGATATATGAGAGCCCTATTTGGGTGGCCGATTCAATGACCCCTAGCACAACAGCTTCCCGAACTGAGGGATCCCGAACCACGCCTCCCTTGCCCACCTTGTCCCGACCTGCCTCGAATTGGGGCTTGACCATGGCCAATATGTCACTGTTTTTCCGCAAGCAGCTGGAGACAGGGCCGAGCACCTTGGTCAGCGAAATAAAGGATACGTCAATAACTGCCAGGTCAGCCGCGCTTGGCAACATGTCTGGGGATAGGTACCGCGCGTTTGTTTGCTCCAACGAGACCACTCTGGCATCGGATCTCAGTGAATATGCGAGCTGGTTGGTGCCCACATCCACTGCATACACCCGGGTTGCACCGCGCTTTAAGCAAACATCGGTAAACCCCCCTGTTGAGGCACCGATGTCGAGAATCACCTTACCGCGTACAGAAATGTTCAAATCATCGAGGGCCCCTTCGAGCTTGAGCCCGCCCCGGGATACATAGGGCATCTCCTTGCCTCGCAGGCGAACCGATGCGTCTGTAGGCACCATCGCGCCTGCTTTGGTCACTGGGACGTCGTCAACCAGCACGTTGCCCGACATGACGAGCGCCCGCGCACGCTCTCTGGAGGATGCTAAATTGCGATCCACGAGCAGCCTGTCGATTCTCTGTTTTTGCGCCATGGGATCAATCCGAGATGAGGCGCTCAATATCGATGTATCCGGCGTATAGCTGGTTGGCCAGATATACAGTATCGGCTGGATCTGACCGTCTTGGAATCCTCAAGAAACTGTTTACTTTCTCACCATCGACGATTCTTTGGTGTGGTCCGTTCGGCCATACAGCGATCCGTCTGGGTCGGTGTCCGGTGCGCGTGACTACTTCGAAACCAGGACTGTTCTTGGCCACCACCACACCGCATCCAGTCAGCCAATCGTCTGTTACGCCGTTTCCATTTGCATCCCGTTGATTGTGAAACAGCACGATATCGCCCGGAGATGGTCTCGGCCCTGTGTGGTATGCCTGTTTTTTCTTAGCCAAAGAGACGAGTTGCTTGAGCCCCTCTGTGGAGCGCCAACCCACGTTTATGGACATACTGTCGAGCAGCGCTGACACATCCCCTGTGCCGTAGCCCGATGCTTCGCTGTTCTTTTGAAGTTGGGCCAACGCGCCTGCGATCATCTGTTTGCGAACATCCAGGTGCTGTCGAGGTGTTTGTCTTTTTCCTGGCCGCCGGCCATGGGTCGGCGATTGCCGCGGGCTTAGCGGCGGTCCTTGATCCGAGAGAAACGGTGTGTGAAACAGGGGTTGCCGCTTGGGCTGGGACCCTGAACAGGCCATTGTGAATAGTGCCAATAATGCCAAACGGGTCATAGTCGTATCTTACTTCGGTGGCGGACGCTTTCCCAACTTCCCGACATTGAATTTAACGGCAATGCGAGCGAGCACTGCGATGCGACCTACAAAATCCGACACGCCTTTGTAATAGAAATCACTTTGGAACACCGCGCCGACATCCAAATATTCTAATACTTGGTATTGTGCACCGATACTGAGGCGCATGCCCAGTACGTATCCCCAGCTATCATATCGACGGGTTTGTTGGTCATTGCGGGCGCCAGAGACGCCCAGGCTGAAATAGGGCATCAGCTTCATGACGTCCAGCACATAAATAATCGATAGGGTCAATTGGGACACGTAGGACGCTTTGACCCGGTTTATCTCCACTGGGCCGATCTCTGTTTCCCCGGGTGCTTCCCCTGGGACTTCACCCAGCCCATAAAGGGTAAACGGGGATTGCACATCGAAATTGGTCTCTAAACCAATGCCAAAGCTCTCGGTAAGGCCATAGCTGAGGTCCAAGCCAAAAGACGCACCATTCGCTGTGTCCGGGGTTAACGCACCGCCGCGATCCAGCACGGAATACCCACCGGTTACGCCGGCAGCCATCTGTCCTTGGTACGCGATAGCGGGCAAAGAGATCAGAGCGACAATCCCGATAACATACCCCTTGATCAAGACCGGCATTCTTTTATATCCATCCCATATGGCAGTTAGCAAGCCACTGACAAAAGCCTTATGCGCTGCCTACAAAGAGCAATGTACCCTTTTTGGGGGCTAAAAAAAAGAACTTGCAAATAATCCATTTCTAAGCGAAGCCTGGCTCAGAAACGGGAGGGAATCTGTTTTGGGGAGGGCTCAGCATCGGAACCGCAGCGCGAGGGACCCGTGCTTCGTGCTTGTGCACAGAGATATTGGTATTTTATTTAAGGTAAGTGTTGATAAAATATACAAGGACAAGTGTAAATATTTTGAAAGACAAATAAAAAAACATTAACTATGATGTTTTGTATTGTTGGCGTCAAATTTAACAAAGGAGAAGTAATATGAAACTGAAAATAACAATGGCATGGGTAATGGCAGCGCTACTCATTGGGTTATTGCCATTTAGTTGTACAAAAGAAGATGATACCGATACCACCCCTAGCACTGATACTGATACTGACTCAGATTCTGACTCTGATTCAGATTCTGACTCTGATTCAGATTCCGATTCTGACTCAGATTCCGATTCTGACTCAGATTCTGATTCCGACTCAGATTCCGACTCAGATTCTGATACCGACACAGACACAGATACGGATACCGATACCGACACGGACACTGACACGGATACCGACACAGACACCGATACTGATACGGACACGGATACCGACACGGACACGGATACCGACACGGACACAGACACAGAAGAATGCGATGTGGAGCCGATTACCGGTCCATGGGGCAATATGTGCACCCCTGGTGGATCAGAGTGTAGCGCTGGTGCGACGTGTCTCGGCATTACCGGCTTAGAAGGTAACTTCTGCGCACCTCAATGCTGCGACTTTCTCACAGCAGATCCGACCTATTGTACAGATCAGGGAAGCGGGGCTGAAGGCTGCCAGGTCAGTGATGTTGACGAGAATGAAGAACCAATACCTCCCTACCATTGCATAATCGTCTGTCAGAGTGCAGCGGATTGCCCTGAAGGAACAGGGTGCGTAGAGGCTCAACCTGGTCTAAGCATCTGTATTGGGCCTGCAAAATAGGCTATGGGATAACCCCGAAAAACGTTCGATCTTACTAATTCCGTTGTAGGTCCGGGGTTTATCCCCGGCCGCTGATCATACAACGCCACTGATACATGGCAGGGCGTAACGTCCTCTCCCAATATAGAATTAGCTGTTGTTGCGGCTAAGGCCGAGGGTCTTGAGCTTCTTGTGCAGGTTGGTCCGTTCGATGCCGAGAATGGTGGCGGTCTTTGAGATGTTCCAGTCGTTCTCCTCTAACGTATCCCGGATGTACGCCCGCTCTGCAGAATCCCGAAATTCGCGTAACGTGGGCCGCTGTCCGTCAAAGCGCGGTGCAAATGGGGTCGCGGGTTTGCTGCCGACGATTGGTTCAGGCAGGTCGTTCATTGTAATGCGATCTCCGCTCATAATCATCAGGCGTTCTGCTAAGTTCTTGAGTTCTCGCACATTGCCCGGCCAGGTGTACCCACAAAGGTGGGCCAGTACCTCGTCGTCTATTCCCTTTTCCCGGTATCCGTTTTCCTTTGAAAACTGGGTGACGAATTCCTTGAGCAATATGGGAATATCTGCGAGACGGTCCCGCAAGGGGGGCGCCTTTATCGGCAGGACATTTAGCCGAAAGTATAAATCTTCTCTAAACAATCCGCCTCGGACAGCCTCTTCCAGATCCCGATTCGTGGCTGCCAATACGCGCACGTCTACATTTACAGAGCGCTGTCCGCCCACGCGCGTCATCTCTCCGGATTGCAACACGCGCAACACCTTTGCCTGGGCGGTTAGGGACATATCGCCGATCTCGTCCAAAAAAAGCGTGCCGCTATCGGCGAGCTCGAACTGGCCTGGTTTACGGGTGTGGGCGCCGGTGAATGCACCGCGCTCGTAACCAAAGAGCTCGCTTTCTATAAGCTCAGCAGGGATGGCTGCGCAATTGACCTTGACAAACGGAGAGGCCACCCGTTGGGACATGCGGTGGATCGCCCGCGCGATCAGTTCCTTGCCGGTCCCAGACTCCCCGGTGATGAGGACGCGCCCCTTGGTAGGAGCGATTTTACGTATTTCTTCATAGAGTTTTTTCATCACCGGCGTTTGTCCCAGGAGCTCCTGTCGCTCCCCCACAGCTGCGCGCAGCTCTTCAACCTCCAGTGTCAGCCGCCGTTGTTTCAGGCAGTTGGCCACACGGATGAGGATGCTGTTCCGATCCAGGGGCTTTTCAAAAAAGTCTGTGGCGCCTTTTTTTACCGCGTCGACAGCCTCTGATAGGGATGCATGTCCGGAAATCATAATGATGGGGATATCCTTGGTATGTGGTGATCCCTGGCGGACCTTCTGCAGGAGATCTATCCCACTCATGCCCGGCAGTTTCACATCGAGGATCATCAGATCGGCGCCCTCGGACTCTAAATGGGTAAGCCCATCTTCTGCAGAGCCCGTACTTGCGACCTCGTACCCTTCCCCTTCAAGAACGAGTCCCAAGGTTTTACGGATGTTCTTCTCGTCATCGACGATGAGTATTTTGGGTGGAAACATGGGTTATTCCTCGAATACGTGCGCCTCTAGCGGCGGTGGTTGCTTTTGGGTGCTGACAAACAGGGCGTGTAGCTTGCCGAGCACCTGGTTTCCAAACGCGTTATTTGTTACAAGCGAAATGCGAAATCCAGACGTGGAAAGGCCGAGGATGGGCGCGCCGAGATCGCGCATGGCCCGGATTGCCCGCGTCACATTGCGCGTATCCCGGTTAATGCCGACGCCGATAAGGGATACGGCTGTCAGATCCTCTGCGATCTCAACCGATTCCCCGCCGATCTCTCGAATCTTATCCTGGATGATCTCCCAATCCGGCAAGGTGGCCGTTGAAACGACAAACGATGCGCGCGCCCATGCTACGGGTCCAGCCAGGTGTTGCATGCGCAGTTCTTTTACCGGCGTGTGGGTGTGTTCGAGGGCACTGAGAATATCAGCCACCCTGTCGGTAGCAGTGCGGCCAAGCAGCGCGATCGAAGCGACCCCATTTTCAGAGACCACGGCGCGCACGCCAGTGCCTTCAGTTGGGGCATCCCGGCGGACGACGGTCTCGCGCCCTGGGGCAAACGATGAACGGGCATAAATGGCAATCTTGGATCGCTTGGCAAATTCGATCGCATCTGCTTGCAGGACCTTTGCTCCGGCCACAGCCATTTCCTGCATTTCTTCGTAGGAAATGACCGGCAGCGGTCTGGCATCGGCGATGATATTTGGATCCGCTGAATAGACCCCGTCCACATCAGAGTATATCTCGCAGGATTCAGCCCCAAGCGCCGCAGCCAGGGCGACCGCAGTCGTGTCAGTGCCGCCGCGTCCTAGGGTTGTGATTTCGCGCTTGTAGCTCATCCCCTGAAACCCCGCCACGATAACGATGTTACCTCGGCTGAGCTCGTCTTCGACGCGAATCGGACGTACTTCGATGATACGGGCATTGGCATGGCGGTCGTTTGTAATGATGCCGCATTGAGACCCGGTGAGAGAGACGGCTTGAAACCCTTCGGCATGGATGGCGATCGACAGCAGGGCCGACGTGATTCGCTCGCCTGTTGTGAGGAGCATATCGAGCTCCCTGCGCGATGGCGCCTCGGTGAGTTGCTTTGCAAGATCTATCAGTTCATTGGTCGTCTTTCCCATGGCAGATACGACCACCGCCACATCGCGTCCTGCTGCCTTTGCATCGCAGACTTTTTTGGCTACCAGGCGAATTTTGTCGAGATCCGCGACAGAACTGCCCCCGTATTTCTGTACGATAATCGCCATGGGTTACGTTGGATTGTCAGCCATGGCAACATCCCGGCACTGGGTTTTCTTGAGATCCGTTAAAAGTTGCTTCTTGATGGCCTCTGGAACCCCCAATTGCCCCAGGCTATCTCGAATGGCCGCTTTCAACGTATCGATTTCTTGAATTGCATTTTCCAGCTTGGCTTGATACGCAGCCACTTTTTTTCCATTCCCCTTGGCTTGGTGGCTGGTTACTTTTGCCTTGAACCGTTCTCGTTTTTTTGCCAGTCGACCACATCTATCTATGTCTTGCTTTGCTGCTTGGAGGAACTTTTCGCTCGATATTTTCTCGGCTCTGAGCGCCATTTCTTCCTTTTCAGGCGTAAATTCATCGAGTGTCTTTTTTATAAGCTCAGTTGACTCAGGAAATAGGGCCCTTGCCTCAAGGGCATCGAGTTTGCTGGAAATACCGCCCAGGGTCCTGAAATGGGTCATCCACAGCACGGGATTTTCTTCTATTTTGGGGTGTTCCAGCTCCCATGAAATCTGCTCAACAACGCCCTTAATCACATGGCGGAGGGCTATTCGACACCGGGGAATGGTCGTGTCTCTCTCTTTTGCGGCGATGGATGTTTCATCCAATGGCGTGGCGATTTGTCCGTTTACCTTCATTTTATCCAGCAGTTGGTCGAGGAGCATCTTTTTTTCGCTCCCGGATTTTTCGTCGAAAATCGCATTGACGCGGATGCACTCATCCGAAAGCGCGATAAATCCGGCTGCAACCTTTTCATCTGCGATCTGGTTTTCCAGGTGCTCAATCAGGCGGGTCGATACTGCTAAGGTGTCATCTGAATAGGTGTACGTTCGGCATTCGACCATGAGGTCGGTTATCTCCTTCAGGGCCCATTCGCACATTTTACCAGTGCAGTCCTGGTGCGCCATCTCTCGTATCCGAGCCGTACACGTATCACGCCGGGCCCGCCGTTGCCGATGTCGATCACTGCAGGCATGGGATCGGAGCATCAAGTCGCGGATATCCCGTTGGTCTTGTTGGGCGATGATGTCGGCGCAGGTCTGCTCCCACTGATTGATCTGGCCTTCCAACTGCTCAACGGCAAAGGGATCGCAGACATTACCTGCTGATTTGAATTGCGCGAGCTGTTCGCGACACTGATCCACCCCTGCTGTCTTGGGGGCGCCAGCGCCGCTACAACCTACGAAAATGAGCGTGAACGCCCCGATGATTGAAACCTGTTTCATTTTATTGGCCTCCCCGAGAATGGATACTTCATTTGGCAAGAAAAATGAAGGGCCCCCATGGGGCGGTGATACCGATTGGGCGGCTTTTCGAAACTTGACAATGATACTGTATTATTTTCACTCAACCCTTGACAACGATATAACAAAGGCTTTTAATCTTTATCGCTCGAACATTATCTTTAATTATTTTTTGGAAACATAAAAATGATAATGTGTTTTTCCTTCCTTAAACAATTGTGTGCATCAGCGAAGAAATGTATCCCTAAGCAAAAATTGGGAAAAGATGTGTCAATCCAACAGAAAGGATGAAAGAGAATGTCAGTATTAAGACGAAGCATTTCAAAAACGCCGCTTTTGCTTCTATGCTTAAGCCTGGGCTGCCAGTCCAACACCGATGAAGAAGAGGCATATATTAGCCAAGAAAAACAATCACTTAGCCAGGATGAGCGACCCATTGTCCAACAGATCCCGGCGCCAGTCCAGGGAAGGTTAAAAACAGCTGCTGTGCTGCACCAGAGCCTGGTCCAAAAATCCGGATTTCAAAAAGTCTCTGTTCGACTGGCCGCAGATCCGATCGCCAAGGGACCCCATGCGGTCGAGGCCGAGCAAGATGCATTTCTCGATCGTATGATGCCCCAACTGGGCGACGCAAAAATAATCGGCAGGGTAAAGCGCGTCCTCAATGCAATCTTTCTCTTTGTCGACGCAAAACACTTGCCAAAAATAGCTAACGACCCGGCAGTACACAGGATTTCGCCTGTGGGCAACTACAAAATTAACTTGGAGGAGACAGTACCGTACATCGGCGCACAGACCGTTCAGAACCTCGGGCACGACGGCACTGGCGTGACAGTGGCTGTCCTGGATACAGGTATCGATTACACCCACGCTAACATCGGGGGAACCGGTGATACGGCTGACTACGAAGCTGCAATCGCAGACCTGACAGAAGCACCCGATGACAACGCTTACTTTCCCACTGCAAAAGTCGTGGGCGGCTACGACTTTGTCGGTACCCTCGATTCAAATGGCCTGACCACACCTGACCCGGATCCCATCGACCTGCAAGGCCACGGCAGCCATGTGGCGCACATCATCGCCGGCGTCAAAATGGGAGAGGGTGAGAATGGGGTTGCACCTGGCGCGTCCCTGTACGCCATCACCGTATGCAGTGCCACCGGAGGCTGTCCTGGAGAGGCCATCATCATGGGTCTGGAATATGCGGTGAATTTAGAAGTTGACATCATTAATATGTCTCTGGGCGCGGACTATGGCCAGCCATTTGACGATGACTCGACCATGGCTGTGAACAATGCCACCGCCCATGGCATATTGGTCGTGGCCTCGGCTGGTAACGGCAGTGACAAGCCATTCAAGATCGGTACCCCAGCTGCTGCTGATTCCGCCCTTGCCGTGGCCCAGACCCATGTCCCCTCTGCTGCATTTCAGTACATGACGGTCACCAGCCCGGAAGCATCGGCTGGGGATTACCTCGCCGCATGGTTCGCTTGGTCAGGAGAGCTCTCAAGTGCGATGTCCGGCACAGTATGGTACGGGGATACAGACGCAAAGAAACTCGGGTGCAGTATCGAGGTCACCGATACGGACACCACCACGGATACAGATACCGAACCAGTATTTGAGAGCCCATTTGACGAGAATGAATTGGACGGTCAGATAGTGCTCGTCGACCGTGGTGCGTGTCGGTTTGACGAGAAGATCAAGAATATCGAAGATGCCGGCGGTGTGCTCGGTATCATCGGCCTGGTCACGCCGGAATTGCCCTTTGCAGGTGGCGGCGATCCGATCGTAACCATACCCGGTTTTATGATCTCCCAGGCAGCTGGGGATATTCTGCGCGCTGGCAATGCTGAAGTGACCTTCACCCCGGGCAATGGATTGCCACTGGTCGGATCGATGGTCAGTTCTTCGTCCCGCGGCCCCAGGTTTGACAATATCGCGATCAAGCCCGAAATCGGGGCGCCTGGCGCATCGGTTTCAGCGGTTGTGGGCACGGGCACCGAGATCTCAGCATTTGGCGGCACATCGGGTGCTGCTCCCATGGTGAGCGGTGCTGCTGCACTCTTGAAGCAAGTCTGGGATGACCGGGAAGTCGCGCTGACACCCCGCCAGCTCAAGCAACTACTCATTTCGACAGCTGAGACGAGCATCGAGACCGATCCGACAAGCGGAGACGACGTGGCGCCGATCACCCGCATCGGTGGGGGTGAGGTCCGGGCAGACAGGGCTGTCGCCGCGGTCGTGGATATCAGAGTCGACGGCCAGGACGGTGGCGGTGGCCTCAGCTTTGGATTCGAGGATATTGCCGAAGCCACAGTGGAGTTAACAAAGACAATCCAGCTTACAAACCTCTCCGACGAAGTACCTGTATGGTATAACGTATCGAGTGAATTCCGATTTGAAGCAGATGAGACAACAGGCGCTGTTTCAATCGAGATTGCCACACCTGACACTGAGTCGTATGTCTTTCTCAGCCCAAGTGAAACAGCTGAAGTCACTGTAACAATGACCATAGACGGCACAAAGCTGGCTGGAAACGTGCTCAATTCAGGAACGATGGGTGCCGATCCCGCTGCACTGACCACAGCTGAATACGATGGCTATCTCGTGTTTGACTCTGTCTTCGACGCGCATGACATGCACATTCCGTGGCACATCCTGCCGAGGCAGTCGGCCCTGGTAACCCCTGAGACTGACGAGATTATATTTGGCGGCGAAGACCAAGTGACCATTGAGTTCTCAAATACCGGTGTGGGTACGGCCCAAAATGCGGTTTACTCCCTGCTCGCAGTGAGCCCGGATATCGAAGAAGGTGGGGAGGGTGAGCAATCGCCTACACCGGATATTCGCGCATTCGGTGTCACTACTATTCCGGTTGACGCTACTACGTGTACATCTGAATTTTTAATGATATTTGCCATCAATACCTGGGAGCGGCAGACCCATCTCTTGCCGGTGCGTCCCATCATCGAGGTAGACATCAACCAAGATGCTACGGTCGATTACGAGTTGTTCAGCGGCGATATCTCGATCCTAAGCACGGGTCAGCTCAATACAATTGACGACGGTCGACAGATTTCGTTTGCGTACGATATTGCAAATGCATCTGTGGGAGCCTTTTACTTTGCCGAGCACGCAACCCTTACTGCAAATACGAGCCTTTACTACTGCGGAGAACAAATCGGCCTTGCTGCAGCTGATCTCGGAACCAAGTCAATCGACGTTACGCTGAGTATCCATGATTTCTATTTTGGCGGCCCAGGCGATGCAGTGGACAAGGTCACGATCATCCCTGGTGGTGAGCGATTCCTCGGCGCAATTGACGATATTCCCGCGGGTGGTACAGCAGATCTCACAGTGACCCAAAGCACTGCCGCAACGGTCAATCCAACCGAGCTCGGTCTCTTGGTCTTCACCAACAGCGCACGCACAGGCAATAACGGCGGCGCCACAGCGGAAACAGAAGCCCTGATTTTCCCAGCGAGTGACATCGATACCGATACCGATACGGATACGGACACGGATACGGATACGGACACGGACACTGATACGGATACGGACACCGATACGGATACGGATACGGACACCGATACGGATACGGATACGGATACGGACACCGATACGGACACCGATACGGACACCGATACGGACACCGATACGGACACCGATACGGACACCGACACCGACACCGATACCGATACCGATACGGACACCGACACTGATCCCGCGGATGACGATGACGATGACGGATGTGGATGCAGGCAACCTGGCTATGCGCGAACCCCGTCGCTCCTAAAAGCGATCGTATCGCTTTTCTAATTCCTACCCGATAACGCCACCCAACCCCCACAGGTAAGCCAAGCCAAAAAGATAGTGGCGCAGGCTGAATTGCAATTGCATATCAATGGACTTTATTTTAATAATAGTAAAGGATTATAGTGGGGGTTGATTGATTACGCCCAATAATAGTGCGCATATGGGATGCGCAATTTAAGGAGAGGAAATGATGAGATTGAAGAGAACTACGTATGTAACCCGGGGCATTGCTATTTTTGTATTCGTGCTATGTGGAATAAGCGCAAGTGTGGCGGCTGATGCAGGACTGGTTCGGATTACTCCTGACGGGGATGCGCTCGTGAGCGAGGGGGTTCGCATTGTTCATATCTCCGGGGATCAAACCCATGAACCCATCCCCTTGGCAGCTGATACCCTGGTCGTGATCAGCCTTAAGGACAATCCGTCGACCGGGTATGGGTGGTACCTGGCCTCTAAGAGCGAAACCGTAACTGTCTTGGGACAGGAGCATATCTCGCGGTTTGCCCCAGACCACATGGTAGGCGTGCCCGGCACTGTTCGCATCTATGTGGCCGGTAAGGGATTGGGCCGTGACACCATTGATTTGGTATATCGCAGATACCACGAGCGTGACCCCGCGGATGCGCGATCATTTCATTTTATATCGGACGGTGCATTTCGCGGACAGTTTACACTTCCCCCAAAAGCGAAGCCCGCGCTTTACGCTTCAGGGTCAACCCGCTCCCAGCTGCCCGAGCAATGGGACTGGCGGGACGAAGCCAGTGTGTCACCTGTAAAGAACCAGGCCTCGTGCGGCAGTTGCTGGGCATTTGCCACCGTCGGGGCAATGGAAGGCGCCATGTTGGCAATGGGTGAGCAGGAGTACGATTTTTCCGAGCAGTATCTCGTATCTTGTAACATGGAGGAATGGGGGTGCGACGGTGGATCAGTTGCCCACGACTACCACTGGCGGCGATTTATTTCTGGTCAGGAAGGACCAGGAACCGTACTGGAAAGCACATTGGCTTATACCGGGACCGACAGTGCATGCAATCCACCCTATGCCAGGACGCACCGACTCGATAATTGGCACTATGTGGATTTAGATGCCTATGTTGAAAGCGACGGCATTGCCGATACAGAAAAGATGAAGCAGGCGATCTACGACCACGGTCCGATATGGGTGGGTGTGACAGCCACGTCATCATTCCAAATGTATTCTGGTGGTGTCTACGAAGGGGAAACTGTGGATCAGATCAACCACGCGGTTGTTCTGACCGGATGGAATGACGCAGAGAGCGCTTGGTATTTAAAGAATTCCTGGGGCGCAAACTGGGGAGAAGAAGGCTACATGCGCATTAAGTACGGCGCCAATCTGGTTGGCTACATTGCGAACTATGTGATGTATTCCGGGAATGCTGACATGGATGAAGTCATCGACCCCAACCCGTGGGAAGGGGGAGATATCACACCAGATACATCCCTAACCTGCAGCAATGACGATGAATACGAAGAAAACGACGACGTGGGGAGCGCAGCTGCCATCTCGACTGGCGCGTCTACCAAGGCCATTGCCTGCAGTGACGATGGTGAATTCTTTGAATTTGAATTGGCGCAAAATGACATCGTGGATATCGGCGTGTTTTTCACCCACGCAGAGGATAAGGACATCGACCTGCTGCTCTACAACGCAGCCGGTGAGGCAGTTCACCTTGCAGGGTCTGGCAGTGATAATGAATATCTCACATACAAAGCAGATGAGGCGGGCAAGTACATTCTTGAAATCATTCCGTATTCAAATGAAACGGTCACATTCAGCGAAGCGCCATATGTCATCTTGCCCCTGGTCGTCGGTGCGACCGACACGGATACTGACACGGATAGTGACAGTGACAGCGATAGCGACAGTGACAGCGATAGCGACAGTGACAGCGATAGCGACAGTGACAGCGATAGCGACAGTGACAGCGATAGCGACAGTGACAGTGACGGCGATGGGGATAGCGATGAGGGCGACGATGGATCGTGTGGTTGCCGTACCACCGGCAAAGCCGACCCGCGGCGCTACAATGGGAGTGATCTTACGTCAGTACTGACTCAGATACTGTTCTAGAATAACTCATTACAAGCAGCGTTGGTTAAGATCCCTATTCTTCGGGGTGACAGTAATCAACACCATCGAAATCTTGGCAGGTCTGGTTTGGCGGGCACTCCGCATCAGAGATGCAACTCAGTGCACAGTACATATCGCCGCCGGTTTCTAGTTCTAGTTCGCATACGCCTTCGGCGTCATATTCGGTCGTACAATCTGCATCGCCCTGGCACGGTTTTGCACAGAATCCCAGCGATGCCCCAGTAATTATCGCCGCGCATGGAGAGTCGTCGTCACAAGGATCAGACGTACAGGTACAGGGATACGCAGAATTCTCAGGGCAGGCGCTGGTATCAGTGTCGGTGTCGGTATCAGTGTCAGAGTCTGAGTCTGCGTCCGAATCCGAGTCTGAGTCCGAATCCGAATCTGAGTCCGAATCAGAACCACAAGCACAGTCGTCACCGCACCCAACCGGCAGCGTTCCAATGAGCAACCCAACTAATGCCAAAATCAAACTAATTTTCGTTTTCATCTTTGGTCTCCTTTCTAGGCAATGTTAGCGTATCATAATGAAAGCCTATTTATTTGTCTCGCGAAATATGAAATCAGAGCATGCTACTTTATTGGTAAAATGGTATATGTATAATTTTGTAGTATTATAGGAATTATAGTCAGCAGTGGCGCCCAACCATTACTGGGATTCAGATATGCATGGATGCTCAACCCGCGTCACTGCAACACCCCATGTCCCTGGCCCCATGTGCACGGCTGAGGTTGCCGAGAGTGGTGAGGACAGTATTTCACAGTCGCCTCCCAACTCAGTTTTGAGGTGCTCGACCACGCGGCCAGCCCACTTTTTATTATCGGTATATTCGACCATTACCAGGAACGTGCCCCTGCCTGGGTGGGTTTTTATCCTTTTTGATATTTCAGCGAGGGCTGCAGTGTGATTGCGCACTTTGGCGTGGGTTATGGCGCCGCTATCCCCATGTCCGACAATCGGCTTTACTGACAGCGCGCCTGCGAGTGCCGCCTTTATCCTGCCGATACGTCCTGTCCGCGCCAGGTGCTTGAGGTCGTCGATAACGAGATATTCTCGGCAGATTCTCACCTGATGTGCAAGGTAGGTTTTTATTTCTTCCAGGTCCATGCCCCACTCTGCGCAACGGGCAGCGACTAAGCAGATGAGCCCCTGTTGTCCTGAGGCAGCTTGAGTGTCGATGATTGCAATGCGATCCTTTTTCGGGTGTGTATCCGCTATTTTGCGAACCGTATTTTGAGTGCCGGTATAGGCATTCCCCACGGCGACGTAGATCAGGTGTTCACAGCCAGCGGTCATGGCGTCTAAAAAGTCCCTGACTTCTGCTGGAGAGCATTGGGCGGTCTTGTAAAGATGGCCCTGCCGCATTCTCTTAAACAGGAGATCCCTGTTCAGATCCCTGTCCCGAACCATCTCTCCTTGGACACTGACGTAGTTTTCGATTTGATGGATGTCGTGAGGGCGTCCAATTGTTTCGGTAAGAGACATGGAAGAGTCACCGATGACCCGTATTTTTTTTGCCAGAAGGGGTTGTGGGATACCCGGGGCTGGCCTTTGAACGAGCCCACGCGCCATATCGTCCACTGTGATATCGATGATGTGTCCCAGATCCCCTGCAGCCTTTTGAACAGCATCCAGATCATTGGTGTGCACGTGGAGTTTCATCAGGGTATTGCTCCTCGCCACATCCACGGATGCGCCGTACTTACAAAAGACGTCAGCTAAATTATCTGGTGTATGGCCGCCGGTCTCTAAAAGGATATTCACACAGAACTTGAATGCGGTATCATCCCTCCCGGCCGCATTTGAAATGGCCGGCAACATTGCATCTGAGATCTTGCCAATGGCTGCCTGGTCCTTTCCTGAGATGCGCGCATTTATTTTTTCTATCGCCCCTGTGTTGCTTGCTATCGCAGGGAGGACAAGCATGAGTCCTGAGGCGAAAATCGAAAACCCAAGGGCGCCTGCATCTACAACTCCAGCCCGCTTGAGCGTGGGGTTTAGCCTTTCGGTCTGAGTCACTGTGTGGGCCAGGTGCTGTTCAATCCCCCTATGGTCTTCTAGGTTGTCACATCGATCTAGGGTGGTCAGATACTCGGCCAACTGAGAAATGACCGTGAGGATGGTCCCCTCAACAGGAGAGGACACGGCGTAATAGGCGTTCTTTTCCGCCTGGACAGCAGCCAGGGCGATACTCTTCAGCGTGAGGTTACCAGTGGTTTCAACCGAAGCAAAGAACGCCGTCAAAAATTGGGAAAAGATTACGCCAGAGTTACCCCGTGCATCCCGAATGATCTGGTGTCCAATGAGGTCAAACAGACCATCAAAAGAGACAGGAAGATGGGATTCGAGGATCCCCATGGTCGACGATAGGGTGTGACGCATATTGTCACCGGTATCTGCGTCAGCCACAGGGAACACATTAATGCGATTTAAAAGTGGCGCGCGATACTTGAGGTCGGTGGCGCCCGCCAGAAACGCCATTGATAGAATAGTTTGATCGATCATTTATCTGGCGCTTTGTTGCGGATGGTCAACTTGGGTTCCTCACCGCGAATTAAGCGGCCCCAATTGGCGCGGTGTGTGATAGCCAGAATAGTGGCAATGCCCATCCCGGCCACAATGGCCATACTATACATACCGTCGACAATCCAAACCGCTGGCATAAAAGCCAATGCCATTACGAGTGAGCCCACTGAAACGCGGCGGATGATCAGTACAACGATAATAAAGATGCCACCGGCCATTAGCATGGCAGTAGGGGAAATCCCAAGGAAAATACCCACTGCTGTTGCCACCCCTTTGCCACCCCTGAATTTGTGAAAAATGGGAAAGATATTCCCGGCCAACAGGGGGAACGCCAGTAAGGGAGCCGTGTCCTTGGGAAGCCACTCACCCAACAACAGAATCGCGGCCGCACTCTTCCCGACATCGGCGATCAGCACGGGTACTGCAATCATCGGTCCTGCCCGGCGAAATAAATTCGTCGCTCCTGGATTGCCGCTGCCCACACTGCGAATATCGCGAATGCCAATGCATCGACTTACAACAAGCGTCGTATTTATCGATCCGACCAGATACGCCCCAATGGTCGCCCCCGCGATTTGAATAGCTGTCTCATATCCCATCATGAATACGCAAGATAGCGTAAAACAGGTGACAGGAAAATGGGCCTTTCGACCTTAGCGAAAGAGTGCAATTGGGCGCTAAATTTTAGAACGGGTATTGGTTAGCCCGTATAGCTATCGGCACTTTTTATCTTGCCGTCCTTCCATGCACGCCAATGCTCGCCGCAAAATCCCTCGCCTCTAGGGAAGCGGTTTTTCGTGCATCCGGTAAAGGCGCACTTGGGATAGCTCGTTCTTTTCTTTCTCGGTGTCCGTGTAGCACGCCGAGAAGCAGCCTTGGGCTTGGGACCTGGCTTGGGGCCTGGCCTTCTTAGAGGGGTTTTAGCAGGGCGTCGTTCGGTAACCGAAACAGCCGGTGTTTCTTCACTTTGGAGGGCGATGAGCTCCTGTAAGGTCGCTCCTTTGATTGCGGATACGATTTCCAGAGCAAAGGTTGTCGCCGCCTGTTCAATTGTTTGTTGCAGATCTGTTTTAGGCATAGTACCTCCTCGCAAAAAACTGAGCCTAATATAATGGAGATTGAATTATTCGCAAGTAATTAACATTAAATTATTGCATTTAATGCATTCTATTTTTATGAACCGGGAAAAGAAAGGGGCGTCTGCAGTTTGAAGAACAAAAAGAATCATCGATTTTCTTCTGGTAAATATTCTACTAATCCATTCGTCTCTTCTCTATAGATATTATGCGCAGTAGGCAATATGACGCCTTTAGCGCACTTTTGGCTTGACCGATTCATTGTATTTGAGTGACCATGTTTTAGCATGCTAGGACGACTACTTTACGTTAATTTATGATGACAATTAAACGCCATGCGGTCCTTGTTCTTTTTCTATTGGCCCCGATCACATATCCCAGTGTGACATCGGCGGCTAGTAAAAGCGGCTCCCCACCTTCACAACTGACAGCTGATTTTTCCCTAACCCGAACACTCTCCGTACTTTCCGACACCATTGCCTCTTCAGGAACCCTGACCCTCGGTGGCCCTGGCTTGCTCAGATGGAAAACCACATCTCCCAGCAGGTCCATTCTCGTGATTAATCGGCATGTAGCGTGGATCCACTATCCGGATTTGGGTATTACAAAGAATTTTGAGATCTCTCGAGATCCAGTGATGGGTGTTCTATCAAAGCATTTACTCGCATTGACAAGCGGCGATGTCGATTCAATCGCTCGATATTACAGATTAATGAACGCTTCGAAGACGAAAAAACACCTCGTTCCCCTTGAGCCCGAAGTGAAGCAGGTTTTCAGGGAAATGTACGTGACAATGGGCGCAGATGGTGTTGCGACCCGTGTTGAACTCATTTCATCCAATGGAGATATATCTGTTATCGTATTTAGCAATATCCGTATTAATCCCCGAATTCCCAGAGAATTGTTTGAAAATCCAGAAAAATACCAGAGATCTCAGTAGGAAGGTCAAGATGCCGTCTAACATTTATACCAGGTCAGGCGATAGCGGTACCACATCGCTTTCGGATGGTACCCGAATACCCAAGGACGGGCCCCGGGTCATGGCCTATGGCGAGATCGATGAGGCCAATTCTTGGATCGGTGTCGCGAGATCCTTTGTGTCTGATGGTGTTTTAGACAGCATACTCGAATTGCTGCAGCATCGGTTCTACAATTGCTCGTCTCAGCTCGCCACCCCACCCACATCCGGCGTAACGCCCACATCGGTGTCACAGCCAGATGTGGATTTTCTAGAACTGTCCATTGACATGCTCGATGAAAAAACCGGGAAACTGACCGGATTCATCGTTCCCGGTGGAACGCGGGCAGCGGGGTTCCTTCATGTGGCGCGAACCGTATGTCGCAGGGCAGAGCGACGGATATGGGCCCTGGCCCGGACCGAAGAGGTGGATGCGCTGCTTGTGAAATTCATTAATCGGTCCTCGGATCTTCTCTTTTGTACAGCGCGTTACGCCAATTTTATCGAGGCTAGTGGTGATGTGCTGTGGGATAAGGATCTGCCGATCCCTTCAATTGAGATAGATTGATCGCCGCTACTTTTTAAATAGGGCATCCAAATCGGCCAGTGCGGCAGATCGGGTCTTTGGCGCTTCTCGTTTTTGGCCGCTTTGAACTTGGGGCAATGGCCCGGTTTCCCTGGGCGATCGATCTTCTTGAGGTTTTAGACTAAGCGCGATGCGATCCTTTTCAGGAATGACTTCAAGTATGCGGGCTTTTATCTGTTGGCCCACCCGAACCACCTGGGAGGGGTCCTCTACAAATTCTGTAGATAGCTGCGAAACATGGATCATGCCCTCGGTGGCAAGGCCAATATTCACGAATGCACCAAATCGAGTGATATTTGTAATGATACCATCGACCACCATTTCCGGGCGCAAATCGCGTATTGTTTTGACAAAAGAATTGAGGCGTTTGCCAGAGGGCAGGGTACTGGCCGATCGACCCGCAATGCCCGGCTTTTTTGTCGACGTCTTTTTTCGCCGCTCCCAAGAGGAGATGAGCTTGGCTTCGGTGAGGATCGTTCGCAGATGGTCGAGGTTGAGTTCCCGAGGATATTCGCCCAGATGGAGCAATAGCGGATCGACGCGTCCCCACTCTCGACCCGGCTTGAGGGCCCGACGTCCTAGCACAACCGCGCTCGATGCTGCGGGTTCAAAGGGCAGGTTCTTTCGGGCTTCTGAAATCGCTGCATCGTGAATCCGCTGCACTGGCAAGGACCCAATCGCAGTCTCTACTTCTCTTAAGCGGTTTTTGTCCTCACTTGAAAGCGGCAGCACCGCTGCTGCAGGCGATTGTGCCTCAATCATCTGAGTGATCGGCGCTGCGATGTCCATGCCAGGTGGTATTTGCGTTGGCTTAACCACGTCTCCCCGCTTGTCGACTATCGCCAAGCCAAGGGGCGCATCTGGCCGACCAACATATGCTGCGAGGACGCGATCCGCCTGTAAAGGTGGGGTGCCCAGCAGGCTCATATATGCGGTTCGAACAGATGTCACGGCCTCCTTTTTGGCTTTACTATCCAAGAGGTCTCGAATGGTTTGATCCAATTCGCGTTCGATGAGGTCCGCCATCACCGCCTCGGCTTTTCGCTTCATGGCGATCAACCCGAGTTGGGGCAGCCTGGCGTCTGTCTGGCGAAGTATTTCATGCCACGGTAACTCAAGGATGACACTGAGAATGCCGGCGCGTTCTCCCCTGCGGATGGCCAGCCAATTGTAGCCGCGGATCTCTGACAGAATGACGCGGGCCGTAACATGGCCTTCAAATTCCGACGCATCCGGGTGTTCTGGCTGTTCCATGCGGATAATTGCCGACCCATGTGCCAAGGACAGATCCACGGCTGCCCGCCACAGTGCAACGTGCGCTGCCACTGCTTCTGCCCAAGAGCCGTGATCAGGATGACCCGACCGTTGACAAAGGGTTGCGGTTCGCTCCAGGGCGGAAAGTTCGTGGGGCGTATGGGCAATGTTACGACTGCCATCTGGCAGTGCCAAGCCGTTTTGACTCACGTGTCTCCGGAAAGATTTGGCCGCTTCCTTCCATTCCAAGTATTCGCGGTATATATCTGCGAGCACAGCCAGGGTGTCGGCTGAAAATGGCTCTATGGTGGCATCATTTGCTTCTAGCAGGGGGCCTAAGGCGCCTGTTCGATCCATTGTCCGGCCAAACCGCTGTAATGCGCTGCGGGGGATGGCATCGTGCTGGTCTCTGTACAGTGTTCTTACAAAATCAACAAAATCCATAATGTGTCACGAATTGCTTATCGGCTCGTAGGGGCCGATGGGTCTCATTTAACGGCAGCAGATAAAGATGCCACCCAACCGGTTTCCTCTAGACGAAATCTAGATAGTGTATGATATCATAGGCGGTTACCGTGAACGCATCGCGCTCGGCACTGCCCCTTGTAATGAATACCAAGATCGTTGACGGCCCCTCCGGTGATGCCCACGATTGTCGCTCTCTTTTTCCCTGTCTTATCGGAGGTCCACATTACATAAGAAGCGTCTTTGATAATTTTATCACTCTCTACTATTAATAGCGCTTCTTTTTGGGTCGGCAAGCGCCATCCTGATTTTCCGGCAAGGCTTAGGTTTTTGCAATAGGCTTCTGCGTCTAACCAATTTATGTCAGCACCGTTATGTCCGCTTTGGACCAACAGTCCGTCAATGTCGAAAGACGGTCCGAGAGCCGGTCGCTTTTCTAGATGCTGCTGGCCTTGGGGTTCTGGGGCAGGTATTTCCTTTAGGCTGGATTGTCTAAGCAATGCTTGGCAGTTATCCGCTGGGAGACACCCCGGATCGTCACAGTCAGTCTGGCCGTCGTAGTCATTGTCTTTTTTGTCCTGACAATCACCGTTTTCAGATCCTTCAGGCCCGCGCTTGCACGCAATTACAATTAAAATGAACGCGATCAGCATAGGGGTAGTCTTCATAACGAGCTCCTTAAAATATCATCCCTCATGTTATATCAAATCGGCAAAATAAAACGGGATAAAAAGCCAAATAAAAAAAATCTGTAGGCGACCTTTTTACAATATTCGGTCGACCCAGGGGTACGTTCTCGTTTGCTGCAGTAGCGGAGAGATAGGGATTCGAACCCTAGGTACCTTGCGGTACACACGATTTCCAATCGTGCACCTTCGTCCACTCGGTCATCTCTCCATCAATTTACTTTACAAAGAACACGTCCATAAACGGGCCTGCGGAGAGAGTGGGATTCGAACCCACGGAGGCTGTTAACCCCACACGATTTCGAATCGTGCGCCTTCGACCTCTCGGCCATCTCTCCGCCGCGGAGAATATTTTAAAGAATGTTTCCAAGTCAAGGGTTTTGCTAACCCGCGCAATCTCGTCATGGCAGTCCGTGACAGGGTGTGCCTGCATCGTACTTTTATTGTTATTATGAAATCGTCATAGTGGTATAATGAATAGACCATAATGGTCTAATGCTGCACGCGTCAATGGCGATCTCGAACAGTAGCAAGCTACCTCGGTATCGCCTATTATTAGCTTTCTGCCATGATCAGCTCTTTGAACAGCATAAGCATTGGCCAGCGCTTAAAAAAATAGAAGTGGCAATTAACAGTATTATCTACATTTAAACATGTAAAAAACCTGCGATGACACCAATGGGAATGTGTATCCAGGCGCAACAGAGGAGTGGCGGGTTATGCGCTTACGGCCCTGCATTGTGCGCGGGCCTTGCTGATTGTAGTGCCGCACCCCATACCTTCGATGCTGATACCTTTCCGACGATCGGGTCTTTGGGCGACGAATAATCCCTGAGATTCTGGCAAAGATACCGCCAAATATCCTCCAAACGACACTTTGTCCACCAATCGCATTTGTTCTCGTACGAATAATCGAGTACAAAGGGAAATGTAACAGGTGCGGTGCACCAACTGACAGGAGAACCCGCATGTATTCGGTTGCCATTAGTATGCCACTCATCGGCATGCCCGGAATGATGGAGTGGCTTATCATTGGCGGTGCCGTGCTTCTTTTATTCGGCGCCACCAGATTGCCCAAATTGGGTAAAGGTCTGGGGGAGGGTATTCGCAATTTCAAGTCCGGCCTCATGGGCAGCAAGGATCAGGATGAAGAGGAGGAAAAAGGGATTGTTCCGTCAGGCGATGACTCCGATGAAAAAATAGACAAGGAATAATTCACGATACAATTGAATGAAACCAGTGACGCCGACATCTACAGTTTATTTTTTAGTAGGCATTCCCAGGTAAGAGATAAAAAATATGGATTTTCGAACATATATGTACCACAAGGCACCTCGTCTCAAAAAAGGGTTGCGAAAGCAACTCATCAAGATCAAGGTCGCTCTAGATCGGGAAG
Organism: Myxococcota bacterium; assembly: GCA_030065855.1. GTDB lineage: Bacteria > Myxococcota_A > Polyangia > JAAYKL01 > JAAYKL01 > JASJCT01. The sequence goes on from JASJCT010000037.1 coordinate 29,608, forward strand.
CAGAGAAAAACAGTGAGATGATAGATACCTACCGCAGGTATGTCCGAGGGAAAGCCACTGATGCGGAAATGGCTGCGGCAAATGAGCAGTTTCGGGAGTTCCTAAAGACCATGGGACTGGGTGTGCTCACGGTTTTACCGTTCAGCCCGGTCACGATTCCAGTCGCGGTCAACCTCGGCAAAAAATTCGGCATCGATATATTGCCCAGCTCCTTTCGAGCCTCCAAAAAGGGCCATAAGAAGAGCAAGTCTCAAGATCAGCCTCAAGACAAACAGTAATTATTGCAGCTAGGTATTGCGGTTTTGGGTGCAAATAGGTATAAATAAAATTGCCTTTTGTGGGGGGATATGCCCGGCGGCTGTATCCGCAGCGGAACGGCACGACCAGGGTTGGAGGAGTATCCATGTACCGCAAAATGTTCAAGTCCAAAATCCACAGGGCAACTGTAACCGAAGCAAACCTCGATTATGAGGGAAGCGTGACAATTGACGCAGACCTGCTAAAGGCTGCCGATATTCTGCCCAATGAGCATGTGCATATTTGGAACATTACCCGTGGGACGCGCATCGAGACCTATACCTTGGAAGGGGAACCAGGCTCGGGCGTTATCTGTGTCAATGGCGCTGCTGCCCATCAGAACCGGCCCGGAGATCTGGTCATCATCGCCACGTTCGCGGACTACGATCAGAAGGAACTGGATGCCTATAGACCCACAGTTGTCCTGGTCGATCGGAGCAATCGGATCACAGATCCTGGCCACAAAGAGCGTCCTAAAACCTTGTGTGCTGTTACGGCGTGAACCCGGTCGTATGCCGCTGCATCGCCCTTTAAAGTTAGGGCCTGTCTATGCCAGATGCAACCCGGGTGGTGCACGCTGCCTTGGCGCGGGGGATTAATTTTTTCGACAGTGCACGCGCCTGCACAGATAGCGAAGAAAAACTGGGCGCTTGAACGCCTGGCTGATCTGGAAAAAACATACGCGGATTGCACTGCCTGCGGCGAGTGCATGGAGCGCTGTCCGTATGACCTGCCACTTCCAGATCTCATGGCCCGCGCTGCCATGCAGATGTGCGGGCCCTAACCCCCCAGCTCCGCTCGTAGAAAAAGGCCGCCAATCGCTCAAGGATCGCCCCCAAGGCCCGACCTAAAAAAATAGGGGCTAGTTCGCTGTATTAAGGGGGGTGAATGCCACTGAACACCTGTAAACGTGCGATCTTTTTGCTTCTTTTTGTCTCGATAGTGGGGTCATGTGGGGTGAACATCCGCACGGTAGCGCACCGGTCTACCAGTGCCGAACCAGTCCCTGCAAACGGCTCGGTGTGCTCTGGAAATGGCATCAACATCAACCAATGTGTCTGCTTTTTGGGGTATCGCGGCAATGCGTGCCAACATGAAACCGAGATCACCCAGTTGAGCGCGGCTGCAACAACAGGGAATATTGAAGCACTTGACGGCCTGTTAGCAACAGGGGTCAGTCAAGATGAGTTGAATGATGCCGTGCGCTATGCGGCCAGTCATGGTCGACTCGAGGTGCTCAAGCGGCTCCTAGCTCAGGGCGCAGCCGTTGATTGCCCCGATATGCACAATTGGACGCCCATCATGTGGGCCTCCCTTGGCAATGCACCAAGGATTGTCAGATATCTGTACACTCGAGGCGCAGATCTAGAGGCGCGAAACAGGGATGGCGGTACTGCATTGATGATTGCATCGGCCGCCGGGTCCATTGCCGCTGCCAAAGCGTTACTGGCCTTGGGCGCAGAAATAGAGGCCCGGTCAAATGATGGGGCGACATCCCTCATCCTGGCAGCCACAGTCGGACAAAAAAGGTCTGTTCAACTACTGAGCAGCCATGGCGCCAATATCGAAGCGATTGCCTCGCGGGGTAAGACCGCGCTGATGGCGGCGGCAGCCGCAGGCCATGTGGAGACAGCAGCTAGCCTGATCGACAATGGCGCTGATCTCAATGCCAGGGACGGGCGCGGGATCACCCCTTTGATGTTTGCCGCGGCACATAACCAGGAGGGCATTGTGGATTTGCTCGTCTCTGCAGGCGCAAATCTGGAAATACAGGATTTAGACGGGTGGACCGCTCTCTTGGCCGCATGCCACCTCAAGCAAGCGGACGCTGTCGAAAGACTGATTGCTGCCGGGGCTGCCCTAAATATCCGCGATAATGCAGGCATCACCCCTCTGATGGCACTAGTTCGGGCAAAGGATCCAGGGCTTACTGAACGTGCGCTTCGAAACGGAAGCGATCCAAATACCAGAGCCGTTCGCGGCGAGACCGCCTTGATGGCTGCCGCTTATTTGGGTCATGTGGATCAGATGCGGCACCTGATAGACCACGGCGCAGAGATAGACGCACAAAACGAAATGGGCATCACCGCCCTTATCGGTGCCTGTGTCAATGGCCACGATGGCGCTGTGGATTTGCTCATTGCGAGTGGGGCTGACGTCAATCACCGCACCGAAGAAGGCTGGTCTGCTGTGACAGTCGCTTCTCGCCGGGGTCACGTCAGCACCGTGCGATTGCTGCTCGATCGCGGTGCGGATCCCAATGCCAGAACGGACCAGGGGGAAAACGCACTGCTTTTCGCTTGCTACAGGGATGATTTGGACTTGGCGCAATTCATCATCCATTGGGGCGGCGATATCAATGCGCGGGTACGGGGCGGAGGCAGCGCCCTCATGGCAGCAGCCCTCAACGGTAATGTGGCCCTGGCCCAACTTCTGATCGAGCGCGGTGCGGACATTCACGCTGAGACACATAACGGTCGGACTGCCCTGGCCCATGCCGTGGGCAAGGGACACCTGGAGGTGGCCGAATTGCTCGTTGCGCGCGGGGCAGATCTAAAGGTGAAAAACAAGGAGGGCATCACCCTCCTGATGATTGCGGCGAGCCTGGGCCGGGACGCGATGGCAGCCTATCTACTTCGCAACCGGGTCGAGGTAAATGCCATCGACGCGGATGGGTTTTCTGCCCTGATGTTTGCAGCGGCCACCAATAACGTGACGTTTGTCAAAGTGCTGCTGTCCAATGGCGCTGACCCACACATCCAAAACAAGAATGGTGCCACTGCACATGCACTGGCCCAGTTTTTGGGATTCAACGAGGTCGCTCAGGTACTCGGTGAGTGGATGCAGAACAGCAATGAAAAAAAGTAGGCTTAAATAGGATCTTCTGTCTCGATGTTCAGGTTGAGGCCGACGTTTTCCTCTGGGATGTTGCATGTACCCCTAAAGATCGCACCCCGTTCTACCTGAATGATAGGTGTGGTCACGTCGCCGTTGAGTCGCCCATCCGGATGGATTTCGACCGCTTTTGTTGCAATGACGCGAGCGTCGACCAGACCACCGGTGATGATCAAGGTGCCGACCTCAACGGTTCCCCGTACTTCCCCACCCTTTGCCACCACCAGGGTATCGTCAGAGTAAATATCGCCTTCGATGCGCCCTTCGATGCGCACAGTGCCTAAAAAGGTCAATTTACCCTGAAAATCGCTGCCGCTGCCCAAAAGAGACCCAGTATCCCGCTGCTCGTCCGCCATCTACACTCCTCGCCTCCGCATTGTCCGACCGTATTCAAGCGCGATATCGCTAATTTGTACAGTCTTTTATGGAGCGCGGTAGGGCACCCGATGCGCGGGCAGGGTGGGTTATTTATTCACCGAGTACGGATAGAAATCGCTCGAGCAATGCTGTGTGCTCCTTCGTGATTTCGTCAAAACGCGCACCTGCTGAAAACCCGACATCTTCCCGCTCTGTACACCAAATAACCTTTGCCTTGAGATTCAAAGGCTCAGCATCTGGGTCCTCAATGCCATCCGAGGTGAAGAAAAGGGAGATGCCCACAGTACCGCCCTCTTCGAGCCCCTCGGCTACATCGAGGCAGACGCCAGTGCTGCTCAAGTTTCGGGTATTGGCAGGCATCACTGCATCTCTGGTGTATACTTCTGCAGCGACCTCTACGTCGAATCTGGCGTCTCTTCGTTGCTCGATAATACCCATCTTATCACCTCAGCGCATGTATCAAGACCGGCGATCATTGCCAAGCGTGCGCGTAAGCTGCTGCCCTGTCAAGCCGCAGTTAGATCAATTTTCCACTTAAAGCGGCGAGATGCAAATGTCAGTGTTCCTGCCCTGGCCCGCGACTCGGGCGCTTAGGGTTTTAGTCACGTGCTGGTATCGTTTTCCCAGCCGATGCAGTCCGGCCAGGTCTCGGTGTCAGTAGGCAATGGATCGAGGAGGGGTTGAAGAAACCAACAAGCACTTTCAAGGGGCTGGACTTGCGTTTCATCGTGGTCAGCGGTCAGCTCTGCGCAGAACGGATACGCCTCGATCGCATCAATGCACGCTTGCAGATCTACGCCATCCCAGCCGCTGAGCGCGGGTTGACGCGCGTGACAGCGTCCCTGGATGTCTGAAATACACCCATCTCGACTGAATGTGGGGAAATGCTGATCAAAGTGCAGCGGGGTTTCGTTTTGGCAACGCGCCTTCAGGTCACATCTGGCGGTTTCAATGAGCGGGCATTCATCTGTCTCGCGAGAGGCTGCACACTGACAGATAAACGCGCCGACGAGCGTTAAATATATTGGCGTGATCCTCGGAAGAATCTTCATATCAAGACGTATGATCAGTATACCTGCCTGTCAAACAGGGCATTGCTAGGCAATGGGGCGACGATTCGCTTTGCAGAGGCGGTTGTTAGGGATCGGGCTTTTTGTAAACTGGGATGGGCACCATTTTGTGCAGGTTTGCCGCTCTTAGGGTTCTGTATCGTTGTAATACGTACGCCTCCCTGGAGGTCAGGTCCTTAGCGGTAGCAGAGGCTTCGTGAGCCATGGCCCATTCCAGCTCGTCGTAGGTCGCACCCAGTTGGTCTTCGTCGGTTCGGTTGTCCTCCCACAAACCATCGGTGGGCGGTGCGTCGATGATTTCTGTCAAGATCCCCAATCCTCGAGCCAGTTGCCGCACCTCTGACTTGAGCAGATCCCCGATTGGACTCACATCCACACCGCCGTCTCCATACTTGGTAAAAAAACCAACACCAAAGTCCTCTACGCGATTACCAGTGCCCACGACCAACCCACCCTGACTCGCGGCGATCTGGTACAGGGCAGCCATGCGAAGACGGGACCGGGCATTGGCCAGTCCAAGGGCACTGTCAAATCCATGGGAAAAGGCCGCGGCAAAGCAATCGAATGTATCGCTCAGGTCGACTACGAGCGGTGTGACGTTGGGATATTTTTTCTCTAGCCAATTGAGATGGCGGGTCGCCCGCGTTAGTTGGGTCTGTTCCTGGTGAATCGGCAATGACACTGCAAACGTGTTAATACCGGTTTCGCCACACAGGGTCGAGGTGACTGCAGAGTCGACACCACCAGAGACGCCGACGACGAGTATCCGCTCCCCACTTTTTTGCGCATAATCAAAAAGCCACTTGCTGATAGGGTTCATCATGGGGGCAGTATACAGCAACTGGGTTGCATTTCCCTCAAATGTGTGTAAATGGAGGTAGACTGACACGTCAGTCTACCGGCATCACCGCGCCGAGATATTCGGATCATGCGCGTTGTTTCTAACGCGACGATGCCAAACTGGCAGGAGAGACCCATGGCTGCTGTTTGTACGCATAACAAGGGGGGTTGGGCTAATGTCTAATCGTGTTGTCGGCATCGACATCGGTGCCGAAACGATAAAAATCGTCGAGCTTTCAAAGGCTAGGGATACGCTTGTTTGGACCCGACGGGCGTTGGTGGAGCACCACAAATCACCTGCGGACGCCCTGCTTACCCTTCTTGCTGATTGGCATTGGAATGGCGTAGATCAGGCGGCAGTGACGGGTCGGATGAGTCGCCAGATAGATCTACCTCGAATACCGGTAAAACAGGCCCAGGCAAGTGGATTCCGATTCCTCATCCCAGCGGATGAACCGGCCACGGTCGTTTCTATTGGGAGCCATGGGTTTTCCGCATTGGAGTTGCGCGCGTCGAGTCTGGAGATCTTTCGGGAGAATTCGAGGTGCTCTCAGGGAACGGGTAACTTTTTGCGCCAACTGGTCGAGCGGTTCGAGCTCACCATCGAGCGCGCCAGTGAGATCTGTACGGATGTGACGGATCCAGCACCGCTTTCAGGCAGATGTCCGGTGATCCTCAAGACCGACATGACCCATCTTGCCAACAAAGGGGAACCGCGAGAGCGGATTTTAGCAGGCCTCTATGACGCGGTCTGCGAAAATGTCCAGGTGCTTATTAAACCGCGGATAAGTCCTCCGCGCGTTGTACTCATTGGCGGGGTAACCCGCGCGGTTCGGATCCGGGAAAACTTCAGGCGCTTTGCTCAGCGCAACGGCATGACCCTGCTCGATCTAGAGGGTGACGATGCCCTATATGTCGAGGCCTTGGGTGCGGCTGTGGCTGCCTCAAAGCGAAGTGAGCCAGTACCGCAGCTACAGGCCCTGCTCCTTGCACCGGAGTCCCATCCGCTCGACCAACTGCCACCCTTGTCTGAGTATATCGACAGGGTGAAGCGATTGTCTGCCCCTGCATTTGATCCAACGGCCTCACCGGGCTATGTGTCACTGATCGTCGGATATGACATTGGGTCCACTGGGTCGAAGACAGTGGCCGTAAACGCAGAGACCGGGGAGCCCGTGTGGCAGGGCTATGTCAATACCAACGGCGCTCCCATACGGGCGGCACAGGAGCTGACCCGGCAGTTTTTGGCCAGTGAGGTTGCGGATTATCCAGTGGTCGCTGTTGGAGCAACAGGCAGTGGTCGAGAGATCGTGGGCTCCTTGATGACCACCTGTTACGGTGCGGACAAGGTATTTGTGCTCAACGAGATCGCGGCCCATGCTGAAGGTGCGATTCACTACGATTCCAGGGTCGATACGATTTTTGAAATCGGGGGTCAGGACGCCAAGTATATTCGCCTGTCCAGTGGCCGCGTGGTCGACGCTGCCATGAACGAAGCGTGCAGTGCCGGCACTGGGTCGTTTATCGAAGAACAAGGACGAAAGTTCCAAGGCATATCCTCGGTGGTCGCGCTCGGGCAAGCAGCTGTCCAGGCGGATTTCGGCGTATCTCTGGGGCAGCACTGCAGCGTGTTCATGGCAGAGATCATCGACGAAGCCGTTGCCGCGGGCACGCCCAAGAAGTCGATCATTGCGGGGATATACGACTCGATCATTCAAAACTACTTAAATCGGGTAAAGGGCAGCCGTTCCGTGGGCAAGGTGATTTTCTGCCAGGGCATGCCCTTTGCCGCCGATGCGCTTGCAGCGTCTGTGGTACGTCAGACCGGTGCAGAGGTGATCGTGCCGCCCAATCCCGGCACGGTCGGGGCCCTTGGCATTGGCCTCCTTGCCAGAAAGGAGCTGGACTTGAGCGACCGCTCGTCCATGTCCCTGGACCGCTTCCTCGATGCCAAGGTATTGAAAAAAGACGTTTTTATCTGCCGCTCTAAAAAGGGGTGTGGCGGTGCTGGGAACAAGTGTCGGATAGATCGCATTGCCACGCGCGTGGACGGCAAGGACAAAAAATTCACCTGGGGAGGGGGATGCTCCCTGTACGATAAGGGCACGGGCAAGGCCAAGTTACCGGATTTGGCGCCGGATCCATTTCGCGAACGCGAGGCACTCGTCGAAAAACTGCGCGGGCGACTCAGCGATGCCAGGGGATTCAAGCGGGTTGCCCTGACCGATGAATTTGTGCTTAAGGGCCTCTTTCCATTTTTCGCCACCTTTATCTACGACCTCGGGTTTGACTTGGATTTTTTCGCCAATGCGGATCAGACAGTGCTCAAACGGGGTATCGAGGACGCCAATGTGCCCTTTTGCGCGCCCATGCAACAGTATCACGGCGTGGTCTCTGCCATGGCCCAGATGGCACCTGATATTCTGTTTTTGCCCATGGTTCGGAATATTCGACGTGTCGGTGATGAGTATATTGCCCGGCTCTGCCCGGTGGTACAGGGCAGCGCCGATATTCTGCGCCACGACCTCGGACTGAACGGTCAGATAAAGATCGTCTCCCCGGTATTTAACTTTGGCAGGGAAAACTTTGATTCGGATCTCTTCAAGGATAGTTGCCGGTCAATGGCCCGGGAGCTGGGGGTTCTGGGAGACAAGTGGGAAGCCTCATATGAGCGGGCCGTAGCAGTACAAGAAGACTTTGATAGGGCGTGTCGCGACCTGGGTAAACAGGCATTGGCCTTTTGCAAAGCCAACGCTATCACTCCTATTGTTATTCTGGGCCGATCTTACACCATCTACAATACGGTCCTCAATTCCAATGTTCCTGCCATCCTGCGAGAGCAGGGGGTGGTTCCCATTCCAGTGGACTGCTACCCAGTAGGTGATGAGATACCTATTTTTCACAACATCTACTGGGGGTATGGGCAGCGGAATCTCAGGGCTGCCGAGCACATCCGCAAAACAGATGGGGTTTACAGCCTGTTCTGCAGCAACTATTCCTGTGGTCCAGACAGCTTCAATATCCACTTTTATAGCTACATCATGGACGGCAAACCCTATACGGTCATCGAGACCGACGGCCATTCAGGAGATGCAGGCACAAAAACCCGCACCGAGGCGTTTCTCTACTGCGTCCGGGAAGACCAGCAGCGACCCCGGGCAAACGGGCCGATCAATCAATTCAAAAAGTTTGAAGGCCAGTTTGACTTGCTGGACGACATCAGAGCCCGGGGAGCAACGGTTCTCATTCCTCGAATGGGCGCTGGTGCCGAGGCCTTTGCAGCTTGTTTGAAAGGCATTGGCGTACCAGCTGAAGCACTGCCCTTGCCCGACCGGGAGTCCCTGGCACTGGGTCGGCGCCATACCTCTGGCAAGGAATGCGTGCCCATGACCCTCACCCTGGGGAGTCTGATCAGCCGATTGGAAAGATCCCGACAAACGAGCGAGCAGTTCTCATTTTTCATGCCCACAGCCATGGGCCCTTGTCGGTTTGGATCCTACAACACGCTGCAGAAAATCATCATTGAGCGGCTGGGGTGGCAGAATCGAGTTCAGTTCTGGTCCCCGATTGACGACGATTACTTCGAGGGCATGGACGCTGGGTTTTCAGCGCTCGTGTTCGCGGGGTTTTCAGCATCGGATTTACTGCTCGCCGCCCTTTTTGACGCGAGACCTGTGGAGCGAACGCCAGGCGCTGCCCAGGAGGTGTACGACTATTATAAGGATGAGCTATTAAAACAGCTGGAAAAAGCAGGCGCTGGGGACCTTTCCGCTGGCTTTGCCATGACCCAGGCCCTGGGCGGACAGCTCTTTGGCGTGACCCACCTGCTCCATCGGGCAGCTGTTGCTTTTGAAGAAGTGAAAGAGCAAAGATCCATCCCAACGGTATTGGTGGTGGGCGAGCTATATGTTCGGTGCGACCCCTTTGCCAATGACTTTGTCATTCGCAAGCTAGAGCAGCGGGGCATTCGGGGTCGGTTTGCTGCATTTACAGAATGGCTCGAATACACCGACTATCAGGACAAGCGAAAGGAAAAAGTCGTCGACTACGTAACCTCGTTTCTGCAGGCGACGATTCAGCATCAGGCATACCTGACCGTGGCCAAGCCCATGGGATGGCATAGGAGAACCACGGTACAGGATTCACTGGAAGCGGCCCGACCCTACATTCGGGAGAATTTGAGTGGAGAGGCAGTGCTAACCGTGGGGGGCCCGGTTCACGAGTGGCGAGAGGGGCACATCGATGGGGTGGTAAGCGTGGGCCCCCTGGAATGCATGCCCAACAAAGTTGCAGAGTCCCAGTTCTTTCACGTGGCCGAGCAAGAGGGGCTTATCTCGCTGACCCTATCCCTCAACGGAGACCCCATTGATCCCGAGATTCTGGACAATTTCGCCTACGAAGTGCACGCCCAGTTCAATCGACGGCGAACTGGAAAGAGCGTGCCCCCACCAATGCCAGGGCGCCGTCGCCCGAGTTGGGTGCCCCAAAGCAAAGTAAACCTGCGCGAATAAAAGTAATTAACAGCGCTTGTGCAGCACGCTTGGATTGCGGTGTCCATGAAAAATGGCAAGTACGACGATGGCTTTTGGACGAACGACGTAGAAGACCCCGTAAGGGAATCTCCGCACGAGTGCGCGGCGAACATCGCGATGAGCCACTCTATACATCTCCGGCGAACGCCTGGCTTGTTGGATAACCGCATCAACGCAAAGTAGAAATTCATCCCCTAGCCCGGAACGCCTTTCTTGATACCATTGATATGCTTCGGTCAGTTCTCGCTCTGCTTCAGGCCGAAGGATAACCTCTCTCATTGGCCAGATTTTTTTATTTCAGCTAGTACGCGTTCCCAGGATGTTCCCAGTTCAGGTTGTTTTTCCATTGCTTCGAGTCGACCATCGAGCTCCATCTTCTGAGCCTCAGTTAGCTCAACCGCGTCTGCATCAGCAGCGATCCTATCCCAGAGATCCTGTAAGCGGAGGATTTTTTCTGAAGTACTGAGTTTGTCGAAATTGGTAAGTAGTGGTTGGCTTTCCATAATACTATTTTAACATATCGCAGCTCATTTGCAGATTCAAACTTCAGCCGTTTGACTTAGTTACGCCCGTAAGTCATGGATTTTAGTTACTCAGTGACTCGAAGGGTGTTTTCTCTTGCGTTAAATCAGGCGCTTGCTACTCGCGGGCGAGGCGTTTATATACCCTCTTGTGTTTTGGGTAATTGAAAATTGATGGTCATAATAAGCGATTGTGGAGACTGCGATGCGCGAGAGTTACTACCCAAAGGAAGTTGAGGAAAAATGGCGGCGGTATTGGGAGGATAGGCAAGTCTTCCAGGCCCGCCTGGAAGACCCGGCCCCCAAGTTCTATATGTTGGAGATGTTTCCCTACCCCTCGGGCCGCATTCATATGGGCCACGTGCGCAATTACGCCATGGGCGATGTGGTGGCCCGGTATAGGTGGAAAAAGGGTTTCAAGGTCCTTCACCCCATGGGCTGGGATGCCTTTGGCCTGCCCGCGGAGAACGCGGCTATCGAACGGGGGGTCCATCCGGCCGACTGGACCTACGACAATATTCGGGAGATGCGCTCCGAGCTTAAGGCCCTTGGACTCAGCTATGACTGGCCCCGCGAGATCGCCACATGCCACCCGGACTACTATAAATGGGAGCAGATGGTCTTTTGCCGCGCCTTTGAAAAAGGGCTGGTCTATCGAAAAACGGCGCTTGTCAATTGGTCGGAAAAGATGCAGACCGTGCTCGCCAATGAGCAGGTGATAGACGGTCGGGACTACCGCTACGGATTGCCAGTGGTTCAAAAGGAACTGACCCAGTGGTTTTTTAAAACAACGGCGTATGCCGAAGCCCTGCTCGAGGGGATCGAAGCACTAAAAGGGGCGTGGCCAGATCGGGTTCTGTTAGAGCAGCGGGCCCGCATAGGAAAGAGCTACGGGGCTGAAGTCAAATTCCGCTTAGAAGACCCCGTGGACGGTGAGGATGCCCTGCCTATCTTCACCACCCGACCAGATACGCTTTTTGGCGTCACCTTCATGAGCCTCGCCCCTGAGCACCCCATGGCACTAAAGCTGGTAAGGGGAACGGAACAAGAGGCTGAGGTGCGCGCATTTATCGATCGGGTTCAGGCAGAGGACTCGCACAAGCGAAGCGCCGAGGATTACGAAAAAGAGGGAATTTTTACCGGCACATACTGCGTCAATCCCGTCAATGGGGAGCGGGTGCCGATCTATATTGCCAACTTCGTGCTCATGGACTACGGCACCGGCGCTGTCATGGCCGTGCCTGCCCACGATCAACGGGATTTCGAACTCGCCCGCAAGTACAAATTGCCAATCCGGGTGGTGATTGCGCCACAAGACGGTTCGCCCCTCGATCCGGCGACCATGGAAGCCGCCTTTGTCGATGACGGTATCCAAGTGCAATCCGGGCAATTTAACGGCCTGTCCAATCGGAAAGCGATTGATAAAATATGCGATTACCTGGCTGACAAGGGGGTTGGCGGGCGGACCGTCAACTATCGGCTCAGGGACTGGTGTATCTCCAGGCAGCGCTATTGGGGCGCGCCCATTCCGGTTGTCTATTGCGATGCCTGTGGTGTCCAGACCGTGCCAGAGGATGCCCTGCCAGTGCGGCTCCCCGAGGACGTGACGTTTCAGGCAGAAGGCGGTTCACCCCTTGCGCGGTGTGAATCATTTTTCAACACAACTTGTCCCACATGCGGTGGACCGGCACAGCGGGAGACAGATACCTTCGACACGTTTGTACAATCGTCCTGGTATTTTTTGCGGTTTACCTCGGCTCGATATGCGCGCGGCATTGTCGACGAAAAGGAAGTCACTGCGTGGTTGCCGGTCGATCACTACATCGGCGGCATTGAGCACGCGGTCGGGCACCTGGTTTATGCGCGGTTTTACAACCGAATCTTGCGCGATCTCGAATTGATCCCCGCCGCAGTGCCGGCCGAGCCGTTTTCAAAACTATTTACCCAGGGCATGGTGTGTCTCGAGACCCAGTACACCCTGGATGAAAAAAACCAGCCGGTGTGGCATTACCCCCACGAGGTTGAAGACGGCATCAGCAAGCTAAATGGAAAGAAAGTGTTGACGGGTCGGCTCGAAAAAATGTCCAAATCCAAGCGCAACACGGTCGATACCAGCGGTATTATCGCCAAGTACGGCGTGGATGCGACACGGTTGTTCACCCTGTTCGCCTCACCACCCGAGAACGACGTGGCCTGGCGGGACGAGGGCGTGGAAGGCACGTACCGCTTCTTGAACCGGATCTGGCGTATCGTGTGGGAGCGACGGGCCTCCATGGCCCAGGCAGTGCCGTACAGCGGAAACGGCAGCGACCTCTCTGATGCGGCCATGTCCCTCAGGCGATTGACCCACAAAACCATTGCCGCGGTAACATCAGATATTGAAACCCGATTTCACCTCAACACTGCCATCGCGCGATGCATGGAGCTGGTCAATACCCTGGCAAAGTTCGATGCGCGGGCCGATAGCGCGTCAGATTGCTCTGTGGAGCGCGATGCAACCCTGGCGCTGATCGGATTGCTCACGCCGTTTGCGCCCCACTTTGCCGAGGAGATTTGGGAAGAAATTGGCACCGGCGGTACGGCGGCCAAAGCACCCTGGCCCGCGTGGGATGAAAAAGTAGCCGCAGACGACGTCGTGACCATTGCCGTGCAAGTCATGGGCAAACTTCGGGCCCGCATTGAAATGTCGGCCGATGCCAGTAAGGAGGAGATGGAGGAGATGGCCCTTTCAGACGCCAATGTAAAACGCCATATCCAGGGCAAAACCGTGCAAAAAGTCATCGTCGTGCCGGGAAAGCTCGTCAACATCGTGGCGCGTTAAAAAGCATATGTCTAATATCGTCATCAAGGGAACAGCCCAACTCGATGCCATGCGTCAAGTGTGCAGACTTGCGGCCCAAACCCTGGAAGAGACCGCAAAAATACTGGGCCCGGGGATAACCACAGAGGACATTAACACCTTTGTGCACGACTACACGATATCCCACGGGGCGATTCCTGCGCCGCTCAACTACAGGGGATTTCCAAAGAGTGTTTGCACGTCTGTCAACGAAGTGATCTGCCACGGTATCCCAGGGCCTCGACAATTAAAGCCCGGAGATATCATCAACGTGGACGTGACCTCCATTCTCGACGGTTGGCACGGCGACGTGTCGGCCACCTTTTACATCGGCGATCCCAGTCCAGCTGCACGCCACTTGGTGGAGGTGACGAGAACCTGTCTGCAACTCGGTATCTCAGAGGTAAGGCCCGGGGCCAGGATAGGCGACATCGGCGCTGCGATCCAAGCCTATGCCGAGGCAAACGGGTGTTCTGTGGTCAGGGATTTTGTGGGCCATGGCGTGGGTCAGGCATTTCACGAAGCCCCCCAAATCCCCCATTTTGGAAAGCGAGGCAGGGGGCCTCGGCTAAAAGAGGGCATGGTTTTCACCATAGAACCGATGATCAACCAGGGCGGCTGGCAACTTCACACCTTGAGCGATGGGTGGACCGCGGTGACGAGCGATGGCAAGCTGTCTGCACAGTTCGAGCACACCGTTGTGGTGACAAATGAAGGTGTGGAAATCCTAACAGCGTTTAGTGCACCGCTTGTCAGCAGCGAGGTCTTTTAACTTATAGAGTAGCGAAGCCCCAGAGGCGCTATGGCACCTCAGTGGGACAGCCAAAGGTGGCTTGGATGAGCTGTACAGTGGGTAGCTGGTCACAGGATTCATCGCAGAAGCGGATTTTGTTCTTGTTATTGACATCGACCCAGGTCCAGCCGACATCTGGTGGTGCAGCCGGATTTGCACAATCTTGGTTGTAGATGAGCACGTTCCCATCTAGATAGATGTTTACTTCATCCTCGTCCGCGTCATCGGGAATGACGACGTCGAAATCACAAGACAACACAGATCCGCCGATGTCATTCAATGCGGCTTCGAGCGAAGCCTGGTCTTGCGCGTCGATGTACTCTGTCAGCCCGGTTCCTCCGGCAAGAACAATGGCATTCAGCTGGTCCGAACTCGCACCGCTGCCAAATCCAATCGCAAACGTCTTAATCTGCTGGGTACTGAGCAGGTCCGCAGTGAGCGTGCCGAGTTCATCCGCAGTGGCACCTTCATCGGAACCATCGAATGTGCCACACAAGTCTGAACCATCCGAGACGATAACCAGGTAGCTGTCCACTGCCTCGTCAACAAAAAGCGGGGCATAGCTATCTTCGAGAAAGTTTTCCATACCCAGGTAAAGCGGTGTCAGGCCGATGGGGTCGGTGGCATTCAAAATACTAATAATATTCGCGGCATTACCTGGCAAGGTATCTGAAACTACCGGATCGCCAATGTAACAGCCGTTTGCGTTGGGAAATTGGTCAAAGCCGAATTCGAGCTGATCGTCGAAATCCGTCACCATATTGGTAATCGCACCGACGGCCTGGCTCCACTTATCTCCAAAGTCCATCGAGTAGGAGAGGTCCTGAAGGATCATCAGTCGCACCGGCACGTGGCTGATATCAAACTCCTGCTCCCCGCACTCAGTGTCTGTGTCAGGTATTTCGTCGGTTAGGCCGTCACAATCATCATCGATGTCGTTGTTTAGATCTTCATCCTCACCTGGGTTCACGTCCGGATTATCGTCGTCGCAATCGAAATCCTCACACCAGTTATCATTGTCGTTGTCTACACAACCCGTGTCAGTATCGGTATCCGTGTCCGTATCTGAGTCAGTATCGCTGTCTGAGTCAGCATCGCTGTCTGAGTCAGCATCGCTATCCGAGTCGGCGTCGCTATCCGAATCAGCATCGCTGTCCGAGTCTGAATCGCTATCTGAATCAGCATCAGTATCGCTGTCGGCGTCAGTGTCAGTATCGGTGTCTGTATCAGCACTGCCGTCAGAATCCGTACTTTCGTTCTGGATTGAATCCGGACTACAGCCGATTGCGCCCAGACCTGCAATGATGCCCGCTAATCCAAATAAATAAAGCGCGCCTGTGGGTTTCATTTCGTCTCTCCATTTCCTTGCGCGGAAACACGCGTTATCTTTTTTAATGTATATTTATATAATAAAATTAAATAATTATACTTTTATAGATGGTAATTATGTTACAACTAATGGCAACAATTTGACAAGCTGTTTTTTAACAATTGCGGGCATTTTTTTCAGGATGTTAGATGCTTCCCAGACCCTTTTTCGGAAAGTTCGAAAATGTGGTGTACATTCATTGAGGAACAGACAATACACCGGGAATCAACAGGTGATCTAAATGTGCGGTATTGCTGGAATATTGGACTTTAAAGACAGTGGCGCAGTCGACAGGGCAATTTTAGAACGAATGGTGCGTGTCCTTCAACATCGGGGGCCTGACGCCCATGGCATTTGGAACCACGGCCCCCTGGGGCTTGCCCACACGCGGCTCTCCATCGTCGACCTAACAGGGGGCGTACAACCCATGGTTGGCGTGCAGGGCCGCTTGGTCATCAGTTTTAACGGCGAGATATTCAACCACGTGGAGCTCAGGCAGGAACTCGAGTCATACGGACATCGGTTTGCCACTGATCATTCCGACACCGAGGTGATTCTCCATGCGTATCAGCAGTGGGGTAGTGACTGTGTCTCCCGGTTCAACGGTCAGTGGGCCTTTGCCCTCTGGGACCTGGAGCAACAGCGCCTGTTCCTGTCCCGGGATCGATTGGGCATTCGACCGCTTTATTACGCATCTGCAGGCTCGACATTCCTCTTTGGGTCTGAAGTCAAAGCCCTGTTCACCCATCCCAAAATGAGCCGTAACCTCTACTTGCCAGCCCTTTCCGACCTGCTGACCTTGTGGGCGCCCTTGCCCGGACAGACCATATTCGATGGGGTCCACGAACTCAGGCCTGGACACTCCATGACAGTCGACGCCGAGGGCATGAACACGCATTGCTATTGGCAGTTGACATTTTCCCCTGAGCCCCCGCAGGCCCGCTCGGTGGATGACTGGGCTGAAGAGCTTCGTTCTCTACTTATCGACGCGACCCGCCTGCGCCTCAGGGCAGATGTTCCAGTGGGCGCCTACCTCTCAGGAGGGCTCGACTCCACGGTCAACGCGGCAATGATCAAGCGATTTACCGACAGGCAGCTCTGCACCTTCTCGGTCACCTTCGAAGAGCGGGATTTCGATGAGAGCACATTCCAACAGGATGCCATTCGACACCTGGAAACAGACCACCAAGAGGTTCACTGCCGCAATCGGGATATCGGCCGCGTGTTTCCAGACGTTATTTGGCACACGGAAAAACCCGTGTTCAGAACCGCTCCGGCACCCTTTTATCTCCTGTCAAAGTTGGTTAGGGAAAGCGGCTTCAAAGTGGTGCTGACGGGGGAAGGCGCTGATGAGATGCTCGGCGGGTACGATATTTTCAAAGAGGCCAAAATACGTCGATTTTGGGGGCGCTATCCAAACTCGAAGCTCAGGCCGCTCCTTCTCAAACGCCTCTACCCCTACATGAAAAACCTCCAGGCCCAATCCATCGAATACCTCAAGGCGTTTTTCCACGTGAGCGAGCAACAGCTATCCCATCCACTGTTTTCCCATCTGCCACGTTTTGAGCTCACCCGCAAAACGCACCTGTTTTTCAGTCCAGACGTCAAACGGGAAATCTCCCAACGGGACCCTTACGACGCCCTCATTGATCAGCTACCACCACGTTTTTTCGAACTTCAGTCTTTTGAGCAGGCCCAGTTCCTCGAGACCGAAATCCTATTGCCAGGCTACATCCTCTCCTCTCAGGGGGATCGCATGACCATGGGGCACAGTGTTGAGGGTCGGTTTCCATTCCTCGATCACCGGGTGGCCGAGCTACAAGGGCGCATCCCGGCCCAGTACAAAATGCGGGTGCTGGACGAAAAACACGTGCTCAAGCAGGCCACCAAGGACCTCATCCCCACGTCGGTCCTCAAACGGCCCAAGCAACCGTATCGCGCTCCAGATGCCCAGAGTTTCTTTCCTGCAGATGGATCCCCACCACCCGAGTATGTCCGAGCGCTCCTCGACGAGGACAAGATTAAAAGAACCGGCCTGTTCAATCCCAGGGCAGTGGCGCAGTTGGTCCGCAAAGCAACTGGTCATCAAGTGGTCAGTGTAAAAGACAACATGGCCCTTTTGGGCATTCTATCCACTCAGTTGCTCGTCGAGGCCTTTATCGAAAAGTTCGACGTGCCACTCCCCTAGATCAAGTCCATGCCTCGCACCATGGCACTAATGGCGTGCTGGACGTTATCGATGCGTACTTTGGGTTTTGAGTGGGTCTCGTAAAAGCCGCCGATGGCATAGGAATGGCGTTTGATCCAGAAGGTATCGTCAGCAGTCACCTGGCCACCCAGGAGGTACCCAAACGTGGCCTTTAACTGACGTCGAATGGGGCGCGTGTCCTTGCCAATGGCGTCACCGAGCAGCACGGCAGACACCATGGCCTCTGCTGCAGTGGCAGTACCGCCAACATGGGGTGTGAACATGTGGGTAATGGACATACCACCCACGTCTTCGGCAAAGGGGGTCTCTCCATCATTGTGGGTAATAGCATCGTAATGGGTGCCGATGTCATGGCAATAGGCGGCGTATGCCGGCTTGGGCTGTGCATTGTAGACCTCTTCGGCTGCAAGACAGCTCCAATGCTCCTGCCCAAAAAAGAAATTACCCAAGAAGTGACGCCAGTAGGGGCCTGCTAGAAAATCCATTCCTTTAACTGCTGCTTTCAATGCAGTTTTGTCCTGCGTGGCCTTGGCGTATCGCGAAAGCGCAAACACAGCCTGCTGAGACGCATAGAGCTTCATTAGCTCCCTGTCGATGCCCGTATCTGGATACCAGTCGTGATAAAAGAACCCGTCTTCTTTCTGCATCATTTTAATGAAGCCTGCGATGGCCTCAGCTGATGCATCAAAGCGCGGATCTCCAGATGCCAGGCGATATTCAGCCAGGGCGAGCAATCCCAAGGAAGATGATCCCAGGTAGCACTTGCCCCTTGCTTTGAGGCATTTCGTGCCCTTGGGACCGTCGGTCAGCTGGGCTTCGAATCGGGTCAGGGCGCGCTTGGCAGCAGAGACAAATGGCGTTTCGTCCAGTAAGCGACCCACCAGGGCCAGGCTGTAGGAAACCCCGGCGTGTCTGGGCCAGTTGTACCTGCCCGGCTCATCCCTGTTCCGTACGGGATTGTAGTGATATCGAAATGTACCGTTCCGCTTCAATACGCGGGTTAGATAGTGCGCGCCCGCCAGAATGCCCGCTCGCAAGGTGGCTTTGTCGACCGTACCTCGCTCGACAGTGGCTTTATACAATCGCTGGGGTGACAGATTTTCGCCCTCGACCGTGCTGAGCGAGCGAAATCTAGCAATGTCGGTTACTTCTTTGCCGGTAATGCCGATCTGCCTGCCCTGATGTGCGAGGGTCTTTTTTATCTGCTCCATGTCAATGCCGACGCGGAATTTGGCATCGTAATCGGGCAGGGGTTTAAAACTGCCGTACTTGGCGTTCCGGATGAGCTCGCTCGGCGGTAGGTAGATGCGCTGGTTTCCAAAGATACCGCTGACGCCATCCCGACCCTCGACAAATGCAAGAGATGCAAACAGGCCCTCTTGGGGAATCCAGCCCTTGGCAACGACAAAATCCAATTGGAGGCGCGTGCGGGATGCCTCGGGAACATCTCGGACATGTTGCCGAAGCCCAGTGGCCAAGCTGGAGATGGCTTGATCAAGGGGTACGTCCGCTACCTGGTGCACCCATTTGCGCGACCCGTTGGACCAGACCGTGAGCACAATGGGAACCGTGTCCTTTGCTACGGACTGAAGCTCGCTCGGCAGGGGATGAAGCCTGTCTTCTTGTATTCCCTGGCGCAGGTACCTGAGGGCGATTTTGGCCTGATCCGGGCTCAGGGATGTGGTGTGATACAACCGAAAGGGGATGGGCGTTAAAACAATCCCGAGGCCGATGATTGCGGCGGCAGCCCCACCCAGCTTCCCAAGACTCGGGATTTTCACTGTCCGCGCTCCTGCTTTTTTAAGAAAGACAATTCATGCGCCGGGAGGAGCCAAAAAACCGTCAACACCAAAAGCACCAGTACAAACCCAATCGAACCGGCGGCGTGACCGTGGCGACCGTAGATACCGTAGAGGTAAGCAGCTGATGACGCGATCAGCGCGGCTAGGATGGTACCGATCACCCCGTGAATGAGGCATGCCAGCGCTGCTATTTTTTTACCCAGGGGGCCGCCGAAAAAGAGCGCTGGCCCTGCTATGAACATGAGCGCAGCCGCAGCGCCCAAGACCCAGTTGATAATGGGTTCTCGGCTAGTCGCTATCAGTGGGATGGCGACGACAAGCCCTCCCTGCGCTATGTTCAGCAGCCCGAACAATATCTTTTTTTTATCCTTCACAAGCACCTCAATTAGGCAATGAGACCCTCAAAAGGTAATCAAACTTGTTACATTCAGGTCGACGAGTTGGGACCGGCCGTTTAAAAAGCCGAGCTCGATAACAAATGCAGCCCCCAGCACTGCAGCGCCAGTGGCGCGCACCATTCGCACCGTTGCCGCTGCTGTTCCCCCGGTCGCGAGCAAATCATCGACCACGAGTACCTTGTCAGCAGCGTCGAGCGCATCGGTGTGCATCTCCAGGCAGTCCGTGCCGTACTCCAAGGCGTATTCTTCTTTTATGGTTTCTGCTGGCAGCTTGCCGGGTTTGCGAACCGGAACAAACCCAGCGCCGAGGCGTTCGGCCACTGGCACACCAAAGATGAATCCTCTGGATTCCATGCCCACTACCTGGGTGATGCCGACCCCCTCAAATGGTTTGGAAAGTAGGTCCAAAGTGGTTTGGAGTCCTTTGGGGTGCCTGAGCAAGGGCGTGATATCTTTGAATATGATACCGGGTTTGGGAAAGTCCGGCACATCGCGAATTAAGCCCTTTATCACTGCAACTTCATCCATACACGTCATTGATGCTCCTATCTTTCTCGCTTTTGTTCCACACAGGTTGTGCCCACGAGGCCGAACTGCAGCAGTCGAAACAACCATCTGTCGCACCCCACATACCTAACCCAAAGCGCACCTTACTAGCAAGCATCTGGGAGGAGCGGAATGGCGCAGTAGGGATGGGCGAAAGTGAAGATGCGTATTATACTGCTCCAGTTATTTCGAAAGGATGCTGATGAAAAAGAATTTTGTGCTCGATACCAATGTACTACTCCACGATCCCGGGGCACTGACCGCCTTTGAAGAAAACAACGTCATCATACCCATTTACGTCATCGAGGAGATCGATACCTTTAAAAAGGAGCTCTCTGAGCTCGGGAGGAATGCCAGGCAGGTATCGCGCAGGCTCGACGAGCTTCGCGGGCACGGTCGATTGGTGGATGGGGTTCCGATTAACGGGACAGGCGGTGGTATTCTCCGGGTCGCCGTTACCCAGAGCGCCCTGCCCCCGGGGTTTGCCTTGAGCAGCCAAACAGCGGACAATCGCATCCTCGCCACCGCCCTTGAGTTTGCCAGGCAGGATCCTCAAACCCCGCTCGTCTTCATTAGCAAGGATATCAACCTGCGCATTCGGGCAGCAGCCCTTGGATTGCAGGTCCAAGACTACGACGTGGAGCGCGCTGACATTACGGATCTCTACAGCGGTGTTTACAATCTCACCGTACCCACAGCAACCCTGAACGCCTTGTTCGATGGGGGTGAAGCTGAGCTACCCGAGGTATCCGAAGGGGATGCGCCGATCATGCCCAACGCCTTTGGCACAGTTGTCAGCGATACAGGCAATGGATCGGCGCTGGTGCGGTTCATGCCTGAGGAAAATAAAATACGGTTGCTAAAAGGGCAGGGGCCTACGGTTTGGGGCATTCGGCCACGAAACAAAGAGCAGCGCTTTGCACTTGAGTTGCTCTTGGACGACCGGATAAATCTCGTCACCCTGGTGGGTTTGGCTGGCACTGGGAAGACCCTGCTCGCCCTTGCCGCGGGCTTGCAACGGGTGGCTGATGAACAAATCTACCAAAGATTGCTCGTTTCCAGACCGGTTTTTCCCATGGGCAAGGATATTGGGTTTCTCCCGGGCGATATAGAGGAAAAGCTACGTCCATGGATGCAACCGGTGCGGGACAACTTGGAGCTGCTATTGGGCATTTCTCCCTCTGATAAGAAAAAGGGCCGCTCCACAGATGAGCTATTTGATATGGACCTGGTGCACATCGAACCCCTCACCTATATTCGGGGGCGATCCATTCCAAAGCAATTCATTCTTGTGGACGAAGCCCAAAACCTGACGCCCCACGAAGTTAAGACCATTATCACGCGCGTTGGGCAAGAGACCAAAATCGTCCTCACCGGTGACCCCTATCAAGTGGACAATCCCTATGTCGACTCGACTAACAACGGTCTCGTCCACGTTGTTCGCCGGTTTCAGGCTGAACCCGTCGCCGGCCACATTACGCTTACAAAAGGAGAGCGATCCGATCTGGCTGAACGCGCGGCAACCCTACTTTGACGACGCGGCGCTTTGGTCACTAGCGCTGGGCGCGGTGTTGAACGGCTCTGACAAAATCATCGTACGGGATAAAGGTGGAGGTATTGGCGCGACCGAGATCAAAGACGTCGCGCCCTGGATCGCCCACCAAATGAAGATCAGTCAATGTGCGGGCGATAAAGCGGGCGCTGGTGTCGGGATCTTGGATCACGTTGAACTTGCCCTGAGCCATGCCGACGATGACGAATACCGGGCCAGATTCGTTAGGGATCTTCGTTAGAAAGAGAACGGTCTCTTTATCGAGGTCGAGATCTACTTCTCCGGGCACAATTCTACCAATCCCATTGAGACTTCCCCCTTGAAGGCGAACGACAACTTCTTTAGATCCCTTGCCCACGATATAGCTGTCTACATGGTAGGCGATGCTTCTCACAATTTGGCCCTTGGCATTGCGATGGGTGCGCGTGCGTATTGCATGACCAGAAACCACGGCATCAGCCCGTTCGATAAGACTGTCCAAAGACAAGGCCAACACTGTGGCGGCTTGTGGGGCAGTGACAGGCGAGAGCACTAGCATGAGGGATAAGCCCAAGATGTGACCCCAACGCATGCTTTTCTCTTCCATTTGAAGATGATGTCTCATGGGATAGGGGGTGCGATTAATCGGTTCCGGTATCGGTGTCAGTGTCGGTGTCGGTGTCGGTGTCGGTGTCGGTATCGGTATTGGTGTCAGTGTCGGTGTCGGTATCAGTATCGGCATCTGAATCAGAGTCAGAGTCAGAATCAGAGTCCCCGCCGGCATCGCTTTGTTGAACCGGATTGCTCCAATCGTACTCATAATCGATTTTGCCTGTTGTACAGCCAATAAGCAGAAAGAGCGCCATCAAGAGGCCGAGGCCACAGTTTTGTTTATGTATCTTCACGGTCATATCCCTTTTCTCCCCAGTTATTGCAACTGCTTACCGAGGGAACTTCCATAATTTATGGGATCGACAAAAAAAAGCAAGCTGTTCCTTAGAAGGCCGTTGTGGTCATCAATAAAATGCAATCAGCTTGGATTGCTTCACTAGAGGTGGACTTGACAGGTCGATGCGCTCATACTGAACATCCGTTGAACCAGACTTTTGGAGAGGTATTCAATGACATCATCTCCCCTACGAAACAGTTATTATATCATTATCATTTTACTTTTTATCCTTTCCGGCATGGCGGGTCTTATTTACGAGCTGGTCTGGACGCGAATGCTGGTACTCGTTTTTGGCAATACCATGTACGCGACGAGCACTGTGCTCAGTGCGTTTATGGCAGGTCTTGCGATGGGGAGCGTTACCATCGGTCGGTATATCGATCAGCGCCCGAGAAATCTGATTCGATTATACGGCTTGCTCGAAGTCTTTATCGGGGGATTTGCATTACTTTTTCCGTTTATTCTGAATCTAGCGAGCCCGCTGTACGCGGCTGTGTATCGTGCAGTGGACGGCAGTCTGTTTGTTGTAAACACCGCGCGATTTGTTCTTTGCTTTGCTTTGATTTTAATTCCGTCGTTTTTTATGGGTGGCACGCTACCGACCATCGTCAAGTACGTTGTCGGCAATGCCCCCCAAACCCTGGGTCGGCGCGCCGGCCTTTTTTATAGTCTGAACACCTTTGGGGGAGTCCTCGGTTGCCTGATCACTGGATTTGCTTTGCTCGGCCAGTTGGGCCTTGCCGGGTCGACATACGTCGCAGTTGGATTGAACGCCGCAGTGGCAGGCATCGCGCTACTACTCGGGCGCCTGGATTTAAGACCATCTCCTGCTGCTGAGGTAAAAGGCCACTCGAAAAGGGCAACATCAAAACCGCGGGCCGCTTCAAAACAGACGGTCTCAGCCCCCTACATCGCTTACCCCCGTGGGATCCGGATTGCGGTCATTGTCGCCATCGGCCTTTCCGGGTGCTCCGCGCTTGCCCTAGAAGTGTTGTGGACCCGCATGCTCGCCTTATTCACGAGCAGCACAGTGCATTCCTTTGCCGCAATTCTATCGGTTTTCTTGGGCGGCATTGCCCTGGGAAGCCTCATTTACTCCCAGGTCTTGTCGAGGATACAGCGCCAGGACGTGCTGTTTGTGATTGTCCAACTGGCCCTTGGCCTTGCAGCGTTTCTTACGCCCTATGTGGCAGTGCTGTATTATCCCTTGTTTGCCGACACCTCACCGCTCCTGGCGTTCTTACAAGCCGCGGCCTTCATGATCGTGCCAACCCTGTTGTTTGGTGTGGCGTTCCCAGCTGCTGTACACATCCACCAAAGCGCTAAAGGAGATGTGGGCCAGGGCATCGGGCGCGTATTTGCCGCAAATACGGTCGGCACTATCGTCGGAGCAGTGGCTGCCGGGTTTGTGCTAATCCCACTATTGGGCGTGCACAAGGGCATCTCCCTCTGTTCGGCGTTCAATGTTATCGCTGCAGCTAGTGTCTTTGCAGCCATTGGTAGCCAGCGCAGGCCAGGCCTCTCCAGGGGTATTGCCGGGATTATTGCGGTTGCAGCTGCTTCGAGCGCCCTGCTGGTGCCAGATGTATTCCACTCCCTCTACCAGAAACGACAACCAAACGCGGATATTTTGCACTACGAAGAAGGCCAGGTGGCCACGGTGGTGGTCTATGATTTTCCTACCCAGGGTTATAAAGATCTGTATTTGAACGCAGTCGAGGAAGCGTCGAGCCGGATCTGGCACGTTCAGCTGTTTAAACTGCTCGGTATGCTGCCCCCCCTGCTCCATGAAGACCCAAAAGATGCGGTGATGATCGCGTTTGGCGCAGGCATGTCCAGCGGTGCAGCCGCTGCCATGGTAGATACCCTCGACTGTGTGGAACTCAATCCCGACATCAGAGGTGTGGCCAATCAGTTTTCAAAGGAGAACCTGGATGTCATCAACCGTCGAAACTTCAAGCTCCACACAAATGATGGGCGCAATTTTCTCTATCTAACGGATAAGCGCTACGACATCATCATGTCTGATGCGACCAATCCCCGGGCCTTTGATAGCTGGACCCTGTACACTGCAGAGTTTTACCAAACAGCCAAGCGCCGATTAAAACCCGGCGGCATTTTCTCCCAATGGATCCCCATGCCCCTTTCTAAGGACGCGGTAAAAATTGTCCTCAATACGTTCAAGTCCGTCTTTCCCCATACGAGCTTTTGGTGCATCCACGGATCTTCCCAATGCTTGATGCTCGGCACCCCAAAGCGCCTGAATATCCATTACGACACATTCGAAGAACGGGCATTGGCGTCGCTCAAAAAGGTGGGATTTGACCACTATGGCGTGGACACAGTCGAAAAGCTGCTGAGTTTCTTTTTCTTTGGCGAAGATGACCTCGATCAATATCTGGCTGGCTTTGACAAAATTAACACCGATGATTTACCCATCGTGCAATTCTACGATCATCTCAAAGAAGCGGGCATCACCGCGAGCCTCGAAATGATTCCACTTCAAGAGAGCATCTTGAAGTACCTTTCTATCGCACCTGAAAAAAAAGAAGGGCTCGGCCACGTACTGCGGGATTACCTGGCCATTGGACAGTATCTCAATATCGGGTTTCTAAAAAAGAACGATCGGTTGGCATTTATAAAGGCCCGGGCCAGACTGGCCGCATCGCCTGCCCTCGTGGACGATCAAAACGTAAAATCCGCCTTTAACAGCGACATTGAACGCGAACGGTATTTTAACTTTGTGCTGGGTTCAGATAAGTACAAGAGAACAGACAAGGACAGGGTTGTAGCCCTGCACGCCCTTGGATATCTCTACGCGGAGAACGACCAGCCGCAAAAAGCGGTCCGCATGCTCGAACAGGCGGTTCGAGAGAAACCGGATTTTGCGCGTGCTCATGCGGATCTCATTCGGGCCCACCTCTTGATGCATGACGAGGATGCAGCGGTCCGAGCTATCGCGCGGCTTAGAAAGCTCCCCCCTTCGTGGAGCATACAATTCAAACTCAAAGACTATCTTCAAGTGGCCTATTTACAGCGAATGATCCGATACGAGCCAATGAATGCCGGGCTCTTGATGACCCTTGCTAGATCGTACATCACCATGGGGCAAATTAAAAGAGCAGTGGACTTGCTCAACAGGGCCACGGACGCGGCATCCGGGGACCCCAAATTGCTCGGGACTGTGGCCCAGAATTTCGAGTTCCTCGGCTTGCGGGACAGAGCAGCAGATGTGCTAAAACAACTCTCTGCGATAGGTCCGCCATCGCCGACACTCCAACTCCAAATAGCCGAGTTACAAAAAGACCCCTTTAACCTGGAAATTGGAACCAATCAGGCGCTCAATCCCGAACGGGACGTATCGGATAGTCCGGCTGCGCAATTGTGCAAAGAGGCGAGAAAGATGTGGGATTCCCATGATCCCCTTGGCACAATAACCACAGAAACCCTCGCACAGGTCGCCTTAAAACTCGAAGCAGCTATTGGGATAGACCCCCAATACATGCCGGCGTATCAGGATATTTCCACTGTGTACGAAGCCCTCGAAGCCTATGGCCGGGCAGCTGATTTCTTGGAAATGGGATTAAAGCAAAGGCCTGGCTTTGAGATGGCTGAGCGACAGGTAAAGCGATTGCGGCTTCTCAAAAAAAGGAAAGCAGCGCTCAAAGACGGGCGCGAAACCGCGCTATTAAATGCAGAGATAGCCGGACTTTATTGGAGTATCGGCGAGATAGAGCTGGCCAAGGAATCCCTGGATCAGGTGATTGCAGCGGAAAAGATGAACGCCTTCTTGTGGGAAAAGTATGGATTGATACTCCGAAAAACAGGTCAGCTAAAGGCTGCGCTTTCGGCATTCAGCCGTGCCGTCCAGATGGGCCCGCGGCTGGAGAAGAGCCGCACCAATATGGAACAAATTCGAACGATTGTCGGGCCTTAATATCGCTGGGTTGATGTTCATTAGAGCGAGCCTGATTGGGTAATCAGGAAAAAATTATCCATATTTTTGGCTAATGTCCACTAAAACGGTTGACTTTGCCGTTCTCAGACACAGCTTAGAAGAGAGTCATGCAAAGGAAACAACCATGAAAGCACCGCTTGATCTGTTAAATGAAGTAGAGTCCATCGTGCGCGAAGCAGGCCACCTGAGCGAGCCAATCCCGCCCAGCCAAGATCTGTATCGGGAAGTCGGGATTCAATCGGTCAACTCGATCAATATCTTGTTGCTGTTGGAAGAACGGTTTGTGGTCTCCCTGGCCGACGATTCGTTTATGCGAGCCCGTACCTTGAATCAGCTGGCGGACTTGATTCTTGAATCAAAAGCTGCGTAACGGATGATGCCACTTGGAGTCTACTAAAACATGACTACTGAAACATTCCATTTACCTGTTCCCAATAAGCTGACAGACGATGTGGCCCACGAGATCGCCAAACGGGTGGTTTATTGTGATCAGCGAATCGTTGGGAGTCGGCATGACGCCCAGCAGGGTCAGCTGGCAGTAACTATTGAAGCACCCGGCCACAGCGCGTCCATCGCGGACAAGGTGCGTTCGTTGATAGCGCAGATGAGTGCTGCTCGTCTAGCTGGAACGTCGCGTACCCTCAAAGAGCGCAGCGGTGATATCCGCTCCGACGCGAAGGTGATAGAACGCCTCGGCGCTAGCGGTGAAATCGAGCCACAGAGTCTTGGTTTGGTTGCCCGAGGTGGTTCGTTTTTGAACCTCATTGAACGCCTCGACGGGTTGGTGCAGCGTATTGCCTGCGAGATGTTCGGCGCGCAGGTGCGAGATTACAATTCGCTCATCCCTGCCGATTGGCTGCGCCGCGCCGGCTATTTTTCCAATTTCGCCCACTCGGTGACCTTTGCCGTGCATCTCAAAGAGGACCTCGATCAGCTGAACCAGTTTGTCGAGCGGCACGGCGGTAACGCCGAGTTGCACCTGGATTCAATCGACGAATTGGCCCAGCCCGCCCACTGCTTGTCTCCGGCTGTCTGTTACCACGCGTACGGTGGACTTATGGACTCCCAATTCAACAAGGCCGATGGGGGGCTCAAAGTGTTTACCGCCCGCGGCCGTTGTTTTCGCTACGAATCGAAAAACACCACGAACTTGGATCGCCTAATGGAATTCTCCATGCGCGAGATCATTTTTGTCGGCGAAAAAGAGCAGGTGTTGCTAGCCCGAGAGCGCGCCTGTGAGGTGTGGTGGAGACTGATCGAGCTGCTGCAGCTGGGCGCTTCGCTAGAGACCGCTGCGGATCCTTTTTTTGCCAGTGATTTTAGCTCATTGCGCTTCTTTCAATTGACCAATGAGCTAAAATGGGAGTTGCTGCTACCGGTCAGCCAAGACAAGTCCATCGCCGCTGCTTCGTTTAATTATCACGAATCATTTTTTGGTCAGAATTTCGCTATTCGCCAGGTGGACGCGGAGCCCGTACACACCGGGTGTGCTGCATTCGGTTTAGAGCGCCTGGCCTATGCCCTGCTGATGCAGATTCCCGGAGAAACGCTTTTCGAACGGTTGGATTGGGCACAACAGAAGCTGTTTGAGCAATACCAATGAGTCAGCTATGACCACCAACAACGAGTTTAACTTTATCGTCCGGCCTGATTTACAGGCCGTATCTGAATTGATGACCCGCACCTGGGCCCGCCCGTGCTGGTCCTACGATGTAGGATTGCTCGAGGCGCATATTCTGAGACCCAGCGGCGACCCCAGCCTGAACGTCGGTCAAGTAACGCCGGATGGCGAACTCGTTTCGTTTCAAGCCTACATGCCATTTGCCGTGAACTATTTCGGCCACCGCTACCGCGCGGTATTCGCCAGTTTTCTCACGGTGTCACCCGACTTTCACGGGCGTGGATTGGCCGGGCCGCAGCAGGGCTGGCTGATCGACCAGGCCAAAGAGCAGGGATATGACATCTATTTGACCATGTGCGAGGTAGGTGCGGCTTCCAACCGCGCTGTGGAGCGAATATTTGCCAAAAAAAGGCTGCCTGTAAAAATCATCAATGAGTTCTCATACCTGGCCACTGCGCGCGATCTTGTGGGACCCCTATTAACGCAGCAGCCGTCGGCGAACACGCGCGCGTACCACAGGGAAGATGGCCCGGTTCTGGCGGAGCAGATTTCCGCTTTAGGCGGTGACGTGCCGCTGAAA
Source organism: Myxococcota bacterium (assembly GCA_030065855.1). Classification (GTDB taxonomy): domain Bacteria; phylum Myxococcota_A; class Polyangia; order JAAYKL01; family JAAYKL01; genus JASJCT01. The sequence goes on from JASJCT010000037.1 coordinate 58,736, forward strand.
AAGATCATCCCGGCAAACGACCTGGACTTTCTTTTTCTGGACCGCAAACATGCTGTGACCTTTGTTTACGACGACGGGCATCCGCGCGCGCTGGCCAACCTGCTCGTGCTGGAGGTACTGCTGCCAGACGGGGGTGCACAGCGTAACCTCTATTTTGATAATGTCTCGTTTGGAGATCTATCCGCAGCTGAGCAGAGCACGTTTCTGAGCGATATCCTGGTGCAGTTGCGATCGACTGAGTATCAATTTGCGTTTGTGCCAAACATTGGCTATCTGCCTGTCGATGCGTTCAGGCAGCTTCGATTCCGCACGGCCCCGCGGCGCATCAACCTCTACTTAGCCGCGCTAAACGAACCGGCGCTTACTCGGGAGATCGCGACAGTCGATCGGTTTTACCTGGATGTTTATTGAGGCACGCGATGGGAGCGATTAAAAAACTCGCCCGCACTGTCGGTCTCGCCTCGGGGGCGGCAATTGCTCTGCCCCTGGGAGCAGCTGCGTGGCTCGAAAAGCACGCGTTAAAAAAGAGTGACAAGATCTTCCACTTTGGCGCACATGCCGTGGCGCTGGTGCCGGGAATTGCTGGCAACTTTGTGCGCACCGCTTACTACATGATGACCCTTGATGCGTGTCACCCGACAGCGGTTGTCAGTTTTGGCAGCTATTTTTCGAGTCGTCACGCGCGCATTGCCGAGCACAGCGGCACTGGGGCCTACTGTGTCGTGGGTATGGCAGATATCGGGTCGCGCGTGCGGGTGGCCAGTCGCGTATCGATTGTTTCAGGCCTGCATGAACACGGATCAGCGGACGACATCGGCAATCGACAGCAGTCAACAGGTGCTGCCAGTCCGATCGTCATCGGCGGGGATACCTGGATAGGGGAGGGAGCAGTCGTGGGCGCCGACGTGGGGGAGGGGTCGATCGTTGGTCTCGGTTCAGTGGTGCTCAATCCGCTGCCCGCTAACAGCCTGGCCCTTGGCAACCCAGCCCGGCGATTGCCCACAAAAAACGCCAAAAACCAATAGACACTGCTGCCAAGCGCGCTTTTGACCCACCGTAACTGGCCGCCACACCGAGTGGAAAGGCCACATCGATTTTTCATATAGACGGCGCATGTTTTGTTGGCCAAAAAAGTGGTGAGAGTGATAAAAGATCGGGTTGAGCTGCGAAATGAATAGCGAGATTAAAAAGCTTTATCGCATGTTGGAAGCACAGGGGTTCAAAGGGCGGGTCGTGACCATCCAGCGTCTTAAGGATCTACAGGAAGAAATAGAAGGATGTCACAATCAAGGTCTTTTCGATGAAACGGTCTACAGAGAAGGACTGTCTTTTTTTTCCTTTCGGCCGCCAGATGATCTACCCACGGTAGCTTCCTTGATCGTGGTGGCCGTACCCAGACCCCAAACCAAAGTCAGTTTCACTTGGAAGGGAAAAGAACGATCTCTCGTTCTGCCGCCCACCTACATGGGCGCTATCGAAGTTTCCAAGCGTATCAAAGGCCTCTTGGCTGAGTGGCTGGCGCCACATGGATTTCGCGTGGCTCCAGGTAGATTGCCGCGCAAGCTCCTGACAGTGCGCAGCGGGCTCGCTGCGTATGGCCGAAACAACATCAGTTATATCCCCGGCATGGGAAGCTTTTATCAACCAATTGTTTTCTTTTCAGACTTGCCTTGTCACAGAGATACCTGGCAAGAGCCGCTCGTGATGGACAGGTGCCAGGACTGCCTGATCTGTTTGAAAAAATGTCCGACCGGCGCAATTACTCCTGAGCGGTTTCTTCTTCGCGCTGAAAAGTGCTTGGTTTTTCATAATGAAAGATCGCCGGATCACCCGTTTCCAGAGTGGATAGACCCGAGTTGGCACAATTGCCTGGTGGGCTGTATGCTCTGCCAGCGTCACTGTCCGGAGAACAAGCCGTTTTTGAATTGGTTCGAGGGCAATGAAGCGTTTTCTCACCTGGAAACAGCGCTCCTATTGAATGGGGCAACAGCTGATCAACTGCCGGACGTAACGCGCAGAAAGCTGGAACGGCTCGGGTTGCTCGATTTTCTGTTGGAGCTCCTACCGCGTAACCTGAGTGTTTTTTTTAGGTCACAATGAAAACCCGGGCACTACCCCAAGCTGGGATTTCAAACCGCCAGCAAGCTCGGCTTTTTCGCCTCCTGCCCAATTGAGGAAAAGAACGCAGGCGCCTGGATTCAACAACCGTACAGTGCGCGGCAGTGCCTACTGAGATAGGCTCTAAACCAGCCGCAGTGCAGGTGAGAGTAGGTAAAGGACTTGATTTTAGGAAATATGTGCCTACACTTGGACCATGAAGTATTCTGAAGGTCGAAAAAAACTTATAACAGCCTTCTTGGGTTTTCTGACCGGTGCACTGATTAATGGGTTATCGGTGTTGGCCGGAACAGGTTTTGTTTCTGTTAACGCACTTCAACCGTGGGTTATCTTTCTTCTCTCTTCGCTTGCCGCAGCTTTCTTCAATAAAAAGATCATTCTTCAGTCAAATCGAATTTGTATTCGATACAGCCAATACATAGCACGCAGACAGCTCATCCACTGCAGTGATCCGTTGCTGTGCTAGCGCGCCTCATTTGAATTTTCACAATTTGGCGAGTGGTTAGGCTCTGAGTTCCTTTCATCGGGATTCTGTATCGGTATCGATAGATCCTATCCATTGTCATCAAATCAGAAAATGTTGAATGTGAGAGGTGCTAAGATGGATTGTAAAATTTTGCCCGCTATTTTCTTTCTATTGATAGGTTGCGACATCGATGTTGATAATAATAACCACAAAACAAAAACTGCAGAGCCATCTGCGCTGGTCGATCCAAAAAGAAAACCTGTTTCAAAAAATATCGCCTTGGAGACACAAGACTACCGAGCTGTTTTTACCACACGAGGGGCGGCACTACACAGCTTCACGTTAAAGAAACCGCGATATCGCGAAGTGCCGAGGAATTGGGAAACCGGCGAGAGGAGCGACACTGAGAGGCAGCTTGCACCAGTGGATCTGGTCACGACAAATACCGAGCATTTTGAGATGAACGCTCCCCTCCGTTTCGTGATATCTCACAACACAAAACTCGAGAGCTTCGTCAATGAGGCGGAGTTCCAGTTAGCAGCGTTCTCGAAGGATAAGGTTGTATTCAAGTTGGGCAGCCCCGAACAGAGTACCCCGATAATCGTCCACAAGAAGTACGAAATCGACCCGTATCAATCTACATATCAGTTTTGGCTCACTATCCGAGTGACGAACATCGGGAAAAAGACCATGCGCTTCTATGGCGCTGTTACACAACATGGATATCAACATGATTCAGATACCGGTGGGAGTATGTTTTCAAGCCCGCCAGACCTGCTTGAAGGTATTTGTCGCCACAACGGAACCACGGATCATTTTCCTTGGAATACAGATGACTTACATCATCCATTTCATTGCACTGGAAATGTTGATTTTGTAGGTGTCCAAACCCGCTATTTTCTGAGCGCAATGATGCCGGATACCGGCACATCGGCCTCATGTACACTTTCAAAAAAGCTGGACGACCCAGGGCGTTATCCCGCATTTGCATCTCAACCGTGGGGACATGTCGTAGCGGCGCTGCGATTTGGGAAAGTGGTGCTGCGTCCAGGTGAGTCTAAGATATTCAGGGTTAAGAACTTCCTCGGTCCGAAACGCCACCGATTGCTCCAATCAGTGGGGAGAAAGCTTCAAACATCCGTGGATTTGGGATTCTTTCGTCCCATTAGCAGAGGGTTGCTTTGGCTGCTATTTCTATTTGAATCGTTTGTGGGCAATTGGGGGTTGGCAATCATTTTGTTGACCGTGTTGGTCAAGCTCGCGTTGTCGCCAATTACCCATCGAAGTTTCAAAACTTCTGCTCGTACCAAATCCGTGAAACCCCAAATCGATGCCGTCAACAAACACTTTGGGGACGATCCTCAGGCCAAACAAAAAGCCGTCTTGGAATTATACAAGCAGCACAAGATCAATCCGTTGGCCGGTTGCCTACCTATGCTGCTCCAGATGCCGGTCTGGATTGCTCTCTATGCAACGCTTCGAACCGCGCCCGAACTGTACCGAGCACCGTTTTTTGGCTGGATCACAGATCTCACATCGCCTGATCCGTATTTTGTTGCTCCCACAATAGCCACCGTCCTTATGCTTGTTCAAAGTTACATTACACCAATGATCAGTGATTCAGAACAGCAGAAGCTGTTTGCTTATTTACTCTAACGTTGCAAACCGGTTCATGGGAATGGATTAATGTCGCAAATGTGTGAAGTGAGTGTATATATATCCGCCGCCAGGGAAAATGTAATGTGTGGCAGGAGTAAAGAACGCGCATAACTGCC
>JASJCT010000036.1 GCA_030065855.1 Myxococcota bacterium
AATCCACTACCCATCACCCATTTCCCAAAATTATCCAACTTTCCATTTCATCCCATCGTACACGACACTGTGAGATTTCACCTCCATCAGTCGATATTTCCAATCGAGATCACGCCGGTTGGATAATCTGGGAACCTACATCTCTTCGGTGGACCGATCGCCGACAGATTGAAATACACCCCGAAGCCTTTCGTCTCCAAACATATCGACCTTTGCGTTTTCTGAATCTGCAGAACCGTTCTTTTTTTGCGCTTCGGTAATGCCGTCTGTGAAGAGCAAAACAGCGTCATTCACATTTAAGTGAAGCTGGTGGTCGTCCAACATACCGTGCATATCCTCCACGATGCCCAGCCACATTCCGTTTGTTTCAATTATTTCAATAGATTGGCTCTGGGCACGATAGATGAGCACGTCCTGATGGAGTCCTGCAAAATGGAAGGTGCCGTTGTCATGAACGGCAAATGCGGTAAGCGTCATATATTTGTTCTCTCGCATCAGTTGGATGTTTTCTCGTATGGTCCCATTGATGACAGTTAATAGTTCAGAAGGAGAGAGCGCCGGGTTTTGATCCAGGGCCGTACGAATGGCTGTTTGCGCCATCATCATTACCAGGCCGGCAGGCACGCCGTGACCGGAAACATCTCCGATGATGATCCAGGCCCGGTTGCCGGCATTGATGATGTCGTAATAATCGCCCCCGACTTCGTCCGCCGGGGTCATGGATGCGGATATCTAATATCCGGGTATTAGGGGCGCTTGGGGAAGGAGGACGGTTTGTATTTTTTTGGCCAGTTGCATCTCCCCCCACAGGGCCTCATTGGCCTGCTTTATCTCCTCTTTTTGCATCACGACTTCGGCGGTTCTTTCTTTGACCACAGACTCCAGCCGTTTCTTGGATTGCCTGAGCCGCCAGGTGTAGAGTTGTACCAACCCAATCAACAAGAGCAGAAAACTAACCGCAAATCCAGCGTAGGCCCAGAAAGTCTGGTACCAAGGGGGGCGGATGACAAACCGATAATGGGCCTCTCTGCTCTCGTGCAAAAACACGTTCTTGGCCTTAACTCGAAATCGATAGGACCCGGCGGGCAGGTTGGTGTACCCTTTTTTCGTATCTGTGGTCCATTCGCTCCACGTCTCATCAAAGCCGTCTAGCTTGTATGTGAATTGGTTCTTTTCGGCCGCCTCGAAGAACGTCGTGGCATATTCGAAGCGCAGGGAATTCTGGTGATAGGGCAACGTGGGGATCTGATCCGATTGTTGACGTTGCAACACCTGGGGATAATGGCCGGCAGCATCTTTCACTGCGGGGTTGTAAAAGGCCCCTTGGAACAGGGGCTCGCCCCGGTTGACCGTCACCCGTCGCACCAGGGCAGGATAGGTTGAACGATACGCTTTCTTTACTTTGGGATCGAACCTGTAGACCCGCCCTGCGCTGGAGAGCCACAAGATATCATCCTGATCCACCTGCCAGGAGCGCAGGGGGTCTACAGTGGCGCGGGTGATGGGGCGAAACGGCCGATCATCCCAAAACAGGGAGCCGTCGCTTCTCTTTTTTTGCAGGGCAAAGGGAACCGCTCCGTCGACATTGGCGAGCAATGCGTCGCCGATGGTGGTGATCGACCACAGCCCCACCTCATGCTCCTGGAAGTATCGACTTAAGGATGGGTCGATCACAAAGCGCCCCGGGGCATCAGATGGGACAGGCGGCGGTACAAATCGATAGATCCCCGTCTGTTTGGCCACCACTGGTTGGCTGTTTAACAAACTGACCATATTGAGTTCTGCCGACGGCAGGCCGTGCTTAGCGGTGTACTGAACCACATCAAATTCCCGAATATCCTGCCCTAAAAACCGGAGATGGAAGATGCCGTTTTGATCTGTCGACAGCCACAGATGTCCGCGCTTGTCCTGAACCATGTGGCGAATTGTCATCTTAGCTACCTGGGGTACGGAAAAGTCGACTCTCTTTACATGATACCTTGGTTTTGTGTCGCTTTCCCCGTTGTCAGTTGGATTGTCGTCCATGGGTAAGAGCTCTAACGCCAGCAAGCCATGGCCCCGATTGGCTAGAAAAACCAAATCTGGAAATCGCTTGGTCTGTCCTGTCGCGATAATCGAATCTATACCCTCAAGCTCTGAAAGGTGCTCGGCGTTGGCACCGTGAATTTGAAATAAATTGCCCTGGTTGATGGTCAATAAAGCGTCTTTAATTTGCTCGAGGGCTCTGAATTCTCCGTTCAGTCCCTCAAGAGGCAAAAACCCGGACGGCTGATTCTCCAGTTGAAAGTGGATACTGGGCAAATATAAAACCCCGTTGTCTGTGCCGAGATAGATACTGTTTTGATATCGTTGCAGGGACCAAATATTGATCCTCTTGTCTTTGGGCAGGGGAAATGTGGACCAGGGGGAGCTGAGCGCCATATGTGAAAGGCCTGCGGTCGTGGCGACCCACAAATCCCCTTGGGCATCGACCATGACATTGGTGACGTAATCGTTGACCAACCCTTGGGATTGGTCGATCACATTGGTTAGCTTGCCCTGGGGATTCATTACCACAAGTCCGTGGGTACCGGTGCCAAAGACATAATCCCCGCGTAAGGTCTGAACAGCACCGATATAAAGCTTCTTGTCGCGCAGATACGCCTCCAACTCGGTGGGAAAGGGTTCGACTGTAGGGGTCGGGGGCTTTGGCGTTAACTGAGGAATGGCAAGTGAAGCTCCCCGACAAAGGGGGGAGGGGGGATTTCGTCTGATGTACGCCCCGTGAGATGATACAAAAAACACCCCTTGCGATTGGTGGCGAGGAGCAATTGGTCCCTTTGATACGCCAGGATGGCGACAAATCCAGTGTCCTTGAAGGCAAACTGATCAGTATCGGGCAACCGCTGCAGCTCCTCATTGACCAACCGAGAGATGCCGCCGTTTAAATGGTAGACATAGATGTCATCCCCCACCTGAGAGCCCCAGTTTTTTCCCTCCATCGGGATAACGCTCAGTTGATTCTCGAAAAAGCGGAAGATTTTAGAAAAGGCAAAAAAGTAAATGCCGGAAGATGTGGCGTAAACTCGCCAGACGTCTTTAAAATCTTTGTCTTTTGGATCCAACCGATCCGAAAGGGATGTATAGGTCAGCTCGCCGGTGCCATGACTGGCAAGGTAACCGAACTCCCCGTTGTCGCCCACATACACAGTGCCCTTTTCGTCCACTGCCACACTGCGCGTAACCATCCAATTGGGGATCTCAACAAGTCGAAATTGATCGCCGTCATAGGTCAACAGGCCGCGCTCATTGGCAACGTACAAGATCCCGCGCTTGTCCTGTACAAGGGCCCAGTTTTGCAGACCCACCTCACCGGCCTCATCATCAAAGTTGCGAATAATGGGCGTGCCCTGATCCAGCCTGGGTGTTGACAGGGCTGGGATGGCGGGCGCAAAAAGACAAACCCACACCCAAATTGACGCATGTCGGATCATCTCAATGGATAAAACGGTCCAGTTTTCGATAAGTTAATGGAGACATAAGCTGAGATGTGTATGACTTGTATCGTAGATGTATTCCCTCCTTCGAGGGAACGACGAGGGATGCTTCTATTCCACTCTTTTTATAATTACCAAGGTTATGTCATCATCAGATTCGTAGTCCTGGAGCGCTCTGAGGATGGTTTCTTTGATCTCTTCAGTTGGCCGATCGCCTGCCGATTGAAATACATCCTTAAGCCTCTCGTTTCCGAACGTATCGACCATTGCAATTTCCGTATCCTCCGGGCCGTTCTTTTTTTGCGCTTCGGTGATGCCGTCTGTGAAGAGCAAAACAACGTCATTTACATTTAATTGAAGCTTCTCGTCGGTCAACATTCCCTGCATATCATCCGCTATGCCCAGCCATATGCCATTTGTTTCAACAATTTCGACAGCTTGGCTCTGAGATCGATAGATGATCACGTTCTGATGAAGTCCCGCAAAATGGAGGGTGCCATTGTCATGGGCGGCAAACGCGGTCAGGGTCATATATTTGTCTTCTCGCATCAGGGTGATGTTTTTTCGTATGGCCCGATTGACGATAATCAATAGTTCTGACGGAGAAAAATCAATGGGTTGAGCCAGTGCAGTGTTAATGGCTGTTTGCGTCATCATCATTACCAACCCAGCAGACACGCCGTGACCGGAAACATCGCCGATGATGATCCAATCCCGGTTACCGGCATTGATGATGTCGTAGTAATCGCCCCCGACTTCATCTGCAGGCATGGTGTAGGCCGATATTTCATATCCAGGTATGTGGGGCTCTGTTGGAAGAAGAACGGTTTGGATTTTTTTGGCCAATTGCATCTCACCCCACAGGGCGTCATTGGCCTGTTTTATCTCCTCTTTTTGCACTACGACTTCGGCGGTTCTTTCTTTGACTTCTGCTTCCAGACGTTTTTTGGATCGGCGCAACCGCCAGGTATATATTTGCACCAATCCGAACAACAAAAGCAGAAAACAGACCGCGAATCCGGCGTAGGCCCAGTAGGTTTGATACCAGGGGGGGCGGATAACAAATCGATATTGCGCCTCTTTGCTCTCGTGCAAAAACACGTTTTTGGCCTTAACTCGAAATCGATAGGATCCGGCAGGCAGGTTGGTGTACCCCTTTTTCTTGTCAGTGGTCCACTCGCTCCACGCTTCATCAAAGCCGTCCAACTTGTAGGCGAATTGGTTCTTGTCGCCTGCCTCGAAAAACGTCGTTGCGTATTCAAAGCGAAGGGAATTTTTGTCATAGGCCAGCACTGGGATCTGCGCTGGTTGTTGACGTTGCAACACCCGGGGATAATGGCCTGCTGGATCTTTCACCGCTGGGTCGTAAAAGGCCCCTTGGAACAGGGGCTCGCCCCGGTTGACCGTGACCCGTCGCACCAGGGCAGTATAGGTTGAGCAGTAGTCTTTTTTTACTTTGTGATCATACCGGTAGACCCGGCCCGCACTGGATACCCATAAGATACCATCTCGATCCACCTGCCAGGAGTGCATGTGGTCGACAGTGGCGCGGGTAATGGGGCGGAACGGCCGTTCATCCCAAAACAGTGAGCCGTTGCTTCTCTTTTTTTGCACGGCAAAGGGGACGGATCCGTTGGCATTGGCGAGCAATGCGTCGCCGATGGTGGTGATTGACCACAGTTCCATCCCATGTTCTTGGAAATACCGACTCAGGGATGGGTCGCGCACAAAACGCCCGGGGGAGGGGTTGGGTTCCCTTTTGTTGGTTGTGGGGGATTCATATCGATAGATGCCCGTGTTTTTGGCCACCACTGGCTGGCCGTTTAATATACTGACCATATTGAGCTCCATCGACGGCAGGCCGTGCTCAGTGGTGTAATGGACCACGTCGAATTCCCGAATGTCCTGCCCTAAAAACCGGAGATGGAAGATGCCGCTGCGGTCAGTTGACAGCCACAAATGACCGTGCTTGTCCTGAGTCATATAGCGAATTGACATCTCAGCCACCTGGGGTACGGCAAAGTCGATTCTCTTTGCCCGATACCTTGTGTTTGTACCTTTTTCCCGGTTGTCAGCTGAATTGTCGCTCACTGGTAAGAGCTGTATCGCCAGCAGACCCTTGCCCCGATTGGCCAGGAAAACCACATCTGGAAACCGATCTGTAGTTCCCTCTGCAGTAATTCTGTCCATACCTTCCGGCGCCAAAAGGTGCTCGGATTTGGCACCTTGAATTTGAAAAATATTGCCGTAGTCGATGGCCAATATTGCGTCTTTTGTCAGGTTCAGCGTTCCGAATTCTCCTTTCAATCCATCAATCGGCAAAAACCTGGACGGCTGATGTTCCAGTTGAAAGTGGACACTGGGTAAATAAAAAACCCCGTTGTCAGTGCCGAGATAGATGCTGCTCTGATGTCGTTTCAAACTCCATATATTGGCCTTTTTGTCTTTGGGTAGGTCAAATGTCGACCAGGGGGAGCTGAGTGCCACATGTGAAATACCTGCAGTCGTGGCGACCCACAGGTCCCCTTGGGCATCGACAATGAGATCGGTGACGTAATCGTTGACCAACCCTTGGGATTGGTCGATCACATGGGTCAGTTCTCCCTGGCGATTCATTACGACAAGGCCGTGGGTACTGGTGCCAAAGACATAATCGCCGCGCAACGTTTGAACAGCGCTGACATAAAGCAGTTTATCGCGCAAATAAGCTTCCAGCTCGGTGGGAAAGGGTTCGACCACCGGGGTTGGGTGCTCTGGCGTTACCCCAGGAATGGCAAGTGAAGCTCCCCCTTGGAGAGGATACAAAACACACCCCTTCTTACCTGTGGCGAGGAGCAGCTGGTCCCGTTGATACGGTAAGATGGTAACAAATCCGTTTTCTTTGAAGGAAAACTGATCAGTATCGGGCAACCGCCGCAGCTCCCCCTCGACCAGCCTAGAGATGCCGCCGTTAAAGTGGTAGACATAGATGTCCTCCCCCACCTGAGAGGCCCAGTTTTTTCCGGTCATCGAGATTGAGGTCAGTTGATTCTCGAAGAAACGAAAGATTTTCGATACGGCAAAAAAGTAAATACCCGAAGATGTGATGTAAATCCGCCAGATATCTTTAAAGTTGTTTTCCTTTGGGTCCAACCGAACTGAAAGGGATGTATAGGCCAGCTTGCCGGTGGCATCACTGGCCAGGTAACCGAACTCCCCGTTATCGCCCACATAAACAGTGCCCGTCTCGTCCACCGCGACACTGCGCGTGGTCATCCAGTTGGGGATCTCAATGAGTCGGAATTCATTGCCGTCATAGGTCAACAGGCCGCGCTCATTGGCACTGTACAAGATCCCGCGCTTGTCCTGAGCCAGGTCCCAGTTTTGTTGACCCACCTCACCGGCCTCGATATCAAAGTTGCGGATAAGGGGTATGCCCTGATCCAGCCTGGATTTGGCCAATGCTGGGACGGCTGGGGCAAAAAGACATACCCACACCCAAATTGACACATATCGGATCATCTCAATGGGTAAAACGGTCCAGTTTTCGATAAGTTAATGGAGACATAAGCTGAGATGTGTATGACTTGTATCGTAGATGGATTCCTTCCTGCGAGGCTGTGGCGAAAGTCTCAATACTGTCATTCCCGCGTAGGCGGGAATCTATAAAACCCTGTAATTTCGATTGGTTCTGGACTCCTGCCTTCGCAGGAGTGACGTCTATTCCCCCTTTCGCGACACCCTCGAAGGTGGGAATGACCGGGGATGCTACCTTCTATCTCACTCTTTTTATGATTACCAAGGTGATATCGTCATCTGTTTCATAGTCTTGAAGCGCGCTGAGGATGGCATCTTTGATCTTTTCAGTGGGACCGTCACCAACGGATTGAAATGCATCCCGAAGCCTTTCGTCTCCGAACATATCGACCATTGCGTTTTCCGAATCAGCCGGGTTATCCTTTTTTCGAGCTTCGGTGATGCCGTCTGTGAAGAGTAAAACAGCGTCATTCACATTTAAGTGAAGCTGATAGTCGTCCAACATGCCGCGCATATCATCCACAATGCCCAGCCACATCCCGTTTGTTTCAATGATTTCAATTGATTGGCTCTGGGCGCGATAGATGAGCACGTCCTGATGGAGTCCTGCAAAATGGAAGGTGCCGTTGTCATGGATAACAAAGGCGGTCAAGGTCATGTATTTGTTCTCTCGCATCAGTCGGATGTTTTCTCGTATGGCGATGTTGGTGATAGCTAATAGTTCAGAAGGAGCCAGGGCCGGGGTTTTAGCCAGGGCTGTACGAATGGCTGTTTGGGCCATCATCATTACTAAACCAGCTGGCACGCCATGACCAGAAACATCGCCGATGATGATCCAGTCCCGGTTACCGTCATTGATGATGTCGTAATAATCGCCCCCGACTTCGTCTGCAGGTGTCATGGATGCGGATATCTCGTATCCGGGGATGTGGGGCGCTTGGGGAAGGAGGACGGTTTGTATTTTTTTGGCCAGTTGCATCTCCCCCCACAGGGCCTCATTGGCCTGTTTAATCGCCTCCTTTTGCATCACGACTTCAGCGGTTCTTTCTTTTACCACTGCTTCCAGTCGTTTTTTAGATCGTCTCAACCGCCAGGTATACAACTGCACCAATCCGATCAACAACAGCAGAAAACTGACCGCAAATCCAGCGTAGGCCCAGAAAGTCTGATACCAGGGGGGGCGGATGACAAACCGATAGTGCGCCGCTTCGCTCTCGTGCAAAAAAACGTTTTTGGCCTTGACCCGAAATCGATAGGCACCGGCGGGCAGGTTGGTGTACCCCTTTTTTTTGTCTGTGGTCCACCCGCTCCATGTTTCGTCAAACCCATCCAACTTGTAGGCAAATTGGTTTTTATCGCCCGCCACGAAAAAGGGTGCGGCGTATTCAAAGCTCAGGGAATTCTGGTGATAGGGCAACGTGGGGATCTGAGCTGGTTGTTGATGGTGCACCACTCGGCGATAATGGCCGGCAGCATCTTTCACCGCTGGGTCGTAAAAAGCACCCTGGAACAAAGGGACGTCCGGCTCCACTGTTACCCGTCTCACCATGGCAGCATAGGTTGAACGATACTCTTTTTTTATTTTTGGGTCGTACCTGTAGACCCGGCCCGCACTGGACATCCACAAGATACCATCTTGATCGACCTGCCAAGAGTGCAGGTGGTCGACAGTGGATCGGGCAATGACGCGAAACGGCTGATCATTCCACCCCTGTGAGCCATCGCTTAACGCGCTTTGTTGGGCAAAGGGAACCGGTCCCTCGAGATTGGCGAGCAGGGCATCGCCCATGGTGGTGATCGACCACAGCTCCATTTTATGCTTTTGGAAATATCGACCCGCGGATAGGTCGTGTACAAACCGTCCTGGGGTATCCTTTGCCTTTTCTTTGTTAGGGGGCGAGATAAATCGATAAATGCTTGATTTTTTTGTCACCAGCGGTTGGCCATTCAGTACAGTTACAAAGTTGGGGTCTGCTGGTGGCAGACCATGCTCAGTGGTGTACTGAACCACATCGAATTCTCGAAGGTCCTGTCCTAAGAACCGAAGTTGGAAGATGCTGTTATGATCAGTCGACAGCCACAGGTGTCCATGCTTGTCTTGAACCATATGACGGATCGTCGTCTTGGCAACCTCGGGTGATATAAATTCGATTCTCTTGGCCCGATGCCATGGGGGAGTGCTCTTTTTTCCACTGTCAGTTGGTTGGTCCGCGGATGGTTGGAGCTTTAGTGCCACCAAGCCACCGCCACGGTTGGAGAGAAAAACCACATCTGGAAATCGCCTGGTTTGTCCTGCCGTGATAATTTTATCCACACCTTTAAGCGCTAAAAGGTGCTTGGCTTTGGGGCCCTGAATTTGAAAAACACTGTTATTATTAAAGGTCAACAGGGCACCGTTAGCGATGGTCAGCGAAAGGAATTCCCCGCTCAATCCCTCAACCGGCAGAAAGCTGGACGGCTGATCTTCAGGTCTAAAGTGGATATCCGGCAGATAAAAAACACCGTTGTCCGTGCTGAGATAGATGCTGTTTTGATATCGCAGTAGGGACCAAATATTGATTTTCTTGTCTTTGGATAGGGTAAATGTCGACCAGGGGGAGGTGAGTGCTACATGGGAGAGACCCGCAGTAGTGGCAACCCACAGGTCGCCCTGGGCATCGACCAGGATATCTTGCGCGCGGTTGCCAGGAGCAACTGGTCCTTTTGATACGGCAGAATGGAAACAAATCCAGTCTCTTTGGTGGAAAACTGGTCAGTATCGGGCAACCGCTGCAGCCTCCCATTGACCAAGCGGGAGATGCCACCGGCAAAATGGAAGACATATAAGTCGTCCCCCACAGGCATGGCACAGGTTTTTCCAGTCACCGGGATAAAGCTCAGTTGATTCTCGAAGAAACGAAAGATTTTTGAAAAAGTAAAAAAATAAACGCCCGAAGATGTGGCGTAGGTCCGCCAGACATCTTTAAAGACTTTGTCTTTTTCATCCAACTGATCTGAAAGGGATACGTAGACCAGGTTGCCTGTCTCATCACTAGCCAGGTAACCGAATTCCCCGTTATCGCCCACATAAACAGTGCCAGTCTTGTCCACCGTCACACTGCGCACGGTCATCCAATTGGGAATCTCAATGAGCCGGAATTGATCGCCGTCATAGGTCAATAAGCCGCTCTGATTGGCGATGTATAAAATCCCGCGCTTGCCCTGGGCCAAACCCCAGTTTTGTTGACCCACATCACCTGCCTCATTATCAAAGTTGCGAATGAGCGGCGTGCCCCTATCTAGCCTGGGTTGTACCGAGGCTGTGATGGCCGGCGCAAACACGCAAACACCCACCCAAACTGATAAATGACGGATCATATCAACAGGTGAAACGGTCCATTGCTCCATAATTTAATATCGACATTAATAGGGCGAAGACCGAGGTCTTTCCGTTGCACTGCCGGCTGCTTCACCTTACAGTTCTCTGTGGTCGAGATACGACGTTACGCAAAGGAGCAGTTGAATGGCAGAAGAAATCGTCATTGTCGCAGCCAAACGCACCGCAGTGGGCGCCCATGGGGGCAGTCTTAAGAATTTTTCCCCAACCGATATGGGCGTCATTGCGGCAAAGGCCGCGCTCGATCAATCCGGAGTCGACCCCAAGCAGATCGACCACGTGGTCTTTGGCAATGTGCTGCAAGCAGATGGGCAGACAGCGTATTTACCGCGGCATGTCGGTCTTCGCATCGGACTGGACCAGAAAACACCTGCGCTCCTGGTGGGCAGGATGTGCGATTCTGGTTTCCAGGCCATCATCAGTAGCGTTTATATGCTGCTCCTCGATGAGGCCGAGGTCGTTCTGGCCGGTGGCAGCGAGAGCATGAGCCAGGCGCCGTTCATCGCAATGAACCACCGGTTCGGTCAAAAACTCGGGGACTGCATCCTCAAAGATGCACTGGTCGACCTGTTGACCGACCGGCTCGTCGATATGCCCATGGCCATCACAGCCGAAGAATTGGCAGTGCGGTACGATATTTCCCGCGAAGCATGCGATCAACTCGGCTACGAGAGCCAGATGAAGGCCAAAGCAGCGATAACAAGCGGCAGGTTCAAGGACGAAATCGCCCCGGTCGAGATAACCGCGAGAAAAAAGACCGCTGTCTTTGACACGGACGAGCACCCCAGGATGGACACCACCATGGAAACCCTGGCGAAACTCAAACCGGTGTTTAAGAAAGGTGGGGTCGTGACCGCGGGCAATGCCAGTGGTATTGGCGATGGGGCCGCAGCCCTCGTCCTTACGACTGCAAAAAAAGCAAAGCAAAACAATCTAAAACCCCTGGCCCGGATCGTGTCCTGGGGTGTGGTCGGATGCGATCCCGAGATCATGGGGATCGGCGTGGTCGGCGCCACCCATCAGGCATTAAAAAAAGCGGGCTTGACCCTCGACGATATGGCCCTCCTGGAAATAAACGAGGCGTTTGCCGCCCAATACCTCGCGGTTGAAAAAGAAATGGGGATCGATAGAAGCAAGGTTAATGTCAACGGCGGTGCCATTGCCTTGGCCCACCCCGTGGGATGCACCGGGGCCAAGCTAACCGTCACCCTGATCCACGAAATGAAGAAGAGAAACGCCCGCTTCGGTCTGACATCTGCATGCGCCGGCGGCGGACAGGGCATGGCGATTGTAATCGAGCGTTTAGAAGGTTGACATTACGTACGTTAAAGCGTACGTTAAAGGGGTAGGAGGTGCACACCATGGCCACCATTACCGCAACCGAGGCGAGATCCAAGCTCTACAGCCTGATAGACCAAACCGGCAGCACCCACGAGCCGATTGTCATAACTGGAAAGCGCGGGAATGCGGTCCTGGTTTCCGAGTCCGACTGGAACGCCATCAAAGAAACGTTGTATTTGCTTTCTATACCGGGCATGCGCGAGTCGATTATCGAGGGCATGGCAGAACCGTTGGATGCGTCTTCAAAGGAGCTCGATTGGTGAAAGGATGTGGGACCTCTACTTCACGAAGCGAGCGCAGAAGGATGCGAAGAAAATATCTGCGGCTGGTTTGAAAAATAAGACCGAACAACTCCTCGGGATCCTCCGGGAAAATCCGTTCCAGCATTCACCTCCTTATGAAAAATTGGTCGGCGATCTAGCGGGTGCCTATTCGCGCCGCATCAACATTCAGCACCGCTTGGTGTACCAGGTATATGAGGAACAAAAGGCGGTAAAAGTGCTCCGAATGTGGACGCATTACGGGGCCTAACGAACTGATTTTAAAAGTATATTTTTGATTGTCTCGGCGTGGGTTTGGATTTTTTGCTGGTCTGGCCCCTCCACGAGGACCCGGGCTTTGTTTTCTGTGCCGGAATAGCGCACCAACACGCGACCGTCAGCGCCCAGGGCTTTTTCCACGCCTGCGATCGCCTTTTTGACCGCCGGTAGTGTCTCTAGGGGTTTTTTCTCTGGTACGGCAAAGCTCAGTAGGGATTGTGGGACACGCTCCATGACTTCTGTGGCCAACTCAGACAAGGGCCTGCCTTCCCGTATCATGATCTCCAGGATCTGCAGGGCTGCAACAATGCCGTCACCAGTGGATACGTGGTCCAAAAAGATGAGGTGGCCGGACTGTTCCCCGCCAAAGTTGTAGCCCTTTTTTCGCATGACCTCGACCACGTAGCGATCTCCCACCTGGGTGCGGACCACTTTTCCTCCGGCCTGGCGAACCGCCCGGTCCAGACCGATATTGCTCATCACGGTCGTAACCAGGGTTTTCTTCAACAGGGTTCGCTGGGCGATCATGTGCGTGGCGCACAGGGCCATGACCGCGTCCCCGTCGACGATCCGGCCCTTTTCGTCCACCAGAATGACCCGGTCCGCATCCCCGTCCAGTGCAATGCCGAGGTGTGCATTGGTCTTTAGGACCTCTCGGCTGACCCCCTCTGGGTGAAGGGAGCCGCAGCGTAGGTTGATGTTGCGGCCGTTTGGCGTGGCCCCGAGTATCTTGAGGTGCGCCCCGAGCTCTCCGAACACCGCGGGCGCAGCCCGATAGGCCGCACCATTGGCACAGTCGACCACCATCTTTATCCCATCCAGGGTCAGTTCTTTGGCAAAGGTATGTTTGAGCTCGACGATATATCGACCCAGGGCGTCATCGATGCGGATGGCTTGGCCCACTTTTGTGCCCGTGGGTCCGGCGTGCTTTAGGGTCTCCGAACCCATGAGGGCTTCGATAGCAGCCTCTTCGTCATCTGGCAGCTTGAACCCATCTGACGCGAATAGCTTGATGCCGTTGTCGCCGTAGGGATTGTGGGACGCAGAGATGACCACACCGGCGTCGGCCCGCATTGAGGACGTGATAATAGAAATACCCGGTGTGGGCAGGGGACCCACAAGCATGACCTCGCCGCCCATGGCACAAATCCCCGAGGCAATGGCCGTCTCGAGCATGTAACCGGACAAGCGGGTGTCCTTGCCAATGACGATGCGCGGCATGGATCGCCGGGTCTTCTTCTTTATTGTCTTTGTCAGTGCCCGTCCCAGGGCCAGGGCAACATCACTCGTCATGGGATATTTACCGGCAACACCTCGAATCCCATCCGTTCCAAACAGTGTTCTCTTTGCCATGAATGAATTGCTTTCGTTATTGTTTGCGGTTCCTACCGAAGCTCGGCGAGTGCGGCGTCGATGGCATCCAACAGGGCCTTTTGGGTTTTTACATAATCGACCCACGTGCGCGCCAAAGGTTCGATGATCTCGGATTCCAGCACACCACGGGTTTCCTTTAGGCAATCCTGGATGCCGAACTTAGATGCGTGGTCCATGCGCGGCGCATCTCGCGATGCTGCAATTGCAGCTGCGTAGGCTTCGCTCGGTGCTCCAGGATCTTTTTTCAGCGCCGGGAGGCAATCATGGGCGACCCGGCGAAACCAAGCGGCTTTCTCAGCCTGGCACGAGTCCTTCACAGTGAGGTTAATATCCTGCACGCTGATTTTCTCTATCGCCTCGCCAGGCAAGACGCATCCCAGGAGTTTGAAGTAGCGATACGCGTCGACCGTGAATTTTTCATTGTCGGATTGTTGCGCTCCGAACCATGCATCTGCTGTCCGGTCCAGATCGGGTGTGCTTTTTACAAACGCCTCGAATTTCAATAGGTCGTCTGCAAACGCGTTCCAGGCGTTGCGCATGGCTTCTACGGCCTTGGACAAGGCATTGACCTGATCGGCATAGGCCGTGGGTGCTTCGATAGACTTGTAGTCAGGCAGGGCACTATCCAGGATCGGCAGGCATTCCTCTTTGACAAATCGACCGTATCGCACCGGGTCATCCGAGATGATTTGCTTGAGCCGCGCCTCAAAGTCGGCATTGCTCTTCATCTCTTTTGTGTCGACCTGCGCCTTTACCCAAAAGCTGACGTACCCCTTTCTATGGGCGGTTTCAAACACGGATTTTGCCGTCTCGTGTCGTTCGATCTCTCCCTGTTTACCTGAATACCAAACGAGGAATGCAATGCCTGCGACAACTGCCACGACCGCGACGAGGATCGCGCGAATGCGCTGACCCGTATTTGAAATTTTGATGTCTGCATCCCCCGGATCTGGCGATCCATTGTTCATGGCAGGCATGCCCCCTGTGTCATTGAACGAATTATTGTCCACGATGACCCTCCTTTGCTCATAGAAAGAGCTCAATCATACACTAAGTCTCAGCGCGTATCTCTTAGCAATAACAGAAAAGCACTTCTAGGGCAGCTCAATTTTCAGGAGAGAAACCATTACCTCAATGCCGCGGGTCATACCGCGTTGCATCTCGTCAAGGGTCATGCCAGTGGGTCGAATACCCACCACAGGCATGGATATGGCAGGGGTGCCATCCCTGTCCACATACAGCAGGGATCCGGCAGTGGCGCGCCTCAGCTTGGCCAGCTGCGCGTTGCGATGTTGTTGTATGCGCTGACTATTTTTGGACGTTTCTGAAGCCTCCGCCCCTTGCTCAGGTGCTGCTGGCACGTCTGATTCGGGTGGGCTCTCTGGTGCAGCAGCAGGGTCAGATGTGGCGGGTGACGCGGGCTCGGCCTGGGGCTGTTCCGGGGGACCCCCGCCCGCTGCCGGTGGCGGGATCGACGTGGCAGGTGCGCCTTGGGGCCGGGATTCGACTTCGGTGGTAGTGCCCTCCTCCACGTTTCCTGTCGGCGGTGCCTCAAAGGAAAACACGGCGCCGCCCTCCTGGTCCCCGCCGATTGCCCCTTCTGACGCTGGATCGTACGCCATGGCAGAAGAGGCGAGAATCGCCGTGGGGATGATCAGGGCCATGCTGCTGGCGAGCAAGGCAACCGCTCCAGGGGCGGATTCCTGCTCCAGAAAATATCCACCCACACCACCTCCGGCCGCACCGAGGACCGGAAAGGTGAGATAAGCCCAGAGCTTGTCCACGCCCAAAAGAGCCTGAGCTGCAATCACCACCTCAGCTCCGGCAATAGCCCCACCTGAAACGCCTACGTACTTGGCTTCTACCTGATCGTCGGATTGGGCACGGGCAATACCCGAACAAAACAAGGCCGCGAGAAGCCCAAACATACCCGCCAACAGTATACGCTTGCTCATCTATTTGACCTCCCCGCCGGTAAACGCACCACTGAATTGACGATCCGGCCAAGATAGGGTGTGTTGACTCAGCAAAAGGTAGCACGTGCGACGTGTGGGGACAAGTTCATTGCTCTGGTCTGTTATCAGGGGACTACAGGATCTTTTGAATGCTTCTGGGTCGGACGGGGGTTAACCGCTTGAGCATTGGACCCGCGGATTCCATCAACAAGAGGGCCTTGATATTCAAACTATCGACCCAGGTGGATGCCTCGATCCCATCTTGACCGAGCGCTGCTATCTCGCCCTCTACTTTTTTAAGTGCGGTGATGAGGGCGTAAAAGACCAGGGCTTCCAGCTGCTTTGCCGTAGCAAGGCAAAAGAGCTTTTTGGTCTCGGTCTTGGCCATCGAATAAAACGCACGACCCGTATCCACACTGCGAAAATCAACGGCGAGCAGGGATTCGTAAAAGTTGGTCACAGCAACGGTCAATCTGGTACGGGCTTTTGGTTTGAGGTTGGCCGCGATGGTGGCGTATGTTTTTTCCACGTCCTTTCTGGACACAGGTGAGGACGCATCTTTAGCAACCCCTGCAGCGCAATTGCCGCGTTCAATTGCCGCGAAGGAAGTAGATAAAAGAACAGTTATGGCAATTACCGCTTTACTCATAACGGCTTCTATCATAGCCTTTTTTGGGAAATAAAAAAAGATCGTCAATATGGAAAATAATGTAAATTCTGACAATTATAGAAAGTTCTGTCAAACTATCATCGATACCATCAAAAAGAACGGGTTTCCCGATAAGAAAGTCTCCCTGCCCCTGGAACGTGTGCGCGAGATCGCCGATAAGCGGGGGATTGACCTCACCGAGGTGCTCAACACCCTAGATGAGATACAGATAGCCAGCGAAATAACCCCCGAAAAGATTATCTTTTTCCCCAAAGTGGAGGAGGAGGATAATAATACACCTGAGGCAGCACCGAATACCGCGCCGTTTCAGGCGTTTGCCGCCGAGGCGTCCAATGCGTTTCAGAGCGGGAACCTATCCGACGCCATGGCTGCTGCGTCTCGCGTGCTCGAGCGCATGAGCCCGGATCAGCTGGCGTCGGTAAAAGAGATGTACGACAACATGTCAGAAGAAGAGCGGGCCGAACTCCTGAAAACAGCAGAAAAGTTGGGCCTTTTTCACCTCAAGTAAGCCGGCGCTAAGCCGGCGCGAGCGCTTAGACGAAGAAGGGCGGTGATTTTAATATGGCGTCTTTGGCCGCTGCAATGGCATCCTCTGCGCTGGCGTTATCTCTCCGTTTGATGAAAAGTACTTTGAGTCCCGTAAGGAGCGCATTTTCTAGCTTGAAGGATTCCGGGTAGTCAGACATCAATAATACACTGCCTTTTTTCTGGGTCGGTTTGGGATCTTCGCTTAACCGCGTGACGTAGTAATCGTACCATTTACCGTCTTCCTCGCGAAGCTTCCCCTCCCTATATGCAGGAAGAAAGTGGGTCTTTCTGGTGGGCCAGCCCCGCCTGAACGCGATGCGTAGATCTGGCGCAAAGGGTTGGATCAGGTCGTGAATGAGGTACCAACCGGTCTCAGGCGCAAGCGCACCCTTGAGCACGGCCAGGCAATACAGCTCGCCGACAATTGAAGGAGATGATGCTGCACTTGACTGCTCACTGCCAACGAGCGGGCCTAAGGTTCGATAATTGAGTCCGCCATTATCCCCCTTGAGCTTATCGGCGACAACGTGTCGGAATTTGTAGATAGGTTTTTCCTCGAGCCCAAGAAAAGCTGATTCGTCGTTTGTGTAGTCTTCAACACACGTGCTCCAGCGCCACGAAAAAACCGAGTCCTGATAGTTCCGCCCATCAAGGGGATTGGGGACCAGGTGACCGTCCACTAGTTCAAAGAGGGCCTTAAGCGCCCTGTCCAGAGGGCCATCGGTCATTTCAACAATATCCCGATAGTGGTTTATGGCACCTTCGGGTGGCCTGGAAGGTTTTTTACCTCGATTTGTTCCAGATTCAGCTTGAATTGGAAACAGCTTCTCCTCTGGAGAACGCGAATAGCTGTCGATCAAACCGAGGAGTAACGCCACGGCAGCGCTTCGATTCCTTCCTGTAAGGCTGGGTAGGGTGAGGAAATATTTGGGACGATCGGTTGTTGTCCCGTGTTTTTTTTGAAACGTTACTTTTTCCCTATTTAGCTCTTCGACAGTTATGATGTGGGGAATTTGATCTCGTATGCCAAAGTCTTTAAAAACATTGTACTTTTCCATCCATTTGTGATTGCCCACGAGCGTCGCCATGTCGAGATAGCAGGGGATCATATTCCATTGCCATGTATCTCGACACCGCTTCCAGGCGGGATCAATGGATCTCTTCAACTCGGCCTTGAACGATTCAGGTATTAAATTTTCTAGATTTTCTATCCTGTCTTCGTACGCGATATCATCGAGGACGGTTTTTCTGAGCAGGAGTATTTTCAGATTGGAATGTCCGGCACCGCCGTATCCCCGGAACGAAAAGTGATCGGGTGTCGGCATTTCCTTGAACACAAGGGTGAATGTATTTGCTTCTTTATACCGACCCTTGAGCTTGTCCAGATAGACCCTGTTAACAAAGAGCTCGGATGGATTTTCAAAAAACAGCTTCACGAAGATGCTGGGCTCTAAGACAGCTGCTGGATCGCCGCTCACCAAACCTGCCTTGGACCAGGGTGTATTATCAATTATCGGACCTTCTTTTTCCAGTTTGAGCCTAACGAGAGGGCCGGTAGGGCCACGGCCGCGAGACCGGATGGCATGGATACAAGGAACAACCCGGTTCATTTCTTCTCGCATACCGGTGATGAGTGTGGTGTCGAAGAGCTCGAACAGTTTTGTCGGTGTCGTGCCCAGACTCGTAAACCAACCCGGAATCTCATAGACAAACAGGCTGAGCACGTTGCGATTGCGCAATGCCGAGAGAAAAGCACTGGCGAGGCGCCGCCGATCTGCGACCGATTCCGCAACGTCGAACAGAGCCTCCAGACCGACAATCACAATGCGCCGGATCGGTTTGTTCTGTTTTGCAAAGTGATCGAGGGTCAGTAGGGTTGTGCCGGCTATCTCCTCAGGTGGGCTCGTCGCTGTAATAAATCGCAGCTCTCTTGATTTATAGGCGTGCTGGGAAATGCGTTCTTTGCAAAATCTATCCACCGATTCCGGGTTATTTTTTTTTGTCAGCTGTTTCCAAGTCTCGACAATGGGCCTTGGATCCCGGTCGATAAAGACGGTCAATGCATCGAGGGGCTGATGCGCTTTCTTCGGGGCGGCCTGCTCGAGGAATTTGAGCATTAATAGGGTTTTTCCGGTACCAGGATTGCCGGCGAGCAGAATCGATTCGGCACTGTTGAGGGCCCCCCCCTCGCGTGAGTCAGGAAACAGCTTCTCGTATCCTTCGACGCCGAATTTATCGCTATCGGCAGTTGTATCTAAATCCAAGGGGGCGTCAAAATTTTGTAGATCGCCTCCTGCAGCGCTTTCCATGGCGCTTAATCGCGGTCTGAGAAGGGAGAAGGGAGAAGGGATAATCTCAACCCCTCCATAATGCTCGCTTTCAGTGTATCGCTCGTGGATTTTTAGGATGTGGGGCCCTGGGTGGGCGATCTTCATGTATCGAACCTTTGGAAGCCTTAAATACCGCCATGGGCCATCTGCTTCCAAGCGAAACACAGCGTCGACGAGATACTCTAGGAAGTGGTCTTCGCCCGAGGGCTCATCCCCGATGAGAATCGGAAAGGTCATTTTTTCACGACACATTTTTAGGAATCGCACCCAGCGCAGGCGCTTCTCATCGCTAGGCATGTAAAAGCTGCAGATGCCGTCAAGCACGACAAGGCGATGCTTACTCAGCACCTCTTCAATGCCGGTTTGATCCCTTCCGGATGACTTGTCAGAGCTGAAACTCCCTGTATTGGGGGCACCCAGGCTGGTTTGTTCCAGACGCTCGGGTGGAAATACATCGGCTGAACAAAACTTGATACTCGCTTGGTTGTCGATGCGGATCGCATCCCAGCCGAACATCTCTGCTAGGTTGCGAATGTCTGTAGCGGTTTGCTCCATTCCGATGATGGCGACGGAGATATTTAGCTTCGTAGCGGCCAGGCAAGCGAGCTGAGTGCCCAGTGTGCTTTTGCCACTCCCAGGCGTTCCGAGGATGGCCAGGCTATGGGGATACCGGTGACCTTCACTTGAGTTCGCCAGCGCATCGACCGCACACATCGGAAACGGTGTCGATGCATTACCCGTCGGTAAGATTGAAAGAAGGGGGATTAGCAATCGGGCATTTGCAGCGTTCTCGGCTTCTCGATGGTCCATTTCTGCGTACCTGTTTATGTCTTGCTCGGTGAGGCCCTAAGCGTCAATGTAGCCTCCGACGATGAAAAGGTTGACTGTCAGTGATATTAAAATAATTGAAGATAGTAACGTGTTCGTTAGTCGCTTCAAGTGGGTCTACGCCTAGTCCTTCTTCATTCATTAACGGTTCGATAACCCGCCTAATCTTCTCAACGTATTCCCTCGTTAGGTGGTCTCTGAGTCGCCTATTAATGCCTTCTAATAATGCATAGGGTCGACAGTCTAAACTGAGTGCCAATAACCCATCCTCGAGCTGTCGGTTCATTTCGTCATCTTCTCTGAGATCGCTATTGGCAACCGCGGTCAAAATATCAGCAGCCATACCAGAGGCAACCGTTCCTTCCAGCCCGGCACGACGAAGGAGCAGGATGGCAGCTCCGGCGTAGGCGACGTCATCCCGCAGACGCCGTATCAATTCGAGAATTTCATTCGGCCGTCCAATATGGGCCATCGCCCATGCTGCTTTCCAATGGGCGTCTGTTTTTCCACTTTTAAATGATTCGCTTTTTAGCGCGTTTGTGCTGATCATCCCCCAAAGGGAGTTGCGAATATTCTCGGTACCTAGATGACATGCGCCCACGACATAAAAAAGCCAATATAGCGCGTTCTTGTCAGTATCCCAGATTCGTTCTAGTTCGCGTGCCATCAATAGGCCAATCGCCTCGGCGTGAAGTTGGCGCATGTCTGGAGGTGCATTTTTAAAACGCTCTTCGACCTCACGGCCGGGATCCGTGCGCTCACCGTCGCGAATGCGAAGCATTTTTTTGCCAGTCAGGACATCCCATATGCGTGTCGCTAGTTCTTCGATTCTCTGGCGCATCTTTATAGGTTCCGTATCGCTTTTTTCTTTCTTTGTTATTCTACTAATTGCTTATGTCTATCAATGAATAATACTTTGTTCCCATACTATAGCATAATTTTCAATATACCTGCAGCGCGTATCAGCTAACCAAATCAAAAGAGAGCAGCGTTTTTGCATCGAAAGGCTGATGCACCCATTCGGGCGCAACTCTCCGGTTGTCTGTATCTCTTAAGTGAAACGCATACCCTGACAGTGGAGCCGTCGAAGGTCTCCACTCCGGGCGATACCCTGCATCTGGGGCGGTTGGTAAATGATAGCGTATGCCGCCTTTTGGATATTCAAGCCATACGATCTGTGCGTCGCTTTTCCAAGTCGGAAGGCCGAGGACACTGGCAAGCTCACCGGGATTGGATTCGTATGGTTTTGTACATTTGCGATCAGTGGCAAAGACAATGTTCGTGTTTGTGTTGACCTGCCCCGCGAGCCTTTTCGGGTTTTTTTTGTATTTCTTCAGCAATAGCTTTCTATGCAGCGGCGCGTCATTGGTCATCAGTGTTGGAAATTCACCGACACCGCTTATGTGATACCTTTCAAAATCTTTAAGCAATACATAGCGGCCCATTTCTCGGTCTGTTATATCGAGAGGAGGTTCATTTCGTCCGTTTAATGTATACTGTCGCTTTTGGGAATCCTCTATCTGGATTTGGTGCATTGCTTCTTCAGCAGACAACGCGCCCGACAAGCGGTGTTCAACTTCGCAGATGAAGCGCCATTTCGTATCTTCGTTATTTTCGTATCGGTCCGGCCGTTCAGATTCGAAATTGGTTTTGATTGTTTCGTCGCATGGCTGTGCGAAAGTGGGCCATCTCCGCCATGGATCCCAAACAGACGCGCCTTCGAATGCCAGATCACGCGCCCCCTTAGAACAAATCTGTATACAAGCACAACACCCCCGACAATCTGATGTGTCCGGTAATTGGGGCCCGGTGTGCTGGTCGAAGATAAATGCCATTGATGGACAAAAAGCCACGCATTCTCCGCACCTGTCGCATTTTGGCCGGTCTAATTTTACGATATGTCTCTCAGCGAACAATCGCCCATCTCCTTCCATCAGCCATAAATTAAGTATTAATGGCGTGATACCTCTGGAGCTGGTGCGTTGTCAATAACCATTCTTTTTTGCATCAATGGAACAACTGTCCGAGTGCTTCAGCCGCGCTTACACAATCTGAGGATATCTTTGCCGTATTGCTTGAGGATACCCGGCCCGACCCCGGAGATCCCGATCAGTGCGTCCTCTGTCTTGGGACGCTCTGCGGCGATCAGGTATAAAACCCGGTCGGTCAATATTCGAAATGCTGGAATGCCCCGCTTGCGGGCGAGCGCCAGGCGCCATTGCTTTAGCCCGGTTACCAGTCCGGGATCGGCCGCTGCTGGAGTGGCTGCCCTGGCAGCCCGGGTGGTTTTTTTCCTTGGGGCGGCACCGCGCTTTGATGCGGGCTTCCGGGTGCGAGGCGCGGGTCGTTTCCTGGATTTTCGCTTGGACTTTGCATCCGATAGTGGCATTTGGGTGAGGTGAACCAAACGGTCCAGCTCACTGTCACCTGCTAGGACGCGGCGTCCTGCCGAGGTAATGCAGATCCGTTGAAACGGGATGGTCCGGCCCTCTTTTTCAAAAGTAGCCTGGTTCACGTGGATCAGCTTGGCCCGAAAGAGGGCCTCGATAAATAGTTCAAACACATCGCGATCGACCCGGGTTTCCATCACGTCTCGAAACAGTTTGCCCTTGGGTTGAATGTCGTTGCTATCCAGGTATCGCAGGATGTGCTCCATGGCGCTGAGCTCTGTGGGGTCGGCAACCCGGGTTTCGCGCATCACTGCATCCTCGGGTGCGCAGATGTCGCAGGTAGCACAGGCCTCGCCACTGTCTTCTTGATCTCCAAAGTGCCGGACGAGCCGCAGCATGCGGCACTCCAGAGATTGGGCAAAATCCGAAATGTCCGTAAGCTGCTGCTCTTTGCACTGGCGCTGTTCTTCGTACGGCCCTCGCCAATTAGAACTGCCGCGGGCCACCCGTTCCTCTGGATCCACGTCCGCACCCCCGTGGATCCAAAGTTTTTCGAGCACGGTGTCAAAAAGGGAGGGATCGATCCCCAGTCTATCGATGAGCACCTGCTTGGGCACGCTTTCTTGGGGAAGACTGCGATATACCTGATCCAGTATAACGGCCTCTGGATAGTCCCGATCGAGGAAGAATTCGTGGGTTTTGCGGTCTGCAAAGGAATACATCAAAATGGCTCGCGAGGGCTTGCCGTCCCTGCCGGCCCTACCGATCTCCTGGTAGTATCCCTCGATGCTGCCCGGTAATGCTGCGTGGATCACTGTGCGCACATCTGGTTTATCAATGCCCATGCCGAAGGCGATGGTGGCTACGATGACTTCGATCCGGCCGTTGAGGAATTGCCCCTGTACCTGATCCCTCGAAGACGCGGTCATACCGGCGTGGTAGGCAGCAGCAGAGACCTGCGTGCCGAGATCGCGTGCCAGTGCTTCGGTCTTTTTTCGCGTGGGTGCATACACAATGGCCGGGCGCCTGGCGGGATCCTTTAAAATGCGCAAGACTGCTGCGGTGCGCAGGCGCGGGGGCAGCTCAACCACTTCCACGGCGATATTGTGCCGCCGGAATCCGTGGACAAAGCGCTGTGCCTCGCCTATGCCGAGCTGGGTGACAATGTCGTCCTGTACGAGCGGGGTTGCCGTGGCCGTAAGCGCGATCACCGGAGATGGTCTCAAGAGGGGCAGTCGATCCTTTAACATGCGATAATCCGGTCGAAAGTCGTGCCCCCACTGGGAAATACAATGGGCCTCGTCAATGGCGATGAGCACGGGCCGCCGTCTGGCGAGCATCTCGGGAAAACCCGGTACCCGCAGCCGTTCAGGCGAAATCATCAGGAAATCCAAATCTCCGTTGAGGTATTGCCTGGCCACGCGCCGGGATATTTCCCGCTCCCGCCCTGAGTGGATGCGTTCGGCGCGAAACCCGGCGTTTTTAAGCCCAGCGACTTGATCTTCCATGAGGGCGATGAGCGGACTGATAACCAGTGTAGTACCGGCCCGGGCAATCCCTGGCAGTTGGTAGCACAGGGATTTACCAGCGCCGGTAGGCATGACCAAAAGCGCATCTCGACCTGCCACTGCAGTTTCGCAGACCTCTCGCTGATGGGGCCGAAAGTCGTCAAACCCAAACCGTTGGCGCAGCAGCACCTCGATGCCCTCCGAGCGAGTGTCCTGTCCCGTCTGGGTTGTAGGGCCGGGGTTTATCCCCGGCCGCGTATCGGGAGTGCCCGGCCCGCTTGGAACTGATGACCCCCCTTTCGCAAAGGGGGCCGGGGGGATTTCGTCTTTTCCTCTTGTATCGCGAGGTGACAAAATCCCTCTAGCCCCCTTTTTCAAGGGGGAATGGGATGAATCAGGAGAATGAGATGAATCCTTTGTATCAATATTAGATATCACTTCCTTTAAATACGCCTCGATGTCCTTCATAAATGTCTCGAGGTGCTCCTTGCCTCGTTCGATCTCCTTGAGTCGCCGTTCCCACTGCCCGGTCATGGCCGGGCTCTTGACGTGCCCATGGACCGTTTCTACAAGGGCAATGCCGCGTTCCGTGGCCACAAGGGATTTACGACCCTCTCGAACCAGATACCCCCTGTCCAGCAGGGTCTCGATGATCGCGGCGCGGGTCGCTGGCGTGCCAAGGCCTGTATCGCGCATGGCATCTGATAGGGCCTTGTCGTCGAGGGTGCGCCCGGCCGTCTCCATGGCAGTCAGAAGCGTGCCCTCGGTAAACGGGCGCGGCGGCTGGGTCTGCTTTTCGACGATGCGGACATCTGCCACATGGACTGGCAGTCCCTGTACGAGTCCCGGGGGCAGGGCCTTGTCCTGTGACGCAGTGCTCTGTTGCGGCCGCTTTGATTGCTTTGGCAAAATGGGATCCAAGATCCGCCACCCTTGGTCCAGCACCATTGTACCGCGGGACCGATACAAATCGATCACCGGGCCGCTCTCTTGGTCGGCCGGTTCAGAGGCGATGCGCGTCATCACCGTTGTCATCGAGGTGATGTAATCCCCGTGCCACGCAGCCAGGAGTCGCCGGCATATCAAATCGTATATGCGCGCTTCGTCGCTGCCCGGGCCGAGCCGGTCGCTCGAAAGTGAGGTGGGCACGATAGCGTGGTGGTCCGAAACCTTGGCATCGTCCACAAATCGACGGCCCAGGGGGCGCTCGCCAGTGCCAGGGGCAAGCTTTGACTGAAAGGGAGCGGCAATGGCAGTAACAATGGCCGGTAAGGTGCGCGCCACATCTGAAGAGAGATACCGGCTGTCGGTCCGGGGGTAGCTGATCAGCTTGTGCTGCTCGTAGAGCCGCTGTGCTGCTGTCAGGGTTCTATTGGCGCTGAACCCGTAGATCCGGTTTGCGTGGCGCTGGAGCTCGGTGAGATCGTAAAGCTGCGGTGGGGGCTGGCGCTTTTTGGTGTTTTCGACAGATGCAATCGACGCCCGACCTGTTGACGCCCGCGCTGCTACCGCGTCTGCCTGCTCGCCGTCTGGTGGCAGCCGGGTATTATTTTTTTTAAAAAGATAGACCCCGATATACGGACCTTCGCCTGTCTTAAATGTGGCTTCGACCTCGAGGTAATCCTCTGGCACGAACGCTGCAATGGCTTGGGTGCGGTCCACCACCATGGCCAGGGTTGGGGTTTGCACCCGGCCGACCGTGAATTTTTCCCCGGTGGTGATCGTGTAGGCCCGGGAGAGATTCATGCCCACGAGCCAGTCTGCCCGGCTTCGACCCGTTGCTGCCTCTGCAAGATTATCGAACTGCGCACCTGTCTTTAAATTTAAAAATCCCTGTTTTATCGCGTGGGGTGTGAGCGAAGAAATCCAAAGGCGGCGAACCGGCTTGGTGCATTCGGTTTTTTCGTAGATGTATCTAAAAATCAACTCCCCCTCTCGACCGGCATCGGTCGCGCAGATCACGCTCTCGATTTTGGGGGATCGCAGCAATCTCCGAACCACGTCGAATTGTTCTTTTGTCCTCTCGATAATGGTGAGGGGCCAATGTTCCGGCATCATGGGCAGGGATGCGAGCTGCCACGCCCGCCATTCCGGATTGATTTCGTGTGGCTCGGGGAGGCCGACCAGGTGACCCAAGGCCCAGGAGATTGCGTATCCAGCGCCGCTCAAGTACCCCCTACCCCGCTGCGTGGCCCCCAGGACCCGAGCGATATCTGCGGCGACAGACGGCTTTTCTGTGATAACGGCAACGGTCATTTAAGGCATGTCTATCACAACATCTTAAATGTTTGCCACAGTGGACGAATTATCTGAGAAGCAACCAAAGAAAATGAACGATACCTCTAAAAAATGGCCTGTTGCCAATGGCGCGGCATCCACAGTCCTCGTCAGATCCGTCGTCGAGATCGCATTCCGTGTCGTCAGCAGTGAGGCCCAAGCCGCAATAGGGTTCCTCACAGAAGCCCGGGTCTTCAGCAAGTGGATAGATGGCGCAGATGCCGTCGATGTCGTCCTGTTCCAGGGTCTGTTTTTTTGTCTCGCCGAACGTACCTGAGTCGTGCATTGTGGCAGTGCCGTCGGTCGAGTGCCCCAAGCCAAAGGTGTGGCCGATCTCGTGGGTCAGGGTATTGCGCAAATCCATCAATCGCGTATCGCCGGGATAGGTTTCTTCGTCGGCAAAGTCGAAGTAGACGCCGTTGAATTCGATGTCAGCATCGAGAATGCGCCCGGTTTTTTCGTCAAAGTTGATGCTCGTCATGGCAATGACCCCACCGCCGTGGTCCCAGTCCTCTAGGTTTTCGCGCCAGACGAGCAAATTGTTGTTGGGCTGATTGAGGTAAAAGTCAGCTTCGTCGATCTCAGCCGGGTCCGTCTCGACAAAGTAAAAATGGCTGCAAGGCACGTCTTCCCAGGTATCAAAACTCTCGCGCACCGCATCTCGCAGCACATCCCACGGCAGATCCTGGGATCCGTCTTGATAAATCGAGTAATGTAAGCACGCACTGTCCCAAGAAATCGGCTTGCCCGATTGGGTCGTCATCCATTCATAGGCGGTCGCGGTGGACGGACGGTTGAGAGATGTGAAAAGAAAGGCAAGGGCAAACCCGATGGTCGGAAACCGAAGCATGTCTCCATTATCGTTCTAGTTCAACGACAGTCAAGCCAGACCGTGTGAAAAGTTGGGATCAAACTTGGCCGCCCCTGTCCGTCGGCCCATCCTAGCCCCGGAGTTTTTTTGTTATCTCAGCCACATGCCGTCCCTGAAACCGGGCCCCTAAGATCTCGGTTTCGCTGGGCATGCGTTCGCCCTTGGTACCGGCAATGGTCGAGGCGCCATAGGGGGAGCACCCTGTCACCTCGTCGAGACGCATTTGATCCTGGAACGCATAGGGCAGCCCCACGATCACCATGCCGTGGTGCAGCAGCGTGGTATGGAAGCTCAATATGGTCGACTCCTGTCCCCCGTGCTGGGTGGCGGTGCTGACAAACACGCTGCCCACCTTGCCCACCAACGCCCCCTCCATCCACAGCTGGCCCGTGGCATCGATGAACTGCCGCATTTGGCCGCACATGCTACCGAACCGGGTGGGGGTACCAAAAATGACGCCGTCGGCTGTTTTTAGGTCCTCGGGCGAGGCAATGGGCACATCGGCAAAGCCCTTTTGAGCATCGATCGCATTCATTTGTTGCAGCACCCCGTCGGGCAATGTCTCAGGGACCCGCTTGATTTCCACGTCCACGCCTGGTACTTCGCGTACCCCCTCGGCAATGGCTTTTGCCATGTGATACACGTGACCGTAGGTAGAATAAAACAGAACCAGTATTTTCATTTGTCCCTCCTTGGCAATCTCAGGCCATGAAGAAAATCAGGAAATTTACATTTAGATTAACAACAACTGGGTTGCGCGCAAGGTTTCTGGCGACGCTTCGCCTCAACCCGACGCGTATGCCTGACGAGGCCCGCCTCCGCCGAGCCTCCGGCGGGGTAATCGAATTTCGAGATAGACTACGAAGAACCAAGATCCCGCCGTAGGGTGGGCGAAGGCGGACACGTCAAAACGCAACTCATCTGTTAGAACGTAGCTTTTGCAGACCTCTAAAAACGAAGATCCAGTGATATGCCAGGTGCGCTGGGAGTTTCCCGAGGCATCTTAAGCGGTTCGGACTGGGCAAACCGGAGAGATCGAACCGAGGATTGCTCGGGGGGAATGTAAAAATTCTCTTTTGCCTTTTTCATCCCTTTGTTGCCTTTGACGATAGAAACAATCCCGGAAATCAAAATGATTGTGCCAAAAACCTCGATACCTGCACCGACAGCGAGTTGCGCCGTGGCATCTTCCCCTTCTGAGGCTTTCACGCCAGCTATCACACCTAATACAACCGCACCGCACATTGACAATACCCCTACAACGGTCATAACGGCGCCGCCCCCCTTTTTTTTCTGAAATTCCTTGTACTTGAGCTCATTATATTCAGTACGAGCAATCATCTCCGCCGAGTCTTGACGGGTGTATTGGCGACCCGTTGATGTTGTGCCAGCAGACGGCCCTGTTTGGGCTGCTGGCTGGGTTGCCGAGGGAAGACAGTGCCCGTTCATCGTGCAGACCTCCCCTGTCTGGCACGCTGGATTGCACGGGCTCTTGCACACGCCGTTAATACAAGTAAATCCACTGCGGCAGGCAGGAAAACACGTCGCTGCGGCTTTCTCCTGCGCTTTCTCCTGCTCACCCGCATCGGTGGTATTTGAGGCATCAGCGGCAGCAGCCTTAGACCCTGCTTTCGAAGGCTCGCTATCAGCCGCAGGAGAGATACTGTCCGCAGCAGGGGTTTCTTTTTCGACTCCCTGTGCCAAAGCAGGTCCAAGGGCCAGGTTGACACAGAGAAAGCTGACCAAAGCAGTGGGCAATGTCTTTAGCTGGTTTTGTTGATGTCGAAATGGCATTAGTATCTCTCCTATTGATAATGGTTCCAAGGCAGCGATCCCAGGGGATTTCCGTCTGCATCGTAGCGCTGGGCAAAGATGCCGTCTGAGTTCCCGTCCTGTTCGTAACTCGACCAGGCAATCACAAACCGACCCTCCGGTGACATCGCAATAGTGGGAAGGTCTTGGGAACCAGTCGTGTAGGTGTTTACCTGGAATTCATCTCCTACTGGACTCCCATCACCATCGTAGCGCTGGGCGTATATTCCGTAGCCATCTCCGTCTTGACCACCACTTTGCCATGCCACGACAAACCGGCCGTCCGCGGCCATCGCAACAGCAGGCATATCTTGCGAATCGGTCGTATGAGTGTTGGCTTGAAAGACTTCTCCAGCAGGCGTTCCGTCACTTCCATATCGCTGACCAAATATTCCCCACTGAAATCCATCCTCACCCACACTTTGCCAGAGCACAACAAACCTCCCATCCTGCGCCATTGCTATTGATGGAAACTTCTGGTCCGAGGTTGTATTGGTATTGACCTGAAACTCGTTGCCTTGGACAAGACCATCAGCACTATATCGCTGGGCATATACGCCAGATCCATCGCCATCTTGACCATTGCTGCACCATGTGATGACAAATCGGCCATTCGAGGCCATGGCCACTGCTGCGTAATTTTGGTAAGATGGTGTGTATGTATTTACTCGAAATTCACCACTAACTGCAATGCCGTTAACATTATATCGCTGACCATATACGCCGTAACCACTCCCATCCTGTCGAAGACTTTGCCATGTGATAACAAACCTGCCGTCGGACGCCACCGCGACTGCTGGCAAAACTTGGGAAGAAGATAAATAAGTATTGACCTTAAATTCGTCTCCTATCGCAAGCCCGTCAGCGCTATATCGCTGACTGAATATGCCATACTTGTCTCCATCTTGATCCTCACTTTGCCATGCCACAACAAACCGACCATCCGAGGCCATGGCCACTGCGGGATACCCTTGTAAAGAGTCTGCATAGGTATTGACCTGGAATTCATCTCCTGTCGCAAGCCCGTTGACATCGTATCGCTGGCCATATACGCCGTATGAGGTGCCATCTTGATCCTCGCTTTGCCATGCCACAACAAACCGACTATCTGAGGCCATTGTTACTTTAGCGCGATCTTGACGGCCGGTTGTGTGTGTATTGACCTGGAATTCAGTGATTTCACATAGGTGGTTACACCCATCCCAGTCCACCTCGTTGGCATCATCGCAGGCCTCGTTCGGTGTAGTGAATCCATTACCACACACTTCTATACAATCCTGATCTGCTGCCCATCCCTCGGGACAGAGCTCACAGTTATCGCCGGTCCAGCCATTTTTGCACGCATTGCAGTCCTGGGCCGGGTCCCAATTTCCAGGACATTCCTCACAGGTCGGGCCGGTCCAGTGGTTTTTGCAGACAGCACAGTCTTGGGCTGGATCCCAATTGGTGAAGCATTCCTCGCAGTTCTCGTCAGGATCCCAGTTGTGCTGGCATTCGTCGCAGTCCTGGGTTGGATCCCAGTTTGTGGGGCAGATCTCGCAGTCATCCCCCTCCCAGTTGTTTCGGCATTCGTCGCAATCCTCTTCCTCGTCCCAATTTCCCGGGCAGGTGCCGCAGTCATCGCCTTGGTCTATCCAGTGGTTCTCACACACATTGCAGTCCTCGTCTTCATCCCAATTCCCAGGGCAATCCTCGCAGTCGTCCCCTTCCCAGTGGTTGGTGCACTCGCAGCGCGCGTCCAAGGTCGATAGGTTCACGCAGATGATGTTGTCGCCAGAGCAGTCCTCGACTTCGTCCTCTTGCTCGTTACACGAATTGAACCAGTGCACATCACTGTCCTCTGCGCCGCACTGCGTGTAGAAGTGCTTTATTGGTTTGCATTTTGGACCTCTGTCCGTCTGGACGCACCGCTCGCAGGGCCAGCATTTGTCACATCCATGGCCCTTGAGTGAGACATCGCTAAAACATCCTGCAGAAAACACCGCGATTAAGAAAAAATAGACGCCCATCTGCCGACCAAGAAATCGCATCAAATCCTCCGTGTTTCATTTCGCCATCAACTATACATGAGTTACTGTATTTTTACAGCCACTACCTTGAACAAAAATGAGAATGCGCTTACTCTTGTTCAGTTCAGGAAAGGAGCCGGTTGGGTCAATCATGAGAAAATATCATAGAATTATTGGCTTTTCTTTGTTTCTCACTATCACCTGCGTCGCCTTTGTGACCACCGCTGAGGAGCAAAAAATCGCGGTCCTGCCGCTTGAAAATACGGCAAAACTTAGCAGAGCAGAGCTCGAATATGTCTTCGACGCTGTCCTCGGTGCTGTTGCGAAAGTTTTTGCTGACCAAAACATTACACTTATTCAAAAAGCCACGGTATCAAAAGCATTCCCAGCCAAATCTGAACTGCTCCGCCAGTGCGAGGAGGCCTGCGCTTCAAAAGTGGGTAAAGAACTTTCGGCAAACATGGTGCTCGCAGGTCAGGTAAAAAAATTGGCCGATACTACCATCGTCGTGCTTAGGCTGTTTCGTACACACGCGAATACAGATGCCGATACCAGCACTCTCAAAGGCCTTGAGCAAATCAAGGCAGCCGAGGTGACCGAGCTCGACGTGCCTATCAACCGAGCCGTGGCCAGGCTGCTGCGCAGTGAGACAGAACCTGCGCGGCCGCAACCCGCGCCTGCCCAAGAAAAAGAAGCACCGTTCTACGGCACGCTTAAGGCCTTTGCCCAGGGAACAAAAGAGGGCGATGAACGTAAAAAAATTCACCAACTCAACGCCCAAGTCTTTATCAACGGCCGCCATGTGGGAAACACCCCTTACCAAGACGGGCTGCCAAGGGGGATGTACACTGTCCAAATCCGCTTTATCAACAACTTGAAAAAGACCTACAAAGTCTCGATTGTCCCGGGCGCGACCCATGCGATAAAGGCTGAATTCATCGTCCCCCTCACCCTTGAGGAGCGCAGGGAAATAGCGAGATTGCAGGCAGAGGCAGCCAAAAAACGACGCGCAGCCGAGCAAAAACAACAAGCGGCACTGCGCCGCGAGTGGAACACCAAGCGTCAAGCCTGGGAGGTCGAGGTCTCGCCGATATACAAGGCGCGCAAGCCCTATAAACTGTGGGGGTCTATCCTGGCCGGCAGTGGCGCAGCCCTGATTTTGGGAGGCGCCATTTTTGAAGGTGTTGCGCATAAAGAAGATCAGCGGGCCAGGGACAGTGCCGAAAATTGGGAGATGGCGACAGATCCAGAATTGCAGGCACAGTATGCAGACAGGGTGGATCAACACCAGCAAAACCGCGACATAAATCACGCCATAGCCATATCGAGTTTCGCCGTTGGGGGTGCTGCGGCCGTGGCATCGGCAATCTTTTTTTTCCTTATGCCAAAGGTACCCGAATCACCCGCACCTCCGCCCGGCTTAAAGCTCGGAAAAAATGCCTCGGCACACCTCACGCCAATCATCAGTCCGAACACTGCCGGCCTCGATCTGACCCTGGCGTTTTAAACCACGCATCGTGTCACCCTGCGCAAGGCGTGACGTGCATTACCCCTTTGCAACACCCTCCCTCCGGCGTTTGACGGATGTAAAGGCTCGGTTTACGATGCAGCCGTCACCTGAGCATGGAGGGAAAACAAATGGGTTTAGTAGAGGTGAAAGCGTACATCGATACACTGGGAGATCAGGTCATCGCACTTCAAAAAGACCTTGTAGCCATCCCGGCACTCAGCCCGACATACGATCCCACACCCGACCACTGTGGAGAACGCCAAAAGGCGGATTTTTTAAAGGATTATCTTCAAAGAAACGGAATTACAGATGTGGTGGAAATCTCAGCACCTGATGCGCGGGTACCAGGTGGCCTTCGCCCCAATCTGATAGCCCGCATCAACGGGCGGTCGCGCGATCGGACGGTTTGGATAATGGCCCATATGGACGTGGTGCCGCCGGGCGACTTGAGCAAGTGGCAAACAGATCCCTACGCCCTCTCGGTGGACGGCGATGTGATATACGGTCGAGGGGTCGAAGATAATCACCAGGGTCTCGTATCCGGCATCATGGCAGTGCGAGGCTTTTTGGAGACCGGCACCGTGCCCGAATACGATATTGGTTTGCTCATTGTGGCTGACGAGGAGTGCGGGTCAGCGCACGGCATCCAGTACGTACTTGCCAATGGCAACCCGTTTGAGAAGGACGACCTGATAATCGTGCCAGACGGCGGGGCCCCTGACGGCAGCGAAGTAGAGGTTGCCGAGAAGGGCATCGCGTGGATTAAATTCCATGTTTCAGGCGTACAATGCCATGCCTCCACCCCGGACAAGGGCAAGAACGCCATGCATGCAGGTGCACATCTCATCGTGGCCTTAGACGCCCTTGGCGAAAGGTTTGATCGGGAAGACCCCATGTTCGAGCCTTCGCGCAGCACCTTTGCCCCCACGCGCAAGTTGGCAAACGTACCCAACATCAACACCATTCCCGGAGATGATGTGTTTTATCTGGATTGCCGCGTCCTACCCGGCTACTCGCTTGACGAAGTTGAAGCTGAAATTCGAAAAATATGCGACACCGTGTCAAAGCGTTTCGGCGTCAGTATTTCGCTTGCATTTGAGCAGCGGGAAGTGGCGGCCCCGCCAACACCTGTGGACGCACCAGTGGTACGGCAGACCATCGCAGCCGTAAAGGCGGTCTACGGCGTCGATGCCAGACCCATCGGCGTGGGTGGCGGCACTGTTGCTGCATACCTCAGACGCCGCGCCTTATCCTGCGTGGTCTGGTCTCGCATGGATGAAACCATGCACAGTCCGA
This sequence comes from Myxococcota bacterium, assembly GCA_030065855.1. GTDB lineage: Bacteria > Myxococcota_A > Polyangia > JAAYKL01 > JAAYKL01 > JASJCT01. Next base: position 33,607 of record JASJCT010000036.1, read on the forward strand.
ATGAAAACGCAAAGATATCCAATATATTGGGCGATGCCAAGGTCATTGCGCACATCGCCGCAAGCAAGTGTTCCCAGTAACCCACTGGGCCGCAACGAGAAAAGATCACCGCCCACGTCAAAAGAAATGCACCCCCCCCTTGACATGGGCGATGCCAACTCCTATACATTTCGACACTTACTGCGGGGTGGAGCAGTCTGGTAGCTCGTCGGGCTCATAACCCGAAGGTCGTTGGTTCAAATCCAGCCCCCGCTACCTCGATAAAGGCTCGAAATCATTAAGGTTTCGAGCCTTTCTTTTTTTGAGCGAAATCCTCCGACCGCTTCTCGTTGACACGAGGTTGACACGACGATCCTGAGACCCTCGCCAAATAAGGCTTTCCGCGTGTCATTGAAAACCCTCATTTCAACCTCCAACATGGGGTGGAGATGTCGGTGCATGCCCCTCCACAAGACGTTACTGAGCCTTCGATCCGAGGTGCGCGTACCGATGCGTGGATTGCTCCGAGCGATGACCGAGCTGAGCCTGAATCGCCTTGATGGACTCCCCACCCGTGGCGGCCTGGCTGGCCACGGAGTGCCTCCCGATGGAGTGCCTCCCGATGCTGTGATGGCTCAGGAGCCTCAATCCCATGTTCTCAAATTGCTAAGATGAAGGTTTCACCCTTCCTTCGATCTTTGTAGTTTTAAATCCCACATCAATCTTCGACCTCCATCCCTTCGGAAAACCATTGTAGATCTCCCAAAGACGATTCATGTGATTTTCCTTGTCCTCGAAGAACATCATTAAACCAGCAGCGGCTTCAAGGTCTTTTGCGGCCTTCTCTGTATCTTTACGCAAGCCGCAGACGATCAATTTGTGGAGCGTGAAGGCCTCGGGCTCGGGTATTGTTAGGTCTATGTCCTCGATCCGTACAGGCATTTTGTACTGGAGGGGAATGCTCATGTATCGAAGCTCTTGAACCGTGATTCCGAGTTGCTTGAAGCGGTGAACGGAGACATCGGATTTCGCACCAGCCTCGGTGAGAAACTCGATGTTCAAGTCTGGGTGAACGAAGCGATGAAAGCCGCTGGGGTAGTCCGCCTGAGTGATAAAGCCGTTGTCTTCCATCAGTCCCTGAATATCCACTTGTAGACGGGAAGGGAGTCTCCTCGGAATGAGAATATCCGCATCCATGGTTCTGGTTGCGGGTATCAGCGTGGAGTCGTCGTACATGTACCGGTAGACACTGAGACACCAGCTCCCGACGAGGACAAAGTGCTTGAGGACTTCTTGTTCCTGCAAGCTTCGAAGGACGGATAACAGCAGGCTATATTTTTCCACGCAGCACCTTCTTCACTTCCTTGAGCTTCTCTCTGACTTCTTTTCTCAGCTGGATGAACCGATCCCGTTTTTCGATCAGCGCAAGAACCTCGCGGGCTCTGTTGGAATCGGCTTTCCCCACGTACTCATCGACGATTTTGGCTCCTTCACGGCGATTCAGGTAGAGGTATTCGCCGTTGTGAATTTGTTTCACTCTGGGTTTACCCTTGGGCAACTCGTCGATTTTGGAGGTGTACAATCGCTCCGCTTCTTGGAGTCTGTCGTATTCCTCCTTCATTACATGAAAAACGGTGCTCATCACTTACCCAACATATCATAGTATAGGGCCAATTTGTCGGGTAAAATTGCCTTACCCAACATTGATGTATAATATTAGTATATGTTGGGCATAATTTCAAATTCAAAGCAAGCCTCTGGTAGCCGATCTCTTTGAAATGCGGGCCGTCGCCCGTATCCCCGGCAAAGTAAATGCTGCCGGCCTTTCCTTTAATTACGAAGCCGCTCCAGAGCGTCTCGTATCGATCTCTGGTTCCCCGGTTAGAAAAATGCTGTGCCGGCACAAAGGTTACCCTGACATCTCCGTTCAATACCTCGCTCTGCCACCAATCAAACTCTTTGACCGGACCCAGTTCCACATCCTCGAGTGGCTCGGCATTGCAGAGGCCCGTGTAGATGACAGGATGGTCCCGGTCGTGGAAGCGCTTCAAGGTTTCCAAGCACATGTGGTCGTAGTGGTTGTGGCTCAGCAAAACCATGTTGATTTTAGGCAGATCTTCAAACCTGATCCCCGGCGGACGAACCCGGCGGGGCCCAGCCCATGATACAGGACTGGCCCTTTTGGCGTAGATCGGATCTGTGATGATGTTCAAGCCGTCTATCTGAATCAATACTGTGGCGTGATTCACGAACGTGACCCGGACCTCACCGACATCTACTGCAGCCGGTGGAAGCGTACCGGGCGCGATATCATCCCTGGGCTCATCCCACGGTCCTGCATCCCGGTTGAACACCCACTTCAATCCATCGCGAATTCCAGCGTGGTCCTGATCCGGGACGTTGTAGAAACGCTCCCCATCGAAGTGATTATCGTAACTCGCTTCTGTGTTTGCTTTTGTCGCCATCAGACACCCCTTTAGAAGTAGACCGGCTAGTAATATCAAACCGATAAATAACGCCCCATATCTCCACATTCCTGCTCGCTTCGGATTCGTCATTTGTTTTTGATCCCAACAAACATAATAGCGCTTCCAAGATGCCGGCAAAGTGGCATGAAACGGCAAATAACATGCAAAAGACGCCAACAGCTCGCCGTGCACCACCTCAAGAGCTCCCAAATGAGCGGCGCGGAGATCTCCTTTCTCCTGGGATTCGACGATCCGAATTCGTTTTTCCGCGCGTTTCGTGCTTGGACTGGCGAGACTCCGGATCAGGTGCGCCACACCCGCCAATAGCCAGTGTCATAAATTGCATGCTGTTAGAAGCCATCCGCGAGGCAACCCCAAGGGCCCCAGTAGAGCTCATGCTGCTCGACCTGGCCAGCTTAGGCTCCGTGCGTGACTTTGCAGCGACCTTCTTGGACAAGTACGATCGCCTTGACCTGCTGATCAACAATGCGGGCGTGATGATGCCACCGGAGCGGGAGGAGACGCCCGACGGTTTCGAGCTGCAGCTCGGCTACCCGGGATCCAACAAGCCGGCTGACGTGAGCACTGATGGGGGCATGGCAAAGCGCCTTTGGCAACTATCCGAGGATTTGGTTGGTGTTTCGACGCCGAATCTCAATGCAAAAATCATCTCTCCAAGCGGGATAAATCTTAAGCGCTGTGCTCGGTTGCCGTATCTCTAGTTGTGACCAGAATCTACCACTTAGATGGATCCGATCGCCATGATGCTGAGGAGAACCCCTGTTCTGCCAATTCATCGCCAAGAGGGGTGCCCAGCTTTGAGCTCGGTCTAGAAATCGCCCTCGTCCTACTGGAGCAGATCGAAAAGTGGGTCGGCACTGGCCAAGCATCTGACGTTTTTTTTCACTCTGTCAGGCATTTTACACGGGCAAAATCAGCACTCCTGTTGGCGTCAACTGCCAACGGTGCGCAGATTCAGTTTTCCCACTTTGACTTGCCACGCGATACCGTAGATGAGGTGTGTTCCCCAGCTGGTTTCTACACCAAGCTCGCCCGCATTCGATTCGCCCATTTTTATCCGGTCGGTGCGCTGGAGCTCGAAAACCAGCTACCCCGCACCCATCCACCCATCGACACCCTCTTTGCCGTACCCACGTTGCGAGAGGGAAAACCAGCCGGATGCCTGGCCGTATTCAATCGCACTGTGAGCGATGCATTCTCTAAGACCGACGCACTGGTGCTCTCTGTTGCCGCGGCCTTACTGTCGTTTGGCAATACCTACCTATCTTTAAGGGACAAGCACATACCTGATAGTGACGCAGCAGAATAAACAGCGATGATAGTTGAAAACAGGTCTTCCGGGATGTGCGCTAGACTAAAAGCCGAGAATGCGCTCGAGTGCCTCGACGCGGTTGCGCACATCCACGTCCTCGCTGATCAGCTTTTCTATCTTTCTACAGGCAGCAAGCGCGGTGGTGTGGTCCTTGCCGCCAAAACTCTCGCCGATTTCCGGGAATGATGTCCGAAGGCCCTTGCGGCAAAGATACATGGCCACCTGGCGGGGAAACGCAATGGATCGCTGCCGCTTCGGACCTTTGAGGTCATCGAGGGAAATGGAGAAGTGCTTGCAAATTGTCTTTTGAACGCCGTGCATAGTAAGTGGCACGTCCTGGTGCAGGGCCACCACTTTCTTAAGGGTGGTCTGGGCAAAATCCATGTCAATCCGACGACTGTCCAGAGAGGCATGGGCCGCCAAGTTGATCAGCGACCCTTCGAGCTCGCGCACGTTGGACTTTATCGTGTTTGCCAAAAAGACGGCGACCTCGCTGGGCAAGTGGATGCCCTCGTCCTCTGCTTTCTTTTTTACAATGGCCAGCCGCGTCTCGAATTCTGGTGGTTGAATATCGGCAATAAGGCCCCATTGAAAGCGCGATCGGAGTCGCTCCTCGAGATCCGGTATCTCCTGAGGATACTTGTCCGAGGCGAGGACGATCTGCTTATTCTCTTCGTAAAGCGAATTAAAGGTGTGGAAAAATTCGTCTTGCGTGCGATCTTTTCCGGCGATGAACTGTATGTCGTCCATTAACAGCACGTCGGTTTCCTTTCGGAACCGGCGGTGAAACGCGTCCATCTTGTCGTTCCTGAGCGACCAGATAAACTCATTCATAAACTGTTCGGACGAGATATAGCAGATACGCGAATAGGGATTTCGCGTGCGGATTTCATTGCCAATGGCATGTACGAGATGGGTCTTCCCAAGGCCCACGCCACCGTAGACAAAAAGCGGATTGTACTTGGTACCGACCATCTCTGAAACCGCAATGCACGCAGCATGGGGCAGCTGGTTGGACGCACCCACAACAAAGCTGCGAAACGTATACTTGGGATTGAGCTTCACGTCTTGCGGCTCTGCAGGCCGGGTAGAGCGGGGCGCGGGCGTGGGAAAGCGCTCACGTGAAGACAAATTCACACTGGTTTGCTCTGCAACCACGAATTTGATGTTCACGCGCAATCCCGCTTCTACCCAAACAGCTTCCTCAATCAGGTCGATGTAGTTGTTGGACAACCATTCCTTGAAAAATTTGTTCGGGACCCGCAATACAAGCGTGTCCCTTGAAAATTCTTCCATCGATACAGGGCTGAACCAGGCTTCGAAAACCTGATCGTTCAACTTATCGCGTATCCAATTTAAGGCTTGATCCCACATGCTATGATCTTCCTAAAGTTGATAGTTGAACAACAGGTTGTCCACAAAATTCTTCACATCTAAACATCCATTCAGCTCTTGCTTGAGAAAACACATACCCCCCTATTCTTTTTTTTAGCTCTCACATTCAATAATGGTAAGGGTTTCCGCCTAACGAAAGAGTGGTAACAGATAGCCTCGGGTAAACACAACCCTATTTTTTTACGATTCGCCCATGTTCCCATTTTGTTTCGGTTTTTTTTTGTGTGTGACAGAAAAAAAATTTTTCACCATTGCCAGCGCCCATTGCCAGTCGATGTATATCATTGTATTTATTGACTTATTTCAAAAATAAAAAAATATGACAAATCGTTAAGCAAAATATTGATGAATTATTATTGCCCATTCAACTGGATTGGGGCCAACAACCCAGGCTTTCATTGATTATTCTCCCATTCCGCAAAACCAGATCTGCGAGATCGATGAAGGGGCAGATTGCCGACGCTTTCTTTTACCTGATCGTACGCACCCATACTGCGCCGATTCACTGTAAAATGGACTTTCTAGGCCGGGATCGGCTAGAGTCGGCTGCATGGATGCAAGGTATTGGAAGCACGATTTCTTATGGGCCTTAATAGGCGCTGTATGCTGCCTGGCAGTTCATGGCGCGGCTGTTGCTGAAACACCCCTCGTGGGCACGCTTCCCACGCTGGATCCGCGACCCGTGGGGCTGGGTGGGGTCCTGCGCGCATCCCCATCTGGCACCGCTGGCATCTACCTCAACCCGGCGGTGATCGCGATGACGCCCATTTACCACATCGAACTGATGTACCAGTACATGGGAGACGATCAGATGCACACCGGCGGCATGGCCATTGTCGATTCGGTGACAGCGATGATCGCGGCTGGACTGTCTTTCAATTACTCGGGCATTCGCGAGCCACATACCGAACACGATGCATTTGACGGTCGTCTCTCCCTGGCCGGTGGGTTTGGAAACGTGTTCTTTATCGGTGCCACCGGTCGATATCTTCACCTGGACAACAATACGCGTTCGGAAATGTGGGGGCCGGCCGGGGTCGCAGCCCTGCCAGCATCGGGCAGTCAGCAGGTCGATGGGTTTACATTTGATGTGGGCGCGGCCCTCACCCTCGGCAAGGTCGTGACGTTGGGCCTTGTGGGATACAACTTGACCAACACCGGTAGCCGCTATGCGCCGTTGGAACTGGGTGGCGGCATTTCTTTGCAACTCCTGGAAATGCTGCTGGTCGAAGTAAACGGCGTTGCGGACGTTTCAAGCCACGACAAAACTGGATTTGACCTCCACCTCGGCAGCGAGCTCTTCTTGGCACGCCGCTTTGCCCTGCGGGCTGGATATATCTACGATGTCTACTTCAATATACATTCTATCAGCGCAGGCCTCGGATATGTGGACAGTCAGTTTGCCCTTGATTTTGGGTTTATGAAGCAGGCTGTTGACGACGGCCGGTTGGTGATTGCCCTTGGATTTAAGTATTTCGTGAACTGAGCTGTTGCGGGATTTATGCGGCGCCTAAGAAGAAGGCCTTACCAGATCTGCTGCATCCTCGATCCCGAGCTTGTCCATAATGTTTTTGCGGTGAATGTCCACGGTGCGCTCTGTTGAAATGATGAGAAAACAAATCTCCTTAGAGCTCTTGCCCTCAGCCAATAGGGCCAGTACTTCCCGCTCCCGTTCGTCGAGCTTTTCATAACCCGGGTGATCTTCAAATGCTTTTTTACCCATTTGACGACTCCTCTCTTCCTAGGCCAGGTACTTCATGGCTTTGTGGATCAGGCCTTTTACCCCTGGGGTGTAGGGCGGGTAGAATAATCTGAGGGTATCTGGTGCACCCTGGCGCAGCACAGCCCGCTCGTGGGATAGATTCTTAAATCCAAAAAGCCCGTGATAGCTGCCCTGGCCGCTATTGCCAATACCGCCGAACGGCAGGTTGGGGTTTGCAAAGTGCATCAGCGTGGTATTGACCGAGCTGCCGCCCGCGGTCGTATTTTTCAGCAGCTTTTCTATATTGCTACTATTGGTACTGAAGATGTAGATGGCAAGGGGTTTTTCCCTTTCTTGAACAAAGCGAATAGGCTCGCTGAGATCTTCGAACGTCATTATTGGCAGGATGGGACCGAAGATCTCCTCTTGCATGATAGGGGTATTACTATTGACGTTCGTTAACAACGTGGGCTCGAGAAATCGCGTTTCCACATCGGTACCGCCGCCGAATTCGATGGTTGCGCCTTGTTTGACCGATGCTTTCAGGATCTCAGCCAAGCCTTGGTGGTGCCCCTTGCTCACCAGTCTGCAAAAAGACGGCTCGTTGCGGCGGGCAGTCTCGTCCGAGCCAAAGCGCTTCTCCAGGACCTGCTTGGCGTAGGTGAGGAAGGGATTCAGACGATCCCGATGGATGAACAAATAGTCCGGGGCCAAGCAGGTTTGACCGGCATTGACAAACTTGCCCCACATGACCCGATCGGCTGCTTTTTTGATATCAGCGGTTCGGTCCACGATGACCGGGGATTTTCCACCCAGCTCCAAGGTCACCGGGGTGAGGAATTTGGCTGCTTTGCTCATGATGTGCTGGCCTACCCTGGGGCTGCCAGTGAAAAAGATGTGGTCAAATCTGAGTTCCAACAGTTGGTCTGAGATCTCCGAGCTGCCAGTGAACACGGCGACCTCGTCTTCGGGATACAAGTCTGACAGCAGGGATTTTATAAATTGGGCCGTACGCGGGACCTTGCTGGACGGCTTGAGCATAACGCAGTTTCCAGCTGCCATGGCGATAAGCACTGGATTGAGGCACAAGTTCAAGGGGTAGTTCCAGGGCGACAAAATCAACACCAGGCCCTTGGCCTCGTATCGGACGTGGCTGTGGGTCCCCTTTAGCAACATGGGTGTCCTCACCCGCTTGGGCTTCATCCAGTGCTTGAGGTGCTTGACCGTGTGATTGATCTCGGCAACGACAGGTAAAAGCTCGGTGAGATCAGTCTCACCGGGATTCTTGCTAAAGTCGTCTAACAACGCCTGGTGGGCTTCTTCCCGCCTGTCCATGAGGGCGGTTTTGAGCCGTTTGAGCTTATTGATGCGCTGCTCGGCATTGGTAAGGGCCAGTTCCCAGCGCTTGGCCTGCTGCTTCTCGTAGATTCGGTGGATGCTATTTTGTGTATCGCTCATGGTCTCATTCCTTTTTTAAAACGCCGGATGCGAAGGGATCATACCCAAAAACCGACATGCATGCCAGTGGGCAGATCGCCACATGACGCTGACAGTTCTTGACAAGTTGAACATATCATGATTTTATAACTTCTGTTATTATTTCGTCAACCATAAAACACAGGAGCACGCCATGGCATTGACAGAACAGGAACTCAAAGAACTTAAAAAAATGGCGGCCAAAAACCGCCGGGATATGGTGGACGTGACCGGCTGGTGCGGTGGGGCCCACATCGGCGGCTCCCTCAGCATGACCGATATGCTCACGATTCTTTATTGGAAGTATCTCAACATCGATCCGAAAAAACCCACTTGGGAAGACAGGGATCGGTTCGTCCTCAGCAAGGGCCATGGCGGCTTGGGACACGCCGTGGTGCTCGCAAACCGCGGGTACTACGATTTTGAGCCTTTAAAAGAGTTCAACAAGACTGGCTCCAACTTTGGCATGCACCTGGACAGCCTCAAGGTCCCTGGGGTGGACGCCTCCACCGGGTCCATGGGCCACGGGTTGTCCCAAGCCGTGGGCATGGCCCTCGGTGCCCGGCTGCTCAAAAAAAATTATCGCATCTACTGCGTGATGGGGGATGGGGAGTGCGACGAGGGCTCGATCTGGGAAGCGGCCATGTCTGCCGGGCACTACAAGCTCTCAAACCTCACCGGGTTTGTTGACCGGAATCAATTCAGCATCGATGGGGATACCGAAGACGTAATGGCCCTGGAGCCGTTCTCAGATAAGTGGACCGCGTTTGGCTGGCGGGTACAGGAAGTGGATGGGCACGATCTCAATGGCCTGTCCGAAGCCATTGAATTTGCAAAGGGGTATGCCGATGGGCCGGTGCTGTTGATGTGCAAGACCCTCAAGGGCAAGGGGGTCGACTTTATGGAAAACCAACCGGGCTGGCATTACGGCGGATTAAACACAGATCTCGTGGCAAAAGCCAAACGATCGATCGGAAAGGAATAGATCATGGCCGAGGGAGCAACATGGACAACATATGACGCAGACACAATGACCCAGGCAGAGATTTATGGCGTCACGCTGTGCGATTTGGGAGAGAAGCATCCCGAGATCGTGGGCCTATCCGCGGATCTGGCCAAATCGACCAAGATAGGGGCGTTGGGGGAAAAATACCCGGACCGATTTTTCAACTTTGGCATTGCCGAACAGAACATGTTCGGCGTGGGCGCAGGCCTGGCCAAGGTGGGATTGACGCCGTTTATCTCGACGTTTTCTGCATTTGCCTCCATGCGGGCGTGCGAATTTTTGCGCACAGATATTTGCTACCAGAAGCTAAACTGCAAGGTCATCGCGACCCACGCGGGCACATCGTTTGGCGCGGCCGGGTCCACCCATCACGCGACCGAGGATCTATCGATAGTGCGTGCATTTCCCAACCTGACGGTCGTCGTGCCAGCGGACGGCATTGAGACCGCAAAGGCGGTGCGGGCGAGCATGGACATCAACGGGCCGGTGTACATTCGCATCGGTCGCGGGTTTGAGCCCCGTGTCTACGAAAGCGAGACCTACGATTTCACCATTGGCAAGGCCGTTGAGATGCACCCGGGCACGGATGTGACAGTCATTGCCACGGGCGCGGTGGTGCTGCATGCGAAACAGGCCGCAGAGATCATGAAGAGCGACGACGGGTTGAGCGTGCGGGTGCTCAACATGCACACAATCAAGCCCATCGACAAGGCAGCCATTCTCAAGGCCGTGACAGACACCCGCCGGATCGTGACGTTTGAAGACCACAACCTGATAGGCGGGCTGGGCTCAGCTGTGGCCGAGGTCATTGTGGAAAGCGGCAAGGGGTGTGCGTTTGAAAAGGTGGGCATCCCCGATGTGTTCACCATTATCGGCTACCCCGAAGATGTGATGCACCACTACAAAATCGACACTGACGGGATTATTGAGAAGGTGCGGCAGGTGATGGGTCGTGATTTTGAAGAGGACGACGACTGGGAAGACGAGGTATAGATCATGGCAACCGAACAAGAATGCCTTGTTTCCAAAATTTCTTTGCTGGCGATATTGCCCGTGATCAAGGTCATCCTGGAAGAGGACCTGAAAACAGCGAAGAAATTTGCCTCAGTCCGGGCAACGGTTCAGTTTGTGGCAAAGGACCCATCAGGTCCGGTGGGCGCACACTTGATTTTTGACAAAGGTAACTTCGAAGTAGCCCAGGGCATTGCTGACAAGCCAGAGATCACCTTTGGGTTTTCAAGCGTGGCCAAGATGAACGCCATGCTCGGGGGAAAACCCGTGTTGCCGCACATCAAGGGGCTTTTTAGGATCGGCCTGCTGATCAATGTCTTTGGTGTGCTGTTGGACCTGAAAAAGTTCCTGTTGCCCGACAACACACCCAAGAATGCAGTTGAGGCGCGCATCAAGGTCAAAATGAACTTGTATATGATCTCCACGGCACTCAGTGTGCTCAACAAGTCTGGGGATGCGGAGATGGTCAAGTGGACGTCAAAGCAGCCCGAGCGCATCTATCAGTTCTCGGTCGAGCCCGAGGGCATTGCCTGCTACCTGCGCGTCAAAGCGGGAAAGACCAAGGCCGGTCGCGGGTACTACACGCAAAGAAAACCCTTTGTGCATTTTGACCTCAAGGGCGTAGACGGTGCCCTGCCGATAATCACCAACCAGGTGGCATTCGTCGAGGGCCTGGCCAAGGGTTATGTACAGGTGCACGGTTCTCCGGAATACGCCACACAATTCAACAACTTCATGGCCCGCATCGCCGACATGGTGATGGGATAAGGAGGGAACGGTTGTGAGTAAAGCAAAGATTATAGCCAACCTGCACCTGCACGCAGTGCTGCCGCGCCTGCAAGATCTGGTCAGACTAGACAATGAGGCCAGCAGTATTGCATCGAAAATGAACCTTAGCGTTCGCTTCAGGGTGATCAAAGGACCTTCCATCGTCATCGACATCCAAAACGGCAACGTGACGACCCGCAGTGAACGATCGGCAAGGGCCCAGTTGGGACTGTTGTTTAAAAACTGCGACCAACTCAATAACATGTTTTCGGGCAACCCGGCAGTGCCGATCCCATACGGGCAATTGCACAAGCTGGTTCAAATGAAGCATTTCACCCGCCTAACCGAGATCCTGACCCGCTATCTAAAACCTTCGGACCAGGACCTGAGGGACCCTGTGTTCAAGAAAAAACACCTGGAAATGGCGTTTCAGGCCGGCCTGGCAGGAGCTGCCCAGATCGCCAAACACGACACCAAGATGGCGCACGTGGCTCAGCATCTGGAGCACGGCAGCATTCAATTCAACGTGATGCCGGACGGCCCGTTTGCCTGGGTCAAAATCGATCAGGACAGGAATTTTTACAGCGGCCCCGGCAAGATCGACGCCCCCATTGCCGATGTGGAAATCAACGGTGTGGATATTGCCGCGGATCTATTGGCCGACAAACTGGACACGTTTGAACTCGCAGGCAAGGGCGATCTGAAGCTCGCGGGCCAGCTGATGCAGGTAGAGTGGTTCTTCTCCCTGCTCGACCGCGTGGGAAAATTCCTGGATTGATGCAGGTGTCTATCCCCAGAGAATTTTGCCAAAGAGGAAAGGAAATAAGCATGTACACGTTTGATAAATCCAACGAGATGTTCTTACGGGCCACGCGTTTGATTCCCACGGGTGTAGCGGGCAATAAAAATCCTATCTTTTCCATACCGCGCGCGTTCCCTGTTTTTGCAGAGCGCGGTGAAGGCTGCCGGTACTGGGACGTGGACGGCAACGCATACATCGACTTTCTGTGCGGCTTTGGCCCCATCGTATTGGGGTACAACTACAAAAAAGTCGACGATGCCTTTGACGCGCAACGCCGCATGGGGTCGGCCTTTAATCACCCAACAGAGCGGACCGTAGAGCTGGCAGAAAAGCTGGTTGAGCTTATCCCCAGTGCGGAATGGGCGACGTTTGGCCGCAACGGATCAGACGTCACCACCTATGCCGTGCAGGCCGCGCGCGAGAAGACCCAGCGCCGGAAGGTGATCATTGCCAAGGGCGCCTATCACGGCTCCCACGCCTGGTGCACCCCGCGCGAAGGCGGGATCATCGAGGAGGACAAGCGCCACGTGCTGACGTTTACTTGGAACGACGCCACCGAGCTCGAGGACCTGGTTAGCAAGCACAAGGGGGACGTGGCCTGTGTGATGCTTACCCCCCATCACCATCCGAGTTTTGCCGAGCAGGCCCTGCCTGCACCAGGTTTCTGGGCAGACGTGCGCCACATCTGCGACGAACATGACATCGTCCTTGTCTGCGACGACATTCGGGACGGCTTCAGGCTGAGCATCAACGGCTCGGCCGAATACTTTGGCATTCAGCCCGACATGACGTGCTTTTGCAAGGCCATGGCCAATGGCTACACCCTGTCCGCCATTGTGGGCACGGACGAGATCAAGACAGCTGCCGCCAAGGTGTTTTTCACTGGTACCTATTACTCTGCCGGCGCTGAAATTGCGGCGAGCCTGGCCACCCTTGAAGAGCTAGAAAAACAAGACGCCGTGGACCACATGATGAAAATGGGCAACATGCTGTGCATGGGGCTGACCACCCTGGCCGAGAACCATGGATTGCAAATCAAGATGACGGGCCCACCGACCATTCCCTTTCTCACTTTTGCCAACGAGCGAGACTTCCGACGCAACCAGCTGTTTAGCAAGGAGTGCGCTTGCCGCGGTGTTCTCTTCCATCCTCACCACAACTGGTTTATCATGTATGCCCACAAGGAAAAGGACATCCAACAGGCCCTCGACGTAGCTGACGCGGCCTTTGCCGTCGTCAAGCGGGAGTTTGGCTCATAGACTGTTTCGGTCCCTTCATGGATCCGCAGAGCACCATGGATTACAAATACGGGCCTCAGTACACGGTAGATGCGGAAGAAGCAAACGGTCCGATACAGTTCCGAAAACAGTCGCTGCATCACACTTGTCGTGTTATTGAAACCTGCATGCATGTAGGGACATCAAACCAACCCTCCCCATTGTCTTTTACCAAGGCCATTTTGCCCCTCATTTTGCTGGCTTGCATGTTTTTTATGAACTTTTTCTGCCGCATCTTATTGTCCCCACTACTACCTGTGGTGGAAACAGCCCTGGCTCTATCCCATGGTGAGGCAGGGGGACTTTTTTTGTTTCTCTCCTTAGGTTATGTCATTGCGCTTTTTGGTTCGGGTTTTGTTTCATCCAAGCTAACCCATAGACAGACCATCCTGATGTCTGCTGTGCTCGTCAGCGCCAGTCTATTTGCAATTTCAGTGTGCCAGACGCCTTGGCACCTTCGTTTGACCATTGCAATTTTGGGTCTTTCTGCTGGGGTTTACATTCCTTCCAGTATTGCCATGATTACCTCATTAGTACGGTCTGAACATTGGGGCAAGGCGATTGCTGTACACGAACTCGCACCCAATGCGGCTTTTATCTTGGCACCACTGCTGGTCGGGACGATTTCTACCTTTTTATCCTGGCGAGAGTTGATCGTTTTTACTGGGTTGACCACTCTGATCGTGGGCTCCGTTTTTGCACTGTGGGGGCAAGGCGGCCGGTTTCGCGGGCAGGCTCCCAATTTGAGCGCGTTTACCTCCTTTCTTCGCGACAAGAAGTTTTGGCTGGTAGCGCTGCTTTTTTCGCTAGGGGTCAGTGGTACGTTGGGTATCTTCAGTATGCTGCCGCTCTATCTGGTATCGTTCCACGAGCTAAACCCTGAGCGGGCCAATGGATTGATCGGACTCTCACGTATAATGAGCCTTGTTACAGCGCTCGCCTCTGGCTGGCTGGCTGATCGTCTAGGACCATCTCGCACGATTATGTGGGTTTTGAGTGTGACTGGGATTGCCACAGCGCTGCTGGGGTTGCTTAGCGGAACCGCCCTTTTGGTAATGCTTTTTGTTCAGCCCTTGTTGGCGGTCTGTTTTTTTTCAGCTGGCTTTGTGGCTATCTCACGGATTAGCTCTGAGGCACAGCGAACCATTGCAGTATCTGTGGTTGTACCAGTTGGTTTTTTGGTAGGCGGTGGCGCTGTGCCAGCAGCTATCGGTCAGATGGGACAGCATGGCCTGTTCGACACAGCAATCACTCTAGCAGGCGTGCTTATTGGGTTTGGGGCAGTCATTGCTTACTTCGTCGATTTGCCAGCCCGGTCGTAAAAACAGTAGAGCATCAATCAGTCTCCCTGATGAAGTGCCTGATCCATAACGCCCTATCCGGCCCCTATCTCGGTGGACGAGGATAGGGATTACCGATAGTCAGCTGGGCCGGTCCTAGCACATGATGATAATTTAGGGTCGACGTTATCCTCGTCCTCTTTTCCGAATTGGAAGGTCACCGTCAGTACGATGAGGTAGGCCAAGCCGGTGTACGCGCCCTCCCAGGGGGCAGCTCCCAGGGGGCAGCTCCCCCCAGGAGGCAGCCCAGAAGGCAGCCCCAGGAGGCAGCGCCCCAGGAGGCAGCCCCAGGAGGCAGCTCAAAGACCCTGAACATTTTCTTTCAAATTGTACGCTTTTTTTGGAAACGATCTGCCTCGAGTGGCCGAGAAGGAGAGTATGGGAAGACGAATCCGTACTTTCGAGCCTCATAAAGTCTACGCCGTGGTCATCCGGACTGTGGACCAACAATTCCTCTTCAAACCTGACCACGACCCAAATCACCCACTCCTCACCAATGGCTGCACCGTCGAGGCTTTCAACAGGTTCCATCAGAAAATCCCAGACCCCAGTATCATCGACGTCATTGGCGTAGCGGCTGCAAGGGCCAAGGAATTAGCACCCATTAACATTCATTGGGTCGAATCGAACATTAACCATCTCCAGGTCGGTTTCTCTGTAACTCCTGAACAACTCCCCAATATTGCCCCCTTCTTTCGCAATTTCTTCAGCTACATCGCGGTCAAGCTCAACAAGAAATGGAAGAGAAATGGGCATGCCTTTGGCGCTTCCTACAGGGCTACCGTCTGCATTGACGATGTTTCAGTGGAACAGCAGTTGGTCTATGCCATAACAAATCCTGTCAAAGATCTTCTGGTGGATAAAGTCAGTGAATCTCCTTTCTTTACGACATTTCATCATCTCGCTCGGGGGGAAAAGCTTTGCTTTTTCCGCATTGATTGGGATGGATTTCACCTTGCCGGGAGTCATCGTAAGAAGAGTCATTGTCCTCAGGACTATGTTCAGTGGTACGACCTTGAAATAACCCCGATTCCGGACCAAACGAATTGGCCAGCTCACAAGCGTCAGGCGTGGATACGGGCACAGGTAAGGGCTGTTGAGGAGCAGGTTCAGGAGATACTCAGGAAAAAGGGTCGCCGAGCGATGGGCGCAGCAGCGCAGTATGAAACCGATCCCCGGGCGCGCCCGGTGTATCCCAAGGCAACAGGTGGGCAGCCGTTGTGTCATTGTTCGGATCTAGAGCAACGCAAAGCATTCGAGCGTCACTGGCGAGAGATTCTGTCAGAATACCGGAAGGCATCCATCGACTACCGGATGGGCATGTGGGACCGCGCATTTCCAGAAGGTACATATAGGCCACCCCTGATCAAACCATATCTCGACGCCTACTTCTGACCGACTGTTAATGTATCAAATATAGCATTCCTCTTCAGGCAAATGGCCCCAGCGCACAGCTGCGTCAAATAGCAATAAAACTGAGCAAATGACGTGAGCTCAACCCCAGAATTATCCTATATGATGCAATTCGAAGCGCCTGCCCGGTAAAAGATCACAAACGCAGTCAATTTGACCTCTTCTCTCTACTGACAAATATTCAGGGTCTGTGAGCCCCTAACAAGGGCCCCTAACAAGGGTCTGTGAGCCCCTAACAAGGGGCCCCTAACAAGGGGATGCGATGGCACATCGAACGAGATTATCAAAATATGAAACAACAACTCGGCTTCGACAGATACGAAGGCCATTCATGGGGCGGGCTTCACCGACACCTAGCGATGGTCGCTCTCATGCATGCTTTCTTAGCCCTCCACCTGGAGGGTTTTTCCCCCTCACCATAAGTCGGCTACCTGGACGTGGAATGACTTCCGAAGAGCTGTCGCCCAGATCCTAATTCGGTGGGTTGGTCACTGTCCCACCTGCCAAAGAACCTTTGAACGATTTCCAGGAAGGAGGTTAATCAAGTAGTGCTAGGCAACTACTAGGTATTTTAATTTAAATATTTTTATTGACTTTATTAACATTGTTGACTACTTTAACATGTTTATTGGTAGTATTTAACCTCAAGGAGGAATATTTCATGATCATCAAATTTATTAGAACATTAGTCGCAGCCTCGCTAGCTTGCAGTATTAATACTTCTATATATGCGAAGGTGCCGCCAGGTTACGTACAACAGTTTTATGAGAATGGCTTTGATGGGAATGGAGTATGCTCAGAATGTGACATGAGGGAGTTTGAAGCATATACAAAATGCGATCCTGTCACCGACAGTTACACAATTAGTTTCTGGTTTACACCGCAGCTATCGGAGGATTGGAAACATGTCCTTTCCAAAGGGAATCTTTATAGCTATATTCCAGGATGGTCGTTTTGGCTAACCGAACAAGGTGTTTTGTATTTTCGAGTCGGAACTACAGATGGACAGAAGGCGTCGGTAGGGGCTCAACTTCCTGAAATGAACATCCCTTACCATATTGTTGCGGTCATTGACCAGGACAAACAAGCTTTGGATCTATTTATTAACGGCAATAATATCAATACATTTTCAGGCGGAGCAGGTGCATCGTTAAGCACACTAGTAGACTCATTCGGTGAAATTTCGTCTAACGATGTACTCAACGTTGGTGGGGATTATAATACCACGTTGAGCCATGTTCGATTTTATGATAGAGCATTAGAACTTTGCGAAGTATTAGAATTTCACGTTGACGCTCATTGCTATCAGATACACGCAGACAGGAAATATAGCGGTCATTACACCTACGACTGGTCTGAATTTTCCGAGACCACTGTTGATACAATTCAAGCGCTAGAAACGGGTTCAATTCTTGCGAGTTTTAGGACCAATAAATCCGGATACCATACGATATTTGCGGGGTCTGATGCTTCCACGATAACGTACAATATACGTTTGACATTAGAAAATGGAATTCTTCATTATAGAAAAAACAATGAGATTGACATTAGTTGCGCAGGATCATCTCTCAATGATGGAAAATATCACAAAGTAGCTGTAGTCACTCACGAAGACCATACTAAAATTTATGTAGATGGCGCTGAAGTGGGTTCATCAACACAATCCATCTATCTGGACGATGTGAAGACCTCGAACGGCATGGACACAGCTACTGTTGGATGCCGCAAACAGAGCGATGGGATAAAGGACTATTTTTACGGTTTTATTGGCCATGTAAGAATTATTGACAAGCCACTTTCTGAAAAGCAATTAGAATATTATTTTAATCGTTTTGATCCAAATTCGGAGGACGATGAGCCAATGGACTTTGTTGTTGATGAAACTGTGTTTCATAGACTAGCGGAAGACAATAGTTTTGAGTGTTATCGCATTCCAGCAGTCGTTGCAGATAGTGACGGAACTCTTTACGCTTTTGCCGAGAAAAGAATTCGGACATACAAAAATGGAGTTAGAGGACACTGCGAAGATGTGGGTTTTATTGATCTAGTGATGAAGATTAAACGTGCTGGAGAAACTTGGTCCCAAGAGTTTCCAGTTGTAATTAACGAGCCAGAAAACTATGAAAACATCAACTGCGACGTTGACGATGATATGTGTATTGAAAATGATCCTGGAAGCTATTCACAGGAAAATCCCAATGGATATAAACACTGGCACAATCCATCACCTGTGTATGATAGTGATAAGAATATGATAGCGCTTGTTTTTATGTACGATCGTTGTATGGCTTACTACAAAATTATAAATTTACCTGACTGGAATGACCCTGAGTGGGATAATAATTGGAACCCTGCGCTTTCCCCGGAAAATCCAATTGAAGTAGCGTCCTCTGTGGGTGCAACCACTCCAGGGCATGGGATTCGGCTAGCAAACGGAAAATTGCTCGTGGCTGCTAGAACACAAGGAAATTCTTCTCCGCTATCGCTATTGGGATCCTGGGCCTTAAATTCTATTACCTGGGAGTCAAGCCCCGTCATTCAATATGTTGATAATAGTAACGAAATCCAAAATTTTCCTGGTGACGAAACCCAAGCTGTACAGCTAGACAATGGCGAAATAGTAATGACAATAAGGTCTAAGTTTGAAAATTCCTATTTTTTTGAGAGACCTTGGGTAAAAAGTGATAACGATGGTAGCAGCTGGCATAATTGGCAAGAAAGTCAAACTTTGAATGGTGTATTTACTCCTCGGGTGCAATCAAGCATAATAAAAGCGACCTGTGGAGATGAAGAAATACTTTTATTTTCTAGCCCTACTCCTGTTAACCGATTCAATGGAACTATTTGGTATAAAAATGTCAACAGCTCTGATTTGAGCCACGGTTGGAGTAATGGACTACTTTTAGAGCAAGGACATTTCTCGTATTCTGATATGGTAGACTTGGGCAAGGGCGAAATCGGAATTCTGCACGAACATGACACTAACCCCTCTCGTCTGAAGGACCATCCCGAGGCTGGTGGAATTCATTTTGCAAAAATCTATTATACTCCTGACGGACTGAGTGTAGATGAAATTAGTGTTATATGTGATTAATTCATTCATTTAGCACAAGCCTGAAGATAGGGATTATCGATAGTCAGTTGGGCTGGTCCAAGCTACTGATGATAGTTCAGGGTCGACGTCATCCTCGTCCTCTGTTCCGAATTGGAAGGCCACGGTCAGTCCGATAAGGTGGACCAGGCCGGTGTAAGCTCCTTCTGGTCCTTCCTGTCCAGTTTTCGCTTTAGAGCTCACGAACCAAGAGAGCATATACCCCAGATCTGCTTTGAACCAATCGTATCGATACCCGGCACCGATGGAGAAATCGAACCGATTGGCATCGGGCTGGTCAGGCGCCAAGGTCTCCTTGGGAGAGGGATTGTTATCGTAAACAATACCACCCATAATATTCAATCCATTGATTGGCAGGGCATAGTCAGCGCTCAAGCGAAACGTGACAATGTCTTTCCAATTTTTCTCAGATATTTCTTCAAGGCCGTCTTCAAAGGTCACCTTTAGCTCTTCATAGACAGACCAGAGGGTGTAGTTGACGTCAAATCCAAGGATTAGGTTTTCTGTCGGTACATACATAACACCCAAGGTAAAGATGTCGGGAATGGTAACACTAGTTTCAACACCTTGGTCGTACAATTCCTGGCCGAGCTCTTCTGATGCCAAGGTGAAATCTGCCTTGCCTGAGGCCGATAGCGCAATTCGACTCCGGTACGCAAAGGCCGCGTGCAGCACATTCGGTAGGATGCGAAATAAAATACCCGCATTCCCGCCGTATCCCCAGGTAGCACCGCCGAAGCGCACGGTGCCCCCAACCGCTGCGGGCAACCCGTTGGTGAGATCTATAGAGGCGCGAAGCACGCTAAACCCACCGCCAATGCTTAACCTGTCCTGCCAAACCTTAAACGAAACGCTTGGGTTCGTCAGGACGGTCAGCATCTCGGATTTGATGCAGAACTCCCGACCCACCCAATCCTCGGGCCAGGAAATGCCTGTTCCCCATGGGCTGCTCACGCCAATCCCCGCGTGCAACCAGTCGAGAATTTCAAAGGTGCCGAAAATTGTGGGTAAGACAAACGCAGCAGGCTCAGTTTTTACCGTGGGTCCCTCGCCTTCAGGATCAAATTCGTAGCCGCCCGTGGCCAGTATACCGCCTATTTGGAAGCGATATCCAGGCATGAAGGAGATGGCTGCCGGATTGAACCAGACCGCAGCGGGTTCATCGATGTAAGCAGAAACAGCAGAGCCCTTGGCCACGGATGCTGCGCTCGCTTCGTAGATCAGAAACCCTGCAGCCTGGGACCTATTGGCCAGAGTTGAACAAGTCACGACGAGCAGCGCTGCCAACCTCAAGAT
Source organism: Myxococcota bacterium (assembly GCA_030065855.1). Lineage (GTDB taxonomy): Bacteria > Myxococcota_A > Polyangia > JAAYKL01 > JAAYKL01 > JASJCT01. The sequence continues at coordinate 53,985 of JASJCT010000036.1, forward strand.
CCGCGTCGTATTTAAAAGCATTGGCACTCCTTTCTTTGAAGCGTTGGGCCTTTGGTTCGCAATTAATTCTGTTGCGTCGGATCTGGATAGACAAAGGCATAGATAAACGCGATGTCTTCCCGCTGCATGTCGTTTGTTATTGAACCAATGTTCGGATCATCCAGAAGCTGGGCCAGGTCCTGCCGACCGTCGTCGGCTTGCTTGGCTTCAGCGTCTGTGATGAAGGAGACATTGGTATGCCCTTGAGCATCGATCAAAGGGCCCCGCGAGCGCAGCAGGGCTGTGAGCGGGGATGGTACGAGCGGCCTGCCACTCCTGTCGGTAATAGAACTCCTTAAAATAACACCGTAGAGATCCCCCTCATCGAGTGGAAAAGTCGCGGTCAGGACAATCCTGCTGCCGTCAAAAGTGGGCGTAAAAAACGGGAAGCCACTGAGGAAGTTGCCCGCTTCTAACTCGGTTAAGTTCAGAAGCAGCACTGAACCGGAAGCGTTCAACAGGCCGTGGGCGGTCAGGGTGGCCGGATCGATCGCCCCTTTTACAGGAAGGGCAATGACGTTGTTCTGCTGTTCCACAACCGGCACCAGTCCCAAATCGGGATTGAGCTCGACCACCGGATTGCTGTGGGTTCTAAACGGCCAGATCACGGCCACCTCTTGTTTTGCCCATCCAAAAAGGTCGACCAGGTCCCAAAGACCTACGTCCGCATATTCCTGCCGGATCGCTTCGAGTTGAAAGAGATATTCTTTTGCAAGGTCTGGGTCGTCTGGAAATTCCCCAGCCACCAGCTCAAAATACTGACAAGTTTCGTCGAGCGCTTCGAGAGCAGCAGCACCACAGCTGAGGGATTCATCCTTTTTGAGCAAAAAATAGATAAGTGATGAAAGCACATCGAGGCTTTCTTGGGTCTTGATACCAGTATCGTAACCCCGCACAGCAAAGACATAATCCGTGCCGATATCCCATCCATTGTGTGCTTCGACCAGCAATTCATTGGTCGCGGGGTCGAACCTGACATCTACGGTGTCTGGCATGAGCGCTTGCCCCAGACTGTCTGCGGCGATGAGAGTCGCGTTTGGGGGAGAGAGGGTTACCGTGGCCATGTCAATTGAGTCTGACGTAGGAGCAGATGCTGGGATCACAGTTGGCCACCCGTCTAAGCTTTCCAAGTACTGGATGAATTCGCATTCGGCAACGGGCATGCCCTGTGCGGGTGCCAATTGACAATCCATCGGCACCTCGATGTCAAATAGGCCAAAATCGATACGCCCCGTCTGGGGATTGATAAGCAGGCTGGTTGGCATCGGGATTCTCGCGTTCTCAATGTCAAATACCATCGTGGCAAACTGGGGCATGGGATCCTGGTCGATATCCGGTGTGCAAGTGATCCCCCATGGGGCTGCCAATCCCATGAGGATGAGCAGCGGGAAGCACTGCAACAGGGATGCAGGCGTTGTTCTTCTCAACTTTCCGCGTTTCATAGCACTCCTCCTTTTTTGGAAGCGATCGCTGGTACAGCCAATCCATTCGGGGTTCAAAGTATCAAAATTTATTACTAATGTCCTACTTTATTGAGATGAACAATGAAAATTCAATAGACCAGAAATGGACGCGTTCAAATTTGACGCTCAAACAGCTGATTTTCAGCATTTGTTGCCCGGCTCTGAACTTCAAATATATTTAACTGTAGCGTTGTTATGGTTGTCGTTGGGGCGCACATCCAGCTGAATCGCACATGCGTGTACTGTAGAAGGCCCTGACCGACAGGCTTTCTCGGGGGGGAGGCGCATTTTCGATCTTATCTACAAATAGGAACGGAACTGTCCGTAACAATGGGGGGAAATCATGTGTATCGCTAGCCGTAGGGATTCTTCGCCTTTGCGCATCTGCCCGCAGTATCACCCTTTTGGCAGACGCGATCTCAGGCAGATTACGGGAGGGTCGCGAACGATCGGGGCTCCCCCGCGAGGCAGCAATGCAATGCAGACAGCAACAAACTGGTATCGGCACTGGCACGCCCGACCGCTTGTTGCTGTTGAAATGAGGTTCAGCTCATGAAGTTGCGCACACAGATTCTCGGGGGGTACTTCCTGATCTTTGTTTTTATGATCATCATCGCTGTTGTCATGTCGCAGAGCATCGGCTCACTGGTGGATACCTCCCAGTGGGTTTCACACACTCACGAGGTGATCTCGGAAGCGCGCAGCATCGAAAAACTGATGGTCGATATGGAGACCGGGCAGCGCGGGTTTTTAATAACCGGAGAAGAGGCGTTCTTGGACCCTTATGAACAGGGGAAAAGGGATTACACAAAGACCCTGGCCCACCTCAGGAGCCTGGTCACCGACAACCCGCCTCAGTTGAAACGGCTCGACGAGATAGATCTGCTCATCGCGAAATGGCATGAGGTGGCCGCTTCGGTAGAAATCGCTGAAAGACGGCAAGTTAATACCGCAACTGTCGACGCCGAGTATCTCCAGGACCTTCTTTCAAAAGGGGTCGGCAAAAGGATCCTGGATACGATGCGGCAGGAAATTGACAGGCTGGATGATCTGTTCCGCAGGACTGCAAACCGGGAGGGCAGGTATCTCGCATTGGCGATCGCCAAGGCAATGGTGGATATGGAGACCGGACAGCGGGGGTACCTGGTCACAGGGCAGCAAGAGTTCTTGGAACCCTTCAATGCTGGTATGGCTTCAGTTGGTGAGCATTTCAAAGCGCTGCGCGCGGTGACGCCGCAAGTTCATCAGACGCGAATCGATCGTCTCGAAGAGCTCTCGAATTCCTGGATTGACAAGGCTGGCAACCCGGAGATCGCCGCCCGCACGGAGATGAACCAGAGCAAGAGCTCCCTGAAAAAAATCTCGGCGCTGATCCAGCAGGGGACCGGCAAATCGATAATGGACGCCCTTCGGGTGAAGGTTGCTGAATTCATCCAGATCGAAAATGAGCTACTCGTGAAGCGAAACGATGATGCCAGGGGCTCTTCGACAAGCAGCCTGATCGTCGTGGTGATTGGGACTGCATTGGCTATCGCCCTCGGCCTGGTGACCAGCATCTTCATCACCCGCTCAGTGCACCGGCAGGTCGGTGGCGAGCCCGCATCGATAGAACGCATGACGTCGCAGGTGGCCACAGGTGATCTAACGGTCGCCATGACAGGGGTAGGGGGCAAATCGACCGGTATCCTGGCGTCGGTTCAGACACTTGTAACCACCATGAAAGGGGTGGTCAAACAGGCGAACACAATCGCAGGCGGAGACTATTCAGCAGATATCTCACCCCGCTCGGATAAAGATGAGCTGGCCATTGCCCTGAAGAGCATGACCAAGAAGCTGAGAGAATCTGCCGAGACGACAGCCGCGCAAGACTGGTTGAAAACAGGTCTCAACCGGCTCAACTCAGCCATGCAAGGAGATCTCGGAGTTGCCCAGCTGGCAGAGCAGATTGTCTCTGAGCTGGCGGTGTACCTCGAGGCACAGCTCGCCGCTGTCTATCTCACGGAGGACCACGAGAATGCGCCTGTTTTGAACCTGCAGTGCAGCTATGGGTACACCAAACGCAAGAACTTGTCGAACAGATTTGGTCTGGGAGAGGGTCTGGTGGGCCAAGCCGCCAAGGAGAAAAAGCAGATCCTGATCAGTAACGTTCCAGAAGGCTACGTCAAGGTGAGCTCAGGGCTTGGAGAGGCGAGCCCGGCGTTCATCGCTGTGACCCCGCTGGTGTTCGAGAATCGGGTGGTTGGGGTGATCGAGCTGGGCACCCTGGGAGAAATCACTGACCTTCAGCTCGAGTACCTCAACCAGGCGGTCGTCTCTGTGGCGATCAATTTCGAAGCTGCAAACGGGCGTGAGGAGCTGGCCCGCGAACTCGATAAATCACAGACCCTCTCTGAAGAGCTACAGTCCCAACAAGAGGAGCTCAAAGCTTCCAACGAAGAACTCGAAGAGCAGACCCAGCGCCTTCAACAATCAGAGGAAGAGCTCAAAGCGTCGAACGAATCGCTGGAGGAAAAGAGCGAGATGCTCCAGCGGCAGAAAAAACAGGTGGAGCAGTCGAGAAAGGAGATCGAGCAAAAGGCAAAAGAGCTCTCCATCGCCAGCAAGTACAAATCTGAATTCTTGGCCAATATGTCTCACGAGCTGAGAACGCCGCTGAACAGCCTTCTGATACTGTCACAGTCAATGGCCGACAATGAGGCGGGAAACCTGACAGAGGATCAAGTGCGCTCGGCCTCCATTATCAACAGCTGTGGCAACGATCTGCTCGCCCTCATTAACGAGATTCTCGATCTGGCAAAAATCGAGGCGGGCCGGATGGACATCAAGTTGACCAAGATTCCCGTTGAGGATCTCGTCCTCAGCATTCGCAGGAGCTTTGCCCACATGGCCGAGGAGAAGGGCCTCGAGTTCAAGGTGACAGCCGTAGATCCATCATTCAGCGCGATTTTCACGGACAGAAAACGGCTCGAACAGATTATCAAGAACCTTCTGTCCAACGCCATAAAATTTACAGACAAGGGCGCTGTTGAGGTCACTATTGCACGGGCCACAGGGGAGGCCGGTGCCTCGCCCCTAGGCCTCGATCCGGACGAGTGCTTCACTGTCAACGTCTCAGATACCGGGATCGGTATCCCGGCAGACAAGCAACAGGAGATTTTTGAGGCGTTCCAACAGGTGGATGGAACCACCTCCAGAATGCACTCGGGCACTGGCTTGGGGCTTTCGATTTCAAGGGAACTGGCACGGCTGTTAGGCGGCGAGATAGGGCTTCACAGCAGGGTAGGAGAGGGGTCGACGTTTACTGTATATCTTCCTGTGCATGCATCGCACGTACCTGCATCGGACGAGCCGAAAAGAACGTCCCGACCTCACCAACCGGGTAGCCGCGCTCTGGAATCGTTGCCCGCGGCCCAGGAGATTGACGATGACCGCGCCTCCATCGAGGGCGCCGACAAGGTGATACTGATAATTGAGGATGATCCGAGATTTGCCTCGTTGTTATTAAAGCAATGCCACGAAAAAGGCTTCAAGTGCGTGGCGTCGGCAACAGGGGAAAGGGGCCTCGATCTTACACGAACGTTCATGCCCAGAGCGATTATCCTGGACCTGAAGCTTCCCGGTATGGACGGATGGGCCGTACTGGACGCGCTCAAAGACGATCCCAAAACCAGGCACATTCCGGTTCACATTATGTCAGTGGAGGAGTCGTCTCTCGATGCCCGCCGCAAGGGCGCTATCGGCCACCTCACCAAGCCCGCCCGCAAGGAGGAGCTGGAAGAGGCATTCGAGCGCCTAGAGGAGACCATCACCAGGGGATTAAAGGAGCTGCTGGTGATAGAAGACGACGACGACCTGCGGGAGAGCATCATCAAGTTGATTGGAAACGGCGACGTGCGGGCCACCGCCGCCACCACCGGCGAGGAGGCACTCGCCCTTCTGCGGAACAAAAAATTCGATTGTGTCATTCTGGACTTGGGCTTGCCGGACATGAATGGTTTCGAGCTGCTGGAACAGATCGAATCCGATACGGATGTCACCATGCCGCCGGTGGTTGTTTACACGGGTCGAGATTTGACGCGGGAGCAGGAGGAGCGGCTGTTCCAATACACGGAATCGATCATCATCAAAGGGGTGCAATCCGAGGAGCGGCTACTGGACGAGACGTCACTGTTCCTGCACAGGCTCGTGGATGCCATGCCAGAGAGAAAGCAGCAGATGATCGCAAACCTGCATGACCGGGACGCCTTGTTCGAGGGCAAGCGCGTGATGTTGGTAGACGATGACATGCGCAACGTATTCGCCCTGTCAGAGGTGCTGCAAAAAAAGGGGCTCCAGGTGCACAAGGCCGAAAACGGCCGCAAGGCACTGGCCATTTTGGAACAGGAAAAGGAGATCGACCTGGTGCTCATGGACATCATGATGCCCGAGATGGACGGGTACGAGACCATGCGGCGAATTCGAGAGCAAAAAGAGCTCGAACGATTGCCGATTATCGCACTGACCGCCAAGGCGATGAAACAGGACCGGGAGAAGTGTTTTGCTGCAGGAGCGAGCGACTACCTGTCCAAGCCCGTAGATGTAAACCGCCTGTTGTCGTTGATGAGAGTGTGGCTCTACCGTTGAGATAGAGGGAGCGAAAGATGCGGATCGACAACGACATCGAAAACCTTGAGATCGAGCTGCTGCTGGAAGCGATTTTTCAGCGCTACGGCTATGATTTCCGCTCCTATGCGCGCGCCTCGATTTCACGGCGGATAAGGCAGTTCTTGGCGGATTCCTCATGCAACACAATTTCGGAGATGATTCCTCGGGTGCTCCATGATGAGACGTTCTTTGTGCAGCTGATCAGGGCCTTCTCCATTACAGTGACCGAGATGTTTCGCGATCCCCATGTTTACGCGAGCATCCGGGAACGGGTCATTCCCCGGCTCAAAACATACCCGTTCATCAAGATTTGGCACGTGGGTTGCGCCACCGGTGAAGAGGCCTACTCCCTGGCGATTGTGCTCAAGGAGGAGGGCCTTTATGATCGGGCGACCATCTTCGCCACAGATTTCAACGACATGGCCCTGGCCAAGGCCAAAGAGGGTATCTACTCACTGGAGAAGGCTCAGAAATTTACGAAAAATTACCAGTCGGCGGGCGGCACGGATTCATTTTCCAGTTACTACCAGGCGGCCTACGATTCGATGGCCATTGCGCAGACGCTCAAAAAGAACATCACGTTTGCCAACTACAACTTGGTGACCGACCAGGTATTCGGGGAGATGAACCTCATCATGTGTCGCAACGTGCTCATCTATTTCGATAAGTCGCTGCAGAACAGGGCCCTGGGCCTCTTCTCGGACAGCCTCGCAACCAGTGGCTTTCTCTGCTTGGGGGACAAGGAGAGCCTCAGGTTCAGTGACGTCTCGAACAACTTCGCTGCTGTTGATGCCAAAAACAGAATCTTCAGAAAGTTGGCCGCCGCCGCCCTTACAGGAAGCCAATGAGGAAGATTGCGTACAAAGCTGTGGTAATGGGGGTTTCCGCAGGGGGGCTGGCAGCGATCTCCGAGATTCTCTCGCAACTGCCAACCGGTTTCAACCTTCCGCTGCTGGTGGTCCAACACGTCCACCCACGCCAGGATGCTGCTATTGGCAATCTTTACAACAACATCTGTCCTCTTCCAGTCAAGGAGGCAGAGGACAAAGAGGAAATAGCGCCGGGATGTGTCTACTTTGCTCCGCCAAACTACCACTTGCTGGTCGAGCGCAGCGGTACCGTGGCCCTGTCAGCGGACGAGAAGGTCAACTGGGCCAGACCGTCGATCGATGTGCTGTTCGAAAGCGCGGTCTACGCCTGGGGCGGGCAGTTGGTGGGCATTATTCTCACTGGCGCGAACAATGACGGAGCCCGAGGGCTGAAGCTCATCAGAGCAGCGGGTGGTTACACCATTGCTCAGGATCCCACGACCGCTGAGTACCCGGAGATGCCCCAGTCGGCCCTGGACGCGGGAGCGGTTCTGGAGGTGCTACCCCTGGGTGAAATCGGTCTGCGGCTCTCACTGTTCGGCAACGGGAAGGCGAATGATAATTGAGAGACAGAAAATACTCATCGTTGACGACAAACGAGAAAATCTCTACGCGCTCGAAAAGCTACTCGAGGTGACGGACGCCGAAATCATCTCTGCCCAAAACGGCAACGACGCGCTCATCGCAGTGCTGAACCACGCGTTTTCAATGGCCCTATTGGACGTGCAGATGCCCGGAATGGATGGATATGAGCTGGCTGAGCTCATGCGCAAGGAGCAGAAGGCCGCCCACCTGCCCATCATTTTTGTGTCGGCAGTGCTGACCGACGAGTTTCACGTCTTTAGAGGGTACGACACGGGATGCGTGGATTACCTGACCAAGCCGATCAACCCGGACGTCCTATTGAGCAAGGTATCGGTATTTTTGGAGCTCAGCCGGCAACGACTCGAGCTCGAATCCCACCGGCATCATCTCGAAGAGCTGGTCGCGGAGCGAACCGCGTCACTCGAGAGAGAGATCAAAAAGCGAAAAAAGGCGGCTCAGGAGATTCGCCTCTTGAACGAGGAGCTGGAGCATCGGGTCCGGCAGCGCACAGCTGAGCTCGAGACAACGAACCAGGAGTTGGAGTCGTTTTCCTATTCCGTGTCCCACGATCTGCGAGCGCCTCTGAGGAGTATCGATGGGTTCAGTCAAGCGCTTCTCGAAGACAAAGGGGACCAGTTGGACGACGAGGGCAAGAGCTACCTGTGTCGAATTTGCAAGTCGGCCTCCCATATGTCGCGTCTCATCGATGATATGTTACAGCTGTCCAGAATGACTCGCGCGCCCATGAATAGAGAGCAAATGGACCTCTCGGGCCTCGCCCGAGGCATTTTTGATGAGCTCAAAAATCGGGAGCCAACACGTGCGGTCGAGTGCCTCGTTCAGTCTGGTTTGCACGTCAAAGGAGATCTGGTATTGCTGCGGGCGGTCATGGAGAACCTCATTGGGAACGCATGGAAGTTCACCTCAAAACAGGCTGCGGCGAGAATCGAGCTGGGAGCAAAAGAGCATCAGGGAGCGCCGCTGTTTTACCTCCGGGACAACGGCGCCGGTTTTGACATGAAGTACGCGGACCAGTTGTTTACACCGTTCCAGAGGCTGCATTCAACGGAAGAGTACGCCGGCACGGGTATCGGGCTGGCCACGGTGCGGCGTATCCTGAAACGGCATGGGGGCCAGATTTGGGCCGAGGCTGAAAAGGGCCATGGTGCCACATTCTTCTTCACTCTCGATGAGATATGCGACGCCTGAAAAATTGCGGGCCCTTATCGCCGAGGACCAAGCGACCGACGCTGCCCTGTTGTTCCGTGAGCTGCCTGCCGTAATCGGTGCTTTCATAAACGTGGACACCCTGGATCAATTCGGCGGGTAAGTACTTGGCGATCGGGTCATCCAGTTTGATCATTCCTTCACTTTACGCCACAAAGGGATCTCCCGCTCTCCTCGAGGAGAGAGCTCATACACACCGAGCGACACTCTGTTAAACCACCCGTATACATTTTTGTACAAAATGTCTCTGGACTTCGGCTCTCCGAGAGCACTGGCCATCTGTGACGCCTTGCTCGGGCCCTGCTCTCGGAGGTATCTGGCGAGCGCCAGGGCGCGCTGTCTGTATGCGGTCATAATGCCCTGCCGCTTCTCTGCCCCACCGAGGTTCGGATCGCCCACCCGCTGCATGAACTCGCCGAGCAGCAGCTCCCGGCGGTGTTTCGATCGGCGAGGTCTATACTCGGCCGGATCGATAAGCACATCCACGGCACCGGTCTCCAGGTCTGAATCAATCACCACAAGTCCCAAGCCGAGCATCCTCAGCAGCTTGATGATGGGCTTCCGTCGTCGTCTAAAATTTTTGCATTGTTTAGGGATGCCGATATACACCTTCGGCGTCATTGCCAGCCGATCAACGGCCTGGAGTATTACGTCGAGATTCAAAGAGAGCTTGAGCTCCACCACGATAGGATTTTCGACACCGCGCACGGCCACGGCATCACAATCCCGGATCTCGCCTTTTACCTTATAGTTCTGAGATTCCAAAAACCGCTTCAAGGGCAGATAGAGATCGGATTCCTTCATGACCATTTCATGTACACCAGAGTCTCTGGTCGGTAAATGTCGGCGAACGTTTCGTTCGAAGATGGGATGAGGCGCCGAGAAACGAATACAGGTAAATTTGGGCCTGTCTTCAAATTCTCCCATCACCAGCTTGCCATAAGTAATTTCAATCACTTCCACTCCTCAGTCACATACTGCTAGTATGCTCCTTCGTCTTGTAAGCGCCTGAAATCACTTCTGCCTGCGCTGGCTCGGTCCG
>JASJCT010000146.1 GCA_030065855.1 Myxococcota bacterium
ACGCGCCCCCGTTCAGGTGGTAGAAGAGGCTCGATTTCTTTCCATTCTCTGTCACTTAATTCGTGTCTTCGCATAAGTAGTGTTGATCACAAATCGATGCGGCAGGCAAAAAAACGGCAATTTGAAGACAGGCCCTAGGCCGTTTTATGAATCTTCCCGATACAATCGCTCGAATGCTGCTGAGAGCCGTCCATCCAAATCTGTATTCTTTTCGAGTCTTGCGAGCCCGTCACCTGCACGGCGATTCGATGGATCCGCATCAACGACGTTTCGGTAAAAGGCACGGGCAGCCTCTCCTTGGCCCTCTTGTTCAGCTGAAGCGGCGCGCCAAAGCTGTATCTCGACCTCAGCGGGAGACGCGGGCAGTCGGCTGAGCAGTACGTCATCCAGATTTTTGGCTACTGCTGTCAGGTGATCTAATTCGGCTTTGTGCTCCGAGGGGTTGAGGAGGGCAATGAGCCGGATAATCCTCGATGGCTCGGATCTCTTTTCAATGGCCCGAAACCACATCTCCCGTGCCTCGTCTGTTTTATCTATTGCCTCTGCCAGGCGCGCTGCCCGGGCTTCTCGCACCCCATCCGGGTCGGGGTATTGAATCAGCGTCTCCATGACGCGATATGCGGCGGGGTGATCGTCTCGACTTTCCATTAGATCCGTCAGTATCTCCAACTCCTCGACAAAGGTGTCGCCCTGTTGAGGATGCCCATCTCGAAATGATTCGACGAGCGCCAGCAGTGCCTCCATCTGGTTTGTTTCTCTGAGCATTCGCATGAGCGACAAGGCATCATCTGTATCCAACGTCCCTGCATGAATCTTCGTCTCAAGCAATGTTGCCAGGAACTTGCGTGCATCCCCGTGCTCTGGATCAATATCGATAACGCGTTTGGTCAAATCAACGGCCTTAGCAGCAGCATTCATGTTCTCACTAGAAAGTCGCGCCGCAAGAAAGAGCAACGAGGTCGCCGCGGCCGGATCCAGGTTTTCAGCCGCTTGTTCCAGGTGGCGCACTGCCTCGTCAGGCGCGTCCAACTCGACAAACGCATGGGCCACTATTCGCGTGGCCTGCGCCTTGATCGCTGAAGGGCCGTCAGCAGCCATCATGCCGGCCTTTAGTGCGCCTTCCCAGTCGCGGGTCGCCAGTGCGGATTCAGCCTCTTCAAGGGCCACTTCGAACCTATCGGCCCCCATGGTCTCGATGCGAATAACGGCAAACAAATCCCTGGCCGCGGCACTTTTTCCCTCTTTTCTAAGGTGTCGCGCGGTCTCCTGGATCTTACCTAGTGCGGTGTCGATGTCCGCTTGAACCCTATCGGCGATGTGGGAGGATTGAAGGGCGTTCTTCAGCCAGGGCAGGGATGCTACCGGATTATCCAAGTCGACGAGCTCCAGTCGGCCGATTTCCCATTGTAGCTCAGTCTGCTTTTCGGCCGACATCTCCATATCCGTCAATTCGATCAGGGCATCGCGAAGCCTTTCGGGCAATTTGGCTTCGCGGCTCAAGTCCACAATCAGGGTCAACAGCTCCCGATTATCTGGAAATTGGCCCCGCGCCTCCTCGATTACGGTCAACGCGCCGGTCACGTCCCCTTGCCGACGACGCGTCATTGCTAGTTTTTCAGCGATGTCCGGGCTGGGATGGCGGAGCCATTCACTCTCGAGTTGGGCTGTGAGCAGCTCGAACCGACCCTGGCTTTCCAACACCGACAGTAGCAGCGCGCGGGCCTCGTCCTCCTGGACAGCGGGCTGCAATACGCACTTGCGGACCCAGGTCTCTGCCGCGTCGGGATCCCCGAGGTTTTCTAAGTACAACCTGGCCAGGGTTAAAGCCGATGTTGCCCAGGCGTCATTTGGGAGGCGATCAGCGGGCTGGTCAAGTGCGGTCTCGAGTTCGCGGGCAGCTTCAGCATACCGAGACATTTGGCACAAGGCTCGGGCCAATCGAATGCGATCCTCGGTGCGATCCGGACAGAGCGCAAGTGCCTCCCGCAGGCGATTCACCGCCGATTGGAACTCCTTCCGATCAATCCAAATATCGCCGATGGCGGCAAGGGCACGTGCAGCACCTGCCACATCTCCATTTTCCTTCGAAATGCGTTCGAGCCGTTCGAATTGACCAATCGCCCGTTCCAGGTCCCCGATTTTGGCGCGGGATTCAGCCAAGCCCCAAGCTGCATCTAGATTTTGGGGATCAGCGAGGGCAGCCCGCTCAAAATGTTTTACCGCGTCCTCTGGCATCTCCAGCGCATCGAGGAGAATCCGCCCGACATCGAGATGGGCGGCCGCGCGCTCAGTTGCACCTTTCTTTGCGGCTATCAACCGGGGGATAAGGGCTTGTACCCGCTCCTGATGGCCCAGAGCGGCTTGGGTTCTAATCAGCGCCATGAGGACAGTTGCGTTTTCTCGTCGGGCAGTGAGGGCACCTTGTAAAGCGGTCGCAGCGCTTTGGGGATCCGACGCGGCAAGCAGGGTCCCCCGACGCAATCCAGCCGCCATTTGTTCGAGTGAATCTCCGTTTTCAAAAAGGATGCGGCAGGCCTCGGCTTCGGCCCCTTCATCGCCGTCAAGGGCGGCGCCATGTGCTATCACTGCAGCCAGATCGGCTCGATCCGGGTGTTGCGCGAACAGTTCAGCAGCCTGTGTTCGGGCAATGTCTCTCAGCTCAGCATTTACAATGTCAATCATGGTTAACCGCGCCGTGATCGACGGGTTTTCCGGATCCCTGAGCAGGGCTTTTGCATATATGGCACGGGCTGCTTCGAGCTGACCGTCTGTTTGAGCGCGATCGCCATCCTGAACAATGCGCATTTCTTCCAATAATCTGAGGCGCGCCACGTTATCGTTGCCATCGAACAGCAATGGATTTCCGTTCACGCCGATGACCGAATCCAGATGCCGATACTCGATCACTATCCTGTCTGGCAGCAAACTGAAGGTGACGAGCTGAGCATGGCTATAATCTGGCAGGCGCCAGCCGCGGCGGGGCAACAGGCGCATGAGCACTTGTTTCACCGGATCCGGCAGGGCCAGGGTCAGCCCTTCCGGACGGATACCCATCATTTCTCCGAGGCTCGTGGCTGCAGCCACCAAACTGCTCGTCGGCAGTGGTCCATAGACCCGAGGTGCATCGATAATGAGCGCTAAATCACCATCTCTTAACTGGGGTAACAGTCGAAATCCAATGGGTACGCGACCCTCCACAGGGCCGTAATTCAAAAGAACGGCAATGTGGGACTGTTCAAAACCAATCGTGGGCATATCGCACCACGAAGCATCTGCGAGCCGCCATTGAATCGCCTCTTCCAAGCCGGTTAGAGAGACGGTAAGCTTAAGATATCCCAGAAGATGGCGCCTCAGTTTAAGGCTCTGAATACCTCCGGTAATATCAAATGGAAAGCTGAGGTCAGAAATAAAAAGCTCCAGACAGTCCGCGATGATCCCACTGCCGAGCGGGGTGTCTTCGAGTCGGAGAACCCCTCTACCGTTCGCAAATGCCAAGGCAAAGCCATCTGACCGCTCGCCTTCATTGACCGACATCGGTGCGTCGCTTTTGGGTGCGGCCGGGGAGCCTGAGCTATGCCGTAATCTGATGCGTTTTTGCGTCATTGGCCAATACTGCTAACGACATCGTACCACGCCGCTTAACAGCCGCTCCAGAAAAAGGTAATACGCTCAGCACCATATGACCCCCTATGCCAAATCATCAATGCCGAGTTTCGGGTTTTGGATCCCCGTCCGACTCGCGCTCACAGCCCCGGACGGGGTACAGGACCCACCCGTCTTCTTAATCGAGGAATTCGTCAACAAAGGCCCTGGGTGTATAAATCGTTACTCCGGCATAGGATTTTATTGTAAGAAGATCTTTGTCACCGCTGATGAGCCGCTTAGCGTTGCTTGCGAGTGCACATTCAATAAATTTGAGATCATCAGGGTCTCGACAAACGTCTTCATCGATTAATCTGGGTTCGACAAAGAGAGCCCTTGAAATAATAACGCCAAGAAATCTCTCAAAATCGATATTGGTTGTTTGTTGGTAAACACTTCTCCAACCCGTCGATATTCCTCTACTATTTCAGCACTCAGAGCTAGCCTAAACTGACCTGCTAGGCACGCGTCCAAAATCTTAGAGGGTGCACCAGAAAAGAATGCCCCCGAAATTAGAACATTTGTATCGATGACGATTTTCATTTTTCCGCTCTGACCGCCTTAATCGCATCACCGATATCAGATCTTTTAAGCCCTTCTCTTCGAGCATGTCTTCGCAACTTTTTTTTCAGATCATCATACTCATCGATCGACGGGGGAGTAATCACTTTCAACATCACCACATCACCCTGACCAACGACGATGAACTGATCTCCTGCTTTGAGACCAAGCTGTTCTCGGATTGATTCTGGAATAACCACTTGTCCTCTCGATGACATTTTTGTCGTGGAAAGTGCTTCATGCATCAGCCACCTCCTGGTCTTACCAGTAAGATCGTAGCGCCAAAAAAACCTATCGTCAAGGTTACGCCTCGCCTTTACTCCCCGGTGAGGTGCAGCACCAACGTCCTCGTGTGGGGACGGAACCGGTGCTCGCAAAGATAGATGCCCTGCCACGTGCCCAGGCAAAGGCTGTTTTGGGCAATGGGGATGCTGAGCGCAGTTTGGGTAATGGCCGAACGGATGTGGGCGGGCATGTCATCCGGGCCCTCAGCCCGGTGGCGATAGTGGCCGGGATCCTCTGGCACAATCCTTCCTAAAAACTGCTCGAGGTCGATCAAGACGTCAGGGTCAGCGTTTTCCTGGATGACCAGGGACGCTGAGGTGTGTTTGAGAAAAACAGTGAGCAACCCGGTCGACACCTCTTCACTGGCAATCCACGAGGCGATGTTATCCGTGATTTCAATCAGCCCGCGTCCCCGGGTCTGTATATTTAGATGCGTCTGTGCCTGTTTCACTTTAAATAATCGCTTTCTTGAAGCTCATTACCGCCCGCTCGTCCCCAACCACGATGAGCACCTCTCCCAGGCCCAGGGGTCGGGACGGGTCCGGCGAGATCCGCTCCACACCCTCTGGGGTCCGGCGTCGAATGCCCACCACGTTGAGGCCGCCTGTGGCCCTGAGATCCAATTGGCGTAAGGTTTGACCGCTTAAGAACTTGGTCACCCGAATCGACTCGACCACATGACCTTCTGGCACTTCGATAAATTCTGCTTCGTCAGGCCGGCCCTGGGGGACAAATTTAACGCCCAATCCGGTATCTTTGAGGATTTCGTGCTCGAAAAACACCATCATGTCATGTCGGGTCACGCAGCCAGCCAAGACCCCGTGCTTGTCAACGACCGGCAACATGGCGGTGTCGAGCCTGGAAATATGGGCCATGGTCACATCCAGGGTATCGTCCAGGGAAACGGTCGCAACTGGGGATTGCATCACATCAGCGGCAACGACCAAGAATTCATCCAGATCCTGTTCAGCGAAAACCGTCTTGAGCCGGGGGAGGGTAATGACGCCAATCGGCCTGCCCTGTTTGTCAATCACGTATTGATGCATCATGGTCCCGGTCAATGCGCAGCGCATGACCTCCTTGATGGGCGTCTCCGGTCCCATTGTCTCGGGGAACGGCCTTAATAGCCGGCGGACTTTGGTCGATCGCATGATCTCGGCTTCTGAGGAGCTGCGCAGGCGGATCCCCCGTCGTTTTAGGCGCGTCGTGAATATCGACGTCGGCATGATCCGCGTTGCCAGGACAACCGAAATGATGCAAGAGAGCATGAGGGGGAGAATGATGGTGTAGTTGCTCGTCAGCTCGAACAGCATAATGATCGCGGTGATGGGTGCGTGGGTCGCCCCGGCCAGCACTGCGCCCATGCCCACCAGGGCATAGGCCCCGCTATGGGCGGTTTGTCCGGGTAGGAGCGTTTCTACGACCATGCCAAATGCCCCGCCAAAGCAAGCGCCCACAAACAGCGCAGGGGCAAACACGCCCCCTGATCCGCCAGATCCGAGGCAGGTGCCAGATGCGAGGACCTTGACAAATATCAATGCCCCGAGCACCCACAATTCACCTTTTCCCTGGAGGGCGACGTCGATGGTCTCGTACCCCACGCCGAGCACCTGGGGAAAAACCAGGGCAATAGCACCAACCAGAGCACCGCCGATAACGGGTTTGCTCCAGCCATATATTGGAATCTTTTCCCAACCGTCCTCCAGTAGGCAAATACCCCTGATAAAGAGCAGCGAGACAAGGCCAGCCGCGATCCCAAGACCGACGTATAGGGGCAATTCGATCACCGAAACCAAGCTATATTCGGGCACATTCACAAAGGCCGGCTCATCTCCGTACCACATCCGGGCCACGATGGTGCCCGTGACCGATGAGACCACCAATGGGCTAAAGATGCTGATCGATGCGGAGCCGATGATCACTTCGATGGCCAGAATGACACCGGCGATCGGCGCATTGAACGTCGCTGCCATACCAGCCGCAGCACCACAGCCGAGCACGACAATGAGGCGGTTGCCCTCAAAGCCGAGCAATTGGCCGATACTGGATCCCAATCCCGAGCCGATTTGCACGATCGGCCCCTCGCGGCCGACCGACCCGCCAGTACCGATGGTGATCGCCGAAGCCAAGGTCTTAACCATCATCACGCGCTTGCGAATTTGTCCGCCCCGATTGGAGACCGCGTTCATCACTTCTGGAATGCCGTGTCCCTTGGCTTCCCGGGCGAAAAAATAGACCACCGGCCCCACGATGAGTCCGCCAACTGCGGGTGGTATGACCTTTAAGTACCAGGGCGTCTGCGACAGATCCGTGAGTTCCGTGCCTCCTGGAAAAGAAATCGATCGAAACAACTCGATGAGCTCGCGAAACAAAACCGCGCCAAATCCCCCAAGCACACCGATAATGGCTGCTAGGACGAGCAAATAGATGTTTTCGCCGCCCAGCATTTGCTCCAAGCGCGCGCTTGTCCGCACCATGAATCGAGGCTGTTGATCCAATGCGCTACCTCCTAACCGAAGCTTTTTATAAGAGCGTTGTGTCGCTAAAACAAGATATTAACAGCAACGCTCGAACTGGATTTAATTTCAACAGGCCTGAGGCTGGCAACGGGATAGCCCACAGAAAAAATAGGATTAGCCGTCCCTCTTCATTGACACAGATAATTCTGTACGTTATTATGTACATGTACGTATAAATGTACAATAAAAGAGGAACGATGCGAGCAATCTCATACACAGCGGCCCGAGAGAACCTGGCCAAAACCATGAGACAAGTTTGTGAGGATAAAAGCCCGGTCCTCGTAACGCGCAGGAACAATGCGTCGGTTGTGATCATCGCCCAGGACGAATACGAAGCGCTCGTCGAAACCGCTTATCTATTGAGAAGTCCCAAGAATGCGCAGCGGCTCCTGCAGTCAATTGAGCAGCTCGAAGCTGGGAAGGGACATACTCGGACGCTGCAAGATTAATGTCTCTCGTATTTTCTGACGAGGCCTGGGAAGACTATTGTTACTGGCAAAAAAACAACAAAAAAATCGTCACGCGCATCAACAGCTTGATTAAAGATATTCAGCGGAACAAACATCGAGGCATCGGCAAACCCGAACCGCTTCGATTTAACTGGGCTGGATATTGGTCTAGGCGGATAGATTCAGAGCATCGATTGGTTTACAAGGTAGAGCAGGGGCAAATACTGATTGCCCAATGCAGGTACCACTATTAGGCATCAGTCGGATTAGGCGGGAATCACTTCGATATAATTTCGACCCTGCTTCTTTACGAATTTAACCACCCCGTCTGCAATCGCGAAAATCGTGTAATCGCGTCCCAGGCCCACGCCTTTTCCAGGGTGAAACTTGGTCCCGCGCTGACGAATGATGATGTTGCCCGGAATGACGCGCTCACCGGCAAATTTCTTTACCCCGAGGCGCTTGCCAGCAGAATCGCGACCGTTTCGAGACGAGCCCTGTCCTTTTTTATGTGCCATCGCATGCCCTCTTTATCTCAAAATTAACTGCAAATTTCCGTTATCTTGAGCGCCGTGAATGGTTGGCGGTGACCGTACTTTCTCCGGTAGTTCTTGCGGCGCTTGAACTTAAAAACCACTACTTTGGGGGCGCGATCCTGCTGCTCGATTTCAGCCACGACGCTCGCCCCTTCCACGTGGGGGTGCCCCACCTGGGGTGTGCTTTCACCGCCCAGCATCAGCACATTATCAAACTGGATCTTATCCCCAACAGCGCCGGGTAATTTCTCGACGTGCAATCGATCCCCTTTGCTGACCCTGTATTGTTTTCCGCCTGTGGCAAATACTGCATACATCGCTTCGACCTCATCTATCCCAAAAAGCGCCGTCTCGACGCACAACCCGCCTCCCCTTCAAGGGTTTGGCAGAGGCGGTATTTTACTTATCGCCCCACTGGAATCAAGTAAAATTACGTTTCTTTCTTGTCATAGCCAAAAATATGCAACGGTTCGTTGGATTTTGCAAAGGCCACCTGGTTTCCGAATTCAACTGGGAACACCACGTAGGGGCCGTCGACGTACAAGCGCGCAGCCACGGTTTTTGACCGAATCGTCAATGTATTGCCATCTGAAACAAATCCAGCTGTCAGGTTGGGCACGCGTTGGGCATATGCCCCACCCGAAGGAAATGGTTCGCGCACGGCAAACTGGAGGCGGCGAGATCGGGGACGCATCACCCGTCCGCCAGCCGCGCGGATGGCCGCTGTAGAGCCAGCAGCCGTTGATACCCAGACCCCCGAGGAGACCTGGTCTTCGGTAATCCCGTCATACGTAAGGGTGTAGCGGGTCGTAGAAGCTGGGCAGTCGTGACAAAACAACGCATCGTTAAGAGCCCGGCGCGTGACCACCTCGCCGTCGACTCGGATCTCCATGCGGCACAGCTTGACAGGATCCAATCGGCCGTCCAGCACCTTGTCGAGGACGTCGCTAAAATTGGCTGCTGTTGCACTTGTAAAAAAACCGACTGAAGTAGACGGCGATGAATTGACGGCCAGCACGGGTGTCTTGCCAATCGAATGGGAGGCGTGGAGCACTGTACCGTCGCCACCGATGGTTACCACGAGGTCGTATGCATCGGTATCGAAATCGACGACCGTGTGGTGAAAGGCGGCGGACAATCCCCGTTCCCCGAGTGTCCGCTTGACCCGAGCAATCGAATCGATATGGTTCTGGTGGGCGCCGACAATCGCCGCTACAAACGGATCGTCAGCATCCACGAGTTTGGCAACAGCGGGATCCTTGCCCTCTGACACCAGACGGGTGTAGGTGGAGGGGAGATGAATGACGAGGATGCGTGGCGCGCTCATGGGGCAACTTTAGCGTCAACCGACCGTGGGGACAAGGATCACTTGTCAAGTCACTCATTCATCGTCTAGTATGCAAGCGATATGAAGATGAAATTTTCAACAGTCACTGTTTTTGTCCTGCTCCTGGCCATGGGGTGCCTCCCGGATACGTCTGGCATCGACCCACCAAAGGACCGGCTCATCTACCCGGTCGGCATGGCCGTTGTCGAAGTAGATCCAGCCAATGCGAGCGCGGGCAGGTTTTTGGTTGTCGCAAACTCAAACTTTGATCTGAATTATAATAGTGGCAGTATTGTGGCGATTGATCTTAATAAATTATACAGTATTTTAGACTCGTTAGAGAACGATCAAGCCTACTACAATGCGCGGAAAGACTGGTTCAGTAAGGATAGTAAAGACGTCTACATTCCCACTAAAGAGGTCATCGACGTTAACAACACCATCCGCATTGGATCTTTTGCCAGCGATCTCGCCCTGACCCAGTCCAAAGACCGGGTCATTGTCCCTGTTCGGGGGGACAGTGCCATCGTTATTGTCGAGCTCAACCGGGGCGATCCTTCACGGCCGGTTTTCTACTGCGGTCAAGACCAAGATGGGCAATGCGACAATGGCCACAAGGTCAAGAGCAACGAAGATTACTCACTGCCCCTTGAACCCTACGAAGTCGCCTCCCTCGATTACGACAACGTGACACTGGGCTTTGCCACCCACCTGGCCGGGGGCGAGGTTTCCATGTTTGTGATCGATCAAAACGGCTCTGTTTCCCCTGAGCTCATTCGCGTTGTCGATTCGGTTGCACCCGGGGCAACCGGCATTGCCGTGCGCCAGGACCCGGTTGATCCGGGAGATTCAGAAATTTACATTACCGGAAGGCGCGATCCCTTCCCGCGCGTGGTCATCATGCAGGTGAGGACTGATACGGGGAATGTGGATTACATTAAAAATTCCTACTTCGACGACGTGGGTAGAATCTCAATTTCAAGCGAAATTTACGGGGGAACCGATCTAAGGAGCATCGCAGTGGCTGAAAACGGCGTAGACGCGTACGTGGTCAGCCGATCTCCAGAGGCAGTGTTGCAACTAGATTTGGATCACCGAGATGTAACAGATATGGTATCCATGGGGTTTGGTTCAGAGCCGTCAGTTGTTGAGCTATACACGGACGACGGTAATACCGAAGACCCAGCTGACGATGTGGTGTTGGCATTTGTCTTGTGTTTTCTCCGAGATCAACTCTACGTCCTCGAAACTGACATAATGATGCAGCCCCACGTGCTCACGACAGGCGTAGGACCCCACGCCGTGGCTTTTGATAAAGCCCATCGCAAGGCGTTTGTGGCCAATTTTAGAGAATCCACGATTTCTATCATTAATATCGATGCGGTCAACAGGCAATTCAAACACGCTACTGTCAAACCAAACACCTCCCCAGATGAAACCCCGGCCGCCAAAATAAAAATCGGAAAGCCGCGGCTGCCCGAGGGGCACAGTTAGGAGCTCAAACGTGGTTCACCGCTCGACAAAATGCGCAGTTATCACCCTCTGCGCCATCAGTTTCGCAGCATTGGCTTGCGAGGATAAGCCCGCACAGCAGATCATTCCCCAGTTTGACCGCGCTGGTGACGTCACAATCATTTGCTACGACACCGCTGACAGGCGCACCCTGCCCTTGAGCTGCTGCCGCACCGAAGACGGCCCAGTGCCCGAGGAGTGCGGTGTTGGACTCCCAACTGCAAAACCATATGCTTTTGTCACCCAAACCACCATCGGAGAAGTGGCGGTCGTGGATCTTGAAAAGCGGGAAATCGTGGACCAGGAGAATAGCATCCCTTACGCGAGCTTCATTCCGGTCGGCGGTCAACCCACGGATATCACCGCCACATCTGATGGGAATCTCGTCATTACGGCCAACTACGAAACCGGTGATTTGTCGATTATCGATGTGGTTACAGAGAGCTTTTCAGTTGTCGATAATCCCTCGCTGGCGCCTGCGGGTGCCATTGAACTCGACGGTCCAGCTGCCAGGATCGCGATTGCCCAGGAGCCCTCGGCCTATCGAGACAGGTTTTTATTGGTCACCCAACCCAGCCTTGGGCGATTGACCATCGTCTCTCTAGACAGGGAGGTGTGCCAAAGCCTGGGACGCCATAATCCTTACGGATGTCAACTCGGATACCTTCCGCTCATGGGTGTGATCGACGACATCCCAGAGGAGGACGATACGGATACAGATTCAGCTTCAGACGGGGGTGTGGAGAGCCAGGCCAACATGCAGCCATGGGCCATCGCCGCATCCCAGATATCGCCCTTGGTATATGTGAGTGGGCTAAAACCAATCGCTGGCGAACAAATCGTAGAAATCGACAGTGAGATACTCATTGGCGAAGCACTGACATCTGCAGCAGCCGCTGCTGCGGTCGCAACACCAGAAGAGCCGTTCTCGCCAGTGGAGATCAGCGATGCTGCAGTGGTTCGCCGGATTCCCACCGAGGGGTTCACCACAGGGTCCCTGGCGATCGAACCAGAAGTTGAACGGTGGATGTACGCTATCGAGAATTCATATGGAGACGTGTTGGTCATCAACCTCCTCACAGGGGCGGTGGAACCGCTTGCCGATGGGACCTCTACGATAGATATTCCCGGTCGCGCCCGGGCGCTTGCCCTTTTTAGATATCACGAGGGAAGCGTCAACCCCGGGCCCTATACCTTCAACGGGACGTTTGCTGTGGTTTCCAGCACACAAGCGAGAATTTACGCAATCGATGTGGCAGACGATAATGCGGATCCAGTCTATCCCCATCCCCATTCCATTCGCTCTATGATCGACTTGGTTGATAACCCACCCGAGCTGGCAGAAACGCCCGCCGTGGCCTACAACGGCAACGTCATCTCAAAAAATGAAGCAGCCAATTATGTCGAATTCGAACATATGGACGCCGGCGCAGATACCGAAGAGAACGATACTGACAGTGATACTGATACTGATACTGACACTGATACTGATACTGACAGTGATACTGATACTGATGCTGACACTGATACGCTCCCCCTCTGCGATCCAGACGCGGGGGTCATTTTTAAACCGGAATACGACCGGGGATTCAGGTTTCGATGCGATCCTCGGATGTCATCCCAGGAGGAATGGGTATTGGAATACGAAGGCGCCGTGGGGATACGGGGCGCAGCTGTGATCTTGGAAGAGGCCACAGATCATGTCGTTATCCGAGACGAAAGAAAAAATTTCTGTAACAGGGGACTCCGCGTCGACATCCGAGTACCTGACGCCGGTATAGACGAGCTGGGCAATGGTTCTGGTGACCCCAGGACGTACTTGGGAGACATCTTGACCATCACATCCGAGCCGACGCCTGTCGACACTGATCTCACGGATTGCAGCCTGTATCAGGGCGCCTATCTCGCATACAAAGTCGAAGATGTGATTAACGAGAACGTCCTCAAGCTAACCAACGAACTGCCCCACGTGGGTCCTGCTCAAACCCCCTCACCTCTGCCGACCCGTACCTGTTTTGGCCAGGCATTCAGCTATGAAATCCGCGCCTATCGGCATTTTATTCTGACCGGCTTTGAATCTGGTAAGCTGCATAGCAGTGATTACGACGAAGAGACCCAGACTTGCGTGCCGGGCTCTCAGGAAGCCCAAGGCCGCACCATGCGCGTCATTCCAGGTGTACCGTTTGCCAACTACTACTTCACCTTTGAGATAAACAAAGACATTGGCGCATACTACAACAAAGACCTAAACATCTTTTCAGGTGGCGACACGGATCCTGACACGGATGTTGAACCAGATACAGACACCGCCTGGAAACCCGAATCTGTGGCTGTGCAATTCTCAATCATCGGTGGATTCGAGCCCATGAGCACGATTGTGGGCAACAACGTGACGGATATCGAGCAGACACCTGATGAGTACCTTCTCCTAGTAGATCAGGCAAAAGAAGGCCTTATCATTTTTAATGTAAAGGGGCTCTTCTCGGTCGTATCCAATCCGATAAACTGACCATCGCAACTTCCTCCTTGAAAGACGAAATCTCCCCGGCACCCTTTACCTTTATCAAAGGGTGAGGTCTTTTGCCCGACATTGAAGCACTTGGCTTCGACAGGATCGCTTTGGCAATGCATCATTGACTTCTGCGATGACAGGGTGGCATTCGGCAACTATGGTTATCATTAGCAAACAGGACGCGGTGAGGAGACGTTGATGGAAACGAAAAAAGGAAGACCCAGGCGACGCTGGTTAAGGACTGTCATTATCCTAGGCGTGGTGATTTTGCTGTATGTGATTGCTGGCGCTCTACTGAAATCGATGCTGGTAAAAAAAGTCGAAGTGACCCCTGGCACCGTACTTGAAATCGACATCGGCCAAGCAGTGTCCGAGGGACCGGCAGATGGCGCTTTATTGGGGGCATTGACCGGGGATGGGGCTGTCTCGATTTGGGACGTTCGATCGGCGCTCAGCGCTGCAGCCAAGGACCCGAATATTGTGGGCGTTAGACTGCTGCTTCAGGCAGCTGACATTGGCTGGGCAGCGGCAGAAGAGCTCTTGGCAGCAGTAGACGATTTTCGCACATCAGCAAAGCCCGTCTATGTGCTGTACCAATCAGACCTCCTCGGTGACAGGGAATACTTCCTCAGCACTGCTGGTGACCAGATCTGGGTGTCACCGGAGACCGCAGTGCTCATCAATGGGCTCAGCCTCGAAGTGGCGTTTTGGCGCGGCACACTTGAAAAACTCCGCATCGAGCCGGAGATCATCATGTTTAAGGAGTATAAGAGCGCAGGGGAGCCGTATCAAAACAGAGAGATGAGTTCCTACATGCGAGAAGCCTACACCGGGATTCTCGATACAATCGATGCTCGATTTAAAGAGCGGGTGGCCGCGTCCCGCAATCTGTCGACTGAAGCGATCACAGACCTCATCGGGCTGGGTGTCGCAACCACCGATGAGCTCAAGCGGCGCGGCTTTGTTGACCGTTTGGGGTACCTCGACGAGGTGGAGCAGGCGTTTGAAAAGCTCAGCGCAGTGGACGAATACAAAGGTGTGAGCCATGCGGATTACCTGCTCAGCTTGGAAAAAGACACTGCAGTGGACAAGCCGGCAATTGCCGTTCTTTTTGGGGAAGGAGCGATTCTGGCACAAGACCCGGGTGGCATGTTTTCCGAGATGGGCCCGTATATCTACGGTCCGGTATTGGCTGCCCACATCAGAGAAGCGGTCGACGACCCATCGATTGCGGCACTCGTTATTCGCGTCAACAGCCCTGGGGGGTCGGCCGTGGGCTCGGATGTCATTATGCGTGAAATTGACCGCGCCCGGGGAGCGGGCAAACCCGTGATCATTAGCATGTCTGACGTTGCCGGCTCTGGAGGCTATTGGATTTCAATGCACGCTGACAGCATCGTGGCAAGGCCTACAACGATTACCGGATCCATCGGGGTCGTTTTTACCAAGTTCAATTTGACCGGATTCATGGATTGGTTCGGTGTCTCGATGGACAGCGTTGAGACCGCACCTTATGCGAATTTGTTGAGTTTTGCCAACCCCCTGGACCTGGATCGCAGGGAGCGATTTACCGTCTGGATGGACGACATCTACAATTCATTTGTGGGCAAAGTCGCGAATGGCAGACAAATGACCCCAGAAGAAGTAGAGCAGATCGCGCGCGGCCGGATTTGGAGTGGGCGAGATGCATTGGAAAAGGGATTGGTAGATGGCCTCGGGGGCATGGCCGAGGCCATTGCACTGGCCAAAGAACGGGCAGACCTCGATGCAGCAACAGATTACCCGATCGTCGTCCTTCCCAAACCCAAGCCCCTGATAGAACAGATCTTGGACGGCAGCTTGTTCGCCGGTGTACCCCAAATGCCGTCCAAGACCGAAATCCTGACATTTGCCACAAGCATGGCAAGGCCCCAAGTACTCGTCAAAATGCACGAGGCAAAAATCCATTAAGAATGGCGCCGACAGAAATGCGTTTGGGGATTTCACCTTTTTAAGCATAAACGCGTTTGACTCGGGCCTATTCTAACAATAAACTTGAGCCGGGATTTGAAACGGCTGCGGTATCTTTGGGTTATCTACGATACGAAATCACCCGATGTGGACCGCGGCATTGATGCCCAAGAAATGACAAAAGGAGGTAAGAACGATGTCCCGGTTACTCACATCAGTCGCATTGGCCGCTTTCCTAGGATTTGGGGGTGTTTCACTCGCGCCAACAGTGGGGTTTGCCGACTGCGGCAAAGAGCACAAAGCTGAAAAGCACAAACACAAGCACGACCACACTGATTGCGAGAAAAGCAAAAAAGCTGGCAAAAAGGACTGTAATTGTGCCAAGCAGGACAAAGCTGCCTGCGAGAAATGCAAAAAATCCGGCAAAAAAGACTGCGCATGCGACTGCGACTGCAAGAAGAAGAAATAAGCCCGCCCCCGAACTATTTCGTGCCCGTCCCGAAACAGGGATTCTTTGATCACATGTAGCTGCGGGGTTTATCCCCGTAGATGGAATGATCTAGAATTACATGGATTTTTACCGTGGGGATAAACCCCCATACGCGTTAACCGAATTGCTGGCATGCGGGAATATCAGATTCCCCCTTTGAAAAAGGGGGTTAGGGGGATTTTGTCGCCTCGCATCGGAAACTGGAGAAATGAAATCCCCCCGACCCCCTTTGCGAAAGGGGGAGAATCATTGTCTCTTCCTCGGTTAACGCCCATGGGG
>JASJCT010000147.1 GCA_030065855.1 Myxococcota bacterium
CAGAAGGTGGTGAAGCGCTCTACTGTTGCGAAGCTGGATGCGGTTATCGATAAGGATGTAGACGTACAATCCCAGCTGAGACAAGTCATCGATTATTACCACGAGACGTTAAAGCAAAGCCCAGAGGCACTGGCCTACTTGGAGAAGCGGGGGCTGCAGTCTGGTGAAGCGATAGATCGGTTTAAGCTGGGCTATGCCAATCGGACCCTTGGGTATCACCTGCCGCAAAAGAACCGGCAGGCCGGGGCTGAGATCCGGGGCCAGCTGGAATCAATCGGCGTGTTTCGCCAGAGTGGGCACGAGCATTTCAGCGGGTCTTTGGTGATTCCAGTGTTTGATACCTCAGGGTGCATTACCGAGGTGTACGGGCGCAAGATCACCCGCGGGCTGCGCAAGGGAACGCCGTTGCATCTCTACTTGCCCGGGCCGCATCGAGGTGTTTGGAATATCCAGGCATTGGAGGCGAGCACCGAGATCATCCTCTGCGAATCGCTCATCGATGCTCTGACGTTTTGGTGTGCCGGGTTTCGCAATGTCACGGCGTCTTACGGCATCGAGGGGTTTACCAATGACCACCTGGATGCATTTCTATCCCACGGCATCGAAAGAGTCCTTATCGCCTACGACCGGGACGAAGCTGGGAACAAGGCCGCAGCTGCCCTGTCTGAAAAATTGATGGCCCAAGGCATGGCGTGTTTTCGGATTGAGTTTCCCCGTGGCATGGATGCAAACGAATACGCGATGTTGGTAAAGCCGGCAGAGAAGAGCTTGGACCTTGTGGTCCGGAAGGCGGCCTGGCTGGGCAAGGGCCGGGGTCCCAAGCACACGAAGACAGCGGATGCAACAGGCTCTGTGGAAAAAGCAACTAAAGAGGAAAAGCTCATCGATTCAAAAGGTAGGGCAGCAGTTAACCTGCTGCCGATTCCCGAGCAAGCAGGGCACGAACAGCCAGAAGTAAATCCCAGGCTTGCGGCGGAGCAAGCATACTTCCCCCCTTTAGCTGCTGAATCGTCCAAACGAACATCCCCCTTTGACAAAGGGGGTTTGGGGGATTTTGACACTTCTGTACCAGTGCAGGGAGAGACGCAATCCCCCCGGCCCCCTTTGCGAAAGGGGGAGGAAGAAGGGCCCCCCGCATCGCCTGTACCCGCGTCTCCGAGCACTCAGGTCCAGGCGGACATCAAGCCCAACGAAGTGAGGATCAAGCTTGGAGATCGGCAATGGCGGATCCGGGGTCTGGAAAAGGCCATGTCCTTTGATGCGCTTCGGGTAAACGTGCTGTGCGCCCAGGGCGATGCATTTCACGTGGATACGTTTGACTTGTACAGCGCCCGGCACCGGCAGGCGTATCTCAAACAAGCGTCCGAAGAGCTCTGTATTAATGAAGACGTACTAAAGAAAGACTTGGGTAAGGTGCTTTTAAAAATCGAATCACTCCAGGAGCAGCAGATCAATCAGGCCCTGAAACCGAGCAAAGACGAAGCAGTAGCGATGTCTGACCAGGACAGGGCAGCGGCCTTGGCACTATTGAAAGCCCCGGATTTGCTGGAGCAAATCCTCTCGGACTTCGAGACGTGCGGCGTGGTAGGAGAAGAGACCAACAAGCTCGTAGGTTACCTGGCAGGGGTATCTCGCAAGCTGGAAGAGCCCTTGGCAGTGGTGATTCAATCTTCGTCTGCTGCGGGTAAGTCTTCGTTGATGGAGGCGATCCTATCGTTCTTCCCGCACGAAGAGCGGGTGCAATACTCAGCCATGACCGGTCAGAGTTTGTTTTACATGGGCGAGACAGATCTGCAGCACAAGATATTGGCCATAGCCGAGGAAGCTGGTGCGGAAAAGGCCACCTATGCGTTAAAGCTGTTGCAGTCCGAGGGGGAGCTGACCATTGCTTCGACCGGCAAGGATCCGGCTACCGGACGCTTGGTGACCCAGGAGTATCGGGTGGAAGGGCCGGTGATGATCTTTCTGACCACCACGGCCATCGAGATAGACGACGAGCTACAAAACCGATGCATCGTCCTGACCGTGGACGAGGACCGGGAGCAGACCCGGGCGATCCATCGGTTGCAGCGGGAGCGGCAGACCCTGGAAGGCCTGCTCATGAGACAAGAGAGCGGAGAGATCAAACAGCGGCATCAAAACGCCCAGCGATTGCTTCGCCCCTTGCTCGTGGCCAATCCCTATGCAGAGCAACTCACCTTCTTAGACGATCGAACCCGAACCAGGCGGGACCACATGAAGTACCTCACCCTGATTCGATCGATAGCGTTGCTGCACCAGTATCAGCGCCCGGTGAAGTACGTGCAGAGACGAAAATCCCCCCGGCCCCCTTTGTCAAAGGGGGAGGCAGGCTATTCCATGCGAGAGGGGGAGGCAAGCAATTCCCCCCTTGAAAAAGGGGGACAGGGGGATTTCGGCACTAACCCCCCTGGACGCATTGCATACATCGAAGTGACCCTGGAAGATATCGAAGTGGCCAACCACCTGGCCCATCAAGCCCTGGGACGCTCGCTCGATGAGCTCGCTCCTCAGACGCGCAGACTCCTAAACCAACTCGACGAAATGGTGACCGAGCAGTGCAATGCCTTGGAGATAGACCGGTCTGACTATCGGTTTACCCGGCGCAACATCAGAGAAACCACGGGATGGAGTTACGACCAGGTACGGGTGCACCTAGACCGCCTGGTGGACCTTGAATACGTACTCGTCCACAAAGGCGGCCGAGGACAAAGCTTTGTGTACGAGCTTTTGTACGCAGGAGAGGGACAAGATGGAAGTCCATTTCTAATGAGCCTTATTGATGTTTCTAGAATAAAAACCATAAGAAATGACAGTACGACGACAAGTTTGGGGGGTCAGGACAGGGGGTTTGGGGAGTGTTTGGGCCCCCATTTGGCCCCTATTGGGGGGCCATTGGGGGATGGTGAAACAGGGCAAAGCGATAATAAAATCAATGGGAAGCAGGCGAGGTTTGGGGAAAGTGGGAAAATCACGTCTCAGGGCAGGGGTAAAAACGTACCGTACATTCAACATCGTAGTGGTGTCGAGGCTGGGCCTCAGTAATGGCTCGGCCTCAGAAGCATTCTCACATTCCGGTCAAGGGGGACCATAGGGATCCGCGAAGCATGGGAGCGCTGGCCGAGCGATTCCTCGAATGGTTAGAAGTGCGCAACTACTCAGAGCAGACCGTGCGGAATCGGCGTGTCTATCTCGGTTACTTTATTGAATGGTGCGAGGCGCGGGCCATCTTTCGGCCAAACCAGGTGACCCGACCCATTCTCGAAAGGTATCAGCGATACCTCTACTTTTACCGCAAGAAGAACGGAAAACCCCTGACCTTTAGAAGCCAGCACAGCCAGCTGGTGCCGGTGCGGGGCTTTTTCAGGTGGCTGACCCGGAACAATTTTATTTTATACAACCCGGCCTCTGACCTGGACCTGCCCCGATTGGAACGTCGCTTGCCCAAGCACGTGCTTACAAAGAGAGAGGTCGAGCAGATCCTAAGCCAGGCAGATGTGGAGACACTGCTGGGCATCAGAGACCGGGCCATCTTGGAGACGCTATATTCCACAGGCATGCGCCGGATGGAGCTGGTGACCCTGAATGTATACGACCTGGACGAAGAGCGGGGCACGCTGATGGTGCGTCAGGGAAAGAACAAAAAAGACCGAATGATCCCCATTGGCGACCGGGCGATTGCTTGGCTTCGCAAGTACCTATCCGAGGTACGCCCCCAGCTGTGTACGCCGGCAGATGACAGTGCGCTTTTTTTGACGCGCATAGGAGAGCCGTTTTCAAGGCAGGGGCTGAGTCGCCTTGTCCGGGCCTATGTGACCCAAGCGGACATAGGCAAGACCGGGTCGTGCCATCTGTTTCGCCACACCATGGCCACGCTGATGCTGGAGAACGGGGCAGACGTACGGTTTATCCAACAGATGCTGGGGCATGCGGATCTATCCACAACGCAGATCTACACCCAAGTATCCATACGGCAGCTCAAGCAGATCCACGAAGCCACGCACCCGGCGAGATTGAAGCGGGAGAATAAAAACGGAGGACGTCTGGACGAAGACTGACGTTTGGACGATTCCGCTGCGCTCACACACCCCCGCCCACCCTGCTTGCATTGCCCGGACCGGGCTATTAAAAGCAATATTGACCTTAATGCCGGCGGGAAGCCGCTCCACTCGGCGGATCGCATAATGCGCATTATGCGAACCGGCCGGCCCGTCACCGGGCTTGCAGCCTAGCCATCCTACCGGGGACGCAGCTTGATTTGCTTTGCAAATCAAAGCAACGTCCCCTACAAAACAGACCAGCAAGCCCAGTGCCCGGCCGCCTCCCCTCCTTCCCGCTTTTACATAACAGGTGTGTTATGCAAACTTCCCGCCGGCCCTACCGCTCCCTACGGTCGCTACAATCCTTTCCGCCCGACCCGGGCAATCCAAGCTGCCCATCTGCCCCCTCAAGGGGGCGCCCAAGCAACCAGCAGACAGCAGCGCTACCGGCCTATCGGCCGGCACCACTGCTGCTGCCCTTGCCATTCCGGGCCAAAACATCGATCATTTCCCCCACCCCCCTTTAGCTGCTAAACTAAATTCATCATGAAAACGTGCGGCGTCATATATCAAACGGAGACGGCAAAAGACCTGAGTTTATCGAAAACTCGCGTCTGGGATTTTGAGCGCTGCGACACAGATTACACCGGGACTGACGACGATCTAACCACAGGTAATTACTGGGAAAACGGCGAGTTTAGTGGCCTGCTCACATCAAGGGGCATCTTTTTGTACAAAGACGCGCTCAACCCCATCGCTGAGCTAGATCAAAACAACCAAGTCATAAGCAGATTCGTCTACGCCAGCAAATTCAACGTGCCCGATTACATGGTCAAGGATGGGGTCACATACAGGATCATCTCGAACCATCTGGGCTCACCGAGGCTCGTGGTCAACACCGCGGACGGCACCATCGCCCAACGCATCGACTATGACGAATTCGGGAGAGTACTGACCGACACCAACCCAGGCTTCCAGCCCTTTGGCTTCGCCGGTGGGTTATACGACTCGGATACCGGCCTCGTGAGGTTTGGCGCTAGGGATTATGATGCGGAGACAGGCAGGTGGCTGTCGAAGGATCCGATACTGTTTGGGGGCGGCGATGCTAATCTTTATGGATATGTGTTGGGAGATCCGATTAACGAAAAAGATATTTGGGGACTTGAACCTAATGGATGCGGCAGTGGTTGGAATGAGAATCTCGTACCGGATTCAATACCGGGAGTATTCGATTTTGAAGAAGCTTGTAATCAGCATGATCAAGACTACGAAAAACCTGGTATGACCAAACCAATGGCAGACGTATTTTTCCTTCTCAATATGTTGGATTCGTGTGCGAACTCGTCTTCACCAACAGCTTGTAGAAAATTTGCAGAATTGTATTTTAAATT
Source organism: Myxococcota bacterium (assembly GCA_030065855.1). Classification (GTDB taxonomy): domain Bacteria; phylum Myxococcota_A; class Polyangia; order JAAYKL01; family JAAYKL01; genus JASJCT01. Next base: position 5,450 of record JASJCT010000147.1, read on the forward strand.
TGTTAAAGATTTCGGGCAAAGTTCGTTTGATAAGGCGCAAGAAAAAAATGTCTGTGAGAAATAAACTTCGTCCAAAGAGATAGGAGGGCTTCTATGGATGAAGCCAATTGGGGTACATCGGTATTTATTATCACTTGTGTTTCGATAAGTTTGATAATGCACATTTTTATCAGGACTTACTGGTTAGGAAGTGTTGTTTCGGCCGCTTTGGGAACAATAATTTTCCAAATATTTGCGTATTTTAACCTCGGATATCTAGACCCGTTTTTCATTATTGCCCTAATTGTTGGTTATTTTGCTGCTCTAATACTGTCTTTCATTGTTGGACTACCTTATTTTTTACTCAGAAGGCGAAAAGTGGAAATAGGGACCAATCCCTAAGAAAAAAAGTATCCGTCCCGTCCTGTACCAATTTACAAACGCCCATCTCAAGCGGCTTCGCGATAGTAAAAATTGAGTAATCCGCCGAGTCCTGTACCAATTTACAAACGCCCTCATCAACCGGTTCTCAGACGGTGGTCAGTTTATTTTAAGGCCCTTGGTGATGCCGCACTATTTTTTTCGTCCAAACCCGATGGGTCGATTATGGGGTTGGTTCGTTGGTTTTGTCAGCTCTTCGATCGCATTGAAAACAATATCAAACTGCTTGTCGTGGTCCTTGAGTTTGGATTCGATCTGATTCAGCTTTTTCTCGATGCCCCTGTTTGTCGCCAGGATTTCCCTGAGTCGGACAAAGGTCCTCATGATGGCGATATTGACCTGGATGGCCCTTGGACTATTGAGGACGCTGGAGAGCATGGCAACGCCCTGCTCTGTGAAGACCAAGGGGGGCTTTCGCCGCCCGCCGTGTCCTTTGGCGTCTGATCTTGATATCCCAAATTGGGATATCAAGTTTTTGTATTCATTGAGGGTGAGCTGAAACATAAAGTCTGGTGGAAAGCGGTCGAGATGGCGCTTGACCGCTCGGTTGAGGATTCTGGTTTCAACACCGTAGAGCCTGGCGATGTCTTCATCCATGAGCACCTTATGACCCCTGACAAAGCGGATAAAGGTGCCGACTTGCTCAATGGGTATTATGTCGGCGTCAGTCATATTGCATTATTGGTTTCTGTGGGCGGAGATGAGGTCTTCTACAACAATGAGGATGCGATTTTGCCTTGAGCGGGGTAGGTTTCCGAGCTCTTCGAAGAGCCTCAGCGCCTTGCCTCTGGGACCTCCGCGTCGCTGCTGTTTTACGGTTTTGCCAACGAGCGCGTCAACGGTGACATCAAAGATCTCGGCCAGCTTTGCCAGACATTCGGGGTCGATAGCGCATTTCTTTCGCTCCCAGCCTGCGTAGGTCTGCTGCGGCACGCCGATCAGCTCGGATACTTGGGTCTGGGAGAGGCCTGCGTTTTGCCTGGCCTCTAAGAGTCGTTTTCCGAGCTCCGAACGGAATTCAGATTTAGCCGGTCTCCCAGTTTTCATGCTGAGATTATAGGGGCAGTTTTCAAGACTTATCGAAAATGCTTGCATGCTTACCGAGTATACGGTAATAAGCAGGCATGTCAAAAAGAAAAAAATTTGCTTGACAGGGTTTTGTAAGGAGGCAAGGAAATGGCCCGCATACCCGCAGAAGAAATCGAGCGGTTGAAATCAGAGGTATCGATCGAACGCTTGGTCCAGGCTCGGGGCGTTGTGCTCCGCAAGCGAGGGGAGGAACTGATTGGGCTTTGCCCGTTTCATGAGGACCGGTCGCCTTCGCTCGTGGTCAATCCAGCCAAGAATCTGTGGCACTGCCTGGGCGCCTGTCAGGCTGGGGGCTCTGTTATCGACTGGGTGATGAAGGACAAAGGCATTTCTTTTCGGCACGCAGTGGAGATCTTGCGCACTGAAGTTTCTCCTTTAGCTGCAAAGCCCGCTGCCCCTGGTCCGCACTCTGACATGGCGCCACGTTCAGGGCTCAACAGGGTGGTGGAGCAGACTGGGGACGACCAGCAGTGTCTTTGCCAGGTCTTACATTTTTACACTCAGACCCTGAAGCAAAGCCCAGAGGCATTGGCGTATCTTGAGAAGCGGGGGATCCATTCGTCCGAGGCAATCGAGCGGTTTGGTTTGGGGTATGCAAACCGGACCCTGGGATACCATATTCCCTCCAAAAGCAGTGCCGAGGGGGCTGCACTTCGAGGTCGACTTCAAGAGATAGGCATCTATCGAGCGTCAGGTCACGAGCACTTTACCGGGTCTTTAATAATCCCGGTAGCCGATGAAAACGGTATTGTGCACGAGGTATACGGCCGCAAGATAGGGGAGCGGTTTCGCAACGGCACGCCGCTGCATCTGTATTTGCCTGGACCGCATCGAGGTGTTTGGAATGTGACGGCATTGCAGGCAAGCGAGGAGATCATCCTTTGCGAATCGTTGATAGATGCCCTGACGTTTTGGTGCGCTGGGTTTCGCAATGTCACGGCGTCTTACGGCATCAAGGGGTTTACCGATGAGCACTTGGATGCATTCCTATCCCACAATATCAAACGGGTACTGATCGCCTATGACCGGGACGAAGCTGGAGACAAGGCCGCTGCTACCCTGGCTGAGAAACTGATGGCCGAGGGTATGGAGTGTTTTCGAATTCAATTTCCCCATGGCATGGATGCAAACGAATACGCTGTTTCAGTCAAGCCGGCTGAGAAGAGCTTGGACCTTGTGGTCCGGAAGGCGGCCTGGCTAGGCAAGGGCCGGGGTCCCAAGGACACGAAGACAGCGGATGCAACAGGCTCTGTGGGAAAAGCAACTAAAGAGGGAAACCGCATCGATTCAAAAGGTAGGGCGGCAGTTAACCTGCCGCCGATTCCCAAGAGTGCAGAGAGTCGGCCTTCGTCTGTAGGGGCGGTTCGAGAACCGCCCGGGGATGAACCGTCCGAGACAACGCGGGTCGTTTTCACGGGCGATTCGCGAATCGCCCCTACGACGATGGCATCCCCCCTGCCGGCACCCACCCCATCCCAAATCAACACCGACATCAAGCCCAACGAAGTGCGGATCAAGCTCGGAGATCGGCAATGGCGGATACGGGGTCTGGAAAAGGCCATGTCCTTTGATGCGCTTCGGGTAAACGTGCTGTGCGCCCAGGGCGATGCATTTCACGTGGACACGTTTGATCTTTACTCGGCCCGGCACCGGCAGGCGTATCTCAAACAAGCGTCCGAAGAGCTCTGTATTAATGAAGACGTACTAAAGAAAGACCTGGGCAAGGTGCTGTTGAAACTGGAATCACTCCAGGAGCAGCAAATCAACCAGGCCCTGAAACCGAGCAAAGACGAGGCAGTAGAGATGTCTGACCAGGATAAGGCTGCGGCCTTGGCCCTGTTGAAAGCCCCGGATTTGATGAAGCAAATCCTCTCGGACTTTGAGACGTGCGGCGTGGTGGGGGAAGAGACCAACAAGCTCATAGGTTACCTGGCAGGGGTATCTCGCAAGCTGGAAGAACCCTTGGCAGTGGTGATTCAGTCTTCGTCAGCTGCGGGCAAGTCTTCGTTGATGGAGGCTGTTCTATCGTTCTTCCCGCACGAGGAGCGGGTGCAGTACTCGGCCATGACCGGTCAGAGTTTGTTTTACATGGGCGAGGTAGACCTGCAGCACAAGATCCTGGCCATCGCCGAGGAAGCTGGAGCGGAAAAGGCCACCTATGCACTAAAGCTGTTGCAGTCCGAAGGGGAGCTGACCATTGCTTCGACTGGCAAGGACCCGGCTACTGGACGCCTGGTGACCCAGGAGTACCGGGTGGAGGGACCGGTGATGATCTTCCTGACCACCACGGCCATCGAGATAGACGACGAGCTACAGAACCGATGCATTGTCCTGACCGTGGACGAGGACCGGGAACAAACCCGGGCGATCCATCGGTTACAGCGGGAGCGGCAGACCCTGGAAGGCCTGCTCATGAGACAGGAGAGCGGAGAGATCAAACAGCGGCATCAAAACGCCCAGCGATTGCTCCGTCCCCTGCTCGTGGCCAATCCCTATGCAGAGCAACTCACCTTCTTAGACGATCGGACCCGGACCAGACGAGACCACATGAAGTACCTCACCCTGATTCGATCGATAGCCTTGCTGCACCAGTATCAACGTCCGGTCAAACGCATCGTGCACCAGGGCAAGGCAGTATCGTACATAGAGGTAACGCTTGAGGACATCGAGACTGCCAATCGCCTGGCCCATCAAGCCCTGGGGCGCTCGCTCGATGAGCTCGCTCCCCAGACGCGCAGACTTCTAAACCAACTCGACGAAATGGTGACCGAGCAGTGCAGCACCCTGGAGATAGACCGGTCTGACTATCTGTTTACCCGGCGCAACATCAGAGAAACCATCGGATGGAGCTACGACCAGGTACGGGTGCACCTAGACCGCCTGGTGGACCTTGAATACGTGCTCGTCCACAAAGGCGGCCGAGGTCAGAGCTTTGTGTACGAGCTGCTATACGCAGGAGAGGGACAAGATGGAGGTCCCTTTCTAATGAGTCTTATTGATGTTTCTATAATAAAAAACCTAAGAAATGACAGTACGACAAAAAGTTTGGGGGGGGCAGGACAGGGGGTTTGGGGAGTGTTTGGGCCCCCATTTGGCCCCTATTGGGGGGCCATTGGGGGATGGTGACACAGGGCAAAGCGATAATAAAATCAATGGGAACCAGGCAAGGTTTGGGGGAAGTGGGAACATCACGTCTCAGGGCAGGGGTAACATCGTACCGTACATTCAGCATCGTAGTGGTGTCGAGGCTGGGCCTCGGTAATGGCTCGGCCTAAGCAGCATGCCCATATTCCGGTCAAAGGGGACCATAAGGATCCCCGAAGCATGGGAGCGCTGGCCGAGCGATTCCTCGAATGGTTAGAAGTGCGCAACTACTCAGAGCAGACCGTGCGCAATCGCCGTGTCTATTTGGGTTACTTTATTGAATGGTGCGAAGCGCGGGCCATCTTTCGGCCAAACGAGGTGACCCGACCCATCCTCGAACGGTATCAGCGATACCTCTACTTTTACCGCAAGAAGAATGGGAAACCCCTGACCTTCAGGAGCCAGCACAGCCAGCTGGTACCAGTGCGGGGCTTTTTCAGATGGCTGACCCGGAACAATTTTATTTTGTACAACCCTGCGTCTGATTTGGACCTGCCCCGTTTGGAACGTCGCTTGCCCAAGCACGTGCTCACAAAGAGAGAGGTCGAGCAGATTCTAAGCCAGGCAGACGTGGGAACCCAGCTGGGCATCAGAGACCGGGCCATCTTGGAGACGCTTTATTCCACAGGCATGCGTCGGATGGAGCTGGTGACCCTGAACGTATACGACCTTGACGAAGAGCGGGGCACGCTGATGGTGCGTCAGGGAAAGAACAAAAAAGACCGGATGATCCCGATTGGCGACCGGGCCATTGCTTGGCTGCGCAAGTACCTATCCGAGGTGCGGCCGCACCTGTGTACGCCGGCAGATGACAGTGCGCTCTTTTTGACGCGCATAGGAGAGCCGTTTTCAAGGCAGGGGTTAAGTCGCCTTGTCCGGGCGTATGTGACCCAAGCGAACATAGGCAAGACCGGATCGTGCCATCTCTTTCGCCACACCATGGCTACGCTGATGCTGGAGAACGGGGCAGACGTACGGTTTATCCAACAGATGCTGGGGCATGCGGACCTATCCACAACGCAGATCTACACCCAAGTATCCATACGCCAGCTCAAGCAGATCCACGAAGCCACGCACCCGGCGAGATTGAGACGGGAGAATAAAAACGGAGGACGTCTGGACGAAGACTGACATTTGGACGATTCCGCTGCGCTCACACACCCCCGCCCGCCCTGGCTCGGTCGGCACGGGACGGGCTATTAAAAGCAATATCGACCTTAATAGCCGGCGGGAAGCCGCTCCACTCGGCGGATCGCATAATGCGCATTATGCGATCCGGCCGGCCCGTCACAGGGCTTGCAGCCTAACCATCCTACCGGGGACGCAGCTTGATTTGCTGCGCAAATCAAAGCAACGTCCCCTACAAAACAGACCAGCAAGCCCGTCGCCGGGCCGCCTCCCCTCCTTCCCGCTTTTACATAACAGGTGTGTTATGTAAACTTCCCGCCGGCCCTACCGCTCCCTGCGGTCGCTACATTCCTTTCCGCCCGACCCGGGCAATCCAAGCTGCCCATCTGCCCCCTCGAGGGGGCGCCCAAGCAACCAGCAGACAGCAGTGCTACCGGCCTACCGGCCGGCACCACTGCTGCTGCCCTTGCCATTCTGGGCCAAAGCACCAATCATTTTCCCCACCCCCCTTTAGCTGCTAAACTAAATCCATCATGAAAGCGTGCAGCGTCATATCTCCAACGACGACGACAAAAGACCTGGGTTTATCGAAAACTCGCGTCTGGGATATCGAGCGCTGCGACACAGATTACACCGGGGCTGACGACGATCTAACCACAGGTGATTACTGGGAAAACAACGAGTTTAGCGGCTCACTCACATCAAGGGGCATCTTTTTGTACAAAGACGCGCTCAACCCCATCGCTGAGCTAGATCAAAACAACCAAGTCATAAGCAGATTCGTCTACGCCAGCAAATTCAACGTGCCCGATTACATGGTTAAAGGAGGGGTGACATACCGAATCATTTCGAATCACCTAGGATCCCCGCGGCTGGTAGTCAATGTAGCAGACGACACCATAGCCCAACGCATAGACTATGATGAATTCGGAAGGATTCTCACCGACACCAACCCAGGCTTCCAGCCCTTCGGCTTCGCCGGCGGTCTGTACGATCCAGATACCGACTTAGTCCGCTTCGGGGCTCGGGATTATCACCCAGAGACAGGTCGGTGGACAGCAAAAGACCCCATTCGCTTTGATGGTGGGGATACCAATCTTTATGGGTATGTGTTAGGGGATCCTATTAATACAATAGATGTCACGGGCAAAGGGTCTTCATGGGGGTTTGACGAATGCTCGAAAATAAAGGAATACAATAGAAGAAGATGGTGTTGTTTCCATGCTAGAAGACGTTGCGAGGCAGATCCATGTAGACCTCCGGGAATATCGGCGTGTCGTGATATGCAACAGAGTTGTAAAGGCAAGTTGGCCTAATATAAACAGCTTTTTTTGCGTAGTATGGAAGGAGCCTGAACGATGAAAATGCCAATCCGGACATATTTCTATCTTTCTATTTTAGTTATTGCTGCTCCTTTTGTCTATTCTGCGAAATGCTCGGATTACGTTTCGGAAGACAAATGTAAGGCAGGAGACACGCAAGATTGCATTTGTCCCGATGATGGAAGAGCTGGCGCCGGGGGAAAAGGTGCACAAATATGTAAAAATAACGGGAGCGGTTGGGAAGACTGTCACTGTGTTTGGCATGGATTCGATATTGATTGACCTCTCCGAGACCAATAAGGAAAGAGTATCATAGTAAAAGGCCCGCGAAATCCTTCTGAGAGAGTAACTGAAAGTGGAAGGAAAGGAGATAGCATCAATTAGGTGGAGATCGTGAAAAAGAAGATACTTTTGTATGTAGTCGTTTTCATTATGGGTACTCTAGTAGGAATGTTCCCCACGCTTTGGGCAAGCAAAGATGCGAGCAAAGTTGTGGTTTCTATGGTAAAATTAAAATACGAAGAGGAACAAAAGAGTCTCGCCAAATCTATGATGGAGGATGGAAATGAAGATATGGCTGTTCACTATTTTCGTAACCTCGTAGATCTATCAAATCCCGGGCTTGAATCTTTTGATAAAGCAGATTATCATTCAACTCTAGATTTTCCGTTTAGCGCGATATTTCTGTATGGATTCTATATAAAAAGGAACGACAAACATGCAGATGCCCTTTCGAAGTACAAAGAAGGCATGTATAGAGCGATGCTAGGACTAGCATTAGAAAAAGAAGGAGAACTGGACAAGGCGAAACATGAGTTGATGATTGCTTCTCGCCTTCTGAAGTGCGAAGGAAATATAGATAAAGCGCGAGAGACAGCCCAGAAAATGATTAAAGAAATACAGACAACAGGTGAGCTGAGCAACTAAGGCAGTGATACTCACTCTCAGAGTGTTCACGCGCTTGTTGTACTCAACTCTGGTCCAATCGTTGAGGCATTCCTAGTAATGCTAGGGTCTGTCTCAAAACCTAGCCGATTTTTTGGATCCAACGCCCTCGAGTTTTAGAGTGACACAAACGATTGCACGGAGGTGGAATCATCGTGGCACGACTAAAACTGAGTGATCGACAATGGCAACGCATCGCTCCCTATTTTGTCTCATCCCACCTATATCTACCGGTAGCATTTCTGAGATGTGTACCAGTACTTGAGCTGGGATAGAGGGTTGAGTTGTGTCTCGAGAGGTCTCAATAGCGAAGGGGTGTGTGTTTTGATTGTTGGGTTTTATAGAGGGGCGCGTTCAGAGGCTACCAGGGTATTTGATCTTCTTCCTCATCGTCTTCTTCGTCGATTATGGACTCAGCCATTGATTGGGCTAACAGGTGATAGCGTTCAGTTTCGATTATTTTTTCTCCGTAGGCGCCCCAGACAGCGGTGCTCATTTGTCCGAGGAAATCGAATACAGCGTCGGCTTGGTCAGTGGTCCAGTGTAGAGGGATCTCTATAGCGAAGGTTCCTGTATGCACTGTCATTGTGTGACTCCTTGGTTTTGATATAGCGGGTGGTCGGCGATGAAGGCGTTGAAAAAGGCGCCGTCTATGCGGTCCTTTCCTCGGACAGCGCCGAGGATGATGGCACCGATACAGAGCTGGTTGATGGCACGGGGTCTTCCCTGAGAGAGGTGGAAGATGCGTTTTACAGTCTGGTCTGAGAACAGGGTCTCATCGCCGCCGGATCTCCTCAAATGAAAGCGGATAAAGCTTCTTGTGTCTTCAAGGCCAAAGGGTCTCAGGGTGTGGCCGAATGAGAATCTGGAGTGTAAAGGGGCCAGGAGGCCGAGCTCAAGGACCTGTAGGAGGTTTTCGATGCCTGAGACGAGGAGGCTGAAACGGTCCTCGGCGTCTAGGTCATAGACGGTGAGGCGTCTTAAAACGTCGGCCACGTCCGGGTACAAGCCTTCGGCATCGTCAACGATGAGGATGGGGTGGGTGCCTCTTTCCTGTTTGTGTCCCACCAGAAATGATTGTGCGGCGTGAAAGAGGTCCACAGTGTAGTGTTTCACGTCGAGGCCGAATCTGCGGCACAGGAGCCTGAGGAACCCGTGGACCGTGGCCGTGGGGGATGGGATGGTGTAGACAGCATACTTATTGTTGTCGAGGGATCCGGCGAAACGCCGAAGGGTCATGCTCTTGCCCACACCACAGGGGCCCGAGATCAGGGCGATCCCGCCCACGTCGAGCCACATTTCAAGACCTTCTCGCAGTTCTTTCTGACTCTGGGAATCGTACATGTCGGTGACTTTGAGATACTTGGAAAACGGCATCTTCTTAAAGCCGTAATGAGCGCGTAAGCGGGTTTTCTCGGTATTGGTAAGGGGGGTCATTGCATACCTCCTTTGGCCGCATCTCGTATAACGCCGAGATAGACCGAGACGTGATGGTCTTTTTTGGCGCCACTTTGCAGCATTTCATCCAGAGCGATTTCAGCCAGGTCCACATCCAAGGGGCCGTAGGTGTCCATGAAGGTGCGGACATCCGTAGCTGAGACCACCCCATGGTCCAGTCTGTCGTCCAGCAAGGTGATGATATCTCGAATGTTCTGCTCGCGCTTTTCTTTTACTTTCTTGGCCAAGGCCTTGGGCGTGGGCTCACCTACCCCCTGGGCTCGGCGTTCCTGGACCAGGTGGGCGAGATAGTCGACCACGGGGTTTGGGTTCCCATCGGTTGCTGCTGGCGCTTCTTGTTTGGGACGCCGGTGGGCAGAGATAAACAGCGGCCTGGCTCGCTGTACAAAGGCCCCGCCCTGCCACACTTCCACTTCGTGCAGTGCTTCTGGGTCGTAACGGACCTGGAGTTTTGTTCGTCCGTATCCCGGTCCCACCTGGTATTTGACGCCAAAGAGCTTGAAGACACCGGTCTTGTCCGCGGTGCGGGATTCGCTCCACAAAAACGCCTGGCGTAGCTTCTCCTCGTCTGCAAAGCGTATCTCCTCGATATGTCGCTCCCAGCGTGCCCTTGGTGTCTCCCCGGTCTCCCCGTGGACCCGGTTGTTGTACCCCTTGTCCAGCCAAGCCACGAAGGCTTCGTTTAACGCTTCGAGGGTCGTGATGTTCGAGGCCGCCACTTCAGCGATGAAGGCTCCGCGGATGTAACGATTGAGTGCTTCTATCTTTCCATGCCCCTCGGGCCTGTGGGGGCGCGTATAGATGATGCGATAGATGGAAAGCTCAGCGGCCATCTGTTTGATATGGCCGGCTCGGTACACCTTGCCGTTGTCAAAGTACACCCGGGAGGGGACCCCATGCTTTTGAACGGCTCGCCTAAAGACCAGCTCCATGTGGGGCAGGTCCTCGCTGAAGCTGAAGCGGCCGTGCAGAATCAGTCTGCTGTGGTCGTCCATAAACAAAAAGAGATTTGCCCGCCGCACCTTCCCGGGATGGTCCGGGTCTGGTAGCCAGGGGCCTACCAACATATCCGATTGCCAAAGATCGTTGGGACACTCGGCCTCAAAGCGATCCAGGTCTTGTTTGTCCGGTGTCTTCAGACGTCTCTTTGATAGACCCTTGGCTCTGAGGACGCGATGCACAGTGCTACGTCGCAGCACCCCTGGTGATATGTTGCCTGTCTCCTCGGCTATCTTGATGATGCGGTCGATGGACCGGGCAGGCACCTCCTG
>JASJCT010000035.1 GCA_030065855.1 Myxococcota bacterium
CGCGCAGGCGGGAATCCACGTGAAGGGGAGCCTGGATTCCCGCCTGCGCGGGAATGACCGTTTTCTTCAATGATTTCAATGTACACATGTCGAGTTCCGAGCTGTTTTGGACATCAATGGCTGTCCATGGAGGATTCGAGGTGAATCAATTGATAGACCATGTAAAAACAAAAATCGAACATTCTGAAATCCTGGGGTTCGTCCTATTTGCTGTTTGCTTACTCGTGTTTATTACCCCGTGTATTGCCGACGAAGTAGAATCGAGAGAGCCGTTTGCAAACAGGCAACTCACAAAGAGCGCTCAGATGCGATACATACCGCCGGAATGGGGTCGAGTCTTTGGCTCTTTGCCTTCGGATCCTAAGCCCGCGAGGCTGACCAAGGACAGTCATTATTGGGTTTCGGACGAGCAGCGTCACGACCTGTTTCAAGAGGCGATAAAATACAAGGGCGGAATTTATATCGGACTTGGAACCGACCAGAACTATCTGATGGCGGCATGGTCTCGTCCAGAGATCCTCGTGCTCTTCGACTTTGACCAAATGGTTGTCGACCTGCACTACGCGTTTCGGGCCATCTTCTTGAGTTCCAGTACTCTGCAAGTGTTCATCGAGCGTTGGTCTGCGAAACAACAAGTCGAGACGGAAAGGCTTATCCGGGCAGCATACCAGAACAGGGGGCCTGAGTTCTCGAAGGACGTGTTACGGGCGTTCAAAAAAGGGAGAAAGCCAATCCACGCCCGCTTGAAGCGTGTAAAAAAGCTCTACCAGCAGCTTTCGGTAACGACATATTTAACCGATGAAAAACAATATCGTTTTCTCGTCTCACTTTTTGAAACAGGCCGTGTGTTTCCGGTTCGCGGTGACCTAACCGCCAAAACAACGATGAAAGCCATCGCCTCCGCTGTTCGAAAAATCGGTCTTACCGTTCAAGTCCTCTACCTTTCCAATGCCGAGCAGTACTTCAAGTACACAAACGACTTTAAAGAAAATATGCTCGCACTACCGTTTGATAACCGGTCGGTTGTCATCCGCACGGCTGCGACCGGGGATAGCAAAACGCCCGACAGAATGTACGAGTACATCTTTCAGACAGGTGAAAATTTTCATTCCTGGCTTGAACATCCGCGAACGAGATCCGTTTGGAGGATAACTGGCGCGGCCAGTAGGGATCGACGCACGGGGGTATCAGTAGTCACCCACATTCCTGAAAATGTATCGATAGATAATTGAATTTAATTCAGCCGTCGCTGTTCACTGGAACGATGACCTTCTTTGTTTTTTCACGCTTGGGAACGCGAATCGTCAGCACGCCATTTTTGACAGAAGCCGAAATATCGCCTCCGCTGATATGGAACGGAAGCTGGAAGGTCTGATACCAGTCTGCGAGCGCGAATTCACTAATCAGCGATCGATAAGATTCGTCTTCTGCCTGAATCCCAATGTGTGCGGTGAGTAGGCCGTTGTCGTCAAGATAAACGACTGTGCTCTTGGGATCCGCTCCCGGCACATCCATTCGAATCAGTATCTCGCGGTCGCTCTCCAGTATATCCGAACGCGGCCCCTGTAAGGGTCGGTTCGCAAGGCTCTCCACAGATGGCATACCGGCACTGACCGGTGCTGTTTCTCCCGAAAGCCGTTCGGCCGCTCGCCTGAGCGTTTGCTTCACTTTTTCTATTGCGTTGTCGAAGCTCATTGTTCTTTGCTCCTGCAGGCCTAGATCGCACGCACCTGGATCTTCTTGGGCCTCACCTTTTCCGACTTTTCGAGACGAATCTTGAGCACCCCTTTCTTGAGCTCGGCCTTGACACCGTTTGCATCGATCGAAGGTGGGACTCGGAACGACCGCTCGAAGAACAGAGGACTGAGGCTCGCCTGCTCGGTCGCAGGGACGGACTGCCGCCCCTGGATTGTGAGTTGCGGCGTATCCAGACGTACATCGAGTGCTGACGGCTCCACGCCGGGCATGTCGGCCACGAGCAGAATCTCGTTATCGTTCTCGAAGATATCTACGCGCGGTTCGATTTGTACATGTGTGTCTGCCTGGGTGATCTGCTGGGCCTTTGGCTCTTGTTTTTTCAAACTTGTTCCTTTAGACATTGGTAATTTCCTTTCTCTTTCACTTGGCGCTGATCTGGATTTGCCTGGGCTGCGCTTCGGGCACCTTAGGCATGGTCAGCTCGAGGACCCCGTTCTTGAGCACAGCGGTCGTCTTCTCGGCGTCCACTTTGCAGGGCAGGGTAAACGCTCGCGAGAACGTAAACGCGCCTCGCTCCTTGCGGTGAACGGCATAGCCCTCGGGGGCCTCATCCTTCCGCTCTCCTCGAATGGTGAGCGAGCCCTCTTCCAGGCTGATCTGCAGGTCCTTTTCCTCCACGCCCGGGACCTCGGCCTTGACCATGAGGGCCGAACCGGTGTCGAGCAGGTTTACCCGCGGCCCGGTCAGAGCTGTGGATAAACGCCTGGGTTCTACTGCTCGGTCTAGACCTCCGAACATGCGATCCATTTCCCTCCTCAGCTCATCCAGAGCAGAGAAGGTCCGGGTGATCTCTCCAAAATTCCCAAAACCAAAATCGTTCCATCGAGTGAGCATCTCTTCTCCTCCTTAGGTATGAGGCGCGGCATCTTGCGCCTCGTGAAATTGACCTATGCCGCCTCGGGACTACAATTAGCGTGCCAAATGTCTTCTCGAACGATTTTATCGGGATGTCCAATGGGCTGGCTCAAAATCCGAAAGTCGATGCCCGGGTCACTTCGACACAGGTCCCGGATTGCCACGCGCCCAAGTAGCTGTTCCGGCGCCGGCATCTCACCTCACACTGCCATCGTCTTCTCTCTCTTTAGACTCGGTACAGATGTTGCTTCGATGCTTCGCTTGCGTGGTTCAAGAGAAGACCGAAATTTCTACAAACAAAAGAAAGGAAGAAATGTGATGACAAAAAAACTTACGAACAGTGTCGGCGCACCTGTCGCAGACAACCAGAACGTGATGACCGCCGGCCCGCGGGGACCCATGCTCCTCCAGGACGTCTGGTTCCTGGAAAAGTTGGCTCATTTCGATCGCGAGGTGATCCCGGAGCGACGCATGCATGCCAAGGGCTCCGGGGCCTACGGAACTTTCAAGGTTACCCACGACATTACAAATTACACCAAGGCCAAAATATTCTCCCGGGTCGGTAAGAAGACCGACCTCTTCGTTCGCTTTTCCACGGTGGCCGGTGAGCGCGGCGCGGCCGATGCCGAGCGCGACATCCGCGGCTTCGCGATCAAGTTCTACACCGAGGCTGGCAACTGGGATTTCGTGGGCAACAACACGCCGGTGTTCTTCCTTAAGGATCCACTCAAGTTCCCGGACCTCAACCACGCCGTAAAGCGGGATCCCAAGACCAATCTCAGGAGTGCCGGGAACAACTGGGACTTTTGGACCTCGCTACCCGAGGCACTGCACCAGGTGACCATCACCATGAGCGATCGCGGCATCCCGTCCACCTATCGCCACATGAACGGTTACGGCAGCCACACCTTCAGTCTGATCAATGGGCGAAGTGAGCGGTTCTGGGTCAAGTTCCATCTGAAGACCCAGCAGGGAATCAAGAACCTCACCGACCACGAGGCGGAGGCGATCATCGGCAAGGACCGGGAGAGCCACCAGCGGGATTTGTTCGACAGCATCGAGAAGGGCGATTTTCCCAAATGGAATATGCAGATCCAGGTCGTTCCCGAGAAGGCGGCCAATGACTTTCCGTTCAACCCCTTCGATCTGACAAAGGTCTGGCCGCACAAGAACTACCCGCTCATCGACGTCGGGGTGCTCGAGCTCAACCGGAATCCCGAAAACTACTTCGCCGAGGTCGAGCAGGCGGCTTTTAACCCGGCCAACATCGTGCCTGGCATCGGTTTTTCCCCGGATAAGATGCTGCAAGGCAGGCTCTTTTCCTACGGCGATGCCCAGCGATATCGTTTGGGTGTCAATCACCATCTCATCCCGGTAAACCGCGCGCGCTGTCCGGTCACCGGGTTCCATCGGGACGGTGCCATGCGGGTAGACGACAACTACGGCGGGACCCTCGGGTACGAGCCCAACAGCTACGGCAAATGGCAGGAACAACCCGACTTTCGAGAGCCTCCCCTCGCCCTCGACAGCGCGGCCGATCATTTCAGTCATCGCGAAGACGACGATGACTACTACTCTCAGCCCCGCGCGCTATTCCAGATGATGAGCGCTGAGCAGAAGAAGGTCCTGTTCGAGAACACCGCCAGGGCCATGGGCGAGGCGCCTAAGGCGGTCAAGATGCGCCACGTCAGCAACTGCATGAAGGCCGATCCAGCTTACGGCGAGGGTGTCGCGGCCGCCCTTGGCATACCCGCACGCGAAGTGCCGAAAGGATGACCCTGCCACCGATTCCCGCTAACTTTTCAGGCCTTCCTCTTCCCAAGAGCGATTGCCAAGTTTTGGGCAGCAAAGTTCCAGTCGGCTAGATGATCGAAGAACACCTCGATGTACTTCTGGCGCAGGTTCTTGTACGTGGGGTAGTAGGCGTGTTCCCAAACATCGCAGGTTAGAAGCGCTGTGGCGCCGTGCTTCATCGGCAGATCAGCGTTCGAGGTCTTGGTAATCGAAAGCTTTCCGTCCTTCACGACAAGCCAGCCCCAACCCGAGCCGAACTGGGACACCGAAGCGCTGACGAACGCTTCTTTAAACTTGGCAAAGGATCCAAAGTCGCGATCGATAGCCATTGCCAGCTCTCCGCCGGGCGCGCCGCCCCCACCCGGTTTCATGCAGCGCCAGTAGAAGGTATGGTTCCAGATCTGCGCGGCGTTGTTGAAAACCGGTCCCTCGGGTGCGGCCATGATGATCTGCTCGAGGGGCTTGTCCCTTTCAACCTTTCCCTCTGCTATTAAATTATTCAAGTTGACAACGTAGGCGTTGTGATGCTTGCCGTGATGCAGCTCGATATTTTCTCTGGAGAGGTGGGGCTCCAGGGCCGACGCATCGTATGGCAGGGGTGGAAGCGTGACTGACATTTCCTTTTTCTCCTTTCCCTTGGGCTGCGAAGGCGCAGGATCCGGACCGGTTCCTTTGCAGGCCGTAAACCCAGTTGCCAGCCCGGTTGCGCCTACGCTGGTAACAATGAGAAAGGCTCTTCGGTCCATCATCTGCTCCTTTTTTTCGCAAGATGGTTTTCTTTATTTTGCCGCTGACTCGAGAATACAATTAACGTGCCATTTCTACTTTCTCAAGCAGTAAATAGAGGGAGAGCTAAAATGACCGCGACGACCTCGTGGCAAAGGCTTTCTCAGAAGCCCGTGTCTGAAAGACACAGGTCCCGGATTGCCACACCCCATTGCAGCCGTATCGCCACGGTCAGCGGCTCGCACAGAGCGCGCCAGCCGCCAAGGCGCTTTGTGTTTGCCACTGTACTTTTCAAGCGATATTGAAACTTCTTGACAGAACGCTTTTTTTTTTTTTTTACAACATATAAAACGGAATCTGATTTCAACTCAGGAGTTCTGTCATGGGGAAATTAAAGCCGAATCCCAAGCAATCCACCAAGCGCACATCTGCAGAATCTGGTTTCCATCTGCCTAAGAGCGCGACCGGTATCAAGGGACTGGATACAATTCTAGAGGGAGGTCTTCCCAAGGAGCGAATCACGCTGGTTATCGGAGGCCCGGGGTGCGGCAAGAGCATCTTCGCTTTCGAATCATTGTCCAATGCCGCTTCACGTGGTGAACCGACCATTTACGTTACGTTCGAGGAGACAGCCGAGGCGGTCAGGCAGAACGCGCTCACCTTGGGCATCGATCTGGCACCGCTCGAGAAATCCGGAAAACTGTTCATCTTGGCGGCCCAAATAGACTCAGAAACCGCGGTCAACGGCGAGTTCGACACCAAGGGCCTCACGGCAATCCTCGAGGCAAAGGTCGAGAAGATGGGGGCGCGGTTAATCGCGCTGGACGCACTGGATGTGCTACTCCGCTTCTACGACGATCCGGCCCGGGAGCGTAACGAGCTCCATAGGCTGAACGACTGGGTACGCCGAAAAGAGTTGACCGCGATCTTCACCGTAAAGGACTCGCAGGACCCAACAACTGTTAGGCGATACGAGTTTCTCGACTACCTGACCGATGTCGTGATCTGCCTCGACCAGCGAATCGAGTGCCAGATAGCCACGCGCCGGCTTCGCATTGTCAAGTACCGCGGATCGGCCTGCGGTCGCAACGAGTACCCCTATATCATCGGACCGGGCGGAATCGCCGTAGCCCCCATTTCATCGATGGGGCTCAGGCACAAGCCTCTGGGCGAAAGAATGTCGTCGGGCCATCCGCGGCTCGATAACATGCTTGGCGGAGGATTTCGCCGGTATTCGGCCGTGCTCGTCGCCGGCACATCGGGAACCGGCAAAACAACGCTGGCCGCCACGTTTGTGGCCGCAGCGTGCGCACGCGGTGAAAAGGTACTCTACATCGGCTTTGAGGAGTCCGAGGAGTCGATGATCGAGTCCCTGCTCAGCTCGGGAATCGACCTGAGACCAGCCATGAGAAAGGAAACGCTTCGCTTCCTGACCGGCATGCCCGAGTCCATGGGCGCCGAGGAGCACCTGTTGCGTGCGCTCCGTGTGATTGAAGAGCACCGCGCCGAGCACGTGATCGTGGACGCTATCTCTTCGTGTCGGCGCATGGGTTCCAAGCAGGCTGCATTCGATTACTCGGTGCTATTGATGAACGCTTGCAAGGAGCGCGGCAGCACCCTTTTCTTTCTCAACCAGACCGAGGGATTTCAGGGAGAAAGCGAGATTTCCGGCGCCGACCTCTCCTCCCTCATCGATACGGTCATCTTCCTCCGATACATTCAGGTTGGCGGCGAGGTGAACCGAATTGCGCTGGTGATGAAGGCCAGGGGGTCACGTCACTCCAATCAGTGTCGAGAGTTTCTCATCACCGACAAAGGCATCGATCTCTTGGACGTCTACATCGGTGAAGGCGGCGTGCTCACCGGCACGGCGCGCAGGGAACAGGAGGCCAAAGAGGCGATCGAGCGGCGTAAAAAAGAGGCCGAAATCAAGGCCAAAGAAAAAGAGATCGAGAAGATACAGAGAGCCATAGCGGCAGAAAGATCTCGCTTGCAGGCCGAGATGGGCACCGTCACGCTTGAACTGGAAAGTCTAGAGCTTGAGAAGCAGATCTCGGACACGAAACGCGAACAGCGCGCCGCCTGGCGCGGCGAGGACTCAGATAGCAGTCGTCTTGAGAAAGCACCGAAGAGGACAGGAAACAGGAGAAGCAGATGACGGCCTTTACAAAGGGTATGTGCGAGCAGAAAGACGCGAAGCGAAAGACGATGCCATCCGGGTCTCACACAAAATTTACCCTGCGTCTTTTTGTCTCGGACGAAACGGTTGCCGCACTGGAGGCCCAGCTCGCTATTGAGCAGATCAAAGAAGAAAGAAGCGATGCTGATTTCGACTTGAAGATTGTTGATGTTACAAAAGATCCTGAAAAAGCACTCACCGATATGGTGTTGGTCACTCCTACGTTGATAATAGATGCGCCCCCTCCCGCGCGCAGGATGATCGGGACCCTGCGGGACGCGGCTAAAACGCTCGCCGTGCTGAAGGCGAGCTGATGGGCGCGCGGAGAATAGATGCAAGAATCGCAGCGAAAAGCGACCCGCCCAAGGTCAAGCGCGGTCGCGCGTCCAAAAAAGAGCTTCGCCGGCGTTTCAATGCACTCATGGAAGAGGTCCAGTCGAACCGCCTTCATTTCCGCAATGTAGTGGAGAACAATGTCGACGGAATGGTCGTCGTCGATGCGGATGGCGTGATAATGTATATGAACCCCGCAGCGGAGCTGCTGTTCGGCAGGGACAGGGATGAGCTTATCGGGCGGAGCTTCGGTGTTCCAAACGGGGGCGCTTTGTCAGAAGAGGTCAATTTCACCAAGCCGGACGGCACAGTCGGTACGGGCGAGCTGCGGGCGACGGCCACGCAATGGGAAGGGCAACGAGCGTTTCTCATCTCCCTTAGGGATATAACAGAGAGAAAGCAAGGTGAGCTCGCGCTCAAAGAGTGGAGCGAGCGACTCGAAGAACGGGTTCAAAAACGCACGGAGCAGCTCGAGGCGGTCAACCGGGAGCTCGAGGCTTTCAACTACACCGTGTCCCACGATCTCCGCGCACCACTCGCGCGGATCAACGGATACACCACATTGCTGAAGGACGAGCTCGGGGATAGTTGCAATGAAGAGTGTGTAAATTACATCGACCGCATCAGAGCGGCCGTGGGAAACATGGTGGAGTTAACCGACGGATTGCTTCGGCTCTCCCGGCTCACCGGGCGCAAGATGGAGATCCAAAAGGTCGCCTTGAGTGACGCGGCAAGACACATCGTCGAGGATCTCAGAAATCGATATCCAGAGCGAGAGGTAGCAGTATCCATCGCACCCAATCTGCAAGCTCGAGCTGATCTGATATTGCTAAGGGCTGCTTTGGAGAATTTGATCGAAAATGCCTGGAAGTTCACCGGGAGATGCGAACGTGCCGAAATCGAAGTCGGCTCGACCGAGACGGACGGAGAAACAGTATTTTTTGTGCGCGACAACGGCGCCGGGTTCGACATGACGCGAGCAAACGAGCTATTCGGCGCTTTCCAGAGGCTCCACGAACAGTCCGATTTTCCAGGTACCGGGGTAGGTCTCACAACAGTCCAGCGCATCATCCACTGCCACGGCGGCCGCGTCTGGGCCGAGGGTGAGGTCGACAAGGGCGCGACATTCTTTTTTACACTCCCCAAATAATAAGCCCGGCAATCGAGCCTCATTGATCAATGTCAAATCTGAAGAGTCCATCCAGCATGCCGCCGATGACGATACCTTTGTGGTCTTGTGGGTCGTTCACGCCAAAGAGCGGCGCGGCATAGGGATGGATGCCGAGCTGGAAGTTGAAGGTTTCGTCCGGTCGTTTGAAATCGAGCCCCAGGTATCCTCCCACCATCGGTCCCAGTGCAAAAAAAGATGGACCACGGGCATCCCCGGAACGATCCGAATTGTAGTCCGGCCCGTAATGAAGAGATATGCCAAGTGAGGGACCGGCAACGATGTCTATTTTTTCGTTGCTTTGCCCGCGGAACAGCAACGTTACCTGTGGCTCCAGTTGAAGCATCTGAAAGGCGATCCCAAACAGGATCGGTCGCACCACTGGTAGGTTGATTTCGAGGCTGATGTTTTCTTTAAGCCCGATCTCTGTGAACACTGATATATCCATGGCCGGCCCACCCTTGGCTCCAGGAGGGGTTGCCACACACATACGAACATTGTCGTAGCGTCCACCCGCCCGTACTTTTATTCCGAAGATCAACGTGTTCGATGTTTGCTCCTGTTGAGCGGTTGCGCTGCTCATTCCTGATAGAACGATCAACCATAGGGCTACTCCCCACAATCCAGTCCTCATTTTTCCTTTTCTCCTTTTTCGTTTATTTTTAGTTTTAGCGTCGCCAAATGTATAGCCTAAAATCTCAAGTCTCGCGATCGACGCCGATGAGTTGGTGCAGAGTGAGAAAGGAAATCAGACAGGCCAGCGTTGCCTCGGTGCCCTGATTCTGGTTTAAACCGCCGCCGGTCAGGGCGTCGTGACAACCTCCGCTGGTGAAGTCGTAGAGCGCTTCATTCCGCCTGTTCGCACCCAAGAACCACTCAGAAGCCGCGCGCATGTGTTTGAGCAGCATACGATCGTGACTCAGGTGATAAAGGGCGCCGAGGGCTTCAATGAAGGACATGGCGACAACCGGAAGCTCCTCGTCGTCTGGGTTGTCGCCGAGCTTTGGAAAAATCTTGCCGCCTTCAGTCAGGGCCATGAGTTGCGTTGCAATATTTTTGGACGCTGCTTCGAGCTGCTCGGATCCCAGGGATCGGGCGGCCACGGCCAGTGCTTGAGGCGCCACACCGATATCCGAGCCGTTCCAATCATCGAGCCATTGTTCGTTCATGAATTTTTCCATGAACAGAAATGCACGTCTCTGGAGGTACCTTCGGACAGTCGATGCCCCGTCGAATCGAAGAAGGTAGTCCGCCGCTCCCAGGATTGCATATGCTGACCCTCTGAAGTCGTGGATTTCCAGTCTCGGAACCAGCTCGTTGAAGACATCGCTCGCGTATTCCCTCGTAAACGGCGGCCCGTGGCTCACTGCATACCCACAGGCCCAGATGGCCTTTCCTATATCCGCCTCCGATGCCGCTGCCACGGGCTTGCGTGAATAGTCGAGCCGCCCCACAATCTCGTCGCCGTTTCCGATCATGTGCTGCAACAATGAGAGATAACGCTCGCAAAGGCGAGAAGCCCTATCGGTGTCGAGAGCGTCGAAGTATTTTACTGTGGCCACAAGCGCCTCGGCCGCGTCCTGCATCCAGTATCCGTAGGTGAAGTCCGGCAGCTTCCGGCGCGCGTGATGGGCGATTCCCGTATCGTCACTGAGTCTGAGGACATGGTCCAGTTTCGGAACGGGAAGATCCGTTACCGCGAGCGGCTTTCGCCTCGCAGCGGCAAGGCTCACGTTTGTCGGGCCGTAACTTCTCGCCTCATTGAAAAGGTCGCGATAGGAACGGGCCACCGAGGGCCAAATCATGTTTCGGCAATAGGCATAGGCCCGCTTTCGCATGGCAGCGAGGCCTACTTCATCGTCGAGCAGGCTGTTGATCTCTGCGGCCAATTTGTCCGAGTCCCCGGGCGAAAACAGCTTCCCCCGGCCCTCGGCCAGGAGCTCCTCGGCGTGCCAATAGGGAGTCGATATCACGGCCTTGCCGGCGCCCATGGCGTAGGACAAGACACCGCTCGTAATCTGATCCAAGTTGTGATACGGCGTGACGAATATGTCTGAGGCACCGATGTACTCGAGCAGATCCTCGATATCCACGAACTTGGGCAGAAACAGCACGTGCTCTTCCATCTCGAGCTCCCGCACGCGACGCTGCAGTCCTAGCCTGTATGACTCCCCCTCCTCCCGCACCACATTCGGGTGGGTCGTACCGAGCACTACATAAATGACTTTGGGATGTTTCGCTACCACCGCAGGCAACGCCTCGATGACGTTCTCGATGCCTTTGTTAGGGCTCAAGAGCCCGAAGGTCAGCATCACTTTTCTACCCTCTACACCGAACTTATCTTTGTAATAGCTCGGATCGATGAACGGTACGTCGTGAATTCCGTGGGGAATATGGGTGATTTTTTCTTTAGGCACTTTGTAGACATCTTCCAGAAAACCAAATGCCTTTTTACTCATTACGACGAGCTTGCGCGCGTGGGCCGCGATCTCGATGAACACCTCCCTTGCCGCCGGTTTGGGCTCCTTGAGCACGGTGTGACAGGTGACCACGATCGGACGGCGCAATTCCCCGAGTAGGGTGAGCACATTGGCTCCGGCCTCGCCACCGAAGATACCGAATTCGTGCTGGAGGCTGACCACGTCGGCCTGGCTGAAGTTAAGAAAGTCGGCGGCGCGCGAGTAGTCACCCGGAAAATCCTGCCTCACCTCGAACTTAACCCGATCCGGGTAGTCGTACCCCTCGGAGGTGTCGTTCATCGCGCACACCGAGACCGACTGCTCTTCTCCGGGAAGTTTGGCAACGGCTTCGGCCAAATCATAAGTAAACGTGGCGATGCCGCATTTTCGGGGAAGATAATTGCCCACAAATGCGATTCCATGGTTTGCTCGAGGCGTATCGTCGGCGTCAACCATTTTCTTTTCCTTGTCTGCTGATGAATGTACTTGACCTATTTCCTGGATTTCGGCTGCTCCGTCCGGCTTGGGGGACTGAACGTTTTCGACATCATCTCCAGCCCGTTTTCGAGTGATTCCACGTACATTCGGCGCGCTTGGTCAGCGGTCTTTTGCCATTCGTGGTAGGCGTTTTGCGTTTCTTTCTGGAGTTGGCCCGCGGCTGTCATTGCGAAATCCACGGCTTTGTTCGTCTGCTCCTGCACGAGCTCCAGGTTTCTAACGCTGGTTTCGATAGAAAACCGAGCCATATCCAGGGCGCTTTTCGTCCATTTTTCCAGATCAATGTGTCCGATCATGTTGAGATCTCCTTTTCTAGATTCCTGCTTGTTCGACGCAGGAGAATGGCATCTACAACAATCGTGCCAATCAGGAACAGCGAATCACGAAGCGCTATAACCAGACGCGTCTTGGTCGGTAGGAGGAAAATCAGAGGCGGACGCGGCGTGTCGAATCGCCACGCGTGGCAATGGGCCTCTCAGATATTTTATTAGGAATGCTGACTTAAAAAAATAGGGGAGACAGCAAGAGATATTCCCTCACTCCGACTTCCGCCCCTCCAATCGCGCCAACTTGCGGTACAGGCTCTTGCGGTCCACTCCCAGTATGCGCGCGGCCTGGGCCTTGTTTCCGCCCACAAGGCCCAACACTTGTTGGATGTACCGGCGCTCGAGCTCTGTCAGGGTAACGAGCTCGTTGGGATTGTCGTCACTGACGATCGCATGCGCAGCCTTGTAGTCGCGGATCCTCTCGGGGAGGTCGTCCACCGTCAGCTTGTCTGTGCCGGTAAGAGCCATGGCCCTCTCGATGCTGTTCTTCAGCTCGCGCACATTCCCTGGCCACGAGTATCCGAGCAGCTTCTCGGCCGCGGTCGTGCTCAATCCGCTCACGTCCCGTTGCATCTGAGATGCGAACTGATCGATAAAATGATCGGCGAGCAGCAGGATATCCCGGCCCCGCTGTCTTAAGGGCGGCATATCGATGTGCACAACGTTGAGCCGGTAGAAAAGATCTTCTCGGAATCCCTTGTCTTCCACCACTTGAGCCAAATCCCGATTCGTCGCAGAGATGACCCGTACATCGAAAGGCGTTTCAGTATTTCCCCCCACCGGCCTGACCGTGCGTTCTTCGAGGGTGCGCAGAATCTTTGCCTGCAAACCGAGGGGCATATCGCCGATTTCGTCGAGAAATAAAGTGCCTTTGTTTGCCTTGCCGAATAGGCCTATTCGAGTGGATTTCGCATCAGTAAACGCACCTTTCACATGTCCGAAAAGCTCGCTCTCGAGCAGGTTTTCCGGCAGGGCCGAGCAGTTGACGGCCACGAAAGGGCCGCCTTGTCTCTTGCTTCGTTTGTGCAGAGCGCGGGCCACGAGCTCCTTGCCGGTGCCGCTCTCACCGGTGATTAGCACGGTGACCTCGGTCTCAGCGGCCTTGGAAACGAGGGAGAAGACTTTATTCATCGGAGCGCTTTCGCCTTGGAACTCCTCGAACCCTTGGGACGCCTCCACGGTTCGACGCAAAAGCGTGACCTCCTTGTGCAGATGCCTGTGGTGAATCGCGCGATTCAAGGTGATGTGGAGTAGCTCGATATCGATCGGCTTGGTGATGAAATCGTAGGCACCGGCCCGCATGGCGGCGATCGCCGTCTCCAGGCTGCCGTAGGAAGTGATCACGATCACGGGCGTGTCTGGGCGGTTTTGATGGATCATCTCGGTTAGCTCTATTCCGTTCATCTCGGGCATATTGAGGTCGGTCACAACAGCATCGAACTCCTCGTTCGACACAGCTTCAAGGGCCGCCGCCGCGTCGTACCGTAAACAAACCTGAAATCTTCGTTTTTCGAGTTGCGTGCCTGTCAGCTCGCAGAGTTCCTTGTCGTCATCCACGATGAGTACTTTTTTGGTCATTGATGCACATGCTCCCAAGCAAATGTTGATATCTTAATCCATGCAAAATCAATGCAAACAATGCAAAATCAATGCAGAACTTTACCTTTTTCGGCGCAATATTCAACAGGTAGCGTATTTGATCACAGGTAAAGAGCGCAGTTTGAACAACTGGTAAGTTAGATGGCAGTTTCCTGGGTTGCGTTGCCTATTTCAGGTCGGTAAGGGGGGGCTTCGACATGGTTCTGGCTCTCTTGCCATTGGAAGATAGACGAGGAACGTCGCGCCACGCCCCTCTTCTGATGCGACCTCGACGTAACCGCCGTGGTCGGTGACTACTGAATAGACGATGGCAAGCCCCAGTCCACTACCCGTCGATTTTGTCGTGAAATAGGGCTCGAACACCTGGGGCAGGATGTTTTGGGGGATCCCGGGTCCCGTATCTCTAAACGATATCTTGACATACTTTCCAGGATGAAGGGGAAGGTCGCTCTCTTCGTCTACACGAGTGCTTTCACCTTCGATAAAGAGCGCGCCTCCCGTGTCGGACATCGCCTGTGCCGCGTTCAGCACCAAGTTGTTGACCACTCGCCCGAACTGCGTGTTACTGAGCTCCACTTTTTCGAGATTGTTTGAAAACGAAAGCTCAAGTTGCAATCCACGACCGCGCAGGGCAAACTTTGCGTTCTCCTCAACCAACTTGGCTATATCTGTCTTTTCTTTGACCAGTGCGCCATGTCTTGAAAACGTAAACAACTGTTCGGCCAGCTCGCCGGCTTTGGAGATGCCATGGGATGCTGCCTTGAGGTGATCGGCGTTCTTGGGGGAGATGCCTGGGTCTTTGGCCGCGAGTTCAACAGCCCCGATGATGGACATCAGGTAGTTTTTAAAGTCATGGGCTATCCCGCCCGCAAGAGCGCGCATGGCGTCGAATTGAGCTGCTCTACTCCGATGCTCGTGTTCGATTCCGCGCATGCGATCGCGCTCTAGCCTCAATGACTGCGCGATACCCCTGTAATTGACGACCCCATAAAATACCTCATCCCGAAACACGGGAAGGAATCGATGGGAGCCTTGTTCCATAAGTGCGAGCACATCTTCCAAGGTTTGCGAATCCACAACCCGCGGCCTGTCGGAAAGGCAGTCCACGACCAGTAGATGGGGATTTTTTATCATGTCCTCTACTGTGAGTATGCCGATATAATCTTCATTGTTTTTGACTACAAGGAAACCGTCTTGGAGGAGTCTGCACTCTATAGAGACGACACTGTCATGTGGTGCGATTGTCCCGTAAGTGGTCAACGCGACCTTTCCCGCTGTCATGGCTGTCGCTCGATTTCCACACCATTGATATTTATAATGATGTCAAAATTGACATTAATCGCTTCACCTGGCGAGATGTAGGGGAAGACGTGTTCCCTGAGGAGCTCGATAACTTGCTCGGTCGGCATGCGGGCGAGTATCCGCTTGTTGATCACCACAGCCTCGGCAACTTCGTCGGGATTCGTGTTTTCGAACATTTCGAACTCATCCGGAGCAATGAAACGAAAGCACTCCATTACGCCGGTCTTGCCCTGGGGATATTTTTTTCCAAGAACGAGGATGTCCTTTACTGGCGGCAGCTTTACCGCATGGAATTCCATGTTTACTCGGAATTTCGATTTGGGCGGTGCCATTTTCCTATCTCCTCGAAAATCATACTATTTTAGGCCTCGTAACAGAATAACCTGTACATTCTAGCCATTGGTCCATCCTGCCTGGCTGTGTTGTTCGTCAGTTGAATACGTCTGAGTATTCGCCCTCCTCACGCCTTGCCAGGCAGGCGTCTCGACGTCCATAATGGCACAGCTTAATCTGTTACGAGGCCTTATTGATAATGCATCATACATGAAAATGAGGTCGTGGCGGCAAAAATCGACAACCAGGGTACATTTCTTGCATCCTCCCCTGTGGACAGAGCGGCATCGAAGATACTTCCATGAACGAGCCTTGGAGGATACTTGTCTGAGAAACTCAAGTAGCAGAGAAGGAGAGAAGAGGCCATGGCCAAGACAGCGGCACTTCAGAGAGTTAAAATAGTGGCCACCCTTGGGCCGGCCAGCAGCGACCGCTATGTTATCCGTCGGATGATTGAGGCAGGCATGGACGTGGTTCGACTCAACTTCTCCCACAGCAACCGTGAAGAACGCCGTCGCCTGTTCAAGTTGGTAAGAGAAGAGGCGAGAGATGCCAATTCTATTGTGGCGGTGCTCGCCGATCTCGGCGGTCCAAAGATACGCACGGGCAGGATTGACGGAGGCGCGGTAAAGCTCCGAGCAGGTCAGAAAATCACGATCACCGCAGAGGATGTGGTCGGTGATGCCAATCGCATCTCAACCTCCCACAAAGCGCTCTACTGCGATGTGAGATCAGGAGACCGGATCCTGATCGACGACGGGATGATCGAACTTACGGTACACAAAGTGGAACATAAACTCGTGTATTGCACTGTATCTCTCGGCGGCGTGCTCAGGGATAAAAAGGGCATGAACATCCCTGGATCGCCCTTATCGGTACCTGCGCTGACTGAGAAGGACAGACAGGATATCGCGTTCGCGCGGGATCTCGGCGTGGACTATTTCGCTTTGTCGTTTGTGCGCACCGCAGGCGATTTGTTGGAAGCCAAGAAACTGGCTGGTGAAATCCCCGTGATCGCCAAAATAGAAAAGCCGCAGGCCGTGGCCAATCTAGATCAAATCATCTCGGCATCAGACGGCCTGATGGTGGCCCGGGGGGACCTGGGCGTAGAAGCAGGCGCCGAGAAAGTGCCGCTCCTTCAAAAGAGAATTATACGCGACGCCGCTGCTCATGGGCGGCCGGTGATCGTTGCGACTCAGATGCTGGAGTCGATGATACAGCATCCCAAGCCAACGCGGGCTGAAGTATCGGACGTGGCCAATGCGGTCCTGGACGGCGCAGACGCGGTCATGCTTTCCGGAGAAAGTGCTGTCGGTAGGTTTCCGGTCGAAGCGGTGGCAGAGATGGCGACCGTACTAAAAGAAGTAGAGGGAAGCGAGATCTTCAGGCACATGCCCGAGCCGGTCAAGTTGAAGGGACAGAGCTTCTCCAATGCTGTCGCTCGCGCTGCGGTCACCGCTTCGGTCGACCTAGATCTCAAGGCCATCGCTGTCTATACCGAAAGTGGTCGATCTGCGTCGTTGGTGGCCGCCTGTCGCCCTCGATCTTCCATTGTCGCCTTTTCCCGCCACGATTCAGTACTCCGACGGCTTGCCTTGAGATGGGGAGTTGTCCCGCTTCACGGTGAATGGGCTGAGGACGGAAAGGCCGCTTTAGAACAGGCGAAGCATCTGCTTTTGGAACGCGGTCTAGCGCGAGAGGGAGACAGTATTGCCGTGACTTACGGCGAAAAGGTATCAGCTGGATTCACAGATACACTTAAGCTCGACAAGATCGAATAGCAATGGGGAGAGAGCTCACTCCACGCCGACCGAAATCGGCCTCTTTTTTTCCGCCAGGTGTTTGAGCAATCGGCGTCCCAAACCTATGGAAACGGTTTTGCGCGCTGCATGGGAAAGAAGTCTTCCCATGTCGCTCTTTCGCAGAGCGTTGACGCGGGCTTTTTTTAGAGCGGCCTGAGGAATTTCAAACTCAACTTCCATTACGCCGTTGATTGGCTGCGCAAACCAGAAATCAGAACTTACCTCACTTAAGACGCTCTTCATCCGGTCGTTATCCGCGAGGATCTCACAGCGAAAACGCTTTATCCCCCTTTCCAGGGCTGCTCCGGACAGGCGATGAAGGAGCAGCGTGCCCAGCCCTTTGCCCTGAAAGTCGTCCACAACGGCGATCGCCGGCTCGGCCACTTCCGGCTCTCCCTTGACGCGAATGAACCGCGCAACGCCCAGACCGTCCTCGTTTCCATCTTCTCTCTTCATTACCGCACCAATGGCGACATGGTCGATGCCGTCGATCTCGGTCAACCGGCGAAGCTCCTCATCAGAAAGGCGCAGCTTGGATGCAAAAAATCTGAAGTAGCGAGATTCAGGGGAGAGGCGTTCGAACCCCCGGCGCAACAGATCCTTATCCGAGGGGCAAACCGTTCTCAACGAGACGGACGTCCCGTCGTCGAGAAAAACTTCCTCAAGGTAAGAGCCTGTAAACCAGAGTTCTGAACTTGCCACGTTGGTCCTTTCAATTTCAGCCGATTCAGTTCGAAATATTCCCATCTCAACATATATTTTGCAAATATTGAGCCATTTTCAAGCAGGCACTAACTTTTCGTCCAAGATTCAGGCATTAAAATATGATGGCAATCTCAGCCTGCCCTGTGGCAAATCGACACAGGTGGCAGATAGCCACACTACAATATCCCACTTGGATCGCTTATCCTATGAGTTGCGAGGCATTTCGTTGATTATCAGTACTTCGATACGGCGATTCTTCTCACGGCCTTCTTTGGTACTGTTAGAAGCCACCGGCGCGATTTCTCCCATGCCCTTGGATTGGACGCGTTTAAGGTCAATCTTTCCAAGTTTCCCTTGGAGTCCGTGTGCCCCGCCACGAGAACCGCTTCCAGGTATTGGATGACTGTAGCGATCTCGCCGTCCATGTTGGTATGCACATCCAGACTCGAGAACTTGAGCACATTTAGGCCCAAGCAGCTCAATTCAGCGTCGCGACGTTTCATTCCTTGTTGGACTGTTGTCGAGGTCATGATATGAGAAAAAAAAGATTATTCAAGGAGCGAAAAATGAGGTGTTTGATCATAGGAGGCGACGCGGCCGGGATGACAGCAGCGAGCCAGATTAGGCGACGGCACTCGGATTGGGAGGTCGTAGTCCTGGAAAAGGGATTGGTGACTTCTTATGCGGCGTGCGGGATACCGTATTTCATCGCCGGTGATGTGTCGAAGATCGACGACCTTGTTATCGTTACACCCGAGGAGTTCAGAGAAAAACGCGGCATCGATGTAAAAATCGGTTGGGAGGCCACCGGCCTGGATCCGGCCAAGCGAAGCGTCATTGCCCGGGATGGAAACAGCGAGCACACACTGACATATGATCGGCTTCTACTCGCCACCGGCGCGGAGCCGATCGTACCGGCATGGCCCGGGATCGACCTGGAGGGCGTGGTCTCCATTAGAAATCTTAAGGATGCCGAGCGCGTCATGACCCTGGTGCAAAAAAGTGCGAAACGAGCGGTCATTGTCGGAGCGGGATACGTCGGCTTGGAGATGGCCGAGGCGTTCAGTCGTCGGGGTCTGGAAGTTACGGTTGTCGAAAAACAAGATGGGGTGATGGGTGGCATTGAGCAGCGGATTACCGAGCTCGTCGAAAATGAGCTTAGTGAACATGATGCGAGCCTCAAGCTGTCGACAACTGTTCAGGGATTCGAAGGCACCGGCGACCTCCTGAAGTCCGTAGTCACTGACAAAGGCCGAATCGACGCGGACATTGCCATTGTATCGCTCGGCGTACAACCGAATTCAGAGTTAGCTCGCAATGCCGGAATAGATATCGGCGAGACCGGCGCGATCCGGGTAGACGATCACCAGCGAACCAGCGCGGATGATGTTTATGCCGCCGGAGACTGTGCCGAGTCGTGGCATCGAGTGCTTGCGCGCCCGGTATATGTTCCACTGGCGCTTGGCGCCAATCGCCAGGGCCGCATTGCCGGCGTCAATATGGCCGACGGCGATGAGCGATTTTCGGGCATCGTAGGCAGCGCGATCACGCGTGTCTTTGGCCTGGCCGTAGGTCGAACCGGCATCGATGAACGAACCGCCGAAAGAGCCGGCATTCCGATTCGAGCTATTGAAGCGACTGCGCCCAGCCGTGCCCACTACATGCCCGACCACGGCGAGGTCTGGGTAAAGCTCCTCTTCCGGACGGACAATGAATGCGTCGTTGGCGCAATGCTTGCCGGGCGCGACACCTGCCTGGGCAAACGATGCGACATCGTGGCCACGGCGATCACTGCCGGGATGACCGTTTCGGACATGGCGGCTCTGGATCTTTCCTATGCGCCACCCTTTTCGCCGGTCTGGGACCCGGTACTTCAAGCGGCCGGCAAAGCGCACTTTGCCCTGGCTGATGACAAGTCCGGCAACTAATAAAGCGATAGAAAGGAAAAGGAAAATGGACAACAAGTGGGACGCATATCGTTACGGCGGTGACGCTACAGATGTGAACTCCTTGTTCGAGCTCTATCGGATTAACGATTATCTCGATGCCTTCGACGAAAACCGTAGGCGCCACGATCGCGGTATTCGAGAGCAGCTGCTTCAACACGGCATCCGCCTAAACGAGCGACTGTCACCGCGGATCTACAATCTGTTTCGAGAGGTGAGTGAGAACCTCGAATTTCAAAGTGAGGCCGAGGTATTTTGCATGCCTGACCAAAATATCAACGCGTTTGCTGTGTTGGATCTCCGGGAAGAACAAAC
Organism: Myxococcota bacterium; assembly: GCA_030065855.1. Classification (GTDB taxonomy): domain Bacteria; phylum Myxococcota_A; class Polyangia; order JAAYKL01; family JAAYKL01; genus JASJCT01. The sequence goes on from JASJCT010000035.1 coordinate 20,099, forward strand.
CCACTCGCTTATCGGCGTAACAGCCGGCGCCCTCGAGCGTCTGGAGGACGGGGAGCTCAAGTCGATCCTTGGCCACGAGCTGGGTCATTTCTTATTCGGACACAATCGGCTCAACGCCCTTTTGTCAATGGATCCCAGCAATCGCTCCATGACCGTGCTACCGCCGTTCGGAGAGAGCCTGTTTTTGCGCTGGCGCAAAAAGGCCGAGATCAGCTGCGACCGCATCGGGCTTGTTGCCTGTCGCGATTTCTACGCCTCCGCCCGATCCTTGCTCAAGGCGACATTCGGGCTCAGCGAGAAGAACCTCAACCTGGATATCGACGCGCTCGTCTCACAGATCGACGAAATCAAAAGCAGCCCGGAGTTGATCGAGTCGGTGTTCGCTTCCCATCCCATCCTGCCCATTCGACTCAAGGCACTCGAGCTGTTCGCCCGATCCAAGCTGGCCAAAGGCTGCGGTTGTCCCATTCCAGGCGACCCTGTGGACAACACCCAAATCGAAAAAGAAGTGGACGAGCTCATCAACCTCACCCAACGACATCCGGTCAAGCCCCTCTCCGTAGCGATGATGCGTGCTATCGCCCTCGGCGGCGCGCTGGTAATGGGCGCAGACATGAACATCTCCGACGATGAGGTCAAGCTTCTGGTCCAGATTCTGCATGGCCTCTTCACGGACGAACCTGAAAAAGTCATCGTTACGGACCGACAAAAGATATTGGATGAGCTGCCCCAGGTCTGCGAAGCCATCAAAAAGGAGGGGAGCGATCAGGACAAGATGTTCGTGCTCTCCCGCCTGGCGGAGATCGCCTATGCCGACGGCGCCCTGATGGACGCCGAGGGCAAGATTATTCTTCAAGTGGCCGAAATGTTGGCTTTTCCATCGGATCGCGCGTACGGGATCATCGTCGGGGCGGCTCAGGCAGGGGCCTTCCGGACCGACGTGATGCTCACTCGCATCGCCACCGAGCTCAGAAGATCGTTCGCCGGGGGCTGGACTAGCACGGAAGCGGTCCCCCCTGGTCGCAACATTACCAAGTAGGTTGCAGCTTAAATAAAGGACAACCAGACCCACGAGGGCGTACCCGCATTTATCCACTGCGGTCCATTCGCAAACATTGCCCATGGTTCCAACTGGGTGCTGGCCAAGCGTATGGGCCAGGCCCACGCAGACTACTGTGTCACCGAAGCTGGGTTCGGTTTTGATCTCGGCGGGGAAAATTTATTCGATATCACCTGCCGAGCCGGTAGTTATGCACCTGAGCACGGAAAATTTGTCGGGGTTTCTGGAGTGCCACGGCAGGCGCATAACCGCTGCTAGCGAACGAGGGTTCACATCACTGATCGAAAAAATCTCCAGAGTCTTTTACTCGTTTCGATTTCTTGAATGTGGCCACGTGAATCATGGCATCTCCCCGGTTGACCAGGGGTATCTTGCTCAGGCCGATGATAACGCCCGGTTCCTTTGTTCGAACGTCGTGCGGGTCGTGGCCAAAGGGATTGCTGATGGTTGCAAGCAGCGCACCAGCCTCCACGTGTTCGCCGATTTTCTTGGAGAGCCTAAATGAGCCGCTGTGGGGCGCTCGAACCCAGTAGCTGCTCTGCGCGATCTGTATAGCTGGTGCTGATTTTGGTCTTTGGGTCCTCGATCTGGGCAACATGCCGATCTCCCGCATGACCGATAGGCATCCGCTGAGGCCCACCTCAATGATTTCCTCTTCGAACCGCAACGCCTGCCCCCCTTCGTACAGGAGTGTCACCACTTTTTTCTTGCGGGCGGATTCTCTCAACGAGCCGTCTCTTATCCGGGAGTGGATGACAACCGGCGCGCCGAAGCACTCGGCAAGCGCTTTTGTTTGCGGATCATCCAAGCTGGCCCTGATTTGCGGCAGATTGTACCGGTGGATGGCCCCGGTGTGCAGATCAATGCCATGGGTGCACTTGTTGACTATCTCTCTGGTAAAAATACTGGCTAATCGCGATCCCAGCGAACCCTGTTGATGGCCGGGAAAACACCGATTTAGATCCCGTCGGTCGGGCAAATACCTGGATCTGTTATTAAAACCGAACACATTGACAATCGGGACGACGATCAGCGTCCCTTTTAATCGGTTCAAGATAGGCCGCTTCAAGAGGCGCTTGATGATGGCCAACCCATTGATCTCATCGCCGTGAATGGCAGCGCTGATAAAGAGCACTGGCCCTTCCTTTTTCCCGCAAATGACTTCGATGGGAATAGTCAGCTGGGTATAGTCGTACAATGAGGCCACTTCGAGCTGGAACCGTTTCCTCTCCCCGACCTGGATGATCTCCTTGCCGATTTTCAAACCAACATTTTTCGGTTCAACTCTTTTTCCCCGTAATAGGATTTTCCAGCATCCACCAAGAACCGCGTCTTGATACCCGTCCTTCCGAGCAACATACGAAACCCCATCTCATCCCTGTTGGAGAGGGTCAGCTCGATCGGCCACCGCTCGCCCAAAAGCGCCACTTCGGTTTCGATGACTGGGCGGCGTTCAAGCTGTCCGTTGGAGCTCCTTACATTACGAAATTCAATGACCTCGGCGCGGCATTCAGTTGTGTTCCGAGCGTATTTTGTTCAGGAGAAACTTTGAACGTGACGACCTCGATGTTGCCTTCTTAAAAAGAATTCCACACCAAAAGCGTGTATCGACGATGACCGGGCTCCAGTATCCACTTTCGCCTTTATACGCTCAATTCCCAGCCCGGGCAACGAGACCCACTCTCTCCAGCCGATGATTTTCAATTCCTTTGATTTCATTGCCTTCTCTAGTCGCGGCTGTTGCTCACTGTATCGACCGATCTCTCGGATTTCGACGACTCTACAATTGCGCCGCCAATCTTTTCCCAGACGTTAGCAAATCGCTCCTCATCAAAACCAGATCCAGAAGGCAGCCAATCGCTTCTCGATTTTCCACCAGCGCCGGTGAATTGACCCACAATATCCAAATGGTCCGCGATGACCACATCCAGTAGCTCTCCTGAAACTTGACTCATTGTCGGAACAATGCCGTCATTGGTTTCTGAGGTAAACTCAAACGGTAACTCAGAGGCAATCTCGTCTGCAATCTTTTCTGCCATGCTGGGATAGGGATATTGTCTGTGCTCCCTAGCCGTGAGCTTATAGAGTAACGTATAAAGAAACGTCATCGCAGCCAACTCAACTGACTTGAAAGTCCGCCATTGGAGTGGTTGAGGAGGTGCAGTTGCCGCGATCACACACCGATATGAAACATTAGGCCTATGGTTTACCGCTGCATTGAAAATGTGCATTCCTTCAGGTGTGAGTTGAATAATTGCTCCCTGGTCCCTTGCTATCTCCTTTAGAAACTCCCATATCGGATCATTGGGATCGAGGGTCAGCCTTCGCAACACGCGGTCGGAAAGCTCATCGAGAAAGGTCTTATCCATTCCCAGGAAGTCATCTGCTTTGGCAACGGCACTTACCAATCTCGACGCTAGGAAGAGGGTCCTTCGACCTCGTTCGGTGGTGGCCATCAGGGTGAGCAACTGGAGGATGTTACGTCCCTGGAGTGAAGTGAAGAAGCCGGCAAGAGGTGTGCCGTAATGGGGGGTCGTAACGGTCGTAACAGACCTTGTCTTCAAGCCTATTTTCTCCTCGACTCTGCTTTCTCGCAGTCGCACACCGGGTGTCACCAAGAGCCTAACGTTGAGCCCTCCCGTGGAATGCCCGACAAAGTGAACCTCCTCTGCTTCGAGGCCGCCACTGTCAATGACCTCCTGTATCAATCGGTCGGCTTGGTTCTTGATCGAACCGGTCGGTTGCGTGCGGCATTCGATGATTCTCGCGTCGAACCCCCGCGATTTGAAGGCAGACGCGAGCTTTGGCGACACTCCGTGAAAATAATTCAGCGAACCCAGGCGAACAAAGCCGAAAAAACCCGGCACTAGGTATACATACACACCGGACATGACCTTTATAAAATCATAGAATTAAAAAAAAGTCGCCCCAGATTCAAAATCCCTGTTGCGAGAGATGAAACCTCTGATATTGCGTGCTATCTCGACTTTTCCGAGGCCCTGGACACCTGCTGTTCCAGATTGTCGAGGCCATCTTCGACGGCCTTCATGTAGGCTTCGCGTGCCTTCTTTACGCTGGTCATCCACGTATCGAAAGACTTACGCGTCTCGACCTGAACTGTATTCATGCTGTCGATAGCAAAAGAGATAGTCTTTTCCGCCTGTGCTTGAAATGTGTCCATCGCCTGTACGCCCGTGTCAAAGGAAACTCGGGCCATACTCAACATGTTTTGGATGAGTTGCTGTTGATCAAACATCTTTTTCTCCTTTTTTTTAGGGTACTGATCAATCCTCTTTCATCACCAGTGCAATGCCGCTGAGTACTTCTTCACCTTGTTGGTTGTGTACGACAGTGGAAAGCTCTAGGCGCTTTTTTTCGTCTATCTTTTTCACAATCTCGCATTCCGCCGTCAGCGTGTCGCCGAAATGCACGGGTTTGAGAAACTTGAGGTCCTGCTTGAGGTAGATCGTTCCGGGACCGGGTAGTTTGGTTCCGAGCACCGTAGAAATCAAACCGGCCGACAGCATGCCATGCGCGATTCGGGTCTTGAACGGGCTCTTCTGCGCCATTTCTTGATTTATATGCACAGTATTGAAATCACCCGTAATACCGGCGTAGCTGTATACATCGTGCTCGGTGATGGTCTTGCTGAAACGGGCACGGTCGCCAATGCACAGCTCATCGTATCTTATATCTTTCGTCATTTTATTTACCTATCGTTTGGTTTTCTTGGAGCTTGTTCGTGGTTTCGAAGGTTTTGAGGCTCTGCTTTGCGGTTTCTTTTTCATTGCTGTTGCAGCCTTTGGATTTAGTGCCGATCGCTTCATTGGTCTGTCGTCGAGACACCGTTTAGACAGCCAGCTCGCGATAGCCGGTGCATATTCGGTCTGGGACCGGCTGCTTGTAAACAGTCCGATATGACCTGTCGGAAACGAAAGCACGGTTTTGTCCTTGCTGCTCACGAGGTCAGTAAAAGGCCTGCTACACGCAGGGGGAACAAGATTGTCCTTTTCACCGAATACATTTAGCACCGGTTGTTTAATGCTCTTCAGATCCACCTTTCGCCCTCCCAGCTCGAATTCGCCTTTAACCAATTGGTTCTTTTGGTACATGCTTTTGATGAACTTCCTGTAAGCCTCTCCGGCCTGATCGGGCGAATCGAAGATCCATTTTTCCATGCGGATAAAATTGGCGGTAAACTCTTTGTCGCTCATTCGTTCTATGAAATCGACATACTTCTGAAACATCAATCGAAGCGGATTGAGCAGCAAAAATCCGCTGTTCATGAAATCTCCAGGCACATTGCCAAATGCCTGCACCATTCGATCCGGATCGAGGTAGCGGGACCACACATTGAGCAGGCCCGTGTCTGTATCGAAGTCGATGGGGGTTACCATGAGCGCAAGATTTTTTACCTTCTCGGGATAGAGGGCTGTGTAGATACTGCTGAAAGTGCCTCCCTGGCATATGCCGTAGACGGTGATCGCGTTCTGACCCGATCGTTGACGCACCATGTCAACCGCAAGGTTCATGTATCCGTCGATATAATCCTCCATGGTGAGATATCTGTCCCCATGCGTGGGGTGGCCCCAATCCACGACATAGACATCCAACCCAGCCTCGAGAAACTTGCGCACCATGCTTCTGTTCGGTTGTAAATCAATCATGTAAAAGCGGTTGACCAAGGCGTAGAAAATGACCACCGGGATAGGCAGGGGCTTCTCGACCACCGGCTGATAGCGGTAGAGCTTCCAGCGGTCGATTGCCAGCACCTCTTCTTTGAGCGTTGTCCCGCTCGAAGTATCGATAGGTTCGGTGAGAGTTTTCATCCCAGCCAGCAGCTGTTCGTGGCGCTTGGAGAATCGTTCGGCGAACAAGGCCGAGAGTCTATCTAGATTATCTGTGTAGCTCATTTTTACCTCAATACGGCTGTTTCAGAGTCGCCTGGTTTCTTTCCAGCTCAAAGACACGTTTCTTGAGCCGGTATATCTCTTGGTGTATCTCGTCTGCCTGAGACTGTGTAACCACCGGTGTGGGGTCGAGCATCTCTTCTATGAGGTCGTTTTTTGCCTTGTGAAAGTCCAAGCTGGTGTTGACCATGGCTTTGAGAGATTGACCGAAAAGTGGCGAGGAAAAGAACTCCTGATAGTGCCTTTCGCCGATGTCCAAAAACAGCATGTACAAACGGTCAACGGTTTGATCATCGACCTCCTCGTCGAGCAAGTCTCGCGATTCCCTTGCGACTTCATCGAGGGCGGCCATGGTGGTTTGAAACAGCTTGCTGTAGAAATCCGAAGCTGCGGCTTGATACTTGAGAGCCGCGTCGATGTTTCTTTCGACGATTTCTATAGATTCGCGGGCAGGCCCGATGGTCGGCATGTTTACAAAACGTCCCAGGGTTTTCTCGTAGCTTGCGAGCCATGCCAGATAAGTATCCTTCACCGTTTTTGTGGGCGCGCCTTCTGCCTCAAGGTCGTCGTTGGCCTGTTTGGAAAAATCAGATGTAAAGTGAAACCAGTTTTGAAACATGGTTGTCCATGCCCGCAACCAAGCAGAACTAGCGGTTGTTCTGGCAGTGCCCAGTGCTCCTGGTCTTGATGCGTTAACTCGACCCATGTTCTCCCAGAGCTTGAGCATTGACCCATAAGCGTTAATGCTGTTTAGAAAGTCAGGCATCAAATTGACGGGCCACGCCGGCTCTGCTTCGGTCCAAGCCTTAACGCCCGCTGTTGGATCAATCTGAGATGCTCCTGCAATGCTCTGAGACATTGCCTTGGACGCGTTGAGCATCGTTTCAAACCACTGTTCTTGAAGACTGGAAAAAACGCCGAAGATCGAACCCGTGTTCGTGTTATCGGTATTTTCTTTTGTGTATTCTGTCATGTTGCGAACCTTGCTCCTTTACCCGAGCACCTCTACAGAAAGCACATCAAGCATCTTTACCTGCAGTGCTTCTCTGTTCTGTTGGGCGCACGAGGCATGCAAAGGATATGCCAATTTGCGTGGAGCAGGGTCTCTCTTTATAAGCCAGCTGTCGGCGATCGCCTTTGTTTTGTCGTTAAAAAATCTGATGGCGAGGTCGAGACTGTCCTGCGGCGGATCGTCACATGTGGCAGATGGTCACATACTTCTATCCCATTTTACAACAGCGTTTGAGGATTCACTTGGATTGCGACTGGGTCGATCGGGGGTTCGGTTCATCGACCTGCTGTTTGCCTATTCGTTGATGATAAGCACTTCGATGCGGCGATTCTTTTCACGGCCGTCTTTAGAGTCGTTGGAAGCCACCGGCGCGTTTTCTCCCATGCCCTTGGATTGCACGCGCTTAGGGTTAATCTTTCCAACCGTGGTCAGGAACTCGGCCACGCTCTCAGCGCGCCCGATGGAAAGTTTAAGGTTCCTGTCCTCGCTGCCCTTTGAATCCGTGTGACCCGTCACGAGCACGGTTGCTTTGGGGAAGATGTTGATGGCAGTAACGATTTTGTCGAGGATGCCAAAGTTTTTTGATCCGATATCCACGCTCCGTCTGGGAAAGTCGAAACCATGGGCATCGATGACGATGTTGTCACCCTTGCGAGAGACATAGGCTTCACTGGCGACAAATAGCGCCTGAACGTCGTCGAATCGCTTCTCAGCGGCGGCTGATTGCTGCCTGGCTGCCTCGGCAGCGGCCAATTTTGATGCGGCTTCCGCCTGCAACTTAGCGATCTCGGATTTGCTGGCCTTCTGCATGCCTTCGAGCTGTTGCCTGAGCTCTTCGAGCTGTGCTTTATGCGTTGCCATCAGGTTGGCCATCTCCTTGCTCATCTTCTTTTGTCGGGCTGCGGACATTTTTCGCATATCTTCGATAGCCGTGAGCAATCCCTCGATGGCGCTCCGGATCGACTTGACCGCCGCTGCGTCGGATTCATCAAACGGCAAATCCTGCTGAAGCGGTGCGTTGATGACTTCGAGTTGCGCCTGGTGCCAGAGCACGATATCCTCAAACTCGTAGTCATCCTCATCGAACATCTTTGCCAGTGCGGTAATATCCATGGCCCGACCGGCAAACCAGATCGCCAACCGAGCGCGTTCGTTGGCTTTTTCAGTATTGGTGCGGTCCGCTTCGAGAACTGAGCTCACGAGTGCCAGCTCGGCCTTTGCCTTATCGAGAGTTTTGGGCGCGTAGTCATCAGCGTCCATGTCCTCAGCTTTTTTAACAGCCGCCTCGGCCGCTGCTTTGGTGCCTTCCTTGAGCGCTTTGACCTCAAGATCCGCATAAGCGGCAATCAATTCCGGGTGACGTTTCCTGGCCTCGCTCAGTTTCCTGTCCTCGATGAGACGCGTCGCAGATTTCAGTGACGCGTCGGCCTTTTTGAAGGCCGACGCATATAGCGAATCAGCGCCCTCGGCCTTGGCGCGTTCCCGGGTCTCCAGCACCTCAGAGAACTCGTCATTGACCACGGTCATCGTTTCGACCATCTGGTCATACACGGAGAGCCCCTCCTTGGCCGCTCGATTGGCCTCGTCTTTTTTCGCGTCTTTTGCGAGGCTTACCGCCTTTTCCAGCAGCTCATTTGCTTTGGCGTGCGCTTCGGGCGCAAGCAGCTCAGATCCCTTGCCCCTGGCGTCCGCGAGGTTCAAGCTGAGCTGGTTGACAACATCGTACTGACGCAGGATATCTTGCCGAGTGAGCCCTCCTGTGGCACACCCCGCCGCTAGAATGGATGCGAGAACGACAACTTTCGATTTGACAGACATCATTAACTTTTTCTCCTTGTTGTGGGACATCAAAGCCCAGTTTCATATTGGTAATGCGACAATCGCATGAGCAACCACTTATCTAGAAGAAGACCTGCGCGGTTAGGTCATGTCATCTAGTAACGAGGGTTCGCGGCTCGGTCAAATTTGCATATTCCATGCCATTCATGCATTGCAACAAACAGCCAAATGTCAAATCCCCGCTTAAATACTCAATAGTGTGACGCTGCCGTACTTCTTGGATAAGGTATCCCGTTCAAACCAAAAAATATTGCACAAAACAGAATAATGGGACAAATGGAGAAACTGTCGGCCGTACTGACCAGGGACCATTTGAAAGTTATTCTTGCGCGAACCCGAATCGTCGACCTGTAAAGACCGACCTGTAAGGGCCTAGAGAGGTTAATCGATGAATCTTTTGCTCTTCATTCTAGCGATCTTCATTTCCTTCGTGGTGGTGCGTATTGGTGCGGTCGCATTCAATCTAACGGGTATGTCTTGGTCGCAAGCCAAGTTCCAATCCCTATCGTGCTTCTCCGGCACCGGCTACACCACGCGCGAAGCAGAAATGATTGTCAGTCATAGGATAAGAAGGCGGATCGCGAGCACCTTGATGATCTTAGGGAACGCGGGTTTGGTAACGCTCATCGCAACCTTTGCCAACTCGATAAGCACTAGAGGGATTACCGGCATGTTTGAGATTCCCTTCTTACATGTCTTCTTGCCGACGGCCCTTGTCCCCTTGGTAAATCTGGTTATTATTGCCGTTATCCTGATTATACTCGTTAAGCTTTTCGGAGGCGAAAAGTTGCGTCGCCGGATGACCGCCTACGCGAGAAAGGTACTGATCAAGAAACAGATCGTTCAGGAAGTGCCTTTTGAGGAGCTTTTGATCTCAGGTAGCGATTATGGTGTCACGCGACTTCAGGTCGGTGTGGGGTGCCGGATCATCGGCAAGACCTTACTCGACGCCAAGCTCAGACAGCAGGATATCACAGTCCTCGCCATAGAGCGCCGAAACAAAGTAATCCCCAATCCTGGGCCGAACGAATCGGTGCAGGAAACTGATCAGTTGCTTTGTTTCGGCAAGCTTGAAAACATAAGGGCCCTAGCGGCCGATGTTACGGGGTTGGCATCGGCTGGCGACGAAGAACGTCAATGGAACCAGGAATAGGGAACGAAAAAATGCGGGGTCAACAACCTCGTCTTTTTCATCCCACGGCAGATTGATCCGCCACAGTCATGAAAGGTATGCGACTGCTATGTCAGCTGTATTGTGTTTTGTACGGTGTTGTCCTGTGTCGATCAGACACATGTGGCGAATAGACACGTCGGCAACTCCTGCTCAGGAAAAATTCGATTAAAAAGGAATGTTCTTTAGGGTCCTTGTCTATTAAAGGCTGGGATCACGACAGTTTTCTTATTTCAGGGATGACTCTCATTGGGGAGCCAGTGACGGATATATAGAAGTGGTGGGTACTAGGACGGTTCATTGTTCCAGGCTCTTGATGTCTTTCATAAGGAAATAGGTCAAGATGACTCTGATGACGACGACGGCTCCCAATTGGCCAAGAGATTCCCAAGTAGGCATCACAGCGGATTTAACCACGTCGGCTCCCACCAGAAAACCCAATCCGAGAGAAAGAGAATGGCCGAGTCTAAGACGGCTTTTTGTTAGACCAGTGAAATCGTCTTTGTTTTTGTAGAGAGTTATCATGAATATCCAGATCGCCTGAATACTCCCAATAACAATCACGAAGGCCGCGGCAACTTCCGCAAAATAAGCTGCGTACTCGGCTACTATCTTAACGATGTCATCCATTGATGTGCTGCTCCGCCTATGCCACCTCAAGGGAGGCCATTAACTAAACCGAGCGAAGCTCGGATTTTTTTTCTATCCCAGAAGGACAAGCTCGTCAAAGGCATTACTGCGTTGGAGCTAGTACGACTCAGTCAAATTATAATTTTAGAATAGAATCCGATATGGCACTGCGATTGCATATATCCAAGAAATCGACGGTAGCCTCGAAACTCGGATTATTTGGAGCTTGACACACGATGACGGCTAACTTTCGAAGCAATGCAAGCGAGCAAGAAAGAGGAAAACGTTTATGAGAGCTAATCTAGAAGAAGACGGGAAGATTATCGCCAGGAATATAGAAGTTACCGTTACAAGCGGTAAACCTAATCCACAGACCAGGAAAGTCCCGGCCGACGACTGTCGGTTTAAGATCTCCTCCTCAGTTCACGTGAATATAATCGCCCGACATCGCTTGATTTTTAATAACAATACCGTGCGCACATTGAACATTGATGAAATCTCTGGAGACCATACGACAGGGACGGTGACTCGCCAGATCATCGAAGGAACCCTCGGTTCTTCAAAAATGGTTAAAAAATAGCAAGAGGAAAGGTAGCCTCCGTATGGTTCAGGAGTTGATTCGTCACACACGGGTGCAGGACATCATCGGGGACGCGATTCGCGTCAAGGCAGAAGGGGCGGCGTTCGGGGATCTCGCGGTAGTGGAAAACGCCGACGGTGAGGTTTCCCTAGCCAAGGTGGTCGAGCTCAATCGGGACTTGGTGAGCCTCCAGGTGTTTGCCGGCGGTAAGGGACTCTCCACCGCAGCCAACGTGCGGTTCCTGGGACATCAGCCGGATGTCGTCTATTCCGATAAAATATTGGGCCGGATCTTGAGAGGCTCGGGAGAGCCTTTGGACGATGGTCCGGATCTCACGGGTGAGCCGCGAATAGCAGTGGGGGGACCCACGGTGAATCCGATGATGCGGATTGTGCCAAAGAAGATGATTCAGACCAATGTGCCGATGATTGACATCTTCAACAGTTTGGTGGAGAGCCAGAAAATACCCATCTTCTCTGTGGCCGGTGAGCCCTACAATGAGCTTTTGGCCCGCATCGGCTTTCAGGCAGACGCCGATGTCGTGGTGTTCGGCGGGCTCGGTCTCATCTTCGACGACTTCCATTTTTTCCGAACCGCCTTCGAGGAGCACGGAGTGTTTCACCGAACCGTCATGTTCGTAAACCAGGCTTCGGATCCCATCGTGGAGCGGCTCCTGATTCCGGACATGGCCTTGGCCGTGGCTGAGACGTTCGCGGTGGAGGAGAACAAGCGCGTGCTGGTACTGCTCACCGATATGACCGCCTTTGCCGACGCTCTCAAGGAGAGCAGCATCTCCCTGGAACGGGTGCCGGCCACACGGGGATATACCGGCGATCTCTACACCCAGCTCGCCCAACGGTACGAAAAAGCGTGCGATTTCAAAGGAGCCGGTTCCGTGACGATTCTCACGGTGACAACCATGCCCGGCGATGACGTAACCCATCCTGTGCCGGACAATACCGGATACATCACCGAGGGGCAGTTCTACCTGCATGCCGGCATGATCGATCCATTCGGCTCTCTTTCAAGGCTCAAACAGCACGTCATCGGCAAGGTGACCCGGGAGGATCACGCCCAGATTATGAACACGATGATCCGGCTCTACTCCAGCGCAATAGAGGCGGAGAAGAAGCAGGCCATGGCGTTCGAGCTCTCGCCTTTCGACCAGAAGCTGCTTCGATTCGGCGAGCTGTTCAAGGAGCGATTCATGGATATTCGAGTCTCCCTCGCCCTCGTAGAAGCATTGGATCTCTGCTGGGAGACCCTGGCCGACTGCTTCGGGGCGGACGAGCTGCTGATGAAACAGTCCCTGGTGGATAAGTACTTTCCCCAAAAGGACCCAGAATTATCAGGAGCCGAGTGAGATGGCCAAGGTCGCCCTCAGCAAGACCGCGCTTCAAAAAGAAAGGGACAGCCTTCAACTCTATAGGCGGGTACTACCCTCCCTCGACCTCAAGCGGCTGCAGCTGATGGGAGAGCTGGCCCGTGCCAAATCTCAGGCGGTTGAGGCTAGGGAGAGGGTTCAACGGGTCTCCGATCTTGTCGCCGAAACCCTGCCGATGCTTGCGAACCGGGAGATGAACCTGTCCAATCTCGTCACAGTGGAATCCGTGAATGTCACGAACGAAAACGCGGCTGGGGTGGAGTTGCCCAAGCTCGAATCAGTGGATGTGTCAGTGGCGCCATACTCCCTTATGTGCACACCACCGTGGGTGGATGCGGTGATTGACCAACTGAAGCGGATGCTCCATCTCAATGCGGCAGTTCGGATCTTTGACGCCCGCGTGACCGTGCTCAACCGTGCGGTTCGAAAGGTGACCCAGCGGATCAATCTGTTTGAAAAAATTCTCATACCAAGAGCCATAGAGAATATCAAACGCATTAAGATCTTTCTCTCTGACATGGAGCGATCCTCCATTGTACGATCCAAGCTGGCCAAGGCCAAGCGGATCCGGGAGACCGAGGTGCTTCGGCAGGAGGAGGCGTCATGAGCATTGTTCCCCTGTCCAAGGTTACCTTCCTCGGCCACCGGGATGACAAGACCGAGATACTTTTGGATCTTCAGTCCTTGGGTTGCCTGCACGTCATTCCGCTTACCGCCAACCAATGGGCCAAGAACAAGGGAGGACCGACCTCGAACGCCCGGGAGGCCCTCAAGTATCTGCTCAGCTGCGCGCGGAAACGGCATCAGGTGAGCGATCCATCCAGGTTTGACGCCGCTTACGTGGAGAGACGGGCCTTGGAGATTCGCGATGAGGTGCACAGCCTTGAGCACGAGCAGGATTTCCTCGAGGCGCGCATCAAGGGACTTCGCCCCTGGGGTGATTTCAAGCTACCTCCGAGGGAAGCGTTGGGCGGGTACCGCCTCTGGTTCTATCAGGTGCCGCTCCACGATGTTAAACACCTTCAAAAAACCGAGCTAATGTTCGAGGTGGTCACCCGGGACAACCGATTCGCCTATGTGGTGGTGGTGTCAATGGAAGAGCCCCAGGGCATGCCGGTAGTGCGGACCCGTACCGGCAAAGTCTCCCTTCACGACCTTGTGCAACGGCTTGAGGAGGTGGCGCTCGCTCTCGAGGATTTACAAGCAGAGCGCGCCGGCCTGACCCGATGGTGCCGCCTCTATGCCTCGTTGCTGTTTCGTTTAGAAGATGGGGAGCAACGTCTCCGTGTCTCCGAAGACACCCTCGATGTGGATCCCCTGTTTGCCCTGCAGGCGTGGGCCCCTACCGAAAAGGCGGATACCCTCAAAGATTACGCCGACAAGAAGGGGCTCGTTTTCGAGATGATGGCGCCTGCACCTGAGGACGCGCCACCGACCCTGCTTCACAACAAACCCTTGGTTGCCAGTGGTCAGGATCTGGTCTCATTTTATATGATGCCCAATTATCGGCTCTGGGATCCGTCGTCGATGGTCTTCTTTTCGTTCTCTATTTTTTTTGCCATGATCCTATCGGACGCGGGATACGCTTTGGTGATGCTGGCGGGATTACTCCTCCTTTGGCGAAAGCTGGGTCGAAGCGATGTGGGACGTCGCATGCGGATTCTATTCGCCCTCCTCACCGTCACCTCGGCTGTGTGGGGAATGTTGGTGGGCAGCTATTTCGGGTACGGTCCCAAGGAGGGCTCGCTCCTGACCGACCTCCATGTGCTGAGTGTCAACAACTTCGACGTCATGATGAAGCTTTCGATCTTCATCGGCGTGGGCCACCTGATTCTGGCCAACCTCGCGGACGCGAAACGGCGAGGTCTATCCAAGGACACATTGGTCCCTGTGGGATGGATAACCATCTTTCTCGGAGCCGTCTCCCTTTGGCTCTCTCAGGACAGGGCTGTAGGCGAGCTGATAGTCAGATCGCTTGGAGGAGACACCTTTTCTGTTCACGAAAAGATGTCGAATACGGGCAGTGGGATGATGATCGCCGGCGCCTTAGCGGTATTGTGTTTCACTCCAGCGTCAGGGCCTGTCCACAAGCAGATCTTTGCAGGGGTGATCTCCCTCACGAAGATCACGAGCGCTTTCGGAGATGCGTTGAGTTACCTCCGGTTGTTCGCCCTTGGTCTCGCCAGTGCCTCCCTTGCCGTGGCGTTCAACGATCTGGCGGATCAGGTCAGGGCCGCTTCAGGACCGAGCTTCGGCCTTCTACTCGGCATGATTGTGTTTTTTATCGGACACTCCCTCAACTTCGTGCTCGGGATAGTTAGCGGATTCATTCATGGACTCCGTCTGAATTTCATTGAGTTCTTCAACTGGAGTATCCCCGAAGAGGGGCGACCGTTCAAAGCCTTTTCCAGAAAGGAGGCAACATCTTGCACGCGCTGATTATTACGCTTGGCTGGATTGGCATTTTTGCACCGACAGCGTTCGGCGCCATCGGCAGTATCCTGGGGTGTGCCCGAGGGGGACACGCCGCCTGCGGCGCCATGCTCGAGACCGAGAGCGGCCATGGCCGTTATGTCGGCGTCTCGGCCCTGCCGTCTTCCCAAACCATTTACGGCATTGTGGTAATGCTGACCCTCAACCGCGACGTTTCTACTGCGAACGCGCCGGGCATCTTCGCCATCGGCACCCTAGTCGGGATCACCATGATGCTCAGTGCCATGGCACAGGGGGCATTGTGCGCATCGGCGATCAACGTCACCAAGAGCAAGCCCGAGGTGTTCGGTCTCTCTATCGCCCCGGCAGCGGTGGTGGAAGGATTCGCCGTGTTCGCGTTCGTGTTCGCCTTGGTTCTGGCCGGCGGACTGCCCACGGGAGGCTAGATTATGAGTGATGCACATTCCGTGGCATCAGGGGTACAGGGACTGATTACGCGGCTACGGAACGAAGGCGTGGCAGCCGGTGAGAAGCGGGCCGAGGAGATCATCAAAGACGCCGAAGCCCAAGCCCTGGAGATTGTCGCCAGCGCACAAAAGGAGGCTGAGACGCTGCTGCAAAACAGCCGCGCCCAGCTCGAACAGGAGCTTGCCGCTGGCAAGGCCGCGTTCAAAGTGGCTATCCGGGATACGAGACTCGAGCTCGACGAGGAGCTCAAAGCCGTGTTTGCCGCCAATGTCCGTCGCCTCATTGCTGTCGAGCTCAAAGACAAGGCCTTTTTGAGAAACCTCATTCTAGCAGTGGCGGGTCGCACTCGAGAGGCCATCCCCGATACCAGCGCCCTCGACATTCTCCTCGGCAAGGAAAGTCTCGATAACAGCACCGACATCGGCAAGGAATCCCTTAGGGAGTTCGTCCTCGGAGTCTCCGGCTCCATGCTCAGGGAGGGGGTTTCCCTGCGTCCGGCCGGAACAACCGGGGCCGGCATTCGAATTCAGCTCAAGGGAGAGGATGTGGAAATCGATTTGACCCAAAACACCCTATCGGATCTCATCCTGAAGCACCTGCTGCCTAGATACCGAAAGATCGTGGAAGGGGTTGATTAGGATGGCAAACCATCAATACTACATGCTGCTGTCGAGCCTGCCGGCGCTCCAGCGATTTGACCTGGCGGAGCGGTTGCCCATCAGCCGGGAGCGCCTCACCAGCCGAATGACCATGCTGCATCCAGAGGATGCCGAGCTCCTCAAACGGGCCACCAATTTCTTTGCTTGGTTTCGGCAATCCGCAACCCTTGCCGATGACGCCATGACCGTGGGTTATCAGGGTCTAGCCGAGCTCGTAGAAGCGCGGGGGCTAATGAAATTGTTCGGGCTGCCCATCAACCTCCGCACCATCATTGCGGCCCTCAGAAGGAGACTTCTCGGTCGGGAAGCCCCGCGGGCAGGGGAAAATTGGGGGGCTGGACCACTTGTGCCCCATATCGTTCGGCACTATGAGGCGGCAGACTTCGGACTCCAAGCAGTCTACCCCTGGATTACCGAGGTCAGGCACCATATCGAAGCCGGTGCTGCTCGGGATCTTGAAAAACTCATGTGTAGCCTTATCTGGAAACACTTCGACCGCCCCTATGACAGGGGTCCCTTTGGCATCGAGGCGCTCACCGCTTACCTCTTCAAATGGAGCGTTCTCGACCAGTGGCTCTCCCAGGACCGAGCTGGAGCCCTAAATCGATTTGATCAATTGGTAGCTGAGGTTACCGGTCAATGGGAGGCGCATTTCAATGGTATCTGACCAGCAACGAGTGACCGAGAATCACCCCGACAACAACAGCAATGTCCGCGTAACCGCGGTGCGAGAGAGCCTCGTGACGATTGAGGCCCAGAACACACCTATTCTTAAAAACGAGGTGGGCTTCGTCTGCGTGGGTAAGGAGCGACTAATGGCCGAAGTGCTGCGCATTCAAGGCCGCAGCGCGGACATGCAGGTATTCGAGGATACCCGAGGAGTAAAAGTCGGGGATCGAGTGGACATGACCGGCCGGTTGCTCTCGGTGGCGCTCGGGCCCGGGCTGCTCGGTCAGGTGTTTGACGGCCTGCAGAATCCGCTGGCCACGTTGGCTGAGAAGTACGGATTCTTCCTGCCTCGCGGGGTAGATCTGCCGCCCCTCGACCAGCGCCGCAAGTGGGCGTTCACTCCCGCCGTGACCGTCGGGGATTGGATTCACGCCGGCGAGGCCATCGGCACCGTGCCAGAGGGACATTTATCCCATAAGATCATGGTTCCGTTCAATACCAAGGGGGAATTAGAGGTAACCTGGATTCAACAGGGCAGCTTCACCGTAGACTCTCCCATTGCGCGGATACGCGACAGAGACGGCGAGGAAAGGACCCTTGCGATGGTCCAGGAGTGGCCAGTGAGACGACCCATTCCGGAAAAGATGTTCAAGCTTCGGCTCGCCAAACGCAGGTATCCAAGCGTCCCCCTTTCCACCACTACGAGAATTATCGACACGTTTTTCCCAATCGCCAAGGGGGGCACCGGCTGTATTCCCGGTCCCTTCGGCGCCGGCAAGACCGTGTTACAAAGCCTTGTCGCCAGGTACGCCGCCGTGGACATCGTCATTATCGTGGCTTGCGGTGAACGGGCCGGTGAGGTAGTGGAGACTATCAAGGAGTACCCGGAAACAAAGGATCCCCGCACCGGCGGATCCCTCATGGATCGGACCATCATCATCTGTAATACTTCGTCCATGCCGGTGGCCTCCCGGGAGGCGTCCATCTATACCGGGGTTACCTTGGGTGAGTACTATCGTCAGATGGGATATGACGTCCTGCTCATCGCCGACTCCACCTCGAGGTGGGCCCAGGCCATGCGGGAAACAAGCGGCCGCATGGAGGAGATCCCCGGCGAAGAGGCATTCCCGGCCTATTTGGACTCCACTATCAAGAGCGTCTACGAAAGGGCCGGTGTGCTGGAATGCCCGGACAGCACCGAGGGGAGCCTGACCATGATCGGCACGGTCTCCCCAGCCGGCGGCAACTTCGAAGAACCGGTGACCCAGGCGACCCTTGCCACGGTAAAGACCTTTCTGGGGCTCTCCTACGATCGGGCCTACAAACGGTTCTACCCAGCCATCGATCCCCTCATGTCCTGGTCCCGGTATCTAGATCAGTGCAAGATGTGGTACGATGAAAACCTCGGTCCAGAGTGGGTGGACGACGTTAAAGCAATGATCGACCTACTCACCGAAGGCGAGACCGTCTACCAGATGATGCAGGTCACCGGTGAAGAGGGAATCTCCATGGAGGATTATCTCGTTTGGCAGAAAGCGACCCTCCTCGATATGGTCTATCTACAGCAGGACGCCTTCGACGACGTGGACGCCTCTATGTCCAGGGAGCGCCAGAAAGCAAGCTTTTTCCTGCTAAAGAAGCTCATCCAGCAGAATTACAAATTCAGGGACAAAGCTGAAGCCCACGATTTCTTCACCCGCCTCACCGGCCTGTACAAAAACCTCAACTACAGCGCCGAGGAGTCCCCGCTATACAAACGGTATATCGGTGACATTGAAGCCTTGACCGAGGCGTTTGTCTCTGCTTAAAACTCCACACCTACTTGCCGACGGCCTTGATAACAGCTTTGGCGAATGCCATCTCAGGTTGGCCGCCCACGATACTGTGCTTTTCGTTGATGATCGTGTTCGGTACGCCCTGTACGTTGTACTTCACCGCAAGGTGTGGGAACTCGGAGATCTCCACCATATCTCCCCTGATATGTTCAGAGGCCATGGCGAACCGATGGGCAGTGCGCACCGCTTTGGGGCAATAAGGACATGTGGGAGAAATCATTGCCTGCATGTGCACCGGTTTGTCCACCTTGGCCAGCTCTTTCAGGACATCCTTGGAGAGTCCTGGATCGCCTCGGCTCACGTCGAGGATGCCCTCGACTAGGGTCGTGAACTCGTATCCAGCCGGGATGCCGTAGAAGCGAATGCCGTAATCCTTCTCGCCGATAACGGCGATGGCCGGGATCTTGTCTATCCCGAGCTTCTTCGCCACATCGGCGTCCTTTACGAAATCACGCACTTCCAAGGCGATCTTTCCCGAAAGCTCGGCGAGCTCCTCCACCATCTGCCGCGTGACCGAACAGTATTCGCACTCGGTCTCCTGGGTGAACATGACGAGCTTCACCTCCGTTTGCAGCTCCTCGAAGTTCTTCTTCAGCGTCGCTTTGTCTTTTTCCTTCAGCAATCCCATAATGTTTCCTCCTTTTTTAGATCAGTTGTTTTTCGGAGAGGTAGTCGTACGCTGCGAGCGCGGCTTTGGCTCCCTCTCCGGCTGATATGATGATCTGTTTTTTTGGCACAGTGGTGACATCACCGGCTCCAAACAATCCCGGCACGCTGGTTCTACAGTGGCAGTCTACGATGAGCTCTCCAGCCTTGTTGAGCTCGGCTAGATCACGCACGGAATCCGAATTCGGCAACAGCCCGATTTCCACGAAGACACCGTCTGCGGCGAGGCTCTTCGCCTCTCCCGACGACCGCTCTTTCAAGCGCACGGCGCTCACGCGTTCAGTGCCTTCGATTTGGGTGACTTGATGATTGTCTAGGAACTCGACGTGCTCGTGCTTGGCGATTGCGCTCTTCATCACCTCGTCTGCTTGCCACCCTACGGCATAGTTGACCATTGTTACCGATGCACCGACTTTGAGCAGATCGATGGCGGCTGTGAAGGCCGAGTTTCCTCCTCCGGCGACAATCACTCTTTTGTCTTTGAAAAAGGGTGCATCACATGTAGCGCAGTAGGCAACGCCCTTGCCTACAAGCTCTTTTTCACCCGGAACGCCCAGTGGGCGATCCCGTTTGCCCGTGGCCACAATCAGACTGTTACACGAAAATACAGCGCCGCTTTCTAGCTGGATGTCGAACGCGCCCTTTTTCTCGACCACCTCCACGACCTTCTCGCCTTCGCCGATAGGTACATCGAACTGCTTCACCTGCTCCACAAATTTGTCTGTTAGCTCGCGTCCGCTGATCGACTGGAAACCCAAGTAGTTCTCGATCTCCGAGGTAGACGCAACTTGGCCGCCGAAGTCCTTGGTTAGCAAGGCTAGCCGAAGCATTTTCCGCGCTGCGTATATCGACGCGCTCATGGCCGCTGGGCCGCCCCCTAGGACGATTAGGTCATAGATGACATTTAGATCTGGCTTGTTCTCGCTGCCCAAGGCAGCCAAGTCGAATGAAAAACCGGGAAAGTCCATAGCGCTCTCCTTCTGGGTAACTACAGCAAGCGTTCGCTCGCAGTATCAATAGCATTTCGCATCGCCGTCGACCTGTATCAAAACGTCATCACTTCGAATCCCTCTTCGAGATAACGTGCAATGCTCGGATGACCGCTCATCTCGCCGATTAGTTTCAGACCTTGTTTTATGGCGCTCTCCTTGGAACCCATCTTCCCAGAACAGGCATCGCATACAGCATCGATCAATCCGGCGGCCACAGCTTTTTTGTACAACTTGGCAAACGGCAATGATTCGTCTTCGTGCAGATCTTTGACCAGCCGGGTAGCGCTCCCCTCCATTACGATGCGGGCGTCGTAGTCGTTCTCTATCATGTCGAATGCATTGAGCAGGACATGCGCAAAGCACATCGGCTCACCATTGAATGCGAACAAAACAATCTTTTTCATCATTCATCTCCTTTTGAAAAACCACCCTTTTTCGAGTCTGAATCACTCTCTGTCTCGATGGCTTCGATCACACCCTTGCCCTTTTCTTTGGCCAAGGCTTGAGTGTCGATAACGTCGTCTTTTTCATCTACTATCTCTTTTCCAACCAAGGCTTCGATGACATCCTCCATTGTCACCAGGCCCGCGACACCGCCGTATTCGTCCGCCACTGCGTATAGATGCTCTCGCCTGCTCAGGAAACGATTGAGCAGGGTCAGAGCACTCACAGTGGGAGAGACAAAACGGATGGGTTTGGCCAAGGTCTTGACCGGAGATTTCATTTCCTCGCTCTTGGCGCCGCAGATTTCATAGCGCAGCACATAACCGATCAAGCGATCGGCGTTGCCTTCATAGACCGGAACACGTGTGTTGCGCCAGTTTTCCGCGTCCTTTCGGATGTCCGAAATAAGTCTGTCTCCATCTGCCGAGAGAATCACCGTGCGCGGCGTCATGATGTCTTCAGCCAAGATCTCCTCAAGTCGGATGACGTTGCGGATCATCTCCGCTTCTGTATGGCTGATCTCTCCGCCGTGGGCACTCAGCTTGGCCGCGGCGATGATCTCGTCTTCGCTGATGAGCTGCGCTTTGCTCCCCTTAAGCGTAATCAAACCTGTCATGAAACGCACAGCCCACACGAGCGGCCAGAGCAGCGCCAGCATTCCGCGCAAGGGCCATACAGAGAGAGGCCACAGGCTCCGCCAGTAAACCGCTCCAACGGTTTTGGGCAAAATCTCACTGAAGAGCAGTATCATCAGGGTGAAGACCAGCGAAAAGATCCACAGTGAGCTCGCTCCCCAAACCTGCCCGGCCGCCCACCCGGCAAGGGCCGCACCGGCTGTGTTGGCGAGGGTGTTCATGATCAAAATGGCTGAGAGGGGTCGGTCGATGTCGGCCTTGAAACTCCGCATGACCTTCGCAGGCCCACTGCCCTCGGCGGCGCGGGCCTCCAGTGTGACCACGCGGGTCGAATAGAGTATGGACTCCAGAATCGAGCAAAGCGCCGAGACAAAAACCGAAATACAAACAGCTATAACCAAAGTCGTCATGCTTCCTCCGACCCAGGAGTCTTGGTTTTCATTTATTCGACTCCCTCGAGGTCCAGCATCGCATCTACAATACGAGCCTGAGCTCGTAGGTTTCGCCGATGGTTCCGCGAACGCGCTTGAACCCAAGCTTTTGGGCCAGGGAGAGCATGCGCTCGTTTTCTGCGATCACGTTGCCGACCAGCTCCTTGATGCCGCGGTCGCGACAGTAGCGGATCATCTTCTCGGCCAGGATGCGGCCCAGGCCGCGTCTTTGTATGTCGGAGCGCACGGTCAGCGCGAACTCGGCGTGGGTATTGTCTGGATCCGCTATGATCCTGACCACGCCCAGGGTCTCCGGCTGTCCGTTCTCTGCAAGCGCTGTCGCGATAAAAGCCATCTCCCGGTCGTAGTCTATCTGGGTGAGCCGGGCCATCTCGGAGTGGGTGAGGTCGCGCACGCGAGAAAAGAACCTGAGCCGCCGGTCCTCTGGACGCAGCTTGGCCACGAGCTCATGATGGGCTGGCTCGTCTTCGGGTCGGATCGGACGAAGCTGGATTCGCCTTCCGTTGAAATCTGTATACTCTTCAAGCTCTCTTGGGTAGGGGCGGATTGCGAATCGTTTAGGTCCTTTTTCAGCTGTACGTGCCGCGCGAATTCGCGCGTCCACCGCGATCACTCCGCTTTCATCCGCGAGAAGAGGATTGATGTCCAGCTCTGCAATCTCAGGAATATCGGCGATCAATTGGGATATTTTTATCAGCACACGGTAAATATCGTCGTGCCTGACGGACGGGCGATTGCGATATCCGGCGAGCAGTTTGGATACCCGTGTGCGACTGACCAGCTCTCTGGCCAGGTTCATGTTCAGCGGCGGCAATGCCACAGCGCGATCTCCAATGACCTCGACGGCTGTTCCTCCCTGACCGAAGAGGATTACCGGACCGAATACCAGGTCGGTTGCAGCGCCCACGATGAGCTCGTGTGAGTCCGGTCTGCGCACCATCTGCTGCACGGCAAAGCCTTGGATTCGCGCCTCCGACTTCAGCTGTTTGATCCGTTTGCTCATCCCCATAACCGCGGCGCGCACTTCTTCCGGGTTGGTAAGATCCAACGCCACACCTCCGACATCTGATTTGTGCGAAATATCCGGAGACAGGATCTTCACTGCAATGGGGAAACCGAGCTTCTCGGCTGCTTGGACCGCCTCGTCCGTATCTATTGCTATTTCAGTGGAGACTACCGGAATGCCATAGGCGGTAAGCACGGCCTTTGCCTCTGGCTCGGTGAGCAGATCCCTGCCTTGCTCAAGAACACCTTCCACGATTCGCTTGGCTTTGTCTGTCTCCGGTGCGTCTTCCAAGGGAGAGGAGATCGGCGTCTCCATGAGTATCTCCTGATTCCGCTTGTAGTCCACAATCTGCATGAACGCCCGGACGCCGTCTTCCGGCGTATCGTAAGTGGGGATGTTATTGTCGGAAAAGAGCTTCCTCGCTCTTGCCACTCCGTCCACGCCCAACCAACAGGTGAGAATATTGCGTTTTGTTTCCCTAATCACAGGAACCAGGGCCTCAGCGATCTTCTCGCTCGGCACGACGGCCGAAGGCGCGTGAATGAAAAGGATCGATTCGCATGTCGGTTCATTGAGGAGTATCTTCATCGCTTCGACATAGCGCTCCACCGGCGCGTCACCGATGATGTCCACTGGATTGCCACGGGACCATGTGGGTGGCAACAGCGCGTCTAGTCGCTCGATCGTCCCCGGAGAGAGCTCGGCGAGCTGTCCGCCGGTTCTGGCCAAGGTATCGGTGGCCATGACCCCTGGGCCTCCACCGTTCGTGAGGATGGTGAGGCAGTCGTGCTCAAAAGGACGGGACCTGGCCAGGGTCTCCACCGCGTCGAAAAGATCCTCAATCTCAGATACCCGGAGCAGGCCCGCCCGTCGTATCGCCGCGTCGTATACATCGTCCGATCCAGCCAAGGCTCCTGTATGGGAAGCTGTCGCCTTGGCGCCTGCCTCGGATCGCCCGGCCTTGACCACTACCACGGGCTTATTGCGCGCCGCTGATCGGGCCGCGGACATGAATTTCCGCGCGTGTCGAATCGATTCGACATAAAGAAGAATCGCGCGGGTGTTGGGATCACTCCCCAAGTAGTCCAGCGTATCGCCGAAGTCCACATCCGCACTGTTGCCAAGCGAGATAAAGTGGGAGAATCCGATTGACTTGGATTTTGCCCAGTCCAAAATTGCGGTGACCAGCGCTCCGGATTGGGTCACCAAGGCCAGCTTTCCAGGAAGGGTCGTGGTGTGGGCAAAGCTCGCGTTGAGACCCAGTCCCGGGATGATGAGGCCAACGCAATTAGGGCCGAGGATGCGCATGAGGTGTGGCTTTGCCGCGTCGATCATCTGCTGCTGCAAACTCGATCCTCCACCCTCGGGCGCCTCTCTCATGCCTGCGGTGAGTACGACCGCGGCCTTGGTTCCTTTCTCGCCCAGTTCCCGAATCAGGTCGGGCACAATCTCGGGGGGCGTGGCGATCAGCGCCAGATCTGGCGTCTTGGGCAAGCCTGCCACATCCCTGTAGGTCATCACTCCGGCCACGGCATCGTACTTGGGATGGACCGGCATAATGGGGCCTTCGAAGCCCGCGCCGAGCAGATTGCGCATCAGCACGGCGCCGATACTGGTCGGTTGGTTTGACGCTCCGATCACAGCCACGGATCGCGGGCGAAACAGATGTCTCAAATTGCGGATGCTCATCGTTCCCCTCCTTTGTCTTAAAGACACTTCATGAGCAATGATACGCTCACTTTATTTCTGCCGCGAGCGCTTTAAAAAAGCGCGGCTTATCTGTTTTTCCGTTTCCACTACGACTAAAAATAGAGCTGCCAGCAGGCCGATACGGCCCCACGCATTCGATGGCATGGGCACTGTGTGGAACATTGCATTCATTGCGGGCAAGTAGGTGAAGGCGAGCTGTAACAAAGACATGCCGCAGGCTCCAATCCAGATCCACGGATTAGTGAATACGCCGATAGAGAAAAGCGAACGGTCAAGGGATCGACAGCTCAAAAGATATAAAATATCAGCGACGACGATGAAGCCTGCGGTGGCGGTCTGTGCTTGTTCCATGGCCGCGCCGCGCCCGAGCTCCCATTGGAAGACTGCAAATGCTTCCACACAAATAAGCGCCGCGACGAATACAATGCGAAAGGCGAGCGCTCCCGGGAGCAACGGGCCTTTTGGATCTCGAGGAGGCCTTTGCATAATCCCTTTTTCCCTGGGCTCGAAAGCAAGCATGGTGCCGAGGGCGACTACCGTGGTCATGTTGATCCACAGGGCCTGTGCCGGGAGAATAGGGAGCCCGGTGCCGAGCACGATCGCCGCGAGCAACACGAGGCCCTGACCGATGTTCGTAGGCAGGGTCCAGACGATGAACTTAATTAGATTGTCAAAGATGCTCCGGCCCTCGGCCACGGCTGCTTCAATGGTGGCGAAGTTGTCGTCGGTGAGCACCATGGCCGCCGCGTCCCGGGCCACCTCTGTGCCTCCGAGTGCCATAGCCACGCCAATATCTGCTCTGCGCAGGGCCGGCGCGTCATTGACCCCATCGCCGGTCATGGCTACCACGTGCCCTTTGGATTGCAGTGCCTCGACGAGCCTGAGCTTGCTCTCCGGGGTGACCCGGGCAAATAGGTTTGAATTTCCGGCGACCTCGGCGAGATTCTGGGTCTCCATCTGCTCCAGCTCAGCACCGGTATGGACCCTGGAGATCGACTCGCTGCAGGGGCCGGGCTTTTCCACGATTCCGACCTCGGATGCAATGGCCAGGGCGGTTGTCGCGTGATCCCCGGTGATCATCTTGACTTGAATGCCGGCGCGCTTGCAGCTTGCCACAGCCTGCGCTGCCTCTTCCCGCGGTGGATCGATCATTGCCTGCAATCCGAGAAAGGTGCACCCTTCCTCGATATCGGAGTGCGCGATCGATCCGGATTTTTCGGACAGATCTTTTTTGGCGAACGCCAGCACGCGCAACCCCTCGCAGGCGAGCCTCTCTGCACCTGATAAAAGATTCTGACGATGCAAGGGAAGACTTTCTCCCCCCGGCCCAAGCGCATCACCGCATCTGGCAATAACGCTCTCTACCGCGCCTTTGAGATACGCTGTGTCGCGACCGTCAACTTCTGCTTTGTGAAGAGTGGCCATGTACTGATAGTCGGATTCGAATGGAATGGCATCGATGCGCGGCAGCTCTGTTTTAAGCGCGCGGAGGTCCAAGCCGCCCTTTGTCGCCGAGACGAGTAGCGCGCCTTCGGTTGGGTCCCCCTCGATCTTCCAGTGGGATCCATCTGAGCTTAGAATTGCATCGTTGCACAGGGCGCCGCATCTAATCGTCTCGCTCAGTGCCTCATTGTCGCCGGCCGGGTGGTCTTCTTCCAGGGATCTGATTTCGCCTCTGGGTTCATATCCCTGGCCGCGGACCTCGTATGCCATACCGGCCGTCGCGATGTGCCGCACCGTCATCTGGTTGTGGGTCAATGTTCCGGTCTTGTCCGTACAGATGACCGTTGTGCTGCCCAGGGTCTCAACTGCCGGGAGTCGCCTGATGATCGCCCGGCGCCTTGCCATGCGCGCAACGCCGATGGCCAGCATGATCGTTACCGCCGCAGGTAGACCCTCTGGAATGGCGCCCACAGCCAGAGCCACTGCAGCCAGGAAGGTCTGGAGCAGCGGCTGATCCCGC
Organism: Myxococcota bacterium; assembly: GCA_030065855.1. Lineage (GTDB taxonomy): Bacteria > Myxococcota_A > Polyangia > JAAYKL01 > JAAYKL01 > JASJCT01. Next base: position 46,617 of record JASJCT010000035.1, read on the forward strand.
AGCAAGCCGATGCCGAAGGTCAGGGCGGCCAGGACCAGGATAACCACGAGCAGCACGTTGCTGAATCGCTCAATCCTGCGGGTCAGAGGGGTCTTCAGGTCAGGAGATGCGGAGATCAGCGAAGCAATGCGCCCGATCTCACTGTCATCGCCGATGGCCGTGACCACGCCTTTTCCGGTGCCGTACGTAACCAGCGCGGACGAATAGGCCATGTTCTTGCGGTCGGCAAGAACCGTATCAGCCGGCAGCACCGCGGCATCCTTTTGCACCGGTACGGATTCCCCGGTCAGGGCTGATTCGTCAACGCGCAGGTTTCGCGTATGGAAAAGCCTGAGGTCAGCCGGCACTTTGTCCCCGGATTGGAGCAGTACGATGTCCCCTGGCACGAGATCCTCGGCCGGAATGTCGCTCTGCTCCCCCTGGCGAATAATGGTCGCCGTGCGCGTGAGCACGCGCGAGAGCGCGTCGATGGCAGTAAGCGCCTTGGACTCCTGCACAAAACCCACGATAGCGTTTACCAACACCACACCGAGAATCACGCCTGCGTCGACCCATTCACTGAGGACCGCCGTCACAATGCCTGCCGCGAGAAGGATGTAGACCAACGGCGCATGGAACTGTAGAAGGAATCGGATAATCGGCCCTCGACCTTTCTTGGGAGTGAGCCTGTTGGGTCCGAATTCGAGCCTGCGCCCTGTGACCTCCGCCGCGTCAAGCCCCTCTGCCGGATCGGTATCGAGAAGCGTCGCCACTTCCTCAAAGGGCACTTGGTGGGCTGCCACGAAACGCTTTTCCTGCACAATCGACCCCTGTATCATTGTTCTGTATCCTCTTCAGAAACCCCGTCAGCATCGCGGTCTCGACTGGGTGCGTCGAATCGCTTGCGCCAATAGATGCCGACTTCTCCTTTTTGCGCGTCGCCGTAGGCGCTCTCGACAGACCAGCTCGGGCTCAACCGGTATTCCACGCGCGCGCCGGTGGTGTTTTCGTCCGGCGGCGCGTTGTGGTGATATTCGGTCTCCACGTAGAGTCGTTTTCCCAGTCGCTTTCCCACGACGACAATCGGCTCTTCCACGGACCGGCCGAGTTTTACGTCTACCTTATCCAGCCCCAAGCGCGAATAGAGCTGCCGTTCCAAAGTCGGATTTTGAAACGCCAGGAGCAAGGACGCGGCTTTTGTCTGAACATCCTCGTCTCCCTGCTCTGCAGTGTCTGATTTTCCAGTGACGAGGAGAGAGACGATCTCATACTGGCTCATGGCCGGATCCGACGTGAGCATGAGCTCCGGTCGGCTCGCCCTACCGCGCACAGTCACGGTTACCTGGGCCTCGGGCGTCATTGCGCCGGCGACGATATGGACAAACGGATCGAGCTCTCCCGAAACAGGCAGTGTGATCTCTCCGGATTCGATTTCAAAGGTGTTGCCGAGAAATTGAAACCGGCCTGGAAATGCGCGAATTTTGCCTTTGATGTCGTTTGTTCCTGCTGCAGAAACCACGAGCAGCTTACCGGCCCAGCGCATCTCTACCCCGCGACCTCGTATCTCGGTCGGGTCGGTCATGTCCACGGTGAGATGCAATTGGTGCGCTGTCTCGGGCAACAAGGCCTTACCGCGCTGTTTCTTTTGTTTCGCTTGTACATCCCGCGGATCGACGAATACCAAGCTGTCGGATGCCTGTATGCCCCTTGGCACGCGCGATCCTGTGGTCTGGAGCAACCTGAGGTTCGTATCTCGAAACGCGACCGCAACATCTGTTCTCTCGGGGGCATGTTCAAACCGCACCTGCATGTTCGAATCAATCAACCCTTCTGGAATGCCGGGCTTCACAAAGGGAAAGCGATCGAGGTCGATCTCTCCCTGGCCTTGCACACGCCCATCTCCGAGATAGATCGCCTCCAGGGCCCCTGTTCCCTGTCCCTTGCCGCTCGAGAACGTAAGCTCGCTAATCCGTGCGCGCACGCCGTCCAATGCCACGGTAACTCCCACCTGTTGCAACCGCTGGTTGAGCTCGGCAATGGTCACTGCTCCCTGTTCGAGCGCGATCCAGCCCTGTATCGACGGACGGGCGATGGTGCCGTCCGCGATGACCTGTCCTTTGACAGTTCCTTCAGCTTTATAAAACGCGGTGGGCAGGAGCCGGGAAAAGGGCGCGATATCCAGGCCGGGAATATCGATACGCGCGCTCAGCGGTGTTTTAGCTACGTTAAACCCCTCTGCTAAAACGTCGCCCCTGGTCAGCCCTGCCCGACCCTGAGCCAGCAGCAAGGGATTGGTTTTGGGTCCGACCGATATATGGACGGATTGGTCTTCGTGGCTCGCCCTGAGCGCGCCCCTTACTGGCAAGTGGACAAATCCCCGTTGTCGCAGCTCTCCATCCAAGGTCCCGTTTAGTAGGAACCTTTCAACAGACCCCGATCCTTTGATGCTCCCGTTGATCCGGAAATCGAGCCCGGCCGGTAGATCTATAAACGGCGCAGCCAGGGCACCATCGATACCTGCCACGAGGATCGCTATTTCGTGCACTCCTTTCGGTCGCCAGTGCGCGGTAAATCTTTCCAGGTCCATCGGTAGGGGAAAAGACCCCTTGAGGTCTACATAACGTCCGGCCCTCTGGGTTATCTGGGCGTGCAGATCAGCTGATCCGCCCCGCGACTGGAAACCGATCGCGCCTACGCCGATGTCTCGATCTCCCCAGCCGAGCTTTTTCAACGCAGCGTAGACGTCCAATTCAGGAGACGCCGGCGCCCCCCTCAGCTGCACCTGAATATCTGCCTGGCCCTTCAGATGGAGCACCGGCACTGCCGTGTTTGGCATTGCAGCAGACAGGGCATCTGCCAGCGCTTTGAAATCAAGGCCGGCGATGTCCATGTCGATTTCGTGAGGCTGGCCGGCCATCCAGGTTATCCCTTTAGTGACATCGATGTGAATCGGAAGTGATCCGCGAGCGTTTATACCGCTCGCAACGCCGCCTTTGATGTCGAGCTGAACGCCAGCCAATTGCTTGGCAAAGGAGACATCCGCCGTTGCTGTGTCGATGGCGATGCCGCGCCAGGCCAGCTCCCTCGCCCTGATGGATGATGAGATGCTGGGGCCATGAGGCGAGCCGTTTATGTGGACGTTCGCATCTGTCAACCCGGATATCTCAGCCTCTGGAAACCAGGCAGATATCGCATCGAGCCTCAGGTCTTTTGCTTCCAGGGATAATCGGAGCGGTCGATTGTTGTTGAGATGTGCCCGGCCGTTCTCCAGGTCCAGACGCACGCCCACCCTGACCTTGGCGTTCATAAAGCGGGCCGGGCCATCCGCAGCTGTCAGCTCTGCATCCAAGACGTCGCCGCTATAATCCGCCTTGAACGCCGCGGTGCCGAGATGCACGTCTTTATATTTTAGACGGTCGAGTTCGGTCCTTACGGTGCCGGTAAGGGCGCTGCGCGATCCAGCCAGGCGGACCTGGGTATGGACCGTACCTTCGAGCCCGAGCCAGGGAAAGATCGCGGTTACATGGCCCAGATCCAGCTGATCGGCTGTGAGATGAAGATCGCTCTGTCCCTCTTTGACAACGCGTGCCGTTGCCCGCAAAAAACCGCCGGCCACGCGTATCGACAGCTGGTCCACATGGAACCCGCGCTCATCCGCTTGTATCGTTACCGGTCCAAGGAGGCGGGCAACCAGGGTGCGACGACGCGCGACGAGCTGTTCAATATCCAGTCGAAACGGTTGCCCAGGACTGAACGCAAGGCGCGTTTTCAAGCGATGTCCCTGGCCGAGCCGGGCGCTGCCGGTCATCTCTATGCGTTCTGAGGTTCCCTGAAAGCCGACCGCAATGCCGGTGATCTTTTGTCCGGAGAGATGCACGCCTCTACCACGAACGGTTCCTGAAAAGGGCCGGGATGCTGCCAATGGCGCTGCTTTGAAATCGAGGCGTACGGAACGGGCAGTGGACCACGGGCTCTTCAGACGGGACGCGAGAATCTTTCCTGCGCACCGAAGATCTCCTTCAGCGCTGCGCTCGCACTGGCCAGCCCCATTGAGGCGGCCTTTGAGAAGCGGCAACGGGGCAACCTCGGCCAAGGCCGTGCTCGGCCTTGAAAGATCGTCGCTCGCGACGTGCCATGAGAAATCTCTGGGCACCCAGTCCTCAAAGGCGGCCTTGGTTTGCAGAGACAGGCCGGCCGCATCGAGAGAGACGCGCGCCTGGCCCGCGCCTGCTTCGAAATGGACCGTCAGCCCTCCGTCGACGCTGCCCACCGGCCAGATCACACATTTGTCGCATTGAAAGGAGCCGTCGATAGTTGCCGTCGCAAAGGCGCTTCCCTTTGCTCGTACCTCGCCTCGACCGGTGATCGCACCGGGCAGCGTTTGTGCGCCAACGCTGGGATCCAGGTTGGAAAGCTGGATGGCTGCGTTGAGGTCGATCCCCTGGGTAACGCTGCCTTGAATCATCGCAGTGAGATCGCTTTTGTCTTTAAGCGAGATCGACGCGGTTGCGCGAAAGTCCTCGAGATCGCCCGTGAGCGAGATATCGATGTGAGGGTCGACAGGCAGCTCGATGTTGTGGGCGCGCGTGATAAATGCTCGATCCAAGCGGGCATTGATACGCGCTTTTCCCTGAACCTGGGATAGGTCGACCGTCACGTCGTGTGCGAAAATATCACCGCGATTGGAACGCAGCGCCAGCTTTTCCAAACGCACGGTCGGCTCCTGCCAGGTTGCATTCAACGCCAGTGCAGTGACATCGAGGTCCAGCTCCGGCAATCGTCCGGATACATGCCTGGCCCTCAGCTCGGCGCGTCGACCTTTTGCCGTCAGTTTGCCGACAACCCTCGCATTGCTCACTAAATCCTTGGTGCTATCGGCGCCTGAGGCGATGAGCGAGAAACCGTCAATGCTGAATGCCACATCTATCTGAAGGGGTAGATCCGGACCCAGCCCGGGCCCTGGCGCGTCACTTGCTGCAGCCTCCGGTACGATATCCGCATAGGGATTTTTCTCGGCATTGTCGGCAAGGCAGACCTCCACACCTCTCAATGAAAGCGCTTGAACATCGAGTTTTCCCGAGAGCAGAGCGAGTGGATCCCAGCGCAGCGAAATCCGATCGATGCCCACCAAGCGCTTGCCGGTCCCATCCTTGAGAGATGCACCGCCGAGCTCAAACCGATCGCCGAGGCTTCCCCGGATCGACGCGACGTTCACGCTGCCTGCGATGGTGTCGTTGTACCAGATAAGCGCGCGATCCAGCACCAGCCGGGTGCCTGTTTCTGTAAACAAGACCGCCACAAGCGCCGCGATTGGCACCAGAAAGAGAGCGACAGTGCAACCCCAGACCAGTCCCAGGCGCTTTCTCAACTTCTTTGAACGCCGCCCGCTCAAAATGCTTCCCCCAGTCCGATGTGGAACGCCCACCTGGCCTCTCCTCTGGACAGCGGTGTCTCGTTCAAGCGCGCGCCAACGTCCAGGCGAAACTTGCCGATCGGGCTGGCATAGCGCAGCCCGCCTCCGGCCGAGTAGTTCCACTCATCGGGTTGATACGATATCTCGTCCGGTTGAACATCTCCTGCATCGCCGAATGCCACGGCGTAGAGGTCGCCGAACGTCCGCACCCGCAGCTCGATATTGCCCAGGAACACCGTTTTTCCTCCGATCGGAATGCGGCGGCAATCCTCCGCCTCGCCCTCGTCCGGCGGACAGATTTCCGTTTTCGGCGCCAAACGCTTTAATCCCCAACCTCTCACTGAATCTGCGCCTCCCAGGTAATATTTCATGTCGAATGGGACCGCCGGCCGATCTCCATAGGGCAGGATATAACCGGTCTCGATCCGAGCCGCTACCTGCACGCGCGTGCTGATTTGCCAGTACGCCCTGAGCTCGGGAGAGATCTTTTGATAGTCGTAGTGTCCGCCAAAAGGACCCCCTGCAACGGCGTATCTCGCGCCCAATACGATGCCGTTTCTCGGCTCGAACAGCCTATCCGTAAAATAGGCCTTTGTTTCCAACGCCACATAGCTCAGAAAGTAAGGATCTCGAAAATCCAGCCCAAGCAGGCTGCGGTTCGTATCCAGTGTCTCGGATAGGTTGAAAAAATCGACGAATCGAAAATTATGGCTTACTTCGACCTGCAGGACCTGGGCAAAGAAACGGGATACGCCCAGCCGTGTGCTCGGCGAGTAGAACTGGTAGCCCTCGTCGATCCCCAGCTCAAAAGCGGGCGCTGCGGTCCAGACCAACTTCTTTTCCAAAAGCCCCTTCTTGGTCAGGCGTGGTTCCACTTTAAGCACGGGGCCGTGCTCTTTTACAGTGAACGGCGTGGGCAGCTCTGCATAGCCAATCCGAAGACGAACATCGAGGCGAGTGAGCTCGCCAAACAGGTTCCGGTGGGAGTATTGGCCGGTGATGCGTTCTTCCCACCGGGCCGGCTCGAACCCCAGGCCCACACCGACCTTGATCGACTGCAGCTTCGACTCGGTGACGACAACAGTGATGGGCATTCGCCCTTGGGCGTCTATCTCGCGTCCAGGCACAACTTCGACAGCGCTGAACACATCCATGGCGTAGACGACCTGCTCAATGCTTTCGAGCAGCTGGGGCGAGAACGGCTCACCAGAGATGCCGTCCACTTCTCGCAATACCAACCGTTCCGGCACCCGGCGCAGACCGAGAAACCGCACCTCCCCGATCCAGGCGAATTTTCCCGGCCTGATCTCTACGGTGACCTCTGCTGTTTTGGCGTCGCGATCCACGGTTGCCTTCACCGCTGCGGTTGCCAGGGCAAATCCGCGTTCCTTCAATATGCGCTCGATGCTCGCTTCAGTGCTTTCCATCATCGGCACTTCAAGCGGATCGCCGATGCTCAGTCGAGATGCCGTCTCGACGGTCTCCGCGGTAGGGCAGCTCGGCATGGGGCATTGGGGCGGACCGTCCGGCCAGACATACCTGATACGGGTCACCCTGACAGGCTCGCCTTCGTGTACGGAGATGACCAGATCCACTTTGTTCGAGCGCACCCTTTTGGGCGCCGCTCTGATCTCGACCACTTCCGCGTCGTAGTATCCATGTGAGTGATAGAGCGCGACGATGCGCTGGGCGTCCAGAGGCACGAGGGCCTCATTGAAGTAAAAGGTCTCAGTGAACGGAAGCCACGATGTCTCGCCTGCGAATGTGTATTCGAGCAGCTCGTCTTTTTCAAAGCGCGTCACTCCCTTGAGCTCGATGTCATCAATCTCGTACCGAGCCCCGGTTATCTCCTGCCGTTCCCGAGTGGTCGCGCAGCAAGCGATGAAAGCACAAAACAAAAGCGCTCCCCTTTGAGAAATAGAGTGGGTCATGTCCAAATATCTTCGCGAAGCCTGATAGAGCAAGGAGCATGCCATAAAGATTCGCTCGATAACATTCAACTCCCTGCGTCCGGAGCGCAGTCGGTTGGCGATAGCAATGAATCCCGCACTCGCGTAGATACTATTCACTGGTGTGTGGCCATTAGACACATGTGCCATTTGGCCACTGTTCTTGGTATAGGTCTTGGTATAGGTCAGAGGAATGTCTCTTATCATTGAATATGTCCGCGAATAACTGATCTCTTTCGGCAATAGCTGATTCTTTTCTGGCCAACAGATTGCATAAAGCTGATACATTGCGATGCTGGAATTGACAACACAACACAAGAAGAAACCCTCGACCGATTGCATCTAGGTGACAGATGGCAAAAACCGATACCTATGGATCCCAATCGCCCAAGGACGCCAAGTTCGGTGCATTCAAGGGGGTATTCACGCCCTCTATTCTGACCATCCTCGGCGTGATCATGTACCTGCGCTTCGGCTGGGTAGTGGGTCACGGCGGGTTGATCGGCGCAGTGGCGGTCGTGATCCTGGCCCATATCATCTCTTACACCACGGGACTGAGCGTCAGCTCCATCGCCACGAACCGGACTATCAAGACCGGTGGCGATTACTACATGATCTCCCGCAGCCTGGGCCTGCCTATCGGCGGGGCCATCGGCCTGGCCCTGTTCTTTGCCCTGGCCCTGTCCACGAGCCTCTACATCATCGGTTTCACAGAGTCGTTTCTTGAGTCTTTCCACTTGGAAAATAACCTGCTGAACCGACGCATCGTAGGATCGATCACCTGTGTGGTCATCACTGTGATTACCTTTATCAGCACATCTCTGGCACTGCGCCTCCAGTACTTTGTGCTCGCCGCCATCGGCCTATCCCTGGTTTCCCTGTTTTTCAGTGAATCCCCATCACTACCAACCGGAAGTGTCAAGCTGTGGTTCTCACAGGGATCTGAATCGTTCGAAACGGTTTTTGCTGTGTTCTTTCCGGCAGTAACCGGATTTACGGCCGGCGTGGCCATGTCCGGAGACCTCAGGGACCCGCGCAAGTCGATTCCCCGCGGCACCATGATCGCCATCACCGTGGGCTTGATCGCCTACCTGGCGATACCCATCTTTTTATCTCTCAAAGTGGATCCTGAAACCCTCAAGACCGACCAGATGGTCTGGATGCAAGTTGCCAGGATCCCCCAACTCGTCATCGCCGGTGTATTCGCGGCCACGATATCCTCGGCCCTAGGCAGCATCCTGGGAGCGCCCCGCTACCTGCAGGCCCTGGCCATGGACGGCGTGGTGCCCAAGTTCCTGGGCAAGGGCTACGGTGTTCTCAATGAACCTCGCGTCGGAACCATCGCCACGTTTTTGGTGGCAGAAGCCGGTATCCTGGTCGGCGAGCTGGATCTGATCGCGCGGATCATCACCATGTTCTTCCTGACCAGCTACGGCTTCATCTGCCTGGCCTGCGGCGTTCAGACCTGGTCTGGGATCGCCAGCTTTCGGCCGGACTTCAAGACGCCTGCCTGGGTGAGCTTTCTAGGCGCGATCGTCTGCCTCGGGATCATGTTCAAGCTGGATACCGTGGCCATGGTGGGAGCAACTGCGACCATGCTTTTGGTCTACGCCGTGCTCCAGCGCCGCCGCTTCAAGGTTTCTCCAAAGGACACCTGGGGCGGGTTCTGGTCCGCGGTCGTGCAAAAAGGGCTGCTCCATCTGCACAAGAGATCGGCTGATTCCAAGAACTGGCGCCCGAACGCGATCGTTTTCGCCGGCGAGCCCAGCGAGAGACAACACTTGATCCACATGGCGCGATGGATCGTTCAGAATCGGGGGTTGGCCACCTATTTCTACTTTATAGAGGGAGATATCCTGTTGGAATCCCGGCGCGCGTCCCGTATCGAGCCCTCGGCCCGAGAAGCTGTGGGCCAGATTTTTCCAGAGATGCTGACACAAGTCGCGGTGGCGAGCGACGTGTATGAAGGCATTGTCAACGCGTCCCAATCTTACGGCCTGTCCGGTATGAAACCCAACACCGTGATCATGGGCTGGGGCGAGGGGAGCGAGCGGCCGGCTGAGTTTACAAGGCTGGTGCGGTCCCTGCTGGCCCTGGACCACAACCTGATCTTTGTAGAGCATGATGAACATCGCTCCTTTGGTGACCACAAGACAATCGACATCTGGTGGGGGGGCCTGGACCGCAACGGCGAGCTCATGCTCCTTCTGGCCTATTTGATTACCTCCTCTGCGACCTGGTCTCACGCGCGGGTCAGGATCAATGTGGTTGTCGACACCGAAGACGCACGGCAAAGAGCTGAGGCGAGCTTGCTGAGAATCATCAAGGACTCCCGCGTTCGCGCGGATCCCAATATTATCCAAAAGCGTACAAGTGAGCAGACCGTACCCGATTACATGGCACAACTGTCCAAAGACGCGGATCTGGTCATCATGGGGCTCAGGGAACCCCTGGCCGATGAAACCGACAGCTTCGTGGCGCATGTCACGCGGTTCATCGACCGCCTGGGAACCGTGCTTTTGGTCAGATCATCGAGTCGATTCGAGGGGGCGAGCCTACTCTTTGATGACGAGTGATTTTTTTTGAACATCCTCTCATCTGCGGAAAACCAAGTACATCGTGCTCCCGTCCCGATAGATGAGAAGGAGGATGTTGCTTTTGGACTTCCTGTACAGTTCTGTGAAGGCTGGAACCGATTGTATCGGCATCTTGTTGAGTTCGATTAGAACGTCACCCGGTTTGAGGCCGGCAGAATGGGCTGGGCTGCCGGGTTCAACGGCAGTGATCACCACGCCGGTTTGAAGCCGCTCTGGGATCTCGTACTTGTCCCGGTTGGCAGGATTGAGAGCGCCGATGGTCAATCCACCGAGGGCGCCTTCGTCTGGCGCTACTTTGGCTATGCCGCCAAGGTCAGCAGGGAGCTCCCCCAGGGTGACCTCGATGGTTTTTACCACTTTATCGCGTTTGAATTCGATGCGCGCTTTGCTGCCGGTGCCGAGCACGGCGATGAGATTGCGCAGTTTGGCGGAAGAGTCCATTTTCTCGCCGTTGATGCTGAGCACCACGTCACCTCGTTTGAATCCGGCTTTATCAGCCGGGCCGTCCGCGACCACATCCGCGATGAGCACGCCTCTTGAATTGGGCAGGCCGAGCGCGTCGGCCAGCTCCTTGGTAACATCCTGAATCGAGACGCCCAGCCAGCCGCGAACAACGCGGCCGTGCTTGATCAGACTGTCCATGACGGGTTTTGCCATATTGGCCGGGATGGCAAAGCCGATACCCTGGTACCCACCGCTCCGACTCAGAATGGCGGTATTGATGCCAACGAGCTCGCCCCTCAGGTTGACCAAGGCGCCGCCCGAGTTGCCTGGATTGATAGCAGCGTCGGTTTGTATGAAGTCTTCGTAGTCTACGATGCCGACGTCGGCCCGTCCCTTGGCAGAGACGATGCCAAACGTCACTGTATGTGAGAGACCAAACGGGTTGCCCACGGCAAGCACCATTTCACCGAGTCGGAGCTTGGAAGAATCGCCAAACGGCAGTGGCTGTATATCTTTCAAATCGCCTTTCAATTTGAGCACGGCCACATCGCTTTTGGGATCCGAGCCCACGATCTCGGCTTCGTACTCCTGCTCTCCTTCAGCCAGGCCGACCGTTATCTTTTCAGCCTTTTCCACGACATGGTTGTTGGTGAGCACAATACCGTCTTTACTTACGATGACTCCAGAACCCAAACTCTTCTCTCTGCGTTCTTTTGGCATGCGTCGATGCATCTGCGGACCGAAAAAGTGGCGGAAGAAAGGATCGTTGAAGAAAGGAGAGGTCACTGCGCCGCCTTGGGTGCGAATCACCTTTACTGATGAGATATTGACGACACTCTTTACTGCCCGCTCGGCAACATCCGCAAAGACGTCCGGCTTATCGAACGGTGTCGCTATTGGGCCTAACGCTTTCTTGTCATTGGGATTTACCGTCTGTTGATCGGTCACCGAGGGAGACTTCTTCTCCTGCTCCTCAGTCGCCGCTTTTTCACTCTTCTGACCGCGTTGCTTAGGCCCTTGGCAGGACGCAATGGTTGCAACGAGGGTTACTAGCAAAATGGCGATTATGCCGGTGTTATGTCGTTTGTACGGTATTGTGATCATGTCTCACCTCCTATCGATCACGGATAAAATCTATAGCTTCAGTATTAGATAGAGCCAACCACCACCGCGATACACCCGCAGGAGCAAATCGTCCCCTGATCCGACTCGACCAGCGGCGAAAGCATGGGCTAATAACTCGATTGCTCTCCTTTCTCTTCATGGCTGCCTCCTTGTGGTTGACAACAATCAAAACGCTGCCTTATTCCGTTTGCTGGAAGTAAAGTGTTCATGAGTGGCGTGTGGTCAAGGAGTGGGGTGCATTCGTTTGGCACAGGGTGCGTGCACTTATGCTGTTGTACTTTCCAGTAACTAGAATTATTTGAATTCCCGGTCGACTAAACATACTATAGGGGCCGCTTCAAAGGAGATGATCTTGATTCGCAAAGTTACGGTAAGACATTTTAAAATGTTCAAACAAGAGGAATTCAAGCTTTCCGAGCATGTCCTTTTAGCCGGACCGAACAACAGCGGTAAGACAACACTCCTCCAAGCAATTGCAACTTGGCATCTTGCCATTAACAAATGGATAGAGAACCGGACAGGAAAAACCGGGCAGACTCGCACTGGCGTTCCAATCCCCAAAAAGGATTTTACGGCAATTCCACTCAGGGATGTCAGGTTGCTATGGACTGATTTATCGGTTGCGCTGGGCAAGGACGAGGCCCCTGAAGGTAAAGCGGGCTATCCTCGATTTCTCGAGGTTAGAGTTGAATGGGAGGACAAGGAAGGAATCGTCGATATCCCCGTGTCCTTCAGAAGCCAAGGGAGTGAAATTGTATATGTAAGACTAGAAACCGAATCCACGGACGACCTCTTGAACCGCATCAGAAATATTAACGTGGTGCACGTGCCACCTTTTTCCGGCATAGGTGTTGATGAAACCAGATATGATCGACCATATCAAAATCTCCTGGTGGGCCAGGGGAAAGCCGGCGATATCTTAAGAAACCTTCTCCTTGAAATCTATACAAGCAGTACTGAATCGTGGGACGAACTTTGTAGTGATATCAAGACCATCTTTGGCTGTCGACTGCTTTCGCCGGAATACGAGGGGCGGCCATTTATTGTATGTGATTATTTGCCTGGCATTCCAGATGGACGAGGGCAAGGTGGACTGACCAAGCTTGACATCGCATCTGCTGGAAGCGGATTTCATCAAGTTCTTATGCTGCTCTCCTTTTTTTACGCAAGACCGGCTTCTATCTATCTTCTCGATGAACCGGACGCACATTTACACGTGATACTGCAGAAGCAAGTACACGATCGACTGAGAGACGCCGCCCGTAATCGACACTGTCAGCTTATTATTTCGACACACTCAGAGATACTAATAGACCGATCAGACATTGGCTCAATTATTTCTTTTTTTGAGCGTCCACACCACTTGTCAGAGGAAGCCGAACAAGCTCGAATTCGTGAGGCACTTAAGCGCATCACCGCCACCGAGGCACTACTCGCGGACCATTCTCCATTCATACTCTACGTGGAATCACAGAGCGATTTTGACATACTCAAAGCACTGTCCGAAGCACTTAAGCATCCCATTCGTGATTGGTTTTCCAACAAACCATTTTACTACGCAATGCGAGGGAGGAAACCTAGAACAGCGAGGGAGCACTTCTTCGCTTTGGGAGCAATCCGCAGTGACATCAAGGGCTATCTGATTCTGGACAGCGATAACAGAGAGACTCAGGAACACGAGGTGAAAGCTGACAGGCTTGTTGTCAAGGAATGGAAACGCTACGAGATTGAAAATTATCTAGTACATTTTGAAGCGCTGGTAAGATTTGTCGAGAACCGATTTCCCCTATCCGTGCGTCCAGTGAGAGAGTATCTTGAGAATCAACTTCCCCCGGCATTCATAGATAACCCCCTTGAACAACATGACTATATTGACACTGTTCCGGCAAGTAAAACGCTATTGCCGGGATTCATGAAAGCGAGCGGGCTCAACATTCAAAAAAATGAATACTTTCTCATTGCACAACAAATGAAGCCCGACGAGATACCTGACGAAATAACCCGTACACTCGATGATTTGTACGGGTTTCTCAAACTCGGTGCTGATGATGAATAGACCGATTGCGCTCTCTCGTCCATGACAACAAAATCGTCGTGTTCAGCCCAGGTGGGGAAAAGATACGCCTCCCTTGCGGATCAACGGTTCGCAACTTTGCCGCTGGTCTCGGGTATGAATTGACAGATCAAAGTGCGGCGTTGGTCAACGGCAGACCCTGTTCGCTCGACGCAGTGCTTTAGGAGGGTGACACTGTCGACCTAAATCAAAAAAAAAAGTCGCAAGGTCTTGACTCACATCAAACTGTGAACACCCTGGTGTCGCCAAATTTCCGGAGGTGACCCATGGCGAGAAATTTCTACCTCGTTTTGGGAGTCTCGCGAGATGCAGACCCCTCGCAAATACGCAAGGCCCATCGGCGTCTGGTCAGAATACATCACCCAGATATTGAGACCGGCTCGAACGAACGATTTGCCGAGATCCAGGAGGCCTATGAAACCCTGGCCGACGAGGATGCCAAGCGAACGTATGATCAATCCCTGCCCCTGGAACATCGACCACAGCGCTATGCTGCGAATAGGAGAGTCGATCCGCCGCTCAAAGATCTAAGACCAAAGCGTACACCGATGGCGGAGCCCCTGCGGAGAAGGGAGCCCAAACAAAGGCTGATGCAAGATGTGGCCCCCGGACTCTTCAGCGACATCGACGAGTTTTTGGATGGATGGCTTCCAGGGGCATTTACAACTGGTCGCACTGCATCCCGGAGAAAGGACCTCTATGTGGAGATTATCCTTGAACCCGGAGAGGCTGCCCGCGGTGGCCTATTTCCATTGGAGATCCCGATTCGCGAGCGATGCAACAAATGCGGGTCTACAGGATATGTCGGCATGTTCCTCTGTGGTGCCTGCCGAGGACAAGGCGTCGTTCAGGGTAAGCGGGAGCTTGAAATATCCATGCCCGCTAATGTCAAAGACGGAATTGAAGCGCGTCTCTCGTTAGAAGACGTGGGTCTAAAAGGTGTGGATTTGAATGTTTTGGTATCTGTCCGATCCTGAGAGAACGCCAACCTAATCAGCCTTTTAATTTGGTCCGTGGCGTCCACTTTGCATTATAGTGAGAAAGTAATTGGGATGGATTGCATGATTTAGAACATATACCTGTCCGCAGCGCGTCGAGGCGGGGCGCGCTTTATGCGGACAGGCGCTGTGGGGAGGGGATCTAGGACGTGGTAATTTCGATCTTGCGGGGTTTGAGGGCCTCCGCCTTGGGTAGCACCAGAGTTAGCACGCCGTCTTTTAGCGCGGCATTAATTTTGGATGGGTCGATGGCGTCTCCGAGTTTGAAGCTACGGGTATAACCACCGATGCCATATTCAGTGTAGATCGATTGCAGCCCTTTTTCCGGATCGTTGACCGAGCCTGTAATGGTGAGCTGCCTGTCCTCCACGTTGATATCGAGGTTGCCTTTCTCTACACCGGGAAGGTCCGCGAGCAACGTAATGGCATCGTCGGTCTCGTAGATATCGACCGTCGGCGAAAAATATATTCCCTCCTTGGTGGGCTCGCCGCTGTCCTTTTGAATCTCTTCTTTTTCTCTCAAACTGATTTCTTTATTTTCTTTGCCGTCTGACATGACGCTACCTCCTTCATTTCAACAAACGTCGCCGATTAAGACCTAATCTCAATCTTGTGCGGTTTTGACTCTTCCGCTTTGGGAAGCATGATCTCCAGAACGCCGTGTTTGTAGCTCGCTTGAACTTTTCCCGAATTGATCTCCTGAGGTAGATTAACGCTGCGGCTAAACGTCCCGTAGCTGCGTTCCCTTCTGTGGAAGCTCGCCTTGTCGTCTGCCGTCGGGCGCTTCCGCTCGCCCTTGATGGTCAGCGCGTTGACCGTGGCATTGATCTCCAGATCCGCAGGATCAATTCCCGGCACCTCGGCTTTCACGACAAGACTTTCTCCATCATCGTAAATGTTGAGCGGAGGAAACACACCGGTCCTTTGCGTGGCGCTCACCTCGCCGAACAGCCGGTCCATTTCCCTGCTCAGACGTGACATTTCGTTCCAGACACTTGGCACTCTCGAACCCCATCTTACTAGCATGACTTTACCTCCTTTTATATTGGCGAGGCTTAAGCCTTACGCCGGTATTTCATCTTCGATCTGCTTCTGTTTTGGCGCTTATTACGCTGTCTATGCTCGCAAAGTGTTCACCACCGCGCATCGGTCAAGAGAATTTGAGCAAAAAAAATTCGAATTTCTGATGCTAATTTTTTTCTGCCGGCCATTTACTTAATCGCATCTGTGACTACTCTTATTGATGTCTATAAGCGGGTATTGTTCACGATTATACTGACCAAACTACCGCAAAGTGATGCGGTTCTTTAGTCAAATTGAGCGATGCGATATAGGGCAAAGATCGACATCGGAAAACCCGAACAATTCAAGTGGCTTGAGGGAGTCATCGCAGCCGTGTTTATCCTGAGCGTCCTCGACGGTGTGATGACCCTGATTTGGGTGCTCACAGGGCATGCAGCAGAATCCAACCCAGTTATGGATTACTTGATTTGGCTCCATCTGCCTCTGTATCTCGGTTATCGGCATCGGAAAGTGCAGCAACGCCACACCTATTTAGGCAAGTTTCTCGATATCTTGGATGTTGGAGACAGTGATGCCTCCCGTATGCGGTCCCAAGATGATGCCGGCGGCGATGTAACCCAGGATCACCGGTTGGCGAAGGCGCTGAAACAGCAACCCGCAGCCGAATCAACTACAATGAGCAGGATGATGTCAGTGGCGATTACCGTTCGTCTGTCCGCCTTCTCCCTTCGATTCAGCAAGTTCAATCATGCCCACTTCCAGATATCTTGACAATCTGTCTTCGGTTTCTACATCGTTGGTAGTCTTTGCCGAATTAACCTTATCAGCGCCGTTGATTTTTGCTGTGATACATGTTTTCTATCGCATTATTTGTACCCGGTGAGGAGGCCGATTTAGTCAAATGAACAAAACTACCAAAATCAACATCGGCTACATATTTTTAGCCATAATCGGGGTCATCCTATTGCACGATATGTGGAGCGGCTACAATGCGGTCACCCCCTTACCCTACAGCGAATTCAAGACTCTCGTCCGTGAAGGCAAGGTTGAGGAAATTGTCATTGGCCAGAACGAGATTCGCGGCGAGCTAAAGCAACCCGACGCAACGGGCAATAGGCACTTCCACACCACAAGAGTAGATACCGGGTTGGCCGAGGATCTCCACAAATACGGTGTGAAGTTTTCAGGCAAGGTCGAGAGCCAGTTTTTGGCTACTTTGCTCTCTTGGATTGTTCCAGTGCTGCTCTTTGTCGGTATTTGGCTGTTCATCATTCGACGAGCGGCCGAACGGATGGGAGGCGGCGGGGGCATGATGTCGATCGGCAAGAGCAAGGCCAAGGTTTATGTCGAGACCGATACCAAAACCACGTTTGACGATGTGGCCGGTATCGAGGAGGCCAAGGCAGAGCTTGCGGAAACCGTGGCGTTTCTCAAGAATCCAGACCAGTATAGTCGTCTCGGCGCCCGAATGCCCAAGGGGATTCTGCTGGTCGGCCCGCCCGGTACCGGAAAAACACTACTGGCTCGCGCCGTGGCCGGAGAGGCAGCGGTACCGTTCTTCTCGATTTCCGGCTCTGATTTTGTCGAGATGTTCGTCGGAGTGGGCGCGGCCAGAGTACGCGATCTCTTCGAGCAGGCTCGGGGTAAGGCACCGGCCATCATCTTCATCGACGAACTCGATGCCATGGGTCGGGCGCGCGGCGCGTCACCCTATGCCGGTGGACATGACGAGAAAGAACAGACCCTTAATCAGCTACTGGTGGAAATGGACGGTTTCGACCCCACCGGCGGTATCGTGCTTTTGGCCGCCACCAACCGTCCAGAGGTCCTCGATCCAGCTCTGTTGAGGGCGGGCCGCTTTGACCGACAAGTGCTCGTTGACCGTCCCGACAAGACGGGCCGGATCGCCATACTCAAGGTGCATATCAAGAACGTCACCCTGGATGCAGACGTGGATTTGGAGAAGGTGGCCGCCCTGACGCCCGGATTCACCGGCGCGGATTTGGAAAACCTGGTCAATGAGGCCGCCCTGGCTGCGACTAGGAGAGGGGCAAGCGGTATTTCCCTAGCGGATTTCAATACAGGTGTCGAACGCATCATCGCCGGACTCGAGCGCAAGAATCGACTGCTCAACCCGCTGGAACGGGAAATCGTTGCATACCACGAGATGGGGCATGCGCTCGTAGCAGCTGCCATATCTGGATCTGATCCAGTGCATAAGGTATCGATTATCCCCCGAGGAATCGGAGCTCTGGGCTACACGATTCAAAGGCCTACCGAGGATCGCTATCTGATGACCCGCGCGGAGCTTGAAAACCGCATGGCCGTCCTCATGGGAGGCCGCGCCGCCGAGTATATTGTCTTCTCCCACTTCTCAACAGGCGCTGCCGACGATTTGAGCAAGATCGCCGATATTGCCCGCAGCATCGTGACCAAGTACGCGATGGAGCCTCAATTGGGGCACGTCGCGTTCGATAAGGATCGCGGTTCCTTCCTCGGACCAGGAGGAGAGATACAACCCCAGAGGCAGTATGGTGACGACACGGCTCGCGAGATCGATTGCGCTGTACGCAAGAACGTTCTCACCGCGTTCGAGCGCGCAGTCCAGATCCTGAAAGATAATCGCGAATTATTGGAGCGGAGCTCCCGCATGCTACTCGACAAGGAGACCTTAGATGATGACGACCTCACGAATCTCTTTTTGGATGTAAAACCTGCGCCCGAGGATATCCAAGCAGTGTCTGTTCCGTGTTCGCCATCCGGAGACCACCAGCCTGCTGTCAAAGGCTAATCGGCTTAATCCAAATGTAACGCCTCCCGCCACAGGGCAACAAGCCCCTTGGCGTCTAGTGTTCTGTCCAGTCTTCGATGTCGGGTAAAAGACCTCCCCCTTTGGCAAAGGGCAATGGCATTCGGTTAAGGATTTTTGGGTGTTTTTATAGCGTAGGATCGCCAGAAAAGAATCCCCCTTGAAAAAGGGGGCAGGGGGATTTTCAATTG